>NZ_CP126742.1:2400000-3068413 GCF_030246945.1 Microbacterium sp. zg-Y1090
ACGGACTGGTCGATGCCGGTCGCGTCTTCGCCGATCTCGGGGATGGTGTCGTCGGTCATGGGGTCCTTCCACTTGCTGGTTCGGGTTGGAGAGAGGGGGCGGATCAGGCCGCGGCGCAGGAGTCGCAACGACCCCAGAACGTCACTTCCGCGGAAGTGACCGCGAACCCGTGGGTCTGGGAGGGGTGCATGCAGGGGGCATGACCCACCGTGCAGTCCACGTCCTCGACCCGTCCGCACGAGGTGCAGACGAGGTGGTGGTGGTTGTCGGCGACGCGCAGCTCGAAGAGCATGGGGCGCCCGGCGGGCTCGATGCGGCGCACCAGTCCCGCATCGGCGAAGTCGCCCAGCGCGTTGTAGACCGACTGCCGACTCGAACGCGGCGCCCCGGCCGCGACCTCGGCGAACACGTCGTCGGCGCTGGCATGGGGGTGCGCTGCGAGAGCCGCGTAGACGGCCTGACGCGAGTCGGTCACCCGGAGCCCCGAGGCACGGATCGCGGCAGCGGCATCCGTGTCGTGAAGGGGGGAGGTCATGCCCTCCAGCCTAGCCGTTGTTTTGATCTGTTCAAAACTGATGCGGCGTCGTCAGCCGGCCACCAGGCGGGGTGTGCCGCTTTCGTACTCGGTGAGATCGCCCGTCGCGCCCCGCCGGGACGCCCGGCCACCGACCAGGAGCATGTAGGTCAGGAACAGCCCCAGCGCGGCGGCGCCGATGCCGATCTTCAGCGGCCACGGCCACGGCTGGGCGGTGACGAAACCCTCGATGAGCCCCGCGACGGCGAGCGCGAAGACGAGGCCGATCGCCACCGTGGCCAGCGACCGCCCGGCGGCGGCGAGCGCTTCGCCCCGCCCTCGCGGGCCCGGGGCGACCCACGCCCAGAAGATGTGCAGACCCGCGGCGCCGGCGACGAAGATGCAGGTGAGCTCCAGCAGACCGTGCGGAGCGATGTGCAGCAGGAAGATGTCGCCCCGATCGAAGGCGAAGAGCACGGCGGCGGCGGTCCCCACCCCCACGGCGTTCTGGATCAGCACCATCACCGGCCAGAGGCCTGTGATGCCGAACAGCACGCACTGTGCGGCGATCCAGGCGTTGTTGGTCCAGACGGTGCCGGCGAAGACGGCGGCCGGGTTCTCGCTGTAGTACTGCGTGAAGTCGTTCTCGGCATACTGCTCCAGCTGCGCCTGGGAGCCCAGCGCCGCCAGCGCCGCCGGATCCCCCGCCACCCACGTCGCGACGATCGCCGCGATGACGATGCACCCCACGGCGATGGCGAGCGTCGTGTACCGCAACCGGTACAGCGCCGCCGGAAGCTGCTGCAGGAAGAACCTCGGCACCTGCCGCAGCACGTTGTCAGGGGTGCCCGTCAGGCGCAGCCGCGCCCGCGACAGCAGCGTCGACAGGTAGTCACCCTCGGGCGTGCGGCCGGCGGAGGTCTTCAGCTCGGCGAGGTCCGCCGAGGCCGCCCGGTAGCGGGTGACCAGTTCGTCGGCCTCCGCCCCGCTGAGACGCCCACGGCGGCCGAGTTCCTCGAGCCGCGCCCACTCCTGGCGCCGGGCGGCGGTGAGGGCGTCGGCATCCATGTGATTCACTGTAGCCATGCCGACGCCCGGGCCCGCCGTGGAGATCCACCAGGACGAGATCCTCACCGGCGAGGCGGTGGCGCTGGACGTGCAACCCGTCGGGTACTTCCTGCGGGCGCTCGGTGTGCTCATCGACATGCTGGCCGGCGTGGCGCTGTTCCTGCTGCTGGCCGGTGTCACGTCGTGGATCGCCGGGCAGAGCCTGCTGAACGCAGCTCTGTCGCCGGCGTTGACCATCACGGTGCTCGTGCTGGTGACGGTCGTCCTCCCCACCGTGGTGGAGACGGCCACGCGCGGGCGCAGCCTCGGCAAGCTCGTGGTCGGAGGGCGCATCGTGCGCGTCGACGGCGGGGCGTCGGGGTTCCGGCAGGCGTTCATCCGGGCGCTGGTGGGGGTGTTCGAGCTCTGGTTCACCCTCGGCGCCGTCGCCGGCATCGTCGCGGTGTTCACCCCTCGGGCGGAGCGGCTCGGCGATCTGCTGGCCGGCACCTACAGCGAGCGCACCCGCGCCCCGCGACTGCCGCCGGAGCCGCCGGGCGTGCCGCCGGCACTGGCGGGCTGGGCCGCCATCGCCGATGTGGGGCCGCTGCCCGACCGCACCGCGCGCCGCATCAGCCAGTTCGTGCGGCAGGCCGGGGACCTCGATCCCGCGGCGCGCGCACGCACTGCTGCCGCCCTCGCCGGCGAGGCCAGCACGTTCATCTCCCCCGTCCCGGCGGCCGATCCGGAGACGCTGCTGCTGGGCGTCATCGCCCTCCGGCGCGAGCGGGAGCTGCGCGCCCTGCGCGGCGAGGACGAGCGCACGGCGGCGCTCACCTCCGGAGTCACCGGCGCCCCGCGGGGGTTCCCGCAGCGCTGACCCCGCCCCGCGTGCCCGCCCGCGGCGCGTGCCCGCCTCGCCTGCCCCGCAGCGCCCGGCGGGCAGCGCCCGGCGGGCCGCTCGAGTGTCACTTCCGCACAGTGCGCGGTGACCTCACCCACCACACGCGACACCGGAGCAGCGCGCTTGCGGCACACGCCGACGCCCGGCGCCGCTCGAGTGTCGCTTCCGCACAGTGCGCGGGCACGCCACCCACCACACGCGACACCGGAGCGGCGCGTTTCAGGGAGGGGGCGCGGCGGCACGGGCGCGGCGGCCCGGCGCCGCTCGAGTGTCGCTTCCGCACGGTGCGCGGGCACCCCACCCACCACACGCGACACCGGAGCGGCGCGTTTCAGCGCCGGGGCGCGACGCCCGGGCGCGAGCGCGAGCACGGCGGTCAATAGCGGTAGTGGTCCAGCTTGTAGGGGCCCTCGACCGGCACGCCGATGTAGGCGGCCTGCGCGGGGGTGAGGGTGGTCAACTGCACACCCAGGGCATCGAGGTGCAGCCGCGCCACCTTCTCGTCGAGGTGCTTGGGCAGGGTGTGCACCGCCGTCGCGTAGACATCGCGCCGCGTGAACAGCTCGATCTGGGCCAGCACCTGGTTCGTGAACGACGCGCTCATGACGAAGGACGGATGCCCGGTGGCGTTGCCGAGGTTCATCAGCCGTCCCTCGCTGAGCACGAGCACGCTGCGGCCCGTCGGCAGTCGCCACTCGTGCACCTGCGGCTTGATCTCCACGCGCTGAGCCCCCGGCAGCGCCTCGAGTCCCGCCATGTCGATCTCGTTGTCGAAGTGCCCCACGTTGCCGACGACGGCGAGGTGCTTGAGCGAGAGGAGGTCCTCGACGGTGACGACGTCCTTGTTGCCGGTGCCGGTGATGAGGATGTCCACCTGGTCCGCGACGTCGGCCAGGCGCGCCACCTGGTAGCCGTCCATCGCGGCCTGCAGCGCGCAGATGGGGTCGACCTCGCTGACGATGACGCGGGCACCCTGCCCGCGCAGCGCCTCGGCGGCGCCCTTGCCGACGTCGCCGTACCCGCAGACGAACGCGACCTTGCCGCCGATCAGCACGTCGGTGGCACGGTTGAGCCCGTCGGGCAGCGAGTGGCGGATGCCGTATTTGTTGTCGAACTTGGACTTCGTCACCGAGTCGTTGACGTTGATGGCCGGAAAGAGCAGATCACCGGATGCCGCGAGCTCGTACAGCCGGTGCACCCCCGTCGTGGTCTCCTCCGTCACCCCGAGGAGGCCTTCTGCCATGCGGGTGAACCGCTGCGGGTCGCGGGCGAGGCTGCGCCGCAGCACGTCGAGGACGACCCGGTACTCCGCGGGGTCGTCGGGCGCGGCATCCGGCACTCCCCCGGCCTTCTCGAAGGCGACCCCCTTGTGCACGAGCAGCGTCGCGTCGCCTCCGTCGTCGAGGATGAGGTTGGGGCCGTCGAAGCCCTCGTCGCTCCAGTCGAAGATACGGTCGGCGAGGTCCCAATACTCCTCGAGCGTCTCGCCCTTCCACGCGAACACGGGGACGCCGCGGGGCTCGTCGACGGTGCCGTCGGGTCCGACGACGACGGCGGCGGCCGCCTCGTCCTGCGTGGAGAAGATGTTGCAGCTCGCCCAGCGCACGTGGGCGCCGAGGGCGACGAGCGTCTCGATCAGCACGGCGGTCTGCACCGTCATGTGCAGGGATCCGGCGATGCGTGCGCCGGCCAGCGGGCGGGTGGGGCCGAACTCCTCCCGCAGCGCCATGAGCCCCGGCATCTCGTTCTCGGCCAGCCTCAGCTGATGGCGGCCGGCCTCGGCGAGGGAGAGATCGGCGATGGCGTGACGGAGAGCGGGCGTCTGGGTCGGCATGCCGTCATTGTGCCACGCAGGGGCCCGCCGGGATCCGGCTCAGACGCGCAGCGTCTCATGCCGCACGACGACCCACCCCTTGGGGACCGACAGCCGGTCGGTGTGGATGGCGCACAGGTCGTGCGCGTGCGGATCGCCGCCCGCGCCGAGGGGTCCGAGGGCGGCCATCTGATCGCCGTAGTCGAACGTCAGCGTCGTGACGGCCTCGCGGGCGCAGCCCACCTTGGAACACAGTCTCTCGCGCATCGGGTCCACGCTAATGCCGACGGACGACGACGGATGGATGCCGCGCGGGGTGCTCAGAAGAAGCGGAACCGCTCGGGTCCGAGGTCCCAGGGATCCTTGTCGAGGTACTCCGCAGCGGCGCGGAAGACGGTGCTCTCGATGATCATGCGGCGGTGCAGCTCGTCCTCGCGGTGCGGCCGGCTCAGCCGCTCGATCGGCAGTCGGTACAGGATGATGCGCTTCTGTTCGGGCACCACGTGCCAGCGCGGGATGCCGTCGGCATCCGGGACGTCGGGCATCTCGCCGATCTCGAAGCGCACGTCCCGGAGGTCTTCCCACGCGCTGCGCAGGAACTCGGCAGCGGCTCCCACGGCCAGGTCGAACCGCTCGACGCGGCTGTCCAGGGGCGGCAGCGGCGGCCGGACGACCGGGCTGCGACCCTCGCGGCCGTGCCGGCCGTGGCGCGCGGGGCGGGGTCGGGCGACGGTCGCGCTGCGGGTCCGACGACGCATCATGCCCTCATCCTAAGCGGGTGTCGCCGCCGCGAGCGCCGGGCGGCGCACGGCAGGCACGGCACGGGCGGCCGGCGGCAGGGAGAGCGACCGACCGCGCCGCGGCTGGCCCCGGGCGGGGTCAGGGGTGGACGACCAGCGGCGACGCCGCGGCGTCGGCGGGCCACACGGCATAGGCCGCGACCGCTCCCTCGCCGGTGAAGCCCACCGCGGCATGCACGGGCCCCGTGGGGTCCAGTCGGTAGACGGCCCCCGGATCCACAGCGATGCGCGTCTCGCCACCGGCGGCGACGGTGATCTCGCGTGCGGCACCGGCACCCGCCTCGGCGACCAGGGCGACGGTGACCGCTTCCCCGCCGGGGTTCGCCACCGCCAGTGTCGGCGACGGCCCTGGGGCGACAGCCAGGAGCGCAGCCCCGTCCAGCCGGGGTGCAGCGACGTGCCAGCCGAAGTCGTCCCCGTCACCGAACCCGGTGGTCGTCCACACCGCCCCGACCACGGCTGCGCCGGCATCGACGTCCACCGTGTACGACCCCGCCGGCAGCCCGCCGAGGTCGAGCTCAAGGGGCAGTCCCGCCTCCAGCGGCACCTCTCGTGTCTCCACGTCGCGCCCGTCCGCGCGCACCGCGACGGTCGCCGTCGTCGACACCGTCGGGGACAGCAGCCTCAGGATCGTCGCCGGGTCGGACGCGCCCTCGGGGCCGGGCTCCGCGGTGACCGCCAGCCCGGGGATCACCACGCGCCGCTCGGGGGCGAGCTGAGCGCCGATCTGGTCGACGCCGCCGGCCAGCAGAGTGCGGGTGATGCTGGCCTGCAGACTGGCCTGCACCGGCGCGCCGGTCGAGACGATGTGCAGGATGGGGGCCTCTTCGCCGCGGGCGAGCGCCGCCAGCGGCACGATGCGCTGTGTGCCCGGCGCGACGACCAGCGCACCGGCCGGCGGGTTCTGCGCACCGGCTGCCCCGTAGGAGGTCACCTGCACGGTGGCGGGCACCTCACCCGGGTTGGCCAGCAGCAGCAGTCCCGACGAGCCGGTGGATGCCGCGCCTCCGACGATCCACGATTCCAGCAGGGGCGGGGCGCAGGATGCCGCGGCGAAGCCGGAGAGGTCCTCCTCCGCCACCTCCGCGGACGATGCCGCTGCGAGGTCGGTGCGGGTCTCCCCCGCCGGCGGCGCGGCGAAGGAGGGAGGCGTGGAGCCGGCGACCTGCGGGACGACGAGGGCGGCCTCGGCGAACGGCGGCTGACCGGCGCCGGATCCGGCGACGGTCGTGGCGCCGGCGGCGAGATCGATCGCGCCGGCGATGCCCGCGTCGCGGCCGATGGCCAGCAGTCCGCCGGGGCAGGCGAGCACGGATTCGGAGGGCGCAGGGTTGGCCACGACGCTGATCGGCGCGCGATCGTGGGACGGCCAGGCGACGGCGGCGGCGGTCACGGTGCCGGCCACGAGGGCGACGGCGGCCAGCGTGCCGCCCGCGAGGCGGGCGCTGGTCGCCCAGCGGAAGGTAGTGGTCATCGTCCCTCCCCGGCACGCAGTCCCACGACCCGCGGCACCCGGCGGGCATCCCGGCGGGTCTGGGAGGTGGGGATCGCCAGCAGCAGGGCGATCGTGAGCACGACCAGCTGCCCCATCGCGATGCTCCGCGCCGTCGCGACGGTGACAGCGGACGCGTCGGCGCGGGGGGTGATCTCACCGGAGATCCGCCAGAGCGACCCCCGCGCGGTCTCCCCCACCGGCTCGAGGCGGTTGCGCTGATCCAGCGCGATCGCCGCCGTGCGGCGCAGCGACTGCGCCGCCTCGGTGGCCACGTCCGACGCCGGGGCGAGGAGCACGAAGGCGATGCCGCGCTCCGCCAGCGGTGCGACCGGGTCGTCGGCGGCATCGGTGACGAGGTCGGCCACCAGCTCCGCCGTCTCACGGTCGGCGGCGGTCGGTGCGATCCGGGTGCTCTGCACCGTGCTCTGCCCGCCGAGGGTCTCACTCGCCCCCCACACGACCTCCGCGGCGACGGACCCGTCGTCCAGCGGCGCCAGCACGATCGTGCCGAGCGACGGCGATCCCCGTCCCTCCGCCGCCACGTACGCCGGCAGGGTGCTCGCCGACCCCTCCCGCAGCGCCGCCGCGTCACGGGTCTGCGCCGTCAGCGCCGGAACGGCGCACACCGCCAGCGCTGCCATGACGGCCGTGGCCGCCATGGCCCGCGCCGCGGAGGCGGCCGGGACGACGTCGAGGGTGACCAGGGCGGCGGCGATCACGCCGAGCCACGCCAGGCTGAGCCCGGCGCCGGGCCAGACCACGACGGGCTGGGCGCCGGCGGTCACGGCGACCGACACGGCGACAGCGGCGAAGGCCGTCGCGATGCCGAGCGCCGCCACCGTCAGCAGGACGATGCCGGCAGGCCACCGCACCGTCAGCGGCGCGATGAGGGCGAGCACAGCGGGAAGGGCGACCAGCAGGGGCACCCACCACACCGGGCCCCCCGAGAACTGTCCCCATCCACCGGGATCGGCCGTGGGGAATCCGGCCGCCAGCAGCGCTCGGCCTGCGGCGTCGGCCGCGGCGACCGGGCCGGCCCAGGGCACGCCGGGGTCGGCGAGCAGCCCCCACGGGTTGCCTGCGGAGAGCTGCTGCCAGACCAGCGGTGCGCTCATCGCCGCCGCCGGCACGACGAGCCAGGCGACACGCGCCGCGCCGCGGCCGCTGGCGCTCACCGCGGCGATGGCGAGCGCGATCAGCCACAGCGCGAGCAGCGCGGGCACGAGCGAGGGTGCCGCGGCGACGACGCCCGCCAGCACGAGCGAGGCGACGCCCGACGAGGCCCACGACCGATGAGCGACAGAGCCGGCGTAGAACAGCCATGGCAACAGCAGGTGGGCGACGACGGCCGCCGGACGCGGCTGCACGAGCGCGGCGAGGAATGCCGGCGCCAGCGCCCAGGCCACGCCGCCGGTGATGCGCAGCAGCGAGCGGTCGGTCACCCGCGTCGCGGCGAACCACCCGCCCAGCACCGCTAGCGGCAGCGCGAGCACCCACAGCACGACGAGCGCCTGCGAGGGGGCGGCGGGCGACATCGTTCCGATGAGGGCGACGACGCCGGCGAACGGGTCGGCGGCCGCGACGGTGTCGAGCCCCAGCGCGCGCTGACCGTAGGCGGCATCCGCCCACAGCTGGGTCACGGTCTCCCGCAGGGGCGCGAGGGCGCCGCCGCCCAGCACCGGCCACGCCAGCAGCGCCGGGAACGACGCGACCGACACCACGAGCGCGGCGAGCACGGCCCACGCGCCGCCGCCGCTGAAGAACCGCAGCTCGGTGCGGCGCGCGTCGGCGAGACGATCGGACTCGTCCGTGAGGGCGAGGTTGGTGCGCAGGTCAGCGCGGCCGGTCCGCAACGGCGCCAGGGCCTGCCACGACACCCGACGGGTGCGACGGATGCCGCTGCGCGCCCGGGCGACGGCGGGGATGCGCGCCATGGCGGTGACCGCCGCGGCCCATTCCGGCCAGACCTGACCCGGCTGCTTCGCGATGAGGTGCACGATGCTGCGCCACAGCGCGATCGGCAGGATCGCCAGCCACTGCAGCGGCAGTGCGGCCGCCGGCGCATAGACGAGCCTGCGGTGCAGCTGAGCCGTGCGCGCGGAGAAGACGCGTCGCAGGCGTCGACGCGACCCGTAGACCTCCGGGAGGCCGGCTACGCCGTCGCCGGCGACGGCGACCAGCGCCGAGGGGACGAGGGTGACGCGGCCCCCGGCGAGGCGGGCGCGCACGCCCAGATCGAGGCCCTCGTCCGCTCCCGAGAGCCCGCGGTCGAGCCCGCGCAGCTCTCGCCACAGGGCGGTGCGCACCAGGATGGCGCGGACGTCGGCGGCCAGCACGTCCTGTCCGGCATCGTGCTGCCCTTGATCGAGCTGGCCGTCGGCGAGGCCGACGGTGCGCCCGAGGGTGGTCATCGACACCCCCAGCGAGACGATCTCGCCGCGGTCGTCCCACCGCACGAGCTTGGGTGCGGCGAACGCGACCGAGGGTGCCAGCTCGAGCGCGCCGGCGAGGCGTGCGAGGGCGGGGGGCTCGGGTGCGGTGTCCTGCGCGAGCAGCCACACCGCGTCGCCCTGCACGCGGTGCGTGGCCAGCGCAGCGGCCTCCGCGTAGCGGGTCGTGCGCGGGGCTGAGATCACACCCTCGGCGCGCGAGTCCGCCGCGATCTGGCGCAGGTTGTCGTCTTCCCCGCAGAGCACGATCGTGAGGGCGTCGACGGGGCGCGTCTGCGCGTCGAGGGCCGCGAGCGTGCGCCGCAGGTGGAACGCGGCGGGAGTGCGACCGTCGGGGCGCACGACGAGGATGGCGTGAACTCGGGCGGGCATGACGGAGAAAGCCTATGCGCGTGTCACCGGCATGCCGGTGCGCCGCGCGCAGGTCGGACGGATCGGCTCAGGAGGCCTGTCGCTTGAGCTTGCGACGTTCGCGCTCGCTCAGCCCGCCCCAGATCCCGAACCGCTCGTCATTGTGCAGCGCGTACTCCAGGCACTCGGTGCGCACGTCGCACGAGGCGCAGATGCGCTTGGCGTCGCGGGTCGAGCCGCCCTTCTCGGGGAAGAACGCCTCGGGGTCGGTCTGCGAGCACAGGGCGTCGGTCTGCCACGCGAGGGCGCCGTCGTCGTCTGCCTCGACCGCACGGCGCACACCGGGCACACCGAGCTGCACCGGGTCGACGAACCAGTTGTCGGGAACGCCCGAGCGATACTGCGAACCAGTCATCTCGTCCCCCGCCTGCCGAATCCGTGCACCGTGTGTGCTGACACCTAATTACACCGGTGTGATTCGCTGCGGTCAAGTCGCAGATCGTAAACCCTCAACCGTCGCTTCAATCTTCTTGCGACTCCTCGGCGTGTCGCCTCGGCGTGTCGCGAATCCGATCCGGCGTCAACGGGACCCGGGTTGGGCGATGAAGACCTCGCCGTCGCCGGAGAGGAGCAGCGTGCGCTCGGCGGTGTCGGCGAAGACGGCGTGAGCCGGCTGCAGGCGATGGGATTCCCCTGCAGCGCCCGATACCGTCACCTCGCCGCTGACCACGAGGGCGATGGCCGGCGGACGCACGTCCACACGCGTGGACCCCTGGACGGCCACACGAAGCACCGCGAAGTCGGGGATGCCGACGTCGTACCGACCATCGGCGGGCACGAGGACGGGGACGGGCGCGGGGGTGGTGTCGACGACCCGCATCAGCTCGGGCACGTCGATGTGCTTCGGGGTGAGACCGCCGCGCAGCACGTTGTCGCTGGCCGCCATCACCTCCACCCCCAGTCCGTCCTGATAGGAGTGGAGCACGCCGGCGGGGGCGAACAGCGCCTCGCCGCGGCGCAGTTCGACGACATTCATCAGCACCGCGACGACCACCCCGGCGTCTCCGGGGAACTCGTCGGCGATGCGGCGGTACACGGCCAGTTCCGGCGCGAAGCCGGGCACCTCGGTGGTGCGCACGGCGGCGCAGACGTCGTCGACCGTCTCCTGCGCCCCCGCGGTGAGCAGCCACTCCAGCGTCCCCCGCAGCGCCTCTCCATCGTCGGCCGAGCTGTCGAGGTGCGCCATCAGCGCCGCGATGCCGGGACGGTCGCCGAGCGCCGCGAGCAGCGTGCGGGTCTGCGCGAGGGGCCGCAGCCCGACGAGCGCGCGGAACACGTCGCTGAGCGCGACGATGATCTCCGGCTTGTGGTTGTCGTCGCGGTAGGTGCGCTCAGCGGCATCCCTCGGAACACCGGATGCCTCTTCACGACCGAACCCCGCGCCGGCCTGCTCCTTCGAAGGGTGGACCTGGATCGACAGCGACGAGCCGGCAGCCAGCAGCTTCATCAGGAACGGAAGCGGGGCTTCGCCGTGCGCCCGCAGCCATTGGTCGAGCGTGCGGCCGGAGCCGTCGACCACGGTGCTGGGGCTGCCGGCGTGGTCGCCGTACCAGATCTCCGCCTCCGGGGCACCGGTGGGCGGCCGGCCGGTCAGGTCGGGCAGGAGCGTGGGCGACCCCCAGGCGTAGTCGCGGGGGCTGTTGAAGATCGGGACCAGCACGGCGCCAGCCTACGCGCGCGCCCGCGCTGCACGCGAAGTGGCGAGCGGTAGCCTGAACACACCATGGCCGTCCACACCACGCATCCGGTCGCCGCGCCCCCGGCGGCCCCTGCGCGTGAGCGGACCGGGGTGCTGCTGGTGCGGGCGTGGGCGGTGCTCGTGCTGCTGACCACGATCTGCGGCACCGCTCTGGTGCTGGCCTTCGGCGAGACCGTCGCCGCCGTGATCGGGGTGGCCACGGTCGTCGTGTCGGCCGCGGTCTGGGTCGTGGCGCGGCCCATCGTGCAGTGGCGACGCCTCCCCTGGTTCGCCCTGGCCTACGTCGCCTTCGCGGCGCTGTCGCTGCTGTGGACCGCCTGGCCGGAGACCACCGCGCTCACGCTGGCGCTCCTCGCGGTGACGACCTTCCAGGCGCTCTTCGTCGGCGCGATCCTCACGTGGCCCGAACTGGTGCGCGCCCTGTCGACGGCGTTCAAGTGGGTCGTGGTCCTCTCGCTCGCGTTCGAATTGTGGGTGTCGCTGTTCGTGGGCGGCCCGGTCCTTCCGCGGTTCGTGATCCCGCTGACTCCCGCACCCGACCCGATCGTCTACTGGTCGCGCGACAACCTGTTCGACGGCGGCCGCATCCAGGGCATCTTCGGCAGTGCCAACCCGCTCGCGTACGCCGCCCTGTTCGCGATCATCGTGTTCGCCGTGCGCTACGCCGCCCGCGTGCCGCACCGCGCCCTCCTCTGGGGGTGGATCGCCGCCGCGGCGTTCCTGTTCCTGCGCGCCGACTCCGCCACCGCCTACCTGGCGGCGCTCATGGTCGTCGTGGTGCTCATCACGGTGCTGATCATGCGCACCACCCGTCGCCCCGGCGAGCGCACCCGGTACTACATCGTGTACGCGGCCGTCGCCCTGGGCGGCCTGGCCGCCGCCTGGCTGCTGCGGGATGTGGTGTTCGGGCTGCTGGGCCGCACCGCCGACCTCACCGGCCGCGAGGGCATCTGGCAGAGCGTGCTCGAGCGCGCCGCGGAGCGCCCCGTCGCGGGATGGGGCTTCGCCTCGCCCTGGCTCCCCTGGGATCCGGCGTTCGACGGGTGGATCATCGACCACGGCGTCTCGGTGCTGCAGGCCCACAACATGTGGATCGACGTCTTCATGCAACTGGGCGTGATCGGCGTCGTGCTCTTGGCGACGACCTACCTGGCGTTCATCTGGCGGTCCTGGTTCTTCGCCGTGGACCGGCCCCGCTGGGATCTGCGCGCCGACCGCCCCTACTCGCCGCTCACGCTGCTGCCGACGCTGACCGGCGCTGTGCTGCTGGTGCAGGGGTTGGCCGAGTCCGGTCCGCTGGTGCTGTGGGGCTGGATGGCGGTGGTGCTGTTCGCCTTCAAGGTCAAGCAGGCGCCGCTGGTCGGCGTCGGTCCCGCCGAGCAGACGTTCGCGCACGAGCGCGGCGACCTGCCGCCGCGGGCGGCATGACCGGCCTCATCCCGCTCGCCGGCGGGCGAGGACCGGCGGGACTGCTGGCATCGGCCGCGATGGCCAGCGCCTACACCCACGCCGCGCTCGGGGCCGTGTTCGCCGGCTATGTGATCGAGCGGCTCTCCGGCCGCGTGACCTACCTCACGATCATCGGGGGGCTCTGCATCGTGGGGGCGGCGATCCTCGCCGCGCGTCGCCGCGAGCTCTCCGCGCTGCGCCTGGCGCCCACCACCCTGATCGTCTTCCTCCTGTGGCTGCTGGCGAGCGTGTCGTGGAGCCAGGATGCCGCCGGCACGATCGCGGCATGGCTCGGTATGACGGGACTGGCGTTCATCGCCGTCGTCATCGGCCATGTGCGCGACACCCTCCAGACCGCCCGCGCCCTGGGCGATGTGATGCGCGTGCTGCTGACGGTGTCGCTGGCGCTCGAGATCCTCTCCGGCATCCTGCTCGACATGCCCCTGAACTTCATCGGCGTCGAGGGGAACATCGCCCAGCTGGGACCGATCGAGGGCATTTTCGGCACCCGCAACTCGCTCGGGTTCGTCGCGGTGCTGGCCCTCATCACCTTCCTGGTGGAGTACCGCACCCTTTCGGTGCGACCGGGGGTGTCGCTGTACTCCGCCGTGCTGGCCGGCTCGCTGGCGGCGCTGTCGGACTCCCCCACCGTGCTCGTGCTGGCGGTCGCCGTGGCCACCGCCACCGGCGCGCTCGCCGTCGTGCGGCACACCCCCGCCGCGCGGCGCCTCTCGGTGCAGTGGGCCTTCGGTGCCGCGCTCGCTCTCGGACTCGTCGTGGCCTACCTCGGGCGGCACACGATCATCGCCTGGATCGGTGCCGCTCGCGACTTCTCGACCCGCTCCGACCTGTGGGCGCAGATCGTGGTGTTCGTGCGGGCGCGGCCCATCCAGGGGTGGGGCTGGACCGGCGCGTGGACCGACGACTTCCCGTTCGGCACCATCAACTACATCCTGCGCGAGGGTCACCTTTCGGCGCTGAACGCCTATTTCGACGTGCTCCTCCAGGTCGGCTGGGTGGGGCTGGTGCTGTTCGCCGTGTTCGCGGGACTCGCCTTCGTGCGCTCCTGGGTCGTCGCCGGCGAGCGGCGATCGATCGTCTACGCCTGGACACCGCTGATCCTCGTGGCGCTTCTGGTCGACTCGGTGTTCGAGAGCTTCACCCTCTCCGGCTACGGCTGGCTGATGCTCGCGCTGTGTGCGCTGCGGGCCGGACAGTCCCGCTCATGGCGCGAACGCATCGACGAGGCGTCCGCAGGAACCGACCTCCCCCCGGCGGTGGACCTCCCAGACGGCTCCCGGGGCGGGGCGGGGTAGGATCGACGCGCCATGCCCTCCGTTCCCGACGCCCCCGCCTCCGCGCCCTTCGACCCCGCTTCGGCGACGATCGCGGTCGTCACCTACAACCGGTCGGGCCTGCTGACGCGGCTGCTCGAGAGCATCTCGAACATGGAGCCCAAGCCCGGTCACCTCGTCATCGTCGACAACGCATCGACCGATGACACCACCGACGTCGTCGAATCGTTCCGCGACGGCATCGGCACCGAGATCGTGTACCGGCGCCTGGACACCAACACCGGCGGCTCCGGCGGGTTCAGCGAGGGGATGCGCATCGCCTACGAGCTGGGATCGACGTGGATCTGGCTCATGGACGACGACGTCGAGGTCATGCCCGACGGCCTCGCCCGCATGGGCGCGTGGGCCCCGCGGTTCAAGTCCATCCAGGGGCGGCGCTACGACTACGACGGCAGCGAGTTCTACTGGCAGTACCGCATCGCCGAGTCGATGGCCATTCCGATCCCCTTCGCCCCTGCCGGATTCGACGACTCCGGCTACAAGGTGATGAACTCCGGCTGCTTCGAGGGGATGTTCATCCACCGCGACATCGTCGCGCAGATCGGCCTGCCGGATCCGCGGTTCTTCATCTACTGGGACGACCAGATGTACGGCTGGCTGGCCTCGCGAAAGACCACCGCCGTCATCGTCGACGAGTTCGTGCTGCGCCGCACGCGTGAGATCCGCCAGTGGGACATGGGCATCCGCCACATGAACGCCTCCAGCGACGCCTACCGGTACTACATCATGCGCAACCGCGGTCATATGAAGCAGTACTACCGGGCGCTGGGCGTGTACCAGCCCGTGCTGTTCGGGCTCGGAACCGCGCTGACCTTCGGCAAGGAGCTCATCCGGCTGCTGTTCGTCGAGCACACCGTCCGTGGCACGTCGAACCTGTTCCGCGGTCTCCGCGACGGGCGCAAGATCGCCAAGGATGCCACGTGGAAGCCGATGCCTCCGCTCGCGGTCTCCGCTCCGACCGACCACTGACACCGAGGAGGCCCCTCGTGGCTCACGTGCTTCAGACCGCCGTCCTGCCCTTGGACCGGGATCCCGACCTGCTCCCCCTCTACGTCGACCCCGAGACGTGGACGTCGATCGATGAGGAGCCCGTGCGGGTCAGCTCGGTCGCCCAGCTCGGCAACATCCTCGGCCGCCACCGCGCCCGCATCGTCGCCGGCCGCCGGGTGTCGTTCGGAACCTACTTCAACGCGTTCCCCGCCTCGTACTGGCAGCACTGGACCGCGGTGCGTGACGTGACGCTGACCGTGCGCACCGACGGCCCGGCGACCATCCTGGTCTACCGCTCAAACGGCACCGGCGTGAAGCAGCGCATCGAGACGCGCGAGGTCACCGGCTCCTCGACCACGCACTTCACGCTGCGACTCGATCAGTACAGCGACGGCGGCTGGATCTGGTTCGACATCGCCGCCGACGAGACGGATGCCGTCTTCGAGGGGGCCGACTGGTCCACCGAGCAGGAGCCGGTCCGCGCGGGCCGGGCATCCATCGGCATCACCACCTACAACAAGCCGGACTACTGCGTCGGGACGCTGCGCGACCTCTCCGAGTCCGGAGACCTCCTCGAGCTGGTCGACCGCGTCTTCCTCATCGATCAAGGCACGCAGCTGGTCGCCGACGAGGAGGGCTACGACGAGGTCGCCGGCGCCCTCGGCGACACCCTCCAGGTGATCCGTCAACCCAACCTCGGCGGCTCGGGCGGATTCGCGCGCGCGATGCTCGAGACCCTCGACCGCCCCGACAGCGACTTCGTCCAGCTGCTCGACGACGACGTGCGCATCGAGCCGGAGTCGCTGCGCCGGTCGATCGTCTTCGGCCGCTACGCCTCGACGCCGACGATCGTGGGCGCCCACATGTTCGACCTGCTCGATCGCGCCAAGCTGCACGCGTGGGCGGAGGTCGTCGACGACGAGCCGTTCATGTGGCGCACGCTCTACCAGGAGCGCATGCCGCACGATTTCTCGGTGGCGAACCTGCGGCAGTCGCCGACGCTGCACATGCGCCTGGACGCCGACTACAACGGCTGGTGGATGTGCCTCATCCCGGTGGAGGTCATCCGCGCCGTCGGGCTGTCGCTTCCGGCCTTCATCAAATGGGACGACGCGGAGTTCTGCCTGCGTGCACGCGACGCCGGCTACCCCACGGTGTCGCTGCCGGGCGCTGCCCTCTGGCACGTGTCCTGGGTCGGCAAGGACGACTCGATCGACTGGCAGGCCTACTTCCATGCGCGCAACCGCATCGTCGCCGGCTTGCTGCACTCGCGCGCGCCGGGCGGTGGAACCCTGCTGCGGCACAGCCGTCGGGTGGACCTGAAGCACCTGATGATGATGCAGTACTACCCCGTGGCGCTGCGGCACAAGGCGCTGCGCGACGTGCTCTCCGGCCCTGCGCACATGACGCGGACGCTGGCCACGGCGATGCCGGAGGCCCGGGCACTGGCTCCGAGCTTCCCCGAGACGGTCGTGCACAAGGACGACGGCGTCCCGCTGCGCTCGCGTCGCGGTCGCCAGGTCTTCCGCTGGTCCCGGCGAAACGACTACGACAACCCCACCGGCTGGCGGCTGCGGCTGTTCACCGCGTCGACCCTCGTCGCGCACTGGCTGCACGCGCCCCGCCCGGAGAACCTGGCGATGCCCGAGGTCGAGTTCGGCAAGAACGACGCGCACTGGTGGCGCCTGCCCCGCTACGACAGCGCGCTGGTGAGCGCCGCCGACGGATCCGGGAAGAACATCTACACCCGCGACCGGGCCAAGTACCGCCGGATGCTGGTGGACAGCGTACGCCTGCACCGCCGGCTGCGGCGGGAATGGCCACGACTGTCGGCGCAGTACCGCGCCGCGCTGCCCGAGATCACGGGCGAGCAGTCGTGGCGCGAGGTGTTCCGCGACCGCTGAGCGTCAGCGCTTCGGCGTTCCGTAGTCCTCGTCATAGCGCGCGAGCACCTCCTCGATGGGCGCGTCCATCACCAGACGCCCACCGTCCAGGTACAGGCCGCGCGTGCAGAAGCGGCGCAGATCGCGCTCGTTGTGGCTGACGAAGAACAGCGTGCGCCCCTGCGCGAGCAGTTCGTCGATGCGACGGTAGCACTTCTCGCGGAAGGCTTTGTCCCCGACCGCCAGCACTTCGTCGACCAGCAGTATCGGCTCTTCGAGCTGGGAGACGACGGCGAACGCCAGTCGTACCTTCATTCCGCTGGAGAGGTGCTTGTAGGGGGTGTCCACTGCGTCGGCGAGTTCGGCGAACGCGATGATGCCGTCGAAGCGACGGCTCACCTCCGCCCGCGTCATCCCGTGCAGCCCCGACGTCAGGTAGACGTTCTCGCGCACCGTGAGGTCGCCGACGAACCCGCCCGTGATCTCGATGAGGGGCGCCACACCTCCGTTCACGACGACCTCCCCCACGTCGGGCAGCAGCACCCCCGCGACCAGCTTCAGCAGCGTGGATTTGCCCTGACCATTGCGACCCACGACGCCGATCGCCTCACCGGGGCGCACGGTGAACGAGACATCTTTGAGCGCCCAGAACTCCCCCGGCCGGCTGCGACGCGAGCGCCCGGCGAACAGGTCCTTGAGATTGCGGCCGCCACGGCGGCCACGGCGGAAGCGCACCCCCAGATCACGGGCTTCTATCGCGAAGTCGACGCCCATCACAGCTCCTTCAACACCGCGGGCTCGAGGCGCCGGAACACCAGCACGCCCAGCACGAGCACCAGCACACTGACGCAGGCCGAGCCGACGACCGCCGCAGTGTCCCACTGATCGGGGAAGAAGCCGACGCGGTACAGCGTGAAGATGCCGGCCAACGGGTTGATGACGGCGAGGTCGGCGAACGCACCGGGAAGGTCCTTCACACCGTAGATCACCGGCGAGGCGTAGAAGAGCGCCCGCAGCACCAGACGCGTGGTCCGCTCCAGATCCGCCCACAGCACACACAGCGGCGCGACGATGAGGCCGAGCCCGACCAGCAACATCGCCTGCAGCAGCACGGCCAGCGGGAACCACAGCAGGCCCCAGCCGGCGTGCGCTCCCGCGAACACAGCGAAACCGATCAGCACAGGCAGCGAGCAGAGGAACTCGATCCCCTTGCTCAGCACGATGCGGTTGACCCAGATCGACCTGGGGATCGAGGTGGAGCGCACGAGCCGCGCGTCCTTGTTGAACGCCCTCGTGAAGTCACTCACGGCGGCGTTGAACCACACCCAGGGCAGCAGCGCCGTGATCAGGAACACGATGTACGGGTTCTCACCGACGCCGCGGTTGAAGATCTGCGTGAAGACGAACCAGTAGATCCCGCTCATGACCAAGGGGTCGAGCACCGACCAGAGATACCCCAGCGCGCTGGTTGCGTAGCGCACCTTCAGATCGCGCGCGGTCAGCAGCCAGAGGGAGTGGAGATAGCGCCGCGGAGAACCGGGGGTACCGACGGTCGCACTGGTCACGCACCGAGTCTACGGTCCACCTCCATCGCTCAGCTGACGACGCCGGGCAAACGCCGCGGTGGCGGAGGGTTAGGATCGTACGGGAATCCGCCGCCGTCACCGGCAAGAGCTTCGCACCCCCTGGGAAGGCCGCCACCCGCTTTACTATGTGCTCGCATTCAACGCCTCGTCCGATAGGCATCCCCCTGCCGTCATCCGACTCGCCGCGCCGGTGCGAGAACCTATGAGCCGCCTCGCGATCGTCGCCCACTGGGATCCCCGCGGCGCCGCAGCGCCGCATTTCCTGCAACTGCTGGATCAGCTGTCATCGACCTTCGACGACGTCGTCGTCGCCAGCACGAGCGTGCTCACCGACGATGCCTCCCAGGCCATACGCCAACGCGCGTCCCTCGTCACACGCCCGAACATCGGGCAGGATTTCGGCTCATGGCACCAGGTGCTCGCTGACAACGGGTTCGCCCAGGATTACGACGAGCTGCTGCTCACGAACGACACCTACGTCGGCCTGCTCCGCCCCCTCGACGCCATGATCGAGGAGATGTCGACGAAGCCGGCGGATGTGTGGGGGATCACGGGGTCCGCCCGGCACGGACGGCACATCCAGAGCTACTTCCTGTACTTCACCCGACCCGCCCTGCATTCGCAGGCGTTCGAGCGGTTCTGGCGCGGGTGGCGCCCCGCCCCGACGCGCATGGCGACGATCATGGCGCACGAGATCGGACTCAGCAGGGCGTTCCGCGAGGCCGGATTCGCTCTGGGAACGTACTTCACCCCGACCGACGGCGAGCGGATGCGGGCGATCCGGAGAGGCACGCGCATGCTCCGCCTTCGGCACGTGCGCTGGCCGGCGGTGTTCCCCACCGCATCCGATGCTCATTTCGACCCCCGCCGGAAGAACGACCTGACGCAGGCGGACGCGCTCAACGCGGCCATCGTGTATGCCGACTCCGTTTTCGCGTCCGAGCGGATGCCGCTGGTGAAGTTCGACACCCTGCGCTACGACTCGCACTGGCTCGACACGGAAAAGCTGCTCAGCCTCTGCGAGGACGCCTACCCCGGAGCTTTCGCCGGCGTCCGCGAGTATCTGCGCGAGACGGACCCCCTCTACCCCGACCGCCCCACGGACAACCGCCCTCCCGCGCGCCTCTCCCGGTGGACCGCGCATCGTGTCGGCTACTCCGCGCGTCCCGTTTAGCGAGGAAGCAACATGATTCCGCTCCGACAGCAAGCAGTCGTGGCCGCGCGAGACGCGAGCCGCTACGCAAGATCCGTCCCTGCGGTGCGCCGTGTGCTCGAACGCAGCGACCCCGCCCGGCGCGTCCGGCGACTCCTGCGCGCCGGCATCATCGACGCGAATCTCTACGCCCGGCAGCTCGGCGTATCAGCCATCACCGAGAAGGAAGCCGCGGAGCACTACGTGCGCCAGGGCCACCTCGAGGGGATGACGCTCAACGCGCTGGTCGACAACTACCTCCTGAACGAGTCCATCGACTCGCAGGGCCGTCCGATCATCTACGAGTACGTGGCCAGACGCGATTGGTCCATCCCGGTGAGCCCTGTGTGGGACGTGCGGGCGACGCTGCGTCGGCATCCTGAGGCCTCCGCCCATCCCGGCGGGCCGGTGGGCTTCCTGTGGGAAGCCGTCAGCAAGGATCCCTCGACGCCGATCCCGGTGCACGGCAGCATGAGCATCGGCCAGATCCCATGGAGCGACTTCTACAAGATCGCCGGGCTGGCCATCGAGTCGTGGACGGACGATCGGCGACACCACGATGCACGGCAGATGAGCCTCAAGCTCGGGCACGCCCGCCGCCTCGGGCGTGAATGGGACGCCAGCGCGCGGCCGCCGATGGTGTCGATCATCTGCGCGACCTGGAACCGCGGCCCGGCCATCCGGAACATGATCGACGCGGTTCGGGCCCAGAGCTGGCAGAACTGGGAGCTGATCATCGTCGACGACGGCTCGTGGGACGACACCGCGGCGGTCGTCACCGGCGCCGCCGCCACCGACCCCCGCATCAGGCTGGTCGAGCGCGAACACGCGGGCGTCAGCGCGGCGAGGAACGCGGGCATCGCGGCCGCGAACGGGACGTACGTCGCATTCATCGACAGCGACAACGCCTGGGAACCGCACTTCCTCACCGACATGATCGTCGCCATGGAGGCCGACGGCGACGACGCCGCGTTCGCCACCATCGAGGTCGACCACGGCCGTCTTCGCGCATTCCGCCAGACGCAGCCCGACCGAGCCAGCCTCGCGATCGCCAACACGATCGATCTGAACACCCTGGTGGTCAAGCGCTCGGTGATCGAGGCCGTGGGCGGCTTCGACACCTCGTTGCGCCGCGCGGTGGATTACGATCTCATCCTTCGCATCGCGGATGAAACCCCGATCCGGCACATCCCCACTGTCGGCGCCGTGTACGACAACTCCGATTCCTCGACCGACCGCATATCCGCCACCGAGGCACTGGGTTGGAACAACGTGGTCCGGCTGCGTCACCAGGTCGACTGGGCGGAGCTGCGCACGCGTCCCCGCGTCGACGGGATCAGCGTTCTGCAGGTGATCGAAAGGGGCGACCGCGCCCTCCACGGCAAACTGGATCAGCTCGCCGCCCTCTCACGGGATGAGGACGTCTCCATCCACGTCGCGATGGTCGCGCCCACGCGGGATGAGTGGATGCTCGCCTCGATGGGCGCTCTCACCGCCCCTCGGCTCCAAGTGCACAACTACGTCAACCATGAGCCGTTCGCCTTCGCGGTGGACCGCATCATGCCCCACGTCGATCGGAACACGCTCGTCGTCGTGGGCCCCACCCTTCATCTCGATGCGACCAGCATCAGAGCTTTGGCCCACGAGGCGGAGACCCGCCAGGCGATCGTCGCGCCGCTCGTCCAGAACCCCGATGGCACCATCGGTGATCTCGGCCTCGGCTGGGTCAAGGGAACGCGTGAACCGTGCGCGATCCTCGGGGAGCATCCGGTCGAGGATGCGGATGCCCTGCCGGACGCTGTCGACGTGCCGGCGCTGGGGCAAGCGGTCTTCGCCGCGCGCACGGATGTCTTCCTCGATGCGGGCGGTCTGGACCCTCTGCTGTGGAACGAGTTCGAGACGACAGCGCTCAGTCTCGACGCGCGGCAGCTGACCCCTCCTGTCCCGAGCGTGATCATGACGAGGATCCGGGTGCGGCGGACCGCCGACTCCTCGGTTCGCAAGAAGGACCCTTCCGGCACGCTGCTCGCCCTCACGCAGCGCACCCGCACGATGAAGCCGACGCCGTGGAACACCTGGTACGAGCCCCTCGGGCAGCACATCGCCGCGCTTCTCCCGCTGACACAGGAGGGGAAAGCGCCCGCCGGACCTGCGTGGCGGCCGGTCGTCGAGCGGAATGTCCCGGCGACGTCGGAAGGAATGCCGCGGCTGCGCTGGGCGATCAAGATCGCCGCTCCCGTGGGGAAGATCGGCGAAGCCTGGGGAGACACGCACTTCGCTCGCTCGCTGGCCGACGCGCTGCGGCGCCTGGGGCAGGAAGTCGTCATCGACTTCCGCGAGGCGCATTCGCGCTCGACGGCGTACCTCGACGACGTGTCACTCGTGATTCGCGGCCTCGACCGCTGGGAGCCGACCACACCCGGCCTCTCGATGGTCTGGGTCATCAGTCATCCGGAACTGGTGACCGCCGCGGAGCTGCGTTCGTACGACCTCGCCTTCGCGGCATCCACCCGTTGGGCCGTTGCGGCGACCGAGCGCTGGGGTGTCGCCGTGCGCCCTCTGCTCCAGTGCACCGACGCCGGGCTGTTCCACCCCGGGGATGCCGAGCCCGGGGACGACATCCTGTTCGTCGGGAAGAGCCGGGATGTCCCGCGTCCGGTCGTCATGGCTCCCGTCGAGGCCGGGATCGACGTCAAGGTCTATGGACCGGACTGGTCGTCGTTCCTCGGCCCCGATCAGATCGCAGGCAGTTATGTGCCGAACGACGAGCTCTCGGACTACTACGCGCGCGCAGGAGTGGTCCTCAACGACCACTGGGAGGACATGCGCCGCGAAGGCTTCATCTCGAACCGAGTGTTCGACGTCGTGGCCTCCGGTGGGCGCGTCCTCACGGACGACGTCGAAGGGCTGGATGAGATCTTCGGGGACGCCGTGCGCACGTTCGGGTCGCCGGCCCAGCTCGTCGGCATGCTGCAGGCGGGATTCGACGATTGGGATCGCGCGCACCCGGCAGTGGCGCGCAGAATCGTCGAGGAGCACTCCTTCGACGCTCGCGCCCGGACGCTGCTCCAGTCTGCGATCGAAGCTCGGCGCGGGTCCGCTTAGGGCGGCCCGCGCCGGACCGGCGGTCAGGCGAGCGCGTTGTTCCACATCGACAGCGCGGCGCCGATCGCCATGTGCATGTCGAGGTACTGATAGGTGCCCAGGCGGCCGCCGAAATACACGTCCCGCTCACCCTTGGCCAGCTCCCGGTAGGCCAGCAGACCCGCACGGTCGCTCGCGGTGTTGACCGGGTAGTACGGCTCGTCGTCACGCGTGGCGAAGCGCGAGTACTCGCGCATGATGACCGTCTTGTCCGCGGGATAGCGGTCCCCGCGCTCGGGGTGGAAGTGCTTGAACTCGTGGATGCGGGTGTACGGCACGTCCGCGTCGGCGTAGTTCATCACCGGGGTGCCCTGGAAGTCCCCGATGTCGAGCACCTCCTCCTCGAAGTCGAGCGTGCGCCATGACAGCGCCCCCTCGGCGTAGTCGAAGTAGCGGTCCACCGGACCGGTGTACACGATCGGCAGCTGGCCGACGGTGGCCTTCTTGTTGAGCGGCTGGCCTTCGTCGAAGTAGTCCACACCGAGCTTCACCTCGATGTTGGGGTGGTCGGCCATGCGCTCGAGCCAGCGGGTGTACCCGTCGACGGGCAGACCCTCCCAGGTGTCGTTGAAGTACCGGTTGTCGTAGGTGTAGCGCACGGGGAGGCGGCTGATCACCTCTGCGGGGAGATCCTTCGGATCGGTCTGCCACTGCTTCGCCGTGTAGTCGCGGATGAAGGCCTCGTAGAGCGGCCGCCCGATCAGTCCGATACCGCGCTCCTCGAGGTTCTGCGCGGTCTGCGGATCGAACTCGCCCGCCTGCTCGTGGACGAGCGCACGGGCCTCCCCCGGGCTGTATGCCGCCTGGAAGAACTGGTTGATGGTGCCGAGATTGATCGGCAGCGGATACACGACCCCCGCATGGTTGGTGTAGACGCGGT
The DNA here is from genome assembly GCF_030246945.1 of Microbacterium sp. zg-Y1090. Taxonomy (NCBI): domain Bacteria; kingdom Bacillati; phylum Actinomycetota; class Actinomycetes; order Micrococcales; family Microbacteriaceae; genus Microbacterium; species Microbacterium wangruii. The sequence continues at coordinate 2,423,613 of NZ_CP126742.1, forward strand.
GGACGTAGCGGGTGAAGTCGGTGAAGCGGTTGGCGTACTCCCACACGGTGGCGTTGGAGGTGTGGAAGAGGTGCGCACCGTACCGGTGCACCTCGATTCCGGTGGTCGCCTCCTCCTCGCTGTAGGCGTTGCCGCCGATGTGGTGGCGGCGATCGATCACCGTGACCTTGCGGCCGGCCGCGGCCGCCCGCTCGGCGACTGTCAGACCGAAGAAGCCGGAGCCGACGATGAGGATGTCCATGAACCGCGCCTTCTGCCGGCTGATCGGAGCCGACCAGAAGATTCTATTAGACGGCCTCTGCGGCGCCGCGCGCGACGGCGAGACGGCGGGCGTGCGCCACGCGGTAGACGGCGAGCGCCGACGCCACGATGAACAGCCCCACGGCGGCCCCGATGAGCCCCCAGAGCCCGATGAGCAGCGCCATGAGCGGCACCCCCAGGATGGCGGAGGCGAGGGAGGAGACGGCCAGCTGACGCGCGCCCCCGAGGGCGACCAGCGAGGACAGCCCGACGATCTGCGCGACGCACTCCCCCAGGAACGCCGCACCGCAGATCACACTGATGATCCACGGCATCGTGGCCTCGTCCAGGGTGAGCACGGCGGAGACCGGTGTCGCGAGCGCGGCCAGCAGGACGCCGCCGAGGCCGCCGACCCCGATGCTGACACGCACCGCCTGCAGCGCGCGCGTGCGCACCTCAGCCTGGCCCGCCTCCGGCACCCATCCTTGGACCGCCTGCAGCACCGGGGCGAGCGCGAGCACCCCGTATTTCATGAATCGGTCGACCACGGCGTACACCGGCGCGGCGGCCGGAGCCAGCGCCTGCACCAAGACGAGCGGCGCCGCCGTCCAGACGCTCGCGGACATGGTGCTCGAGACCCCGGCGAACTGCGAGCGGACGAGGTCGGTCGTGGGCGTCGGCGCCACGCCGCGCACCCTGCCGTCCGAGCGGCGGGTGAGGACGTAGATCGCCGAGCCGACGGCCCCACCGACCCCGGCGATGGCGGTGCACAGCAGATACGCCCAGAGTTCGGGGACGACGAGCACCACGAGCAGCCCGGCGACCTGGCCGAGGATCGCCGGGAGGGCGTCCCAGAAGAACAGGGCCACCGGCCGGTTCGTGCCCACCAGGTACCAGGCGGCGCTGAGCCCCGGGGTGACATAGCTGACCGCCGCGAGGGCGACCACGGCGGTCGGCTGGCCCGTGAGGAGCAGGCAGGTGATCGCCGCGACAGGCGCCAGCACGAGAAAGAGCACACCGCGGAACGCCAGGGACTGCCGGAACACCGATTTGCGCTGATGGGCCGGCAGCGCCGAGACCATGCTCGGGCCGGTGGCCCCCCAGCCGAACGCGACGAGCACCGCGAAGAACTGGCAGGCGACCTGCATGACCGCCAGCAGCCCCCACAGGTCTGCACCGAACCGGGAGATGAGCACCGGAATGGAGAACAGCCCCACGAGGGTGGATGCCACGATCGAGATGCCGAACAGCGCGCTTCGTCGGACCAAAGCATGCCCGAACAGACGCCTCACGAGGATCGCCGCCCCCGGATGCGGGCCTCGGTCGCTCCGGGGATCCGTCCCAGCCGCTCGCGCGCACCGTCCCGGATGCCGAGGGAGAGGGCGCGCAGCTGCGCGGCCCGGTCGGGCGAGAGCGCGACGCAGCCGACGATCATCTCGGTCATCTTCCACGTGCGCCACACCATCCAGCGCGCGCGGCCGCGCCGGTGGCGTCGGATCAGCACGACACTGTTGCGCGCCATGTAGTACGTGCGGAAGGGGGCGTGGTAGAGCACGTGGCGAGGTCGGCCGGCCAGCACCACCCGTCGACCGAAGACCATCAACGGAACCAGCTCGCCCAGGCCGTGCCCGATGGCCGAGCCTTCGGCGACGACGAACTCGTAGCCGAGATTCTCGGCACGGATGGTGAAGTCGGAGTCGACGGCGTCGATGAACAGCTCTTCGGCGAACGGGCCGACACGGTCGAGCACCTCGACGGGGATCAGTTGCCCGGCCTGGATCGGGTCGAACGCATATGCGGACCCCCTGCGGCGCATCACATGCTGGGTCCCGACCGTCTCGGGAACCACCGCCGCGACCCGGACGCCCGCAGCCCGCGCGTTGTCGAGTGTGGCGATGGCGCGATCCACGTACCCAGGGGGCGCCGTGGAGTCCTGGTCGAGCGTGAGGATCAGATCGGCGCCGGCGCTCTTGACGGCTTCGATGCCCACGTTCAGTGCGCGCGCGATCCCACTGTTCTCGGCGAGGGAGATCTGCGTGATGCGAGGGTGATCGATGGCCAGAGCGGCGAGACCGCCGCTGCCGTCGTCGACGACGACGACGTGGTCGATCTCGTCGGCGAGCGCCTGCACCCTCGAGCCGAAGTCCGCGGGCGGTCGGAACACGGGGACCACGGCGGCCACCCTTCGTGACATCTCGCTCCCCCAACAGGACTCATGTGCGCCAGCCGCAAGCACCCGATCCTACGTCATGCAGATTGGAGAACATCTTCGTAGACACCCCTCAGCCGCCCACCGAAAGCGCGGAGACCGTAGTGGTCTTCCGCCCATCGGGCCGCCCTGGCCGTGGCGTCGACGTCAGGAGAGCGAAGGGTCCCCACCACCGCTGACGCGAAGATGTCGGCGTCGTCCGTGACCGCCGCGAACACGTCGGGACCGTCGATCCCCTCGGCCCCCACCGGCGTCGCGACGATGGGGACGGAGCGCAGCATCGCGTCGATCGTCTTGAACTTCACGCCCGCGCCGGTGAAGATCGGCGCCACGAACACCGTGGCCGATGCGTAGTACGGCTCGAGCGAGTCGACGAATCCGGTCAATTCGACCCGCGGCAGGCGGTCGACGAGGCGAGCGAGCGCCGGCCGCGGATGTGCGCCGGCGATGACGAAACGCGCGGACGGCGCCTCTGACGCGACGCGCGGCCACACCTGCTCCAGGAACCACACGACCCCGTTGTGGTTGTCGGCGCGGTTCAGCGCACCGGTGAAAAGCACGACCGGCGCCGCGGGATCCTCGTTGCGCACGACGGCGTGTCCGGGCAGCGGTCCCAGCCCGGGCAGCACCGTCTCGACCCGGACCGATGGCTCCATCTCCCGGATCAGAGCGGCATCCTTGTCGCTGAAGGCGATCACCCGGTCGAGTGCGGAGAATGACCGCGTCTCCCTCGGTGCACTGCGCCGCGCCGCCATTCGATACGCGACACGCATCGGGCCTGCCGAGGTCTGCGCCGCACGGTTCCACCGCTGCGTGATCACATCGTGGGCGATGCCGACCAGCGGGGTGCGGGGCAGTCGAGCGCGCACGAGCGGCGCCAGCGCCATCATCTCGCTCCACTGGAACTCGATGAGGTCCGCTTGCTCCAGCACGCGCCACGGTGCGTCTCCATGGGCGAATGCGGTGCGCACGTTCCGGGTGACGGCGCTTCCCGCCCATGCGGACTCGAGGTCGCCGAGCAGCTTGAACCTGCCGCCACGGAGCAGACCGCGCCCGGTGACCAGCGCGGTGCGCTCGCCCTGCCCGAACAGAGTGGACGCCGACCTGTTGTCCGACGTGTCCGGCGCGATGAACCGCATGTCGAACTCGGACTGCAACGCCGAATAGTGACTGAGCAGGTACTGTCCGCCCGCATGGGGGATGCCGGCATGCGGGATATACTTGGTCACGCTGGCGAGCATCGGTCGAGACCCGCTTCCGAGTGCATTCGACGTCATGAAAGCATCCTCCGAGACAGGTTCGAGCGGGACACGCACTATGGAACAGTACGCCACCGTCGTCATCAGCTATCGCCGCCCGGAGCTGGTCGCCGCCGTGCTCGAGGCTCTCGCGCGACAGTCACCCCCACCTGCTCATGTCGTCGTCGTCGACAACGCCGGAGACCTCAGCGAACGGGTCCTCACCGACTCCAAGCTCGCCGACCGCTGCACCCTCGTGCGGCGCCCCGACAACCCCGGATACTCCGCTGCTGTCAACGAGGCGCGCGTCGTCGCCGCCGGCCTCGGTCTGCCTCACCTCCTCGTCCTCACGCACGATGCGCGGTTCGAGGATGACCTGGTCGCCCAGCTCGCCCAGGCGTTCCAAGACGATCGAGTGGCTGCGGCGGCTCCCGTGCTGCGCCTGGCGTCGGACCCGGCACGTGTCTTCTCGGCCGGCGGCCGACTCACTGCGGGCGGACGGGCGTGGAACACCACCGTCCCCGCTTCACACGTCGAGCCTTATCCCGTCGACTGGGTCGATGGGGCGATCGTGCTGTACGACGTCGCCGCACTGGATGCGATCGGGGGCATGGACGAGCGGTACTTCCTGTACTTCGAAGACGTCGACACCGCCTGGCGGCTGGCGCGCTCCGGCCGCCGCACCGTGATCGTCCCGACCGCGATCGCCTACCAGCAGCCCGGCGCCCACCCCCTCTACCTGGGGGTCCGCAACATGACGCTGTTCGCCCACGTGGCCGGCGTCCCGTCGTATCGCAGCATCCCAGCGGTCCTGCGTCGCGTCGCCGAGGAAGCAGCCTGGGCCGTGCTGCACGCACGCCGCCCCGCTCTCGGAGCCGCCTGGCGCGGCTGGCGCGACGGCAGGCGCGGGCTGTCGGGGCATCCGCCCGAAGGCCGCGCATGACCGGCCGCTTCGATGTGATGCTGCCCTTCTACGGCGAGATCTCGCAGTTCAGGGCGGCCGTCGACAGCGTGCGCGCACAGACCCACCGAGAGTGGCGCCTGGTCTGCGTGGACGACCACTACCCGTCGCTCGAGCCACGGGACTGGCTGCTGTCGCTGGACGATCCGCGCATCGAGTACATCCGCAACGACGAGAACCTCGGCGTGGCGCGCAACTTCAGCCGGTGTCTGTCGCTGGTGCGATCCGACCACTTCGTCGTCATGGGCGGAGACGACGTGATGCTGCCGGACTACCTCGCGACCGTGCAGCGGCTGGCGCACCGCCACCCCGAGGTCGACGTCATCCAGCCCGGCGTCGCCGTGATCGATGAGAGCGGCCGGCCCTCACGCCCGCTCGCCGACCGGGTGAAAGCCGTCCTCCGCCCCCGCGTGACGGGCGAGGACCGCGTTCTCGATGCGCACGAGATGGCGACCAGCCTCATCCGGGCCGACTGGGCGTACTTCCCGTCCATCACCTGGCGAACCCGGTCCGCGCAGGCGATCGGGTTCGACCACCGGTATGACATCGCGCTCGACCTGGCGCTGCTGATGGACATCGCACTACGCGGCGGCTCGATGGTGATCTCCGACGACGTGTGCTTCCTCTACCGTCGGCACCGCGCCTCCGCCTCCGCCGTCACGGCGAGCGCCGGCCTGCGGTTCGTCCAGGAGCGAGAGCTGTTCGACGCCTACGCGCAGCGTTTCGACGAGGCCGGCTGGCGCGACGCCGCGCGCATCGCGAGGCGTCGCGTGGTGTCCCGGCTCAACGCCGGCAGTGAGGCGGCAGCCGCGCTCCTCAGCGGCCATCCCCGGCAGGCGGGCCGCCTGCTCCGTCACGTCGTGGGCTGACCCGGGGCATCGTCGCTGGAGGCGTCTGCCTCCAGCACGGCGAGGCGTTGCTGCACCGCTTCGAGGTCCGCCCGCAGCAGCGCCGACTCTTCGGCCACCCGGCGGATCTCGTCTTCGGCACGCGAGAGCTCCCACGAGAGGTGGAGGGCCACTCCCAGCAGCAGAAGGATCGCCAGGCCGAAGATCAGGTTGGACGGCAGTGCGACCCCGAGCCACCGAGCGACGGTCGCCAAGAGCCCGGGGAACAGTCCCAGGATCAGCACCAGCACGCCGATGGCCAGCCACAGGACGGCGTACTTCTCGCGCAGGGCACGGGTGATGAGCAACCACATCACCACGCCGATGATGACGGATGCGAGCAGGATCCCGATGATGACCGTCATGCGCTCGCTCCCGCCACGCGCTCGGGCCGGCGCAGCAGCGCGAGGCTCAGCGCGAAACCGGACCGCAACAGGTAGATCATGGCCCGCAGCGGGCTGTGGCTGGGGCGTCCCGTGGCTCGTGGTCGCATGGCGACGCCGACCTGGGTCACCGTGAGTCCGGCGTGCACGGCAGCCACCAGGGAGTCGATCGTGTCGCCGAGATACTCCGCGGGGTAGTAGCGCACATACTGATCGATGGCCCGGCGGTTCGCCGCGCGGAACCCGCTCGTGACGTCGGTGAGCTTGGTGCGGGCCACGCGTGACAGCACTCCGGCCAGGACCACCATCGCCCAGCGCCGCGGACCCTTGACGGTGTACTCCCCGACGTCGGCGAAGCGCGCCCCGATCGAGATGTCGGCATGCTCCAGACCCGCGACGACCCGCAGGACGTCGTCGGGGTTGTGCTGCCCGTCGGCGTCCACCTGGATCGCACGCTGGTAGCCGTGACGCTGCGCGAAGAGGAAGCCGGTGCGCATCGCGCCCCCCACGCCGAGGTTGAACGGCAGCGGAATGACCTTCGCCCCCGCCGCTCGTGCGCGCACGGCGGTGTCGTCGGTGGACCCGTCATCGACGACGACCACGTCGAGCGAGTCGTGCGCCCGCAGGATCGCGGTGACGGTGTCACCGACCCCGTCGCCCTCGTTCCACGCGGGCACGATGACGAGGATGCGATCCGGGGAAACCATGTCGTCGATCATGTTACCCACCGCGGCGCCGCTCACTCGCACCCCACGACGCGGTAGAGCTTCGCGTCGCCTTGCTGATCGACCAGCTCGACCGCCGCCGAATCGGCGAGCCCGTCCAGGCCCGGGTAGCGCCGACCGTCGAAGCCAGGGGGCACCTCGCGTGTGCCGAAGTCCAGCACGTACTCGACTCCCGTCTCTTCGACGGCGTCGCAGACCTCGTCGCCCTCCACGGCATCCGCGAGTCCGCCGTTGATCTCGCGGATCTCCTCGGTCTCGTACATGAGCGTGTGCGGCATGAGGACGGGGATGCCGGCGAGCGCGTACGCCAGCGCGGCGCCCGTCCACGGACTCCCGGCGATGACGGCGTCCCGCGGCACGAGCTGATCGAGCCGATCGAGGAGAGCGAGCTCGTCCGTGCTGAGCAGTGCGGAGTGCCCGCTGAGTGCGAAGTGCGCTTCATGACCCTTGCGGACCGCCGCGGGCATGGGCCCCACCTGCGCCACCGCCACGAGAGCCGCCGTGGCCGCCACCGCCCCGGTCCACCACAGGGCCGACCCGTGCGGCAGCACGCGGCTCGCCTTGCTCGTCGACCATGACCAGATCGCCTGTGCGCCCCGTGCCGCCAGTGGCACGGCGGCGATGGGCAGCAGAGCGGCGAGTCGAGGGATGTTGTTGTACCAGCTCCCCGTCAGAACGTCACGGATGACCCACACGGAGCACCCGGCGACGACGACGTACAGCAGCACCGCGATCGCCCAGATGCCGACGGCGGCGATGTCACCGGCCGAGCGGCGGCGCAGCGACACCGCGACACCGAAGAGGGCGAGCGCCGCGACCAGGTAGGCGGGCACGAACCCGTACGCCCCGAGCGTGAGAGCATCCAGCAGCGCGCCAGGGAGCGAATCGGTGGGCGGCCAGCCGCGCGCCTCGGCCGGCGGGCGCAGGAGCTTCACGAGCACCACGCCCGCAACGAGATAAACCGCGAAGGCACCGAGCAGCGCCGCCCGCCGCACGCTCGTGCCCGTGCGCAGCGCGCGCACGAGCGCGACCACGACCAGCGGTGCGCCGAGGGCCAGCCACGCCACGAAAGCGCCCGGGTGGGCCACGGCGAGTCCGGGGAGCAGTCCGGCCACCAGCACCGCGCCCCATGCCGCGGGGACAGTCCTCGTGCGCGAGGGGCCGATGCCCAGCGCGAGCGCGAGTGCCGCGAGCGCGCCCGGGAGGAGGGCGAAGCCGAGTTGGAGCGGGTAGAGCACGCCGTACTGCATGAGCAGCAGCGGGAACTGCGGCAAGGCCGTGGAGACCACCGCCGTGGCGACCATCAGCGCGGTCCCGCCACCGAAGAGCGTTCGTGCGAGCAGCATCGCGCCGATCGGCCAGACGAGGGCCGCCACCACGATGGTGACGGCGTTGACCGCGAGCGGGATCGATGCCCCGGTCAGCTGCACGACCAGTGCCACGAGGGCGTGCCACTCGGCCGGGTAGAACGACTGCAGACCGGCAGGAGTGGTCAGCAGCCCCACCGACATCGACGACGCGTCAGCGGTGTCGAGGATGAAGCGCACGGCATTCAGGTGGAAGATGTTGTCGAAGGTCTGGGAGATGGCCTCGGGGTCGCCGAGCGTCTGCCCTACGCGCCACGACAGCAGCCCTGCGGCCAGGAGCACGCCGATGCCGACGACCCACGGCAGACGCAGCGACGGAAGCGCGAAACGCCCGCCGCGCGCCAGCACGAAGCGGAGTCCCGCGACGACCGCCCCCAGGACGAGGGTGGCTGCGGCGAGCGCGAGGGGCGACCACGCCAAGCCCACCAGCGGTGCGGCCGTCGCCGCCACGGCGACGGTGGACGCCCCGAACCCGGGTGCCAGCGCGAGCAGCAGCATGCCGCGCAGCCCGGCCAGCCAGCCGAGGATCGCGCCGGGCAGCCAGAGAACGATCGCGGCGACGGGCACGGCCAGCGCCAGTTGTATCCAGTCCACAAGGCCCTCCACGGGCGTTCGGTGCCCTGTCCTGGAACCCAAGCGTAATGACACGCCGCCTGAACGAGTGCTGACACGGCGGGAGGTCTCCGACCGCCATCCAGCGGGGGCGTGCGCTACTATGCCCTGCACCGCCGAGGGGCTGGGTAGGGAGAACAGCATGCCAGCTGTCGCACCGAACATCGCGTCCCCGGCGACGACGGGCGGCGATGCGGGCCTCCCGGAGCCGCCGGCCCGATCGGACGATGCCATGACGCGACCGGGGCCGCGCCCGCGCCGCTCCCCCGGCACGCCGCTGCGGTGGGACCGGATCGGCTGGGGCCTCCTGGCCGCGCTGCTCGGCGGTGCCGCGTTGCGGCTGGGTGGCGTCGCCTGGGGTTTGCCGGTCTCGCTGCATCCCGACGAGTGGGTCGTCGTGGAAGGCGCGATCGACATGGCGCAGCGCAACTCGTTCGAACCGCCCTTCTTCATGCGGCCCGACCACCTCGAGATCCAGTTGAGCTACCTGCTGTTCCAGGCGTGGAGCCATCTGGTCGCAGGCGCGTCCCCCGAGGTCGCGTTCACCGCGGATCCCGCCCCCTTCTACGCGCTCGCACGCACGGTCACGGCGGTCCTCGGCACCGCGATGATCCCCGTCGCGCACCTCATCGGGCGTGAGTACGCCCGCTCGGTCGGCCTGGTCATGGCTGTCGGGGTGGCGATCTTCCCGCCGTTCGTGGAGCACTCCCGGTATGCGACCCCAGACATCCCGCTCACCCTCGCGGTCATGATCGCCGTACTGGGCGCCATCCGGTACGCGCGGACGCAGTCGTGGCCGGACCTGACGCTCGCGACCTTCGGCGTGGCGGTGGGGGTGACGGCGAAGTATCCCGCGATCATCGCGGCCGTAGCCGTGGGCTACGCGGTCGTCTACGGCGCCGCACGCAGCCGGCGTCCTGCGCTCGTGTTCACGCGCGGCCTGGGGGCGCTGGGATTGTTCCTCCTCATGGTGTTCCTGCTGTCACCGACGCTCTTCACCAACATCGCCCAGGTGCGCCGGGAACTGTTCCAGCAGAACTCAACGGGCCACCTCGGCGCCGATGGACTGGACTGGGCGGGCAATCTCGCGTACTACGCGCAGGGCTTCCTCACCGAAGGAGGCTTGCTGCTCACGCTCTTCGCCGCCGCCGGCCTCGTCGTCATCACGTGGCGTCGATTGTGGAGCGCGGTTCCGCTGCTGGTCGGCGTGGTGTTCTGGATCGCGATCAGTGCACTGGCGCTGCACTGGGCGCGGTGGGCGCTGCCGATGTACCTCACCCCCGTGCTTCTGGCGGGTTTCGGCGTCGTCGCCGCATACCGCCTCGCGGGAGGTGTCCGCCCGCCCGCCCGCCGACCTGCGAAGGCGGCGGTCATCGCGCTCGTCGCGCTGTCCGCCGCGAGTCTTCTGCTGAGCTCGGTGACCTCGCTCGTCACCGCGCTCGCCCCCGACACCCGCGCCCTGGCTGCTCGAGACCTCGCCGCGGCCGGCATCACGGCCGAAGACGTCATCTCCGACGGCTACACCGCGTTTCTCCCCGACGTCGTCCGCACCGTCGCCACCGACCTCTTCGTGGAGGACGGCGTCCTCAGACCCCGGGTGGCCGACGACGCTCGCGCCTACGTGCTGACATCGTCCGGCATGGCCGACCGGTACCTGAAGATGCCAGGCACCGAGGGCGCCGCCGTCTACACGGCCATCGCATCTCAACTCATCGCAGAGCAGAGCTGGGAGCCCGTCCGCGATCTCCCCTCGAGTCCCTGGGAGCCGGTGGACATCGTCCAGGACGTCGCCCAGCTCATCGCGGTGTGGGACGGCGGCGCGTCCGGTCCGCGTCTCGTGCTGTATCGGTTCCCCGCCCCATGATCGCCGCACGCGAGTTCGGTGCTGGTCCGCCCCACATCAGGTGGGATGGCCTCGGATGCCTTTCGCGCGACGACGAGGCGCTGATCATCGGACGGGTGGGCTGATCTGTGGTTGAGAAGGACGAACCGCCGAGGCCCCCCGCAGACGAGTCCGTCAACGTGGCTGGTGGGATGAGCGGGCCTGACGGGCCCCTTCTGCGCCTGGTGAAGGACCGGCGCATCGCGTTCCTGATCGTCGGAGCCGTCAACACCCTCGTCGGCTTCGGATGGTTCGCGTTCTTCGATCTCATCATCGGGCATCTCTGGGGCTACATGGTGACCCTGCTGTTCGCACACGTCGCCAGCGTGTTGTGCGCATTCGTCCTGTACCGCCGGTTCGTCTTCCGGGTGCGTGGACATGTCTGGGTTGATCTCGCGCGGTTCGAGACGGTCTATCTCGCGGCACTCGGAGTCAACGCCGTTCTGCTGCCGCTGCTCGTGGAGCTCGCCCACCTTGAGCCGCTCGCAGCGCAGGCGCTGATCGTCGTCGTGACGACACTGATCAGCTACCTCGGCCACAGCCGGTTCTCCTTCCGCCGGCCCAAGGGGGCAGCGTGAACCCGAGCACTGCACTGAGCGTCGTCGTCCCCGCGTACAACAACGCGGCGACGATCCGCGAGACCATCGAGTCGATCCTCGCCCAGGACGGTGTCGACTTCGAACTCGTCATCGCCGACCATGCGTCCTCAGACGGCACCCGGCGCATCGCCGCCGAGTTCGCGCACGACCGCCGCGTCCGCATCATCGACACGCCCGCCGGGGGCGGCGCTGCACGCAACTGGAATCGCGTCACCCAAGCCGCCAACGGCATCTACCTCAAACTCGTCTGCGGCGATGACGTTCTCCGGCCCGGCGTGCTGGCGCGACAGGTCGCGCTGCTGCAGTCCTCGGATGCCGTGCTCACCGCGAGCCGACGCGACATCATCGACGCGCGCGGGCGCACCGTGATGAGCGCGTGGGGATTGCGCGGCATCGACCAGCCGCTGAGAGGGACGGAAGCTGCCCGGCGCGCGCTGCGCGCCGGGTCGAACGTGTTCGGCGAGCCGGCCTCGGTGATGATGCGCCGCAGCGCGCTGGTCGATGCCGGCGGGTGGTTCGATGCCTTCCCGTACCTCATCGATCAGGCGACCTACACGCGGGTGTTGGAGTCGGGAGGCTTCATCCCCGACCCGCAGGTCGGTGCCACCTTCCGGCTGTCCAGTGGGCAGTGGAGCGTGGCGCTCACGCGGTCCCAGGCTCGGCAGGCTCGCGCGTTCCATGCGTGGTTCCGCGATCGACGACCCGACATCGTCTCCCGACTCGACCTCATCCAGGGCGACATCCGCGCCACCACGATGGCGCACCTGCGCAGACTCTCGTACACCGTTCTCAAGAGGAGGATGTGATGACCGCAATGGAGCCGTTCATCCATGGGATCAGCATCGTCGTGCCCGTCTATCAAGGCGAGAGGACGTTGCACGCCGTCCTGGAGGAGCTGCAGCCGTACGTCGACGGCTTCACCACGCCTGACGGCCACTCCGCCCGGGTCCGTGAAGTGGTCCTCGCTCACGACCGGGGCCCGGATGCATCGGACGTGGTCATCCGCGAGCTCGCCGACGCGAGGGACTGGGTGACGCCCGTCTGGCTCAGCCGCAACTACGGACAGCACGCGGCGACGCTCGCCGGCATCGCCAGTTCGGGCGGAGACTGGATCGTCACGATCGATGAGGACGGCCAGCAGGACCCCGCGTTCATCGGCACGCTCCTGGACACGGCGCTGCGCGAACGCGCCGACGTCGTATACGCCGACCCCCTCAACCGCCCGCCGCACGGCTTCGTACGGAACACCGCCTCACGCGTATCCAAACGCGTGCTCGAAGTGGTTTTCGGCGGCGGGAGGGCCACTGACTTCAACAGCTACCGCCTGATCCTGGGCGAAGTCGGCCGCAGCGTGGCCGCCTATGCGGGGCAGGGCGTGTACCTGGACGTCGCGCTCGGCTGGGTCGCGGGGCGCATCACGACCGCACCCGTGCTGTTGCGCGAAGAAGGCGACCGCCGGTCGGGGTACTCGTACCGCCGACTGCTCGGCCATTTCTGGCACATGATCCTCACCTCCGGCACCCGTGGCCTGCGCATGGTCACGATCACCGGTCTGCTGTTCTTCCTCGGCGGCATCGGCTTCGCGATCTACCTCGTGCTGTCGCTGCTGGTCGGCGGCGGCGCCCCCGAGGGCTGGACATCGCAGATGGTCCTCACCGCGGTGGGTACCGGTGTGATCCTCGTCTCCCTGGGCATCATCGCGGAGTACCTCGGAGTCGCGGTCAACGTCGCGCTGGGAAAGCCGGCCTATCTGATCGTCCGCGACCCGCAGGCCGGGCCATTCGGACGCGTCACCCCACCCGACTCCGGAACCCGAGATGCCGACCGCCGCTAGGTGGATCATCGGGCACGGGCTGCTGGGCGGCGCCCTCGACCGAGCGCGCCGCGAGCCCGCCCGGCACTGCGTCGTCCGATGGCACGACCCGGACCTCGCCACGGCGGATCTCCTCGGCGAACTCCGCATTGCGACCGAGGGCGCGTCCGACCTCGAGATCTACTGGTGCGCCGGGAAGGGGGTGACCTCCACACCGGCAGCGCAGCTGAACGCCGAGGTGACGGTCTTCGCACGCTTCCTCGACGAGCTCCTCAGCGTGGATGCGCGCGCTCTCGAACGCGTCACCTTCTTCCTCGCCTCCTCCGTGGGCGGCGCCTATGCCGGCACGCCTTCACCCCCGTACAGCGAGAGCAGTCCGACCGCGCCACTGTCGGACTACGGGCGGGCCAAGCTCCGCATGGAGTCTCTCCTCACCCAAGCCACTGCCGAGGGGGCCTGGCGATCGTTCATCGCGCGGATCACCAACCTCTACGGCCCCGGACAGAACGCCGCGAAGGCTCAGGGCCTGATCTCCGTGCTCGCGAACGCCGATGTCACGGGGCGCCCGGTGAACGTCTACGTCTCCCTCGACACGCTGCGGGACTACATCTACGAGGACGACGCCGCCCGTGTCGTGGACGCAGCGATGCTCCGGCTGCGGGGTGTCGCCCCGGGAACCACGGTCATGAAGCTCGTGGGCACCATGCGCGCGGTGTCGATCGGCGCGATCCTGGGCGAGATCAACCGGGTCCGCCGGCGACGTGGGGCGGTGGTCCTCGGGCAGGGTGACGCCACAGGGCAGGCGTCGGATCTCCGGGTCAGGTCCGAGGTCTGGAACGATCTCGATGCCCTCGTGTCGACGACGTTCCCAGAGGGCATCGACCGTGTCTTCCGCGCCGCGCTCTCGAACCGTGCGCACGGCGCCTGAGCGCGCCGGAGGGGCTGCCCTCAGCGACCGATCACGACGCATGGCAGGATAGATCGTTGTGAAGGGCATCATTCTCGCCGGGGGCTCCGGCACGCGTCTGCATCCGATCACTCTCGGCGTCTCCAAGCAGCTGATCCCGGTGTACGACAAGCCGATGGTGTACTACCCGCTGTCGACGCTGATGCTCGCGGGCATCCGCGACATCCTGGTGATCACCACGCCCCACGACGCGCCCCACTTCGAGCGCCTCCTCGGCGACGGGTCGCAGTTCGGCATCCGGCTCACCTTCGCCCAGCAGCCCTCGCCCGACGGGCTCGCGCAGGCCTTCACCATCGGCGCCGACCACATCGGCGACGACAAGGTCGCGCTCGTGCTCGGCGACAACCTGCTCTACGGACCCGGCCTCGGCACGCAGCTCAAGCGCTACGACGACGTCGACGGCGGCGCGGTGTTCGCCTACTGGGTGGGCGAGCCCACCGCTTACGGCGTCGTGGAGTTCGACCAGGCCGGCCGCGCGGTCTCCCTCGAGGAGAAGCCCGCCGTCCCGAAGTCGAACTACGCCGTGCCCGGCTTGTACTTCTACGACAACGACGTCGTGCAGATCGCCCGCGAACTGCAGCCCTCCGCCCGCGGCGAGTACGAGATCACCGACGTCAACAAGGCCTACCTCGAGGCCGGCAAGCTGCAGGTCGAGGTGCTGCCGCGCGGCACGGCCTGGCTGGACACCGGGACGTTCGACCAGATGCTCGACGCCGGCGAGTACGTGCGCACCATGGAGCGACGCACCGGCATGCGCATCGGCGTGCCCGAAGAGGTCGCATGGCGCCAGGGCTTCCTCACCGACGAGCAGCTCGAACAGCGCGGCACCGCGCTGAAGAAGTCCGGATACGGCTCGTATCTGCTGGAACTGCTGGAGAGAGGGCACTGAAGATGCCGCGCAGACTGCTCGTGACCGGTGGAGCCGGTTTCATCGGCTCCAACTTCGTGCACCACGTCGTGGAGCACACCGACGACCACGTCACGGTGCTGGACAAGCTGACGTACGCCGGGAACCGCGCCTCGCTGGCGGGCCTTCCGGAGGACCGCGTGCGCTTCGTGCAGGGCGACATCGCCGACGCGACCATCGTCGATGAGCTCTTCGCCGAGACGGATGCCGTCGTGCACTACGCCGCCGAGTCGCACAACGACAACTCGCTGCACGACCCTCGCCCGTTCCTCGACACGAACATCGTGGGCACGTACACGCTGCTCGAGGCGGCGCGCAGGCACGATGTGCGCTTCCACCACATCTCCACCGACGAGGTGTACGGCGACCTGGAGCTGGACGACCCCGAGCGGTTCACCGAGAACACGCCCTACAACCCCTCCTCGCCCTACTCGTCGACCAAGGCGGGAAGCGACCTGCTGGTGCGCGCCTGGGTGCGCTCGTTCGGCGTGCAGGCGACGATCAGCAACTGCTCCAACAACTACGGGCCGTACCAGCACGTCGAGAAGTTCATCCCCCGCCAGATCACCAATGTCCTGCGCGGCATCCGCCCGAAGCTCTACGGCAAGGGCGAGAACGTCCGTGACTGGATCCACGCCGACGACCACTCCTCCGCGGTGCTGACGATCCTCGACAAGGGCGTCATCGGTGAGACCTACCTCATCGGCGCCGACGGTGAGAAGAACAACAAGGACGTCGTCGAACTCATCCTGACCCTCATGGGGCAGCCTGCCGACGCGTACGACCATGTCACCGACCGCGCGGGCCACGACCTGCGCTACGCGATCGACTCCACGAAGCTACGCACCGAGCTCGGGTGGACCCCCCGCTTCGAGGACTTCGAGGCCGGCCTCGCCTCGACCATCGACTGGTACCGCGAGAACGAGGACTGGTGGGCACCGGCCAAGGACGGCGTCGAGGCGTTCTACGCGGCGAAGGGCCAGTAGTGACCGAGTACGGCAAGGCGCTCGCTCCCACCGAGACGCCGATCCCCGGGCTGGTCATCTGGGACCTCCCCGTCCACGGCGACAGCCGGGGCTGGTTCAAGGAGAACTGGCAGCGGGAGAAGATGACCGCAGCCGGGCTTCCCGACTTCGGACCGGTGCAGAACAACATCTCCTTCAACGACGCGGTCGGCACGACCCGCGGCATCCACGCGGAGCCCTGGGACAAATGGGTGTCGGTGGCCACCGGCCGGATCTTCGGCGCCTGGGTGGACCTCCGGGAGGGGCCGACGTTCGGCGCGGTCTTCACCGCCGAGCTCGACCCGTCGAAGGCGATCTTCGTGCCGCGCGGCGTGGGGAACTCGTACCAGACCCTCGAACCCGACACCGCCTACACGTACCTCGTCAACGACCACTGGTCGCCCGAGGCGCACTACACGTTCCTCAACCTGGCCGATGAGACCGCCGCCATCGCCTGGCCGATCCCGTTGGATCGGGCAGAGCTGTCGGCGAAGGATGCCGCCCACCCGCGGCTGGCCGACGTCACCCCCGTGCCGCCGAAGAAGGTGCTCGTGCTCGGCGCCGGCGGTCAGCTCGGTCGCGCGCTGCGTGCCGAGTTCGGCGAGGCCCCGCACATCGAGTACGCCGACCGGGCCGAGCTCGACCTGACCGCGCCCGGCCTCGACACGGCCCGCCACTGGCGCGACTTCGACGTGATCATCAACGCCGCCGCCTACACCGCGGTCGACCTCGCCGAGACGGCGGAGGGACGGGCGGATGCCTGGGCGGCGAATGTGACCGGTGTGGGCGCGCTGGCCCGTGTGGCCGCCGCCAACGGCATCACGCTCGTGCACGTCTCCAGCGACTACGTCTTCGACGGCACGAAGCCCGGGCCCTACACCGAAGACGACCCGATGGCCCCGCTGGGTGTCTACGGACAGACCAAGGCCGCGGGCGATGCCGTGGTGGCCACGGTCCCCCGCCACTACATCGTGCGCACCAGCTGGGTCATCGGCGAGGGCGGCAACTTCGTACGGACCATGGCTTCCCTCGCAGAACGCGGCATCGACCCGAAGGTCGTGGGCGACCAGGTGGGTCGCCTCACGTTCACGACGGACATCGCGCGCGGCATCCGCCACCTGCTCGACACGCGTGCGGCGTACGGCGTGTACAACCTCACGGGCACGGGCGACCCGACGTCGTGGGCGGAAGTGGCGCGTCGGGTGTTCGAGCTGACCGGCCATGATCCTGCGCGCGTGACCCCGGTGAGCACCGAGGACTACTTCGCATCCGCCACCGGACCGGTGGCTCCGCGCCCCCGCAACAGTGTGCTCGCGACGGCGAAGATCGAGGCCACCGGATTCACCCCGGACGCCGCCGAGGCCTCACTTTCCACCTACCTGCAGGAGCGTTCCTCATGAAGCTGTCCGTCATCGGCTGCGGTTACCTCGGCGCCGTGCATGCGGCGGCGATGGCCTCGATCGGCCACGACGTGGTCGGCATCGACGTCGACACGCGCAAGATCGATGCGCTCTCGCGCGGTGAGGCTCCCTTCTTCGAACCCGGGCTGCAGGAGATCCTGACCGACGGCCTCGCCTCCGGGCGGCTGCGATTCACCACCGACATCGCCGAGGCCGCCGGCGCGGCCGTGCACTTCATCGGCGTGGGGACCCCGCAGCAGAAGGACGGCTACGCCGCCGACCTCACCTACGTCAACGCGGCTGTCGACGCGCTGATCCCGCACCTCAGCGCGGGGGACATCGTCGCCGGCAAGTCCACGGTGCCCGTGGGCACCGCCGCCGCTCTGGCGGAGCGGGTGCACCCCACCGGGGCGACGCTGGTGTGGAACCCCGAGTTCCTGCGCGAGGGCTTCGCGGTGCTGGACACCATCGACCCCGACCGGCTCGTCGCGGGCGTACCCGCCGGCCCCGAAGGGGAGCGCGCGGCCGAGGCACTGCGCGAGGTCTACCACCCGTCGGTGGCCAAGGGCACCCCGTTCATCGTGACCGACTACGCCACGGCAGAACTCGTCAAGGTCGCCGCCAACGCGTTCCTCGCCACGAAGATCAGCTTCATCAACGCGATGGCCGAGATCGCCGAGGTGACCGGCGCGGACGTCACGACCCTGGCCGACGCGATCGGACACGACGTCCGCATCGGCCGCCGATTCCTCGGTGCCGGGATCGGCTTCGGCGGCGGCTGCCTGCCGAAGGACATCCGTGCCTTCTCGGCGCGGGCCGAAGAACTCGGCCGGGGAGAGTCGGTGGCGTTCCTGCGCGAGATCGATGCGATCAACCTGCGCCGCCGCGACCGGGCCGTGGACCTCGTGGCTTCGGCGCTGGGCGGCTCCGTCTTCGAGAAGAACGTCACGGTGCTGGGCGCGGCATTCAAGCCCCACTCCGACGACATCCGCGACTCCCCCGCTCTCGATGTCGCCGTGCGCCTGCACGGCCTGGGTGCCCGCGTCACCATCACGGATCCCGAGGCGATCGACAACGCCCGGCGCGCCCACCCGCAGCTCAACTACGTCGCCGACCGCGACGAGGCTCTCCGCGGCGCGGACGCCGTCATCGTCGTCACCGAATGGGACGAGTACCGGCGGGAGCTCTCCCCCGAGCACGCCGCCTCCCTCGCCGCCGGACGCGTGATCGTCGACGGCCGCAACTGCCTGGATCCCGCCGCCTGGCGCGCCGCCGGCTGGCAGTACCACGGCATGGGCCGGCCGTGACCACCGATCCCCAGGTCGCGGTCGTCGTCCGCACCAAGGATCGTCCCCACTTCCTGCGGCGCGCGCTGACCAGCATCACCGCGCAGACGATGGGCGATTGGGAGTGCGTCATCGTCAACGACGGCGGCGACCCCGGTCCCGTCGAGACGCTCGTCGACGCCCTCGCCCCCGAGCACCGTGCCCGTGTGCGGATGATCCACTCCGAGCAGTCACGTGGGCGCTGGAAGAGCGCCAACGCGGGTGTGCTGGCCACGAGCGCTCCGCTGCTCGTCCTCCACGACGACGATGATTCCTGGCATCCTCACTTCCTCGACGATGCTGTGCGCTACCTGGACGCCCATCCTGAGCGGGACGGCGTCGTCGGCAGGATCGAGATCGTCTGGGAGCGCCGTAACGGCGACGACTACACCGCTGTTCGGCGGGAGATCTTCCAGCCGGAGCTGCAGGATGTGCTGCTCAGCGACGCCCTGCTGTTCAACCGGTACGTCCCCATCGGCTTCGTCTACCGTCGCCGCCTGCACGAAGAGCTCGGGCTCTACGATGACTCCCTCCCCGTGATCGGAGACTGGGCCTTCAACCTCAAGGTGCTCCAGCGCGGCGCCCTGGAATACCTGGGGGAAGAGCCGCGGGCGTACTGGCATCAGCGAGAAGGGGACACCGGGGCCGACGCGAACAGCGTCATCGGAGCGCGCAACGACCACTCCCGGTATGACGCGCTGCTGCGCGACGACGCGTTCCGCGGCTACGCGCAGGAGCACGGTCTGGGGCTGGTGCTCTACCTGACCAAGTTCATCGACCGACGGTTCGTTGACGTGGAGAACGGCATCCGCGCGGAGATCTATCAACTCCGTCCCGCTGTGCGGGTGCGGCGCCGTCTGGGTGCGCTGTTGCGTTCCCTGCGCCGCTCGCGGTGAACGCCGGCGTCAGCGGACGGCTGCGACGGCCTCTTCGATCGGGCCCTCGAAGATCTTCTTGCCCTTGCTCATAACGACCCCGCGGCTGCAGAGATCCTTGACCATGTTCACGTCGTGGGAGACGACCAGCATCGTGACGCCCTCGGAGGTGAGTTCCTTGATCTTGCGCGCGCACTTCGCACGGAAGGGCGCGTCTCCGACCGAGAGCACTTCGTCGACCAGCAGGACGTCGACGTCCACATGGATCGCGACCGCGAATGCCAGCCGCATGAACATGCCAGAGGAATAGTGCTTCACCTCCTGGTCGATGAAGTCGCCGATCTCGGAGAAGGCGACGATCTCGTCGAACCTCTCCTCGATCTGCTTCCGTTTCATCCCCAGGATCGCGGCGTTGAGGTAGACGTTCTCCCGGCCGGAGAGTTCGGGGTGGAACCCTGCACCCACCTCGATCAGACCGGCGACACGTCCTCTGGTGAACACGTGGCCGGAATCCGGCTGCAGCACACCCGAGATGAGCTTGAGAGTCGTGGACTTGCCCGACCCGTTCAGCCCGAGGATCGCGACGGACTCCCCCTCTGCGACCTGGAAGCTGACGTCGTCGAGCGCGAGGAACTGGTCGGAGGTGACCTTCTTCCCCTTGATCCAGCCGATGAAGGCTTCTTTGAAGGAGTGCGTGTTGCGCTTGAGGAAGTGCTTCGACACTCCGTCGACGATGATCGACGGACGCGTCACCACGTCGGGTGACTGAACGATGGAGGTTGATGTCATCTAGAGATCCTGAGCAAAGGTGCGTTCCATCTTGCGGAACACCGTCTGGCCGACAACGAGCATGATCAGGCAGGCCGCCACTCCCGCGATGGAGTACGCCCAGAAGAGAGGCGGGAACGGCTGCTGCTGTTCCACCGTCGCGTTCCAGAACCCGTGGTGGAACAGTTCCACGGCGACGGACAGGGGATTGGACATGTAGATCGCGAACACCGGCCCCGAGAGCACATCACGGACGAGCATCCAGGTGTACAGCACCGGCGATGTCCAGGTCGCGAACATCCGGATGATCTCGACGAAGTTCTGAGCGTCGCGGAAGCGGACGTTGATACCGCCGAAGAAGAGCCCGAGGCCCGTTGCGAACGCCACGATCAGGATCACCGCGCCGACGGCACCGAGCACGGCACCGATCGTCGGAGTCCAGCCCACCAGGAGGCAGATCACGAGGAGCACCAGCATCTGCGGTGCGAAGTGGATCAGCGCGACGATCACCGAAGCCGCAGGGAAGAGCTCCCTGGGAAGGTAGATCTTGTTGACGAGGGCGCGGTTCTCGACGATCGAGTTCGTCGCGTTCCCGAAGGCCTCGTTGAAGAGGTTGACGATGATGACGCCCGAGAACAGATAGATCGGGAAGTTCTCGATGTCCCGGTGGAACTGGAGGATGACCCCCATGACGAAGTAGTAGATGACAAACTGCGACAGCGGCTTGACGTAGGACCAGGTCCAGCCGAGCACCGAGTTGCGGTAACGCGTGGCCGTCCCCTTGCGGACGAGGAGACCGAGCAGGTATCGCCAGCGAATGAGGTCGACGAGGCCACGTCCGCGCCCAGGCACGTCGTAGTCAGTGAGGTCAATTTGGGTCATCATCCTGCACGCCGTTCCAGTGCCTGGCTCCCAGGCGCTCCTCTGATCGCGTCGTAATAGTCTAAGTGGTCTGTGGCCGGGAAACCGCCGTGACGCGGACGACGAAGGGACGACATGCCGAACATGCGATCGCACGCCGCACGAGCGGCCAGGCGGCTGCTGGGGGCGAGGTACGACACGGTTCGGGCCAGGCTCGTCGGGGCACCCCTGCCGCCTTCACCGGCGCGAGAGGCGGCCGCCCTGCAGGCCTCCGGGCTCTTCGACGCCGACTTCTACCGTCGACTGCGCGCCCTCCCCGCATCGACGGATCCCGCGAAGGACTATGCGCGGTACGGCAGCCGTCAGAAGCTGCCCTTCCATCCTCTGATCGAACCCGAGTACGTCGGAGGCGATGCTCTCGTGGCCCTCTCAGAGGGCCGGGTCGACGATTTCCTCGCGGCGCTCCGCCGTCTGCCCGTCGACCGTTGGGGGCCGCTGCTCGCGAACTGGCCGGTCGGCCAGCAACTCGGAGCCGACCGCAACCAGCTCGTCGTCTCCATGGACGGCATCGCGATGTCCGCTGAGGAAGCGGCTGAACGGCTCATCGATTTCCACGCCGGACTGGGGCATCCCACCGATGAGATCGGCGAGACGGACTGGCAGGCCGCCCTCACCGCACCCCGCGTCGAAGGCCGAGTGAGCGTCATCATGCTCACCTACCAGGACCACGCCATGACGACTGCGGCGGTGGACGCGGTCCTGCGCACCACCGAGAACGAGGACGTCGAGGTGGTCCTCGTGGACAACGCCTCACGGGACGCGGTCGGACGGGTGCTTGTCGCGCGCTACGGCTCCCATCCGCGCGTCCGCTACCTCCGCCCGGCGGTCAACCTCAACTTCGGGCCGGGGAGCAATCTCGGCGCGATCCGCTCCACGGGCGAATACCTCATGCTCCTCAACAACGACACGCTGCCGCAGAAGGGGTGGCTCGCGCCTCTGCTGGCGCGATTGACGCGCCCTGGAGTCACGGCGGTGCAGCCGTTGCTCCTCTACCCCGACGGGACGGTGCAGACGGCCGGCACCGTCTTCGCCGCGCCACGGAGCCTCGCTCACCACTTCCTCGTCGGCCACCCTCTCGCCGATGCCGTCCGACACGGGGGGACAGGCTTTCGTGCGATCACCGCGGGCGCGATGCTGATCCGCGCGTCCGACTTCCTCAGCCTGCGAGGCTTCGACCCCGCCTACGTGAACGGTCAGGAGGACGTCGACTTCTGCCTCCGCGCCGCACGCGACATCGGTGGCGGCTTCGACGTGGAGAGCAGTTCCCGCGTGATCCACTTCGAGAGCAAGACCCCCGGACGCATGGCGCGCGCTTCCGCCAATCGCCAGGTCCTCATGCATCGCTGGCGTGCCGAGCTCACCGCCGCCGATGCGCAGCAGTATGCGGAAGCCGGTCTCGAACTCGCTCACGCCCAGCCGGACATCAGCGGCCCCTTCGCGATCGCACGCCCCGTGGCGGTGCGCCCACGCCAGGAGAGGAAGCCTCGCTGGTCCATCGCCACCGACATCCCGGCGGCCGAAATCATCCTGGGCGACGGCCCCTCGCCCCATTGGTCGCTCGTGCGCGAACTGGTGGCGAGCATCGAGGATCTCGGACACGAGGTCACCGTCGACGCCGCAGAAGTGCGCCTTCGCGCGACCGCCTACCTGGACGACATCCGGCTGGTGTTCGGGGCCCGCAGCGACGCCTCCCCTTGGCTGGGGCGCTTCAACGTGCTCCTGTCGAACGGCGACACCACCGCCGGCCATGACGACGGCTTCGATGCAAGGCTCACCATCCCGTCGCTGGCGAACCCTGCCGAGGCAGCGGCACGACTGCGCGACATCTCGGCGTCCGCAGGCTTTCCCGTGGCCGACGTCTGAAGCGTCAGCCTCGCAGCACGCCGAGGCTGCCGGGCGAGACGGTGAGGACCGATTCCGGCGGGATCGTCGCGGGATCCACGCTCACGAGTGCTCCGCCCTGCGCGACGTAGACAGCGCCGCTCCCATCGGTGAGTCGCAGTTCGGAGACCGGGGCCGCTGACGAGAATCGCAGGGAGGCGCAGGTGGCCGCGTCGAGGGCCTGCACCCGCAGGCCGCCTTCGGCACCGGGGCGGAGTGCGCGCAGCTGGCCCTGAGCACCGACGTAGACGCTGCTCCCGCAGCCTACGAGCGGAGAGACCGATCCCCGAACCGGGTAGAGGACGCTCTCGGCCGCTGCCCGTATACTCAGCCGGCCGCTGATTCCGAGGTCATCACCGACGCCCCAGTTCGGCAGCGCAAGACGCCGTGCGCCGTCGATGAAGTAGACGGTGGGCTGACCTGTGCTGCGCACCACCGCCCCCGCAGTCGGGAGACCGCTCCCCTGCGGAAGCGCATCGAAATAGGCGGCTGTGATCCGGCGCGGATCAGGAGCCGTGCCGCCGTTGGCTTCCTGGGCCTGCGACGCGTTCTCGAGACGGATGAAGCCTCCAGCCGCGGCGACCGCCAGCCGTGAGCCATCCGTGACGAAGGCGGGGCCCGTCACCGTCCCTCTCGAAGGAATCTGTGCGCACGTCGACGGCGCGAGAGCGACCGTCGGGTTCCCTCCGGAATCCGCGGTCGTCATCAGCGACCGCCCGCTGTTGCCGGCGACGAAGAGGCTGTCCCCGCAACGGATGAACGGGCCGAGCGTGCCCTGCGCCGAACCCGCTGTGGCGAGGTGGGCCGCGCTGATCACGATGCTGGCCGTCGGAAGCCCCAACGCGCGGGACACCTCCCAATCAGGCAGCCGCAAGAGGGATGTTCCGTTGACGAGGAAGACGGCGCTGGTGCCGTCTGCGCGCACCATCGTGCCGGGGCGCAGGTAGGGCAGTGACTGGGTGAATACCCCCAGACTGCCCGCCGACATCCGGATGGTCGCGGGATAGCGACCGCCGTTGAGCTCCTGGAGGAGCTCGGCAGAGACGACGTGGCGCAGCGTGTCTCCGGTGAGGTGGTAGATCTCGGGCGCGCCCGTCACGCCGAGGAAGATCTGACCGGACTGCGGCGCTCCCTCGCGCACGAGTGCCGCGCACGTCGCCGCGTCGAGCGGAGTGGACGCGAGTCCTGTCGCGGCTCCATCCGGCAGACGGGTCAGCTTCTTCGAACCTGCGATGAAACGCTCCGTGCCGCAGATCGCGATCGGCGCGACGGAGCCCGCGACGGTGTATCCCGCCACCTGGCTCCGCTGCACCACCCGGAACGTCGATCCGGGGATTCCGTAGTCTGCGAGGCCGGCGAAGCTCGGGACGTAGATGAGCCGTCCGTCGCTGGTCGGGAGGTACACCCGCGATTCTCCGTCCACGCGGAGCGCGCGTGCAGGGGCGAAGAGCATGGGACCCGCGGGAAGCGCAGCCTGGGCCTCGCGCGGCATCACTGCCGCAAAGGGGGCGCTCCCCCCGTTGATCAACCGCGCGGACTCGGCGTCGAGCACCGGGCGCAGCGCTCCGGACCACCAGCGGTAGTAGCGTCCGGCGGCGTCCCGGGAGTAGTCGGTCACGGCTGGCCCGGCGCCGAACCGCGCATAGTGCTCCGGAGCGAGTTCGACGCGCTTGCTGCATTCCCCGCCCCAGCGCTGCACCAGCGTGCAGTTGCCGAATCGGTGCGTCTTGCCGCCCTGCAGATACGCGATGTCCCCGGTCGACGTGTTGCGCACGAAGAGGGACGCCCTTCCGGAGTCCGCGAATCGCTGGAGGTAGGACTGCGATGTCGAAACAGCCGTGCCGAACGCCTGGATGTACTCGGAGTACACGCCGGCGGGCACGTAGTACCGGCGCTCACCCGTGACCAGCCACACATCGATCCCGACCTTGACGAGGGCATTGGCGGTGCCCTGCGTCGAGCCGAACCAGTCGGTGAAGTACTGATAGAAGTTGCGGTTGCCGTAGGAGGAGCACCCGTCGCCCTCGCCGTAGCCGGCCCGCAGCGCGGCGGCGTTCGGCTGGTACGGGGTGTAGTAGTACAGCGCAGCCGTCGCCTGGTTGGCGATGTACACGGGGGACGAACCACATGACGCGTTGGGGTGCCAGCGCACGTTCCACGTCTTACCGGGCGCGTACCAGGTGAAGTAGTTGCTGGTCCCTGGCGGGTTGGCGTAGCGCTTCAGCTGCCACGCCGCCCCGTAGACCTGGTTGAAGAAGCCGAAGTAGCGCGAATCGCAGGCAGCGGTGTCGGGGCAGCCCTGACCCATCGCGATCTTGTACTGCGAGTCCACCGGCCAGGTGTCCGTGACCAGTCCCTGCTCCTTCTGGAGCATGACGATGAGAGCCTGGGGGTTGATGCCGCACGCCTGTGCCACCTTGAACAGGATCCGCGCGGCCGACTCCACGCCACCCCCCGCGTAGGCGTTGCACATGGCGTCTGCGGCGACGGCGCGCGTCGTGTCCGTCTTGCTCTTCAGGCAGACATGCCCCGAGCGGCATGTAGTCACCTTGGAGTTGAGGAAGGACTGGATCTGCGCCTCGGTCATCGTGGCCGAGTTGTAGAAGACGGCGTCGGAGACGATGTTGCCGGGCTGGAACTTCGTGAGGTCGGCGGTCTTGACGATGCCGGACGCCACACTCGATGTGGCCCGCTCCGTCTCCAACGAACGCCCGGCGGCCGCGGTCACCACGGCGGTCGCGGCAGCCTCACCCGGCACGGCCTGCGCAGGGGTGGCGACCACGAGCCCGGCCACCATCAGGAGGGCGGACGCGACGGCGGTCGCGGCTTTCGAGCGCAGGCGAAGCCGACGTGCGTGGGGGCGCAGCATGTGTCCAGTGTTACGGAAGTTGCCAGAGAATACCAACGGCGCGCCCAGAGAGGCCTGCTATGGGGTCACAGGTCGGCGTGCAGCTGCCATACGCGCTCCGCAGCGCCGGCCCACGAGAACGCGCGCCCGCGATCGCCGGCGAGGACAGCGGCGCGGGAACGTGCGGCATCCGAGCCCAGCAGCTGCGACAGGGCCCCACCGATGGCGTCGGCCGACGGCTGCGCGAGCGCTCCCCCGTCGACGACCAGCTCGCGGTTCGCGGGGGTGTCGGCGACCACGACGGGAAGGCTCAGGGTGAGCGCCTCGACGACGGCCCAGGGAAACCCCGTCACGGTCGAGGGCGAAACCAGCGCGGTCGCCCCGGCCAGCACCGCGGCGCGATCCGCCGCGGTGAGCGGTCCCGGCACGCGCAGGCGCGACTCATCGAGCCCCGCTGCCGCGCCCGCCTCCCGAATGGCCGCGGCACGATCGTCCGGCACGTTCATCACGACGACAGGAAGGTCCGCGCCGGAGGCCATCACTCCGGCGAACGCGATTTCCGCTCCCCCGGCCGTACCGTCGATGACGACATACTCCCCCGGCAGCTCCAGCGAGCGCCGCCGGCCCACTTCGTCGGTCGGCGCGGCGAAACCCTCCGGCGCCGCCCCGGCGATCACCCGGATCCGGTCGCCCAGCTTCGGCGCGACCTGCCGCAGCGCATCGGCGTGGGCATGGCTGGGAACCACCACGGCGTCGGCGTGCTTGACCGCCCGCTTGAGCATGGCCTTCTGCCACATCACGCCCGCGCGCCCGAGCTCCTCCGGAGCCTCCCAAGCGGTGAGGTCCCACAGCGTCACGACGGTCTGCTCGTGGGCGTAGACCCGGTCGTGCCGCACCAGCGGGGCGAGGAACGTGGGCGAGTGGATCATGCCGCCGGCGACCCCGGCGGCGACGCCGAGCTGCCATGATGCGGCCAGTTCGCGCCGCGGCAGCGGAGCGGCAGCGACGTCGGCGAGCCCGGGCACGTCGATGTGCAGGCGCGAGATCTCGTCGTCTGCGATGGCGGGCACCACCGCCGCCACCTCGCACGCCGGCGGCGCTGTGCGCACCAGCGCCCGCGCAAGCTGACGCGCGGCCTCGGCCGGCGCATCACCCGGGGCCGCGGGAGCGTCGAGCACCACGCGCAGCGTCGTCGTCATCGCTCAGCTCTCCGGCTCGGGCGTCGGCGGGTGCAGGGCGTCCCGCACGATCTCGTGCACCCGGTCGTAGTCGGGGTCGTCGGGGTCGATGCCGATGCCCATCGGCGTCAGCTCCAGGCTCGCGACGGGCTGCTCCTTGGCCTTGAGCGCCAGCTCGACGAAGGTCGGGAACATCGACTGCGGCACGTCCGTCTCGATGAGGTCCTGCCCGGCCGCCGCGATGTCGTTGAACCGGGTGAGCACCGTGGCCGGATCCAGCTGGGCGAGCATGGCCTGCTGCAGCTGACGCTGACGCTGCATGCGGTCCCAGTCGTTGGTGGTGTAGCGGGAGCGGGCGTACCACTGGGCGGTGTCGCCGTCCATGTGCTGCTCGCCCGCCTCGATCCAGCCGATGGCCCAGTCGTCGACGGGCTGGCCGTCGTACGCCGGCCCGCCGCCCTTCGGCAGTCGCTCGGCGACGGTGATGTCGACGCCGCCGAGAGCGTCGATCATGTCCGCGAAGCCGTGCATGTCGACGAACACGTAGTAGGGGATCTCGATGCCGAGGACCCCCTCCGCGGCATCCTTGGTCGCTTCGACCGCCGGGGTCGAGCCCACGGACTCCGCGTCGGGGTACAGGCCCGAGCCGTCGCGGCACACCTCGACCGCGTTCATGAGCTGATTGATGCCGGCGCCCCAGCCGCAGGTGGCATCCCCGTGCCCCTCGAAGCCGTCGGGATACAGGTCCTGCATGGGGCCGGCGGAGAACGGCGGGTTCTGGATGTCCCGCGGGATGCCGGTGATCGTCACAGCGCCGGTCTCGGCGTTGATCGAGACCACCGAGATGCTGTCGAACCGCATCGAGTCGCGGCCGTCGCCGCTGTCCGCCCCCAGCAGCAGGATGTTGTAGTAGCCGTCCGAAGGCGGCACGCTGGGGCCGCTCTGCCCGAAGATGCTGCCGAACGCGCCCCGCAGCGTGCCCACCGAGTAGGCCGCATACGCGGTCGTGCCGCCGGCGAGCACGAGCAGCGCCACCGCCAGTGCGGCGATGCCGACGCGGGCGCGCGGTCGCGTGCGGACCAGACGGGCCAGCCGCAGCGTGTCGACGGTGAGCACGACCCACAGCACGACGTAGGCGATCAGCACGACCTGCACCAGCGTGAGCACGAACCAGTTGGTGCCGAGCGTCGTCACGGCCTCGCGCCAGAGCAGCGCGCCGAGCGCCGCCACGACGATCAGCACCCACATCGTGAGCGTGGCGGCGACGCCGACGCGGCCGAGACGTCGATTGCCGGCCAGCACCTGGGCGGAGCCGGGCAGCAGGAAGTTGAGCACCACCAGCCACCAGGCCCGTCGGGTCATCACGTCGGCGGAACCGGCATCCGGATGCCGCATCGGGCGCTGCTGCAGCAACGAGCCGCGGCCGGATGTCCGGGAGCCGGCGGTCCGCGGCGGACTGGCAACGCTCACAGGGAGTCCTTCAGCCGCCGGTTCTTCTCCTCGACCTGGGCCTCGAGGTCGCGGGCATACCCCTCGATCCGGTCGGCGAGGCGGTCATCGCCGACACCGAGCATGCGCACGGCGAGGAGGCCGGCGTTCTTCGCGCCGTTGATGGAGACCGTCGCCACCGGGATGCCCGCGGGCATCTGCACGATGCTCAGCAGCGAGTCGAGTCCATCGAGCGTGGCCAGCTGCACCGGCACACCGATCACCGGCAGCGACGTCACCGAGGCGAGCATGCCGGGCAGGTGGGCGGCGCCTCCGGCACCGGCGATGATCACCTTGACACCACGGGCGCGGGCCTCGCGTCCGTAGCGGAGCAGCTTGTCAGGAGTGCGGTGGGCGGAGACGACCTCGACCTCGTGGGGCACGGCGAAATCCGACAGCGCCTGCGATGCGTCGCTCATGACCCGCCAATCGGAGTCTGAGCCCATCACGACGCCCACGAGGGGTTCTTCAGAGGAATGCAGCGGCCGGGTCACCCGTCAAGGCTAGGGCGCAAGCCTGCAAGTTGCCCGCAACGGCGCGCGTCCGCACTCCCCCGCTCCCGCCCGGAGGGGGCGGTCTTCACTCGAGGAAGTGCGCGGCGGCGGCGCGCGACTCGTACACGACGTCGTCGAGGTGCGCGCCGGCCACCGTCACATGGCCGACCTTGCGTCCGGGCCGAGGGGCCTTGCCGTAGGTGTGCACCTTGGCGGCAGGGTGCGCGTCCAGTGCAGCGGCGAACCGCTCCTCGAGGTCACCCTGCGCCGGACCGCCCAGGATGTTCACCATCACCGACCAGGGCTCGCGCGGCCGGGTATCGCCCAGCGGCAGATCGAGCACCGCACGCAGGTGCTGCTCGAACTGTCCCGTCACGGCGCCGTCCTGGCTCCAGTGGCCGCTGTTGTGCGGCCGCATGGCCAGTTCGTTGACCAGCAGACGGTGATCACTGGTCTCGAAGAGCTCGACGGCGAGCATCCCGGTGACGCCGAGACCCGTGGCGATGGCCTCACCGATACCGCGTGCCACCTCGACGAGCCTGTCGGCGGCGTGCGGGGCGGGGGCGATGACCTCAGCGCACACGCCGTCCCGCTGCACGGTCTCGACCACCGGGTACGACCTCAGATCGCCCGAGGGGCGGCGGGCCACCTGCTGCGCGAGCTCGCGGGTGAAGTCGACGAGCTCCTCCACCAGCAGCTCGCCGCCGCGGGCGTCCTCGGCGAGCGCCGTGAACCAGTCCTCCGCCTCGGCCGCGGACGAGACGACCCGCACGCCCTTCCCGTCGTATCCGCCGCGGGGCGTCTTGACCACGGCGCGCCCGCCGTGGGCGTCCAGGAACGCCTGAAGCCCGGTCGCATCGGCGACGGCGGCCCAGTCGGGCTGCGGCATCCCGAGCTCGTCCAGGCGCGCACGCATGAGCAGCTTGTCCTGCGCGAAACGGAGGGCATCGGGGCCCGGGTGCACGGCGACCCCGGCGTCGACGAGCGCGCGCAGCACGTCCTGCGGCACGTGCTCATGGTCGAACGTGACCACATCGACGTCGCGCGCGAACGCGAGCACCGTGTCGGCGTCGCGGTAGTCCCCCACGGCGGTCGCCGCGAGTGCGGCGGCCATGCCCGGCTCTTCGGCCAGCACGCGCAGCTCGACACCGAGCTCCACCGCCGGCGCGATCATCATCCGGGCCAGCTGCCCGCCGCCAACGACTCCGACACGCAGCGCCATGCCGCTCCTTCCGACTCTTTCATCTTCCCGCATCGCGCGCGGGCTGTGACGCCGCGCGCCTGGAGGCCGCTGCGCGCCTCAGCGTCCGGGCAACGGCGGCGGCGGCCCGGGGTCGCCCACGGTGGGGATCGCGTGCGAGTCCCGGTGGGCCAGGATCTGACTGACCTCCACCTGATCGGCGAGCACCTCGTGCACGAGCATGACGGCGGGGATGTTCTTCATCACCAGCGGCGCGTCCACGCCGTTGGAGAGGATCAGCGTGCCCGACCCCCACAGCCGCTGCAGGGGGCCGCGCCGCTCACGGATCGAGTACCCGCGGGCGTGCGGCAGCTCGCTGCGATGGGTGGTCAGCAGTCCGGAACGGGCGATCACCCGACGGGTGGTGATCGTGTACGTGCGCGACAGCCAGGTGAAGAACGGCATCACGACCAGCAGCAGCACGACCGCGGCAGCCGCGGTGGGCAGCATCCACGTCTCGAAGGGTGCCGGGAGGTTGTCCCAGTAGTACCCGACCGCTCCGGACACGGCGATGAGCACGAGCGCCGGCCAGACCAGGCGGCGGGCGTGGCCGCGCACACGCGCGACCTTGCGTTCGGGCGTGGGCGCTCCGGGCGCCGGGGTGAGGGGGCGCCCGGCGAAACTGGTCGGCTGGGTCACACGCCCATTGTGGCGGGCGCCGCCGACGTCGGCGCCGCGGCGCGCGGACCGCGGTTCAGCGCACGTGCACGACGTCGCCCGCGGAGACGGCCGTCTCCACCCCCGCGACGTCGACGACGAGCTGTCCCGCCGGATCGAGCCGCACCGCCTGACCGCGCAGCACGCCGCCGTCGGGCAGGCTCACCGCCACCTCACGACCGATCGTGTCGCAGCGCTGCTCGACGTCGACGGCGACGCCGGATGCCGTCGCGTCGCCGTCCGCCGCGGCGAGCCGACGCAGCAGGTCGTCGAGCACGGTGAGGTAGCGGGCGAGGAGATCGTCGAGGTCGACGTCGACTCCCACGGCCGCGAACGAGGTGGCGGTGGGGACCGGCAGGTCCGCCTCGCGCATGGCGGTGTTGACCCCGGCGCCGATGACGACGGCATCCGCGTCACCCGGGACGACCTCGGCGAGGATGCCGCACACCTTGCCGCCGTCCAGCAGCACGTCGTTGGGCCACTTCAATCGCACGTCGTGCGACCGCCCGCTCATCACCTCGGCCAGGGCCCGCACCATCGCCGCCCCGGCGCAGAGCGGGATCCACCCGCGCGCGGAGGCCGGGATGCCCGGCACCCGCACGAGCACCGACACCGCCAGGGCGGTTCCCGGCGGCGTCGTCCACGACCGGTCGAGCCGTCCCCGCCCGGCGCGCTGGTCGTCGGTGAGCAGCACCGACAGATGCGGATGCCCGGGAACGTCGGCAGCCGCGTCGCGCAGCAGATCGGCGTTGGTGGAGTCGGTGGTGGCGACGACCTGCAGTCGAGGTGAGACGGCTGCAGCCAGCGGGAAGCCTTCGGTGGGGAGCGTCATGGCGACACCCTACGCCGACCACTGTCACCCACAGCGGATCCGCTGACCTGTTGTGCCCACCCTCCAACTCCCGCGGGTGCGCGGTCGCTAGGGTGGAACGGTGACGGACCAGCCCGACCTCTCCACGACCGCCGGCAAGATCGCCGATCTGCGCAACCGCTATCAAGAGGCGGTCCTCGACGCCGAGGCCACCGCGCGCGAGAAGCAGCATGCCAAAGGCAAGCTCACCGCCCGCGAGCGCATCGAACTGCTGGTGGATCCCGGATCGTTCGTCGAGATCGACGAGTACGTCCGCCACCGCACCACCGCGTTCGGCATGGATCGCTCCCGCCCCTACGGCGACTCGGTCGTCACGGGTACGGGCACGATCCATGGCCGCACCGTCGCGGTGTACGCGCAGGACTTCTCCACCTTCGGCGGGTCACTCGGCGAGGTCGCCGGCGAGAAGATCATCAAGGTGATGCAGCTGGCTCTGCGGGGCGGGATGCCGATCATCGGCATGCTGGACTCCGGCGGGGCCCGCATCCAGGAGGGCGTGGTGGCCCTCGGCAAGTACGGGGAGATCTTCCGTCTGAACACCGCCGCCTCCGGCGTCATCCCTCAGATCTCGATCATCATGGGCCCGGCGGCCGGTGGCGCGGTCTACTCCCCTGCGCTGACCGACTTCGTGATCATGGTCGACAAGACCAGCCAGATGTTCGTCACCGGCCCGGACGTCATCAAGACCGTCACCGGCGAGGACGTCGGCATGGAGGAGCTCGGCGGCGCGCACACCCACAACACCCGCTCGGGCGTGGCGCACTACCTCGCAGAAGACGAGGACGACGCCCTCGACTACGCCCGCACGCTGATCGGGTTCCTGCCCGACAACAACATGGCCGAGCTGCCGGTGTACGAGAACGAGTTCGAGTGGGAGACGACGGACTCCGACCGCTTCCTGAACACGATCATCCCGGACTCGGCGAACCAGCCGTACGACATCCATCAGGTCATCGCCCACCTCGTCGACTCCGGCGATTTCCTCGAGGTGCAGCCGCTGTTCGCCCCCAACATCGTCATCGGGTTCGGGCGGGTCGAGGGCCGCACCGTCGGCATCATCGCCAACCAGCCCTCTCAGATGGCGGGCACCCTCAACATCGAAGCCGGCGAGAAGGCGAGCCGCTTCGTGCGCTTCTGCGATGCGTTCTCGGTGCCGATCGTCACCCTCGTGGACGTCCCGGGCTACCTTCCCGGCACCGACCAGGAGTGGACGGGCGTCATCCGCCGCGGTGCGAAGCTGCTGTACGCCTACGCCGAGGCCACGGTGCCGCTGGTGACCGTGATCCTGCGCAAGGCCTACGGCGGCGCGTACATCGTCATGGGCTCCAAGCAGCTGGGCGCCGACGTGAACCTCGCCTGGCCGACGGCCGAGATCGCCGTGATGGGTGGTCAGGGCGCGGTGAACATCCTCTACCGGGGCGAGATCCGCCGCGCCCAGGATGCCGGCGAGGACGTCGCCGCCGTGCGCGCGCGTCTGGCATCCGAGTACACGTACAACGTGGCATCCCCGTTCCTCGCCGCCGAGCGCGGGGAGCTGGACGGCATCATCGAGCCGGCCCAGACCCGCGTGGCGGTGGCGAAGGCGCTGCGGTCGCTGCGCGGCAAGCGCGCGAGCCTGCCGCCGAAGAAGCACGGGAACATTCCGCTGTGACCGCCCAGACCCCCGGCGATGCCCGCATCCGCGTCGACGTGCGCCGCGGCAGCCCGACCGAAGAGGATCTCGCTGCCGTGGTCGCCGTGGTCACCGAGGCGTACCACCGCGAGGCGGCCGCAGCGGTCGTCGACGATCCGCCGGTGCGTCCCGGGTGGGAGCTGGCCGCGCGCGGCCTGCGCCGCCCGCTGCACCGGGCTGCGGGCTGGCGCGGCGGAGTCGGCTGACCCCGCACCGGCGGTGTCCCCCAAAGTACCTACAGACATCCGCTTGCACGGTCTCGCATACTGAAGGAGCTGAACGCAATTCTGCGTCGGTCGACTCGCTTCGAATCTTCGAATCCGAGATCCGGCCCACCCGCGGAGAGGTTTTCGGGTAACCGCTCCGCACGGCGAGGGGCGGGCGGCTTCGCCGCCCCTCGCCTTCTCTCTTCCCGCGCCGTTCGTCCGGCGCGACGGACCCCTCCCGCCGGATGCACGGCATCGCCGCGAGGGGCGGGCAGCCCCGCTCTCAGGAGTCGCGGCCCGGCAGCTCGATCTCCCGCCACAGGTCCACCGTGTCCTCGCCATCGGAACGGGAGCGCCCGACCACCGTGACGGCCACCGTCTCGTGCGGCGCGGTGCGGATGTAGATCCGCTCGGATCCGGCGTTGCGCAGCACGTCCGCCAGCTGCGCCCGCACCTCCCGGAGTCCCCGCTCCCCGAGACCGTCCAGGCCGCCCTCGTCGAGCACCGTGACGTTCGCCCCGCGCTGGCGCGCCGCCTCGAGCACGCCGCGCACGTCGTCGTCGAGCAGTCGCCGCCCGCGCAGCTCGTCGCGCAGCCGCCCTTCGGCCAGCCTCGCCAGCTCACGCTCCTGCGGGTCGAGGTCGCCGCCGGCGGCGATCGTCCGTGTGAGGACGGGACCTGCCACCGCCAGCGCCCGCTGCACCTGCACGCGCCGCTCGCGCTGGCGTCCGGCCTGCGAGGCGAGCCACTCGGATGCGGCGCGCTGCAGTTCGCCGAGCTGCGTGCTCTCACGGGAGGCACGGTCAGTCGACCACATCAGCAGCTGGGCGGTGGCGGTCCACATCACCGACCCCACCAGTCCGAGCGACAACGCAGGCAGCGGCCCGATCCACGCGAAGCTCTGCGCGGCGAGCAGGAGGATGCCGGTGAAGCCGATGAAAGGTCGTCGACGCACGACGACGATGACCATGAGTGCGCCGATCGCCCCGATGGTCCACGTGGCGTGCAACTGATCCCGTGCGTCGGGGGCGACGCCCGTCCAGATGAGAGCGGGGACGACCACCGTCGACACGAGCGCGAGCACCCCCACCCAGGTCGGGAGGCGGGTGGGGCCGCTGACGCCGGTCGTCATGCCGGTGTCCTCCCCCGACGGAGCATGGGTTCGCCGCGCGAACACGCTCGGCTCCCAGAAGATGCACAGCCACGACGTGGCGAGGTAGAGCGCCACCGCCGCCGCCACCACCCAGCCGTTCGCGGCGTCGCCGTCCCACCATGGCCAGCCGAGACCGAGATAGGTGGTGAAGGCCACCCCGAGCGCGGACAGCACCGTCCGAGGCTGCAGTCTCATGTCGACGGACCCCATTCCAGCGTGACGCAGGTACCGGTGGCGGCGGACTCGACCTTGGCGACTCCCCCCACCGCCGCAACCCGGGCATAGATGGACGCGCGGATGCCGAGCCGGTCGTCGGGGACGGTGCCGAGGTCGAAGCCGCTGCCATCGTCGCGCACGACGATCCGCACGCGACCCGGCGTCTCCCCGTCGGCCACGGTGACGGCCAGCCCGGCCCCCGCAGCGTGCTCCACGGCATTGGCGACGGCCTGGGTCGCCGCCAGCACGAGCGCACGCGCCACCCGACCGGGCACCGTCAGGCACGGGTCCGTCAGCCGACGCTCCACCTGCAGGTCCAGCCCGACTTCCCGGCCGGCCGCCTCCAGGCGGTCGATCAGCTCGGCTGCCGGCAGCGGCACATCCGGCCCTTCACCGACGTCTTGCTCGGCGTTGGCCAGCCGCGTGAGCGCCTCCTGCGCCATGGCCACGGCCAGTGCCTGCTTGCGCGGGGTGTCGGCGCGTTCCGCGGCGATGAGCGCCGCCAGCACGCTGTCGTGCATGAGCGCGGCCACGGCCACCCGCTCGCGCTCCGCGGCATCGGCGGCGGCCGCCGCGGCGTAGGAGGCCACCGCCTCGCCACGAGCCCGGTCGACGCCGGTCGCCACGGCACGGTACACGCGGTCCAGGGTCAGCAGCACGGTGGCGAGGATGATCGCGTAGACGACGTCCAGCAGCACCGGCGCGACGAAGTCCGCCGCGAAGCCCACCTGCGTCAGCCGCACGACGCCGTACTCCACCGGCACCAGCACCGCCCACACCACCTGCAGCGGCGGCGGGAAGGCGAGGATCGCGGCGACCGTGGCGACGTTCAGGAGAAGCCAGATCCACGGCCCGCCCTCCGGGGAGGTCGGCATCGATGTCGCCGCCAGCGGCCAGGCCAGCAGCGCGAGCGGGTAGGCCACCGCGAAGACGCCGGTGGTCAGGCGCACGCCGCGACCGATCAGGCATCCGACGATCATCGCCAGCAACGGCACGAACACCACGATCATGAGCGCCGTGCGCCAGTCCGACTGCTCCTGCGTGGCGGACAGCGCGGTCACCAGCGCCTGGATGCCGAGGGCGATGCATCCCGCGCCGACGGTCAGCGAGGTGAACCGCTCCACCCGGGCGCGGGTGAACGTGGCCATGCCGGCCACGGTGTCGGCGGCGTGAGGGAACGTTCCGTGCGCCTGTGCGAGCACACGGCGCGTGGCCTCAGCGGACACCGGGGATCTCGTTGGGCTGGGTGAGGAGCCCGTCCTCCATCGCGCGGCGCGCGAGATCGACCTTGGTCGGCGCCGGGCGGCCGACCTCGACGTACTTGTATCGCACGCGCGTGATGTTCTCCTTCGCGGTGGAGTACGCCACCCCCAGCCGGTCGGCGACGACCTTCAGCGGCAGGCCCGCAGCGTACAGGCGCAGCACGTCGCGCTCGCGCGCGGACAGCTGCGCGTCGGCGAAGGCACGGTCGCCCTCGACGGCACTGGCCCACTCGACGTTGTCGAGGTGGTGACCGTCTGCGACCGTCTGCACGGCTTCGATGACCTCGTCGATGGGGCTGGCCTTGCTGATGACCCCGACGGCGCCGGCGGCGAGTGCCTCGCGCACGGTCGCGGGTCGGTCGGCGACGCTGTGGATGATGATGCTGGAGCCGTCGGCGACCAGGCGGGAGACGTTCTCGGTCACGGTGGCGCCGTCGCCCAGGGTCAGGTCGAGCACGACGACGTCCGCCGGCGCCTGCCTGCTGTACCGGCGCCAGTCGAGGTATTCGGTCACGGTGCTGCCGGAGAAGACGACGTGCTGCGTGCCGGAGCGATGCGAGGCGGCCTCCAGCCCGAGGCGCACCGACTCGTGGTCGTCGATGAGTGCCACGCGGATCATGCTGGCCATGCTAGCGCCGCGGTCGCGTGCGATTGAGTGTGGCGACCGCCTCGACATGGTGGGAGTGGGGGAAGATGTCGAGCGCATCGATGCGCGATGCCTCGTAGCCGGCGTCCCGGAAGGTCGCGATGTCGCGGGCGAGGGCGACGGGATCGCATGCGACGTAGACGACCGTCTCGGGTTCGAGGGACGCCAGCGCGGTGACCACCTCGCGTCCCGCCCCGGAGCGCGGCGGGTCGAGGACCACCACGCCGCGTGCGAGACGCTCCCGGTCACGGGGCGACGCGTCGCTGCTCCAGCGCTGCAGCCACCGGTCGACGCGACCGGTCTCGGCACGGGCGCCCACCCACGACGAGAGGTTCTCTCCCGCGTGCTCGGTGGCCCGCTCATCGGCTTCCACGCTGATCATGCGGGTCGCCGGGCCGCCCAGGTCGCCGATGACGGCGGCGAACAGTCCCACGCCGCCGTAGAGGTCCAGGTGCAGCGCATCGGCGTCGAGCCCGTCGGGCGCCGCGGCACGCAGGTGCGTCCCGACGAGCCCGCCCAGTGCGTCGGCGGCCTCGCGGTGCACCTGCCAGAAGCCCCCGGCGTCGACCCGGAAGTCGCGGCCGCCTGCCCGCTCGAGCACGACCTCACGGGCCGGGTCGCGGCGCGCCGCGCCGGGACGGGGGGCAGGGCGTCGCGCCCCGCGGCCCGGGCGTCGCGGCCCGGCCGGGCGGGACCGCTCGGGACGCGGCAGCACCCGCACCACGCCGTCGGCGGGCAGGACGAGATCGATGCGGCCCGGCTCGGACGCGGTCAGCCGCAGCGCGGCCTCCGCCAGGGCAGGGGCCGCCAGGGGGTGGTCGTCGACGCTCACGACGTGGTGGGTGCGTGCGGCGTAGGGGCCGACGCGCCCGTCGGCATCGACGTGCAGGCTCACCCGCGTGCGCCAGCCGGTGCCGTCGCCGTCGTCGACGGCGGCCACGGTCACGGGCAGGGAGAGCCCGCCCATGCGCTGGAGGGCGTCGGTCAGCACGCGCTGCTTCAGCTCGCGCTGGTGGGCGAGCTCGATGTGCCCGAAGTCCGCGCCGCCGGGCCGCTCGGAGGGATCCACGTCCACGTCGGCCTGCCGCCAGACGTGCGGCCTGCGGTGGGGTGAGGCCTCGAGGACCTCCAGCACCTCGCCTCGCCAGTACGAGGCCTTGCCGACGTCGGTGAGCCGCACGCGCACCCGCTCACCCGGAAGGGTGTCCGGGACGAACACGACCCGGCCCTCGTGGCGACCGACGAACACCCCGCCGTGCGCCACGTCGGTGATGTCGAGATCGATGAGGGCGTCTTGTGCGCCCGGGGAAACGGCCATCCTTCGATGCTCGCACACCGGGCTGAGGGGCACCCTACGCTGGGACGATGCGCGTGTGCCTGGCATCCACCTCCCCCGCCCGTCTGATGCTGCTGCGCCAGGCAGGTGTCGAACCGCTGATCGTCGCCCCGGAGGTGGACGAGGAGGCCGTCATCGCCGAAGTCGAGCGGTCCGAGGCCCGGACGCTCCCCGCGGATGAGCACGTGCTGCTGCTGGCCCGGCGCAAAGCCGACGACGTCGCCGCGCGGGTCGCGGCGAGCGGCTTCGACGGCCTCGTCATCGGCGGCGACTCGATGTTCGAGCTCGACGGAGAGATCCTCGGCAAGCCCTACACGGCCGAGGCCGCGATCGCGCGCTGGCGGGGCATGCGAGGGCGCACCGGCATCCTGCACTCCGGCCACAGCGTCGTGCGCGTCGGCGGCGGGCGGCCCGCCGCGCAGGCGAACGCTGTCGCCGCGGCATCCGTCACCTTCGCCGCCGACATCGACGACGCCGAGATCGAGGCGTACGTCGCCACCGGCGAACCGCTGCACGTGGCCGGGGCCTTCACCATCGACAGTCTCGGAGCACCCTTCATCGACGCGATCGACGGCGACCCCTCGACGGTGGTGGGCATGTCCCTCCCGACCGTGCGCCGCCTCGCCCGCGAACTCGGCGTGCCGTGGCACACCCTCTGGGCTTGATGGATCTCCACAGACGTTTTCGGAATTTTCTTGTGCGACGGATCCAAAGAACACCCCTCCAGCCTCGCTAGGCTGACATCCATGCCTGCTATCGCCAAGGTGCTCATCGCGAACCGCGGCGAGATCGCCGTCCGCATCATCCGTGCCGCTCGCGACTGCGGCAAGGCCTCCGTCGCGGTCTACGCCGAGCAGGATCGCGACGCCATGCACGCCCGCCTCGCCGACGAGGCATACTCCCTGGACGGCGCCACGAGCGCCGACACCTACCTGTCGATCGAGAAGATCCTCTCGGTGGCGCGGCGATCGGGAGCGGATGCCGTGCACCCCGGCTACGGCTTCCTCGCCGAGAACGCCGAGTTCGCCCGCGCCGTCATCGCGGCGGGCCTCGTCTGGATCGGACCGTCGCCGGAGGCCATCGAGGCGCTGGGCGACAAGGTCACCGCGCGCCACGTCGCCGAACGGGTGGGCGCACCGCTGGCTCCCGGCACCCCCGGTCCGGTCTCCAGCGCCGACGAAGTGACCGCCTTCGCCCGTGAGCACGGGCTGCCCATCGCCATCAAGGCCGCCTACGGCGGCGGCGGCCGCGGCCTGAAGGTCGCACGGGAGTTCGACGAGATCGCCGAGCAGTTCGCCTCCGCCACGCGAGAGGCCATCACGGCCTTCGGCCGCGGCGAGTGCTTCGTGGAGAAGTACCTCGATCGCCCGCGTCACGTGGAAACGCAGTGCCTGGCCGACTCCGCAGGCACCGTGGTGGTCGTCTCCACCCGCGACTGCTCGCTGCAGCGGCGCCACCAGAAGCTCGTCGAGGAGGCGCCGGCCCCCTTCCTCACCCCGGAGCAGAACGAGGTGCTCTACTCGGCGTCGAAGGCGATCCTCGCCGAGGTCGGCTACGTCGGCGCGGGAACGTGCGAGTTCCTCATCGGCGCCGACGGCACCATCTCGTTCCTCGAGGTCAACACACGGCTGCAGGTCGAGCACCCGGTCTCCGAGGAGGTCACCGGCATCGACCTGGTGCGCGAGCAGTTCCGCATCGCCGAGGGCGGCCTGCTCGACGGGGTCGACCCCGAGCCGACGGGCCACTCCATCGAGTTCCGCATCAACGGGGAGGACCCCGGGCGCGGCTTCCTCCCCCAGCCCGGTCGCATCCACGTGTTCAAGACGTTCGGCGGCCCCGGCATCCGTCTCGATTCCGGCGTCACCGCCGGTGACGTGGTCTCGGGCGCGTTCGACTCGCTGCTGGGGAAGATCATCGTGACCGGCCGCGACCGGGCGGAGGCGCTGGAGCGCGCCCGCCGCGCGCTGGACGAGTTCGAGGTCGCCGGCATGCCCACCGTGCTCCCCTTCCACCGCAAGGTGGTGCGCGACCCGGCCTTCACCGCGGCGGACGGCCGGTTCGGCGTGTTCACCCGGTGGATCGAGACGGAGTTCGACAACGACATCCCGCCGTGGGACGGCGAAGCGGATGCGACCGGCGCCGGAGAGGACCGTCACACCGTCGTCGTGGAGGTCGCCGGCAAGCGGCTGGAGGTGAGCCTTCCCGATCGCATCGCCGTGCCGACGAAGGTGGGCCGGCCCGCCGCCGTGCCGCCGTCACGGCGCACCCACGCCCCGACGGTCGTCGCGGGTGCCTCCGGTGACGCGGTGACATCGCCCATGCAGGCCACCATCGTCAAGGTCGCCGTCGCCGACGGCCAGCAGGTCGTCAAGGGCGATCTGGTGGTCGTGCTCGAGGCGATGAAGATGGAGCAGCCGATCCAGGCGCACAAGGACGGCGTCGTCTCGGCGATCGACGCAGAACCCGGCTCGACGGTGGCGGCCGGTCACCTGCTGCTGACGATCATCTGACCCGGCTGGCCCACGCCGGCCGGAGTCGCTCCGGAACCGGCGCCGGATGCCGCGATGCAGCTCAGCCGGCGCGCTCGGCTGCGCGCCTGATCAGCCGCGCGCTTCGGGCGTGCGGTCGACGATGTGCATCGCGCGGGCGGCATCGGTGATGGAGCCCGAGAGCGAGGGGTACACCGCGAAGACACGCGAGACCTGGTCGACGCTCAGGCGGCGCTCCACCGCGATGGCGATCGGGTAGATGAGCTCGGAGGCGCGCGGGGCGACGATGACGCCGCCGAGCACGGTGCCGCTGCCCTGGCGCGCGATGAGCTTGA
The DNA here is from genome assembly GCF_030246945.1 of Microbacterium sp. zg-Y1090. Taxonomy (NCBI): domain Bacteria; kingdom Bacillati; phylum Actinomycetota; class Actinomycetes; order Micrococcales; family Microbacteriaceae; genus Microbacterium; species Microbacterium wangruii. The sequence continues at coordinate 2,464,668 of NZ_CP126742.1, forward strand.
CGAATCCGTCGCGCACGCCCATCATCTTCGCCCGCGGGTTGGCCGCCAGCGGCAGCTTGTGCACGACCGCGTCGACCAGTCCCGCGTCGATGTCGGCCTGCTGCCACCCGACGGTGGCGATCTCCGGGGCGGTGAAGATGTTCGCGGTGATGCGCCGGCGCTCCAGCGGGATCACGGTGTCGCCGAGCGCGTGGAAGACGGCGGTGCGCCCCTGCATGGAGGCGACCGACGCGAGCGGCACGAAGGTGGTGCAGTCGCCGGCGGCGTAGATGTTGGGCACGGACGTGCGCGCAACGCGGTTGACCCGGATGTGGCCGGACTCGGTCAGCTGCACTCCTGCTTCCTCCAACCCGATCCCGGCGGTGTTGGGGACCGAGCCGACGGCCATCAGACAGTGGCTGCCTTCGACGGTGCGCCCGTCGGAGAGCGTCACCCGCACGCCGTCGGCGGTGCGCTCGACCTGCTGGGCGCGGGCCTTGGAGAGCACGTGCATCCCGCCCCGCGTGAAGACCCGCTCCAGCACCGCCGCGGCATCCGGGTCCTCGCCCGGCAGCACGTGGGCGCGGCTGGAGACGAGGGTGACCTCGGCGCCGAGGTTCATGTAAGCGCCGGCGAACTCCGCGCCGGTGACACCCGAGCCCACCACGATGAGGTGCTCCGGGAGCACCTTCATGTCGTAGAGCTGGGTCCACGTGAGGATGCGCTCCCCGTCGGGCGGCGCGGTGGGAAGCTCCCGCGGAGAGGAGCCCACCGACACCACGAGCGTGTCGGCCTCGACGCGGTCGAAGTCGGTGCCGCCGGGGCCCGTGGACACCACCACGGCACGATCACCCTCGAGACGCCCGTACCCGGAGACGATGCGCACCCCCGCCTCGGCGAGGCTGATGCGCATCTCGTCGGACTGCTGGCGCGCCAGCGCGAGCAGGCGCTTGTTGACGGCCGCGAGGTTGATCGCGATCTCCGGCTTGAGCGGCCGGCCATCACCGCCCCGGGCGAACAGCTGCACGCCCAGATCGCCGGCCTGGGAGATGGCGACGGCGGCATCGGCCGTGGCGATGAGGCTCTTGGAGGGGACGACGTCGGTGAGAACCGCCGCGCCTCCCACGCTCGCCCGCTCCACGAGCGTGACCTCGGCCCCCAGCTGCGCGGCGGCCAGCGCCGCCTCATAGCCGCCGGGGCCGCCACCGAGGACGGCGACGGTCTGGGTGCGCTCGAAGCTCAACGACATGCCCCTATTCTTCCAGCACTCGTCGGGCCCGCCTGCCGCAGTGGCCGCCCCGCCTCCGAGTTCTAGAGTGGGGGCATGTCCGACACGACTTCCCATCCCCTTGACGACCCCGCCGCCGACCCGTTCGGCGTGGCCGCCGACGCCGCCGCCGACATCGCCCGCATCACGGGCGTGGAACGGCACGACATCGCCCTCACCCTCGGCAGCGGGTGGGGCAAGGCCGCCGAGCTGATCGGCGAGACGACCGCGGTCTTCCCCGCGACCGACGTCACCGGCTTCAGCCGCCCCGCGCTGGAAGGCCACGTGGGAACGTTGCGCAGCGTCCGCACCGAGGCGGGCCGCAATGTGCTCATCATCGGCGCACGCACCCACTTCTATGAGGGACACGGCGTGCGTCGCGTGGTGCACAGCGTGCGCACCGCCGCCGCGACCGGGGCGAAGACGATGGTCCTCACCAACGGGGCGGGGGGCCTGCGACGCTCGTGGAAGCCGGGGCAGCCGGTGCTCATCAGCGATCACATCAACCTCACCGGCGCCTCGCCGCTGGAGGGCGCCACCTTCGTCGACCTCACCGACCTGTACTCGCCGCGACTGCGCGAGCTCGCCCGCGGCATCGACCCGACCCTCGACGAGGGCGTGTACTGCCAGTTCCGCGGGCCCCAGTACGAGACGCCCGCAGAGGTGCGCATGGCGGGCATCATCGGCGGCGACATCGTCGGCATGTCCACGGCGCTCGAGGCCATCGCCGCGCGGCAGGCCGGCATGGAGACCCTCGGATTCTCCCTCATCACGAACATGGCCGCCGGCATCCAGGAGACCCCCCTCAGCCACGGTGAGGTGCTCGAGGCCGGCCGCGAGGCCGAGCCCGTCATCTCGTCGCTGCTGGCCCGCGTGATCGGATCGCTGTGAACGGCCCGATCGACGCCGCGCGCGCCTGGCTCGCGCAGGACCCCGACCCGGTGACCCGCACCGAGTTGGAGCAGCTGCTGGAGCGGGCGGATGCCGGCGATGCCGCGGCATCCGCCAATCTGGCCGACCGTTTCGGCACCAGACTCGCGTTCGGCACGGCCGGCCTGCGCGGCCGGCTGGGCGCCGGCAGCAACCGCATGAACCGGGTGCTCGTGGCCCAGGCAGCCGCGGGGCTCGCCGCCTACCTCACCGAGCGTGCCGCGGCGGGCACCACTCCCACCGTCGTGATCGGCTACGACGGGCGGCGCAACTCCGACGTGTTCGCCCGCGACAGTGCGGAGCTGTTCGCAGGTGCGGGGCTGCGCGCGGTGCTGCTGCCGCGCATGCTGCCCACCCCGGTGCTCGCCTTCGCGGTGCGCCACCTCGGCGCGGCCGCCGGCGTCATGGTCACCGCCAGCCACAACCCGCCCGACGACAACGGATACAAGGTGTACCTCGGCGGGGACGACGACGGCGCCCAGATCGTGCCGCCGGCCGACGCCGACATCGCCCGGCACATCCAGCGGGTGGCGGATGCCGGCGACATCGGCTCGCTCCCCCGCTCGACCGACTACGCGATCGCCGATGAGTCGGTGGTCGACGCGTACATCGACGCCACGGCCGCAGTCGCACCCGCCCCTCCGGGAGCGGGCGGCATGACGTGGGTCTACACGGCGATGCACGGCGTGGGGTGGGAGACCTTCTCGCGCGTGCTCCAGCGGGCGGGCTACCCGGCTCCCACGACGGTGAGCGAGCAGATCGAACCGGACGGCACGTTCCCGACGGTCGCGTTCCCCAACCCCGAGGAGCCCGGCGCGATGGATCTGGCCTTCCAGGCGGCACGGGAGGCGGGGGCGGAGTTCGTCATCGCCAACGATCCCGACGCCGACCGCCTGGCCGTCGCGATCCCCGATCCCGAGGACCCGGAGGGCTGGCGACGGCTCACCGGCAACGAGATCGGCCTGCTGCTGGGATGGCGTGCCGCGCGGCGCGCCGCCGCGGGCGGGGCCGACCGCACGGCATCGCTGGCCTGCTCGCTGGTGTCGTCGCCGGGGCTGGCCGTCGTGGCCGAGCGGTACGGCCTGTCCTCTCACGCGACCCTCACCGGCTTCAAGTGGATCTCCCGCGCCCCCGGCATCGTGTACGGGTTCGAGGAGGCACTGGGCTACCTCGTCAACCCCGAGACGGTGCGCGACAAGGACGGCATCTCGGCTGCGGTCGCGATGCTCGGGCTCATCGCCGAGGCGCGCGAGCAGGGTGCCCAGGCCGGTGACCTGCTACGACAGTTCCAGGCCGAGTTCGGGTACTTCGACAGCGGCCAGGTGTCCCTGCGCGTCGACGACCTCTCGGTGATCGGCCGCATCATGGCGGCTCTGCGTGCCACACCGCCTGCCGAAGTCGGCGGGGTCGCGGTGACGCGCATCGACGACCTGCTGACAGGCGTCGACGGCGTGCCGCCGGGCGACGTGCTGCGCTTGTGGCTGGCCGACGGGTCGCGGGTCATCGTGCGTCCGAGCGGCACCGAGCCCAAACTCAAGGTCTACCTCGATGTGCGGGGCGAGTCCGCGTCCGACGCGCGGTCCCGGCTGCAGACACTGGAGGCCGGCGCGACCGAGCTGCTCGCCCGGGGCTGACGGACCCACCGCCGCCCGCGGGGCGTGTCGGTCGTGCGTGCTAATGTCCGTGCCGCAGGAGCACGCGGCGACCAGGGAGACGGCAGATGCGCGACGACGACGCGCCCCCGCGGGGCGATGACGACCATGGCGCGTCGGCGCAGCAGGCGCCGTCCGTCGAGGTGCCCGCGGGCACGGACGCGGCTGCTGTTGGGGGTGAGGCCGCGAACGCGGCTGCGGATCCGGCCCACTGGCTGCGCAACGTCGTGCTGTTCCTGGGCGGGCAGACCGTGAGTCTGTTCGGCTCCATGCTCGTGCAGTACACCGTCTTCTGGTACCTCACGCTGACCTACCAGCGCGGCGACATCATGGCCCTCGCCGCGGTGTTCGGCTTCCTGCCGCAGGCCATCGTGTCGATCTTCGGCGGGGTCTGGGCCGACCGGCACAACCGCAAGTACCTCATCATGGCGGCCGATGCCGCGATCGCGCTGACGACGCTCGCGCTGGCCGTCATCATGATGACCGGGTACGACGGGGTGTGGCTGATCTTCCTCACCCTGGCGATCCGCTCGGCGGGCGCGGGCATCCAGACCCCGGCGGTCTCCGCGCTCATCCCGCAGATCACCCCCGCGCGCAACCTCATGCGCATCAACGGGATCAACGGGTCGATCCAGTCGGCGATGGCGCTGCTGGCGCCCGCCGCTGCCGGCGCCGTCTTCGCGTGGGCGGCGACGGCGTGGGGTGGATCGGCGGCCTCGCTCATCCCGATCTTCTTCATCGACGTGGTCACCGCGGCCATCGGCATCCTGCTGCTGGCCTTCGTGCCCGTCGCCGCGGTGCGCCGCGCCGCCGACGCCCCGACCGGCTACTTCGCCGACCTCGTGGAGGGGGTGCGCTACGTCGCTCACCACGCGTTCCTCCGGTGGCTGCTGGCGCTGTTCGCGATCATCTTCCTGCTCACGGTGGCGCCCTCCAACCTCACCCCGCTCATGCTCGTGCGCTCCTTCGACGCCGGCGAGCAGCAGAACATCACGAACCTCGCCGTGCTCGAGATCGCCTTCAGCGTGGGCATGATGCTCGGCGGCATCGTCGTCGCCTCGTTCTTCGCCAAGCGCAGCCGCATCGGGATGATCGTCACCTCGGCGCTCGTGTTCGGCCTCCTGGCGGTGGGGATGGGACTCTCCCCCAACGTGTGGGTCTTCTTCGCGTTCATGTTCCTCGTGGGCCTGGCCGTTCCGTTCTTCTCGACGCCGTCGTTCACCCTGCTGCAGGAGACCGTCGAGCCGGAGCGGCAGGGACGCGTCTTCGGCTTCGTCGGCATCGTCATGGCCGTGGCGATGCCGCTGGGCATGTCGGTTCTGGGGCCGCTGGCCGACGTCGTCGCCATCGAGGTGCTGCTCGTGGCCACCGGCATCCTGACCTTCGTCGTGGTGGCTGCGGCGGTGGGACTTCCCGTCGGGCGACGGGCGGTGCAGGCCGCGCGCGATGCATCCCGCGCCGAAGACCCGGTGGCTGCGGCCGCCGCCGCCGACGCGGCGATGCACGACGGGCGATGACCCGCCGGAGCGGATCCGCCGCTCTCGCTAGGCTCGGAACGTGCTGCTGATTGACCCCATCGTCCTGGAGAACGCCCACGTGCGCCTGGAGCCCCTGGACGATCGGCACGCGCCCGACCTCGCGGCGGCATCCGCAGGGCTCGAGCACACGTGGTACACCTCCGTCCCCACGCCCGCCGGCATCGACGACGAGATCGCGCGACGTCGCGCGATGCAGGATGCCGGGACGATGAACGCCTGGGCGATCGTGCGGGAGGGCACCGCGGTCGGGATGACGACGTTCTGCGGCATCGACCAGGCGAACCGTCACGTCGAGATCGGCTACACGTGGCTCGCACTGTCGGCGCAGCGGACAGCGGTGAACACCGCGGCGAAGCTGCTGCTGCTCGGGCACGCTTTCGACGCGTGCGCCGCGATCGCGGTGGAGTTCCGCACCCACTGGCACAACCGGCAGTCGCGCCAGGCGATCGCGCGGCTCGGGGCGAAGCAGGACGGCGTGCTGCGCAACCACCGGCTTGGTCCGGGCGGCACGCTGCGCGACACCGTGGTGTTCTCGATCCTCCCGCACGAGTGGCCGGCGGTGTGCCTCGGGCTCGAGGAGCGACTGCGCCGCGGCTGACGGCGCCGGCCCGGTCACCCCCACCCTTTCCCGGCTCGGGAACCCACACGCGACCCAAACCCCCACCACCCCCGGCTCGGGAACCCACACGCGACCCAAACCCCCGCCACCCCCGGCTCGGGAACCCACACGCGACCCAAGGGCGCGGTGACGCCTCCTCCACACGGCGGGGATGCCGCGACCTGTCCACCATCCGGGACTTCGCCGTCGCACTTGCGCGCCCGGGGGGACGACGCTCGGACCATGACCGACGGCATCCCCCTGCTCACCCTCGACGATCTCCGCGCACGCGGACTGCCGTCGCGCCGGGTCGCTGCCGAGGCGGCGGGCGGGAGCCTGGTGCGACTGCGGCGAGGCATCTACGTCGATGCGGCCAGATGGCGGTCGGCTTATCCGGAGCAGCGCATCGTCGCCCGTGCGCACGCGCTGGCCGCCGTCTCGGCCCGCCGTCCGGTCTTCGCGTACGAGACGGCGCTCGCGCTGCTCGGTCAGCCGCTCTACCGCGCAAGTCACGACCGGGTGCACGTCATCGCGGATGCCGATCGCACCGGGCCTGCCCACGGCGTGGTGCGCCACCGCGGCGAGCCCGACCACGACGTGGTCGAGGTCGCCGGCCTGTTGTGCACGAACCTGGCGCGCTCCGTGGCCGATGTGGCTCGGACGGCGTCCTTCGAGCAGGCGGCCACGTCGGCCGACGCGGCGCTTCACACGCTGTTCGCGCCGCGCGACGGCGCCTACGACCTCTCCGGTGCAGGTGAGTTCCGTGAGTGCGTCCGTGGGATCGCGCGGACGAGAGCCCACGGCATCCGTCGCGCCGAGCGGGTTCTGGATTTCGCCGACGGAAGGGCGCATCTGCCCGGTGAGACGATCAGTCGCATCCGGCTGGTGGAGCTCGGTTTCCGGCGGATCCGGTTGCAGGCTGCCGTGCCCTCACCTTCGGGCAGCTACTTCGTCGACTTCGCTCTCGACGACGCCGACGCGTTCGGGGAGTTCGACGGGACCATCAAGTATCAGGACGGCGGGATGCTGGACGGGCGCTCGCGCGCGGACGTGTTCGACGCGGAGAAGCAGCGAGAGGACTGGATCCGCGGCACCACCCAACGCCGACTCGCGAGGTGGGGTTGGCCGCACGTGGCCACCGCGGCGGCGCTCGGTGAACGGCTCGGTGCCTTCGGCATCCACCCACCGCGCTGACCCGATCACCCGGGTTCGGGAACCGATATGCGACCCAAACCCCCGAAACACCCGGCTCGGGAACCGACACGCGACCCAAACCCCCGAAACACCCGGCTCGGGAACCGACACGCGACCCAAACCCCGCAACACCCGGCTCGGGAACCGACACGCGACCCAAACCCCGCAACACCCGGCTCGGGAACCGACACGCGACCCATACCCCGGCGAGGCGGCGAGGCCGCGACCGCGGCGACCGCGGCGACCGCGGCGACCGAACCCCGCGCGGCCGCCGACGTCAGCCGTCGATGACGGCGACCAGCTCATCCAGGAACGACGCGAAGTCGGTCCCGCGGCGCACGATCCGCTGCACGCTGTCGCGCTCGCTGAAGACCTCGACGAACTGCTCGAACACCGTCTGGAACGCGGCGCGGTCGCCCTCGGAGAACGCCGTGAACGCCACGACCTGCACACGGCCCTCACCCCACGCGATCGACGGCTCGGCGATGCCGATCGCGATCGCGGTGCGGGTGGCGGTCATTCCGATCGCGTGCGGCACGGCGAGCGCATCGGTGAACGCGGTGGACGAAAGACCCTCCCGCTCGATCGTGCGCTGCACGTACCCCTCGTCGATGATGCCCTCGGCCACGAGCGTCTCGCCGAGCCGACGGATCACCGCCTCTTCTCCGCCCTCGCCGTCGAGCCCCCGCACGAAGGCGGTCGGCGAGAAGTACCGCTCCAGCTCCTCGCGCAGGCGGGCCAGGCGGCGTCCCCGCCGCACCCTGCCGGCCGCCGCCTGCACACGCTCCACGTCGGCCTCGGTGAGGAACGGCTGGATCCGCACGATCCGCTCGCCCGGCGCCGGCGGCTCGATGGTCGTCAGCACCAGGTCGGTGCGGATTCCCGCCCAGTCGGGGTCGACGCGGGTCTCCACCCCGACGACCTCCACCACCTGCCCGAGCGAGCGGTCGACACTCGAGCGCAGCAGCTCGTGCAGCTCGTAATAGCCGGGGCAGACGATCGTCGCCGTGAGCATCTGGTCGGCGCGGCGGCTGCGCTCCAGGCGCCCCCCGACGTGCATGGCGATGTAGGCGATCTCGTCGTCCATCAGCGTGATGTCGAGCCGGTCGGCCAGGCGGCTGGCGATGTAGACGGCGACTTCGAAGATCATCGGGTAGGTCGATTTGAGCGAGCGCGTCAGCGGGTTGCGCGACCACGCCTGCGCCCGCGCGCGCTGCTGCAGGTTCTGCACGTGCAGGGCGAGGCGCACGATGAAGTCCTCGTGGGCGATGTCGACGAGGAACTCCGCCGCCGCCGCCATCACCACCTCCCGCACGGCGCGTTCGATATCGGGGTCCAGCCGCTTCATGGCCCGATCGTCGGGCGCGGTGCCGGGGGCCACGACGCGGGTGAGCACCAGGTTCGCCAGATGCCTGACGTCCCCCACCCCGAGCTGCACCCCCAGGTGCGCGAAGCTCAGACGGTCGATGAGGGCGCCGATCTCGGCGCGCGCCTCGTCGTCGTCGGATGCCGCGCCCTCCAGAGCCCGATCCCGCGCCACCCTGTCCGCGGCGATGGCGATGTGCATGACGACGTCGGCGATGCCGAGCTCGTTGACGAAGTAGCCGAGCGCGCCGAGCCCGGCGACGAGCTCGGTCTTGAACGGCCCGAACGCCTGCGCGCCGACGGATTCCGTCCCGAGCGTGCGGCGCAGCGCCTCGATGTCGAACGAGCCCGCATCCATCTCGTCGTGGGCGAGCCGGCTGAGCAGCCGCCGCTGGGCGGCCTCGGTGCCGCGCAGCCGCGCACGCGACGCCGAGCGCTCGAGCGTGAGCTCGGTCCCCCCGAGCAGTCCGCGCACCCGCGCAAGATCGGCATCCACCGTCGCGGGGCTGACGTGCAGGCGATCCGCCGTCTCGAACACATCGATGCCCTGATGCTCGTCCAGCAGCGTTCGCACCAGGGCGTGCAGTCGGTCGCGGGGGGTGCCGGCGTCTGTCTCGGCCCGCAGCGCCGTGCCCGCCTCCTGCCCTGCCCGGTACCCGAGCGGACCGGATTCGACCGCCCCGCCGCCCGGCACCCGGGCGTTGACGGCAGTGACATAGCTGCGCACGCTGCGCGGGGTGACCCCCAGGGAGTCGGCGAGCGTCGCCGCCGTGCGCCATTCGCCGTCTCGGGTGAGCAGTGCCAGGAGGCGGTCCTGCCTTGCTCTGGTCACGTGGATCTCCCCGAATACGGCGCCGGCTCCCAGTCAACCACGCCCCCACCTTCCGCCCCTGCGGAAGCAACCCTGGTTGTCCACTCCCAGCGGATTCACCACAATGGCCGGAGGAAGGCAGGTCGATGAGGATCCTCGTGGTGTGCGCAGCGGGAGCGTCGAGCACGTTCGTCGCGCAACGGGTGCGCCACGCCGCACACGACCGTGGTCTGCCCTACGCCGCCTTTGCGGGTACGGAGCAATCGCTTACCATCGATCTCGACTCGGCCGACGTCGTGCTGGTGGGCCCGCACCTCACGTACGCACTCGAGGACATCCGACGGGTGGCAGAGCCCCGCGGTACCGCCGTGGTGCTTCTCCCCGACGACATCTTCAGCGACCACGACGGCAGCCGCACGCTCGCTTTCGTCCAAGACGCCCTCAAAGAGACGGAGACCTTGTGACTGCACTCACACGAACCGTGCGCGTCGGTTCGAACAACGGACTGCACGCCCGCCCCGCGAAGATGTTCGCGCAGGCGGCGAAGGACTCCGGAATCCCCGTGACCATCGCGAAGGATGCCGGCGCGGCCGCCAACGCCGCCAGCATCCTCGGGGTGATCGCGCTCGGGGTGGAGCGCGGCGACTACGTGACCCTGACGGCCGACGGCGACGGAGCCGAAGCCATCCTCGATGAGCTGGCTGAGCTGCTGGCCACCGATCACGACGCCTGATGAACGACGAAGGAGAAAAGATGACCGAGCTGCGCGGAGTCGGAATCGGCCTGGGGGTGGCGCAGGGCCCGGTGGCCCGCATGTCCGAGCCGTTGCCCCCGCCGTCGGACGCGGCCAGCCAGCGCACTGCCGAGGAGGAGCGCGACCGCGCCCGCGCCTCGGTGGCTGCCGTCGCACGCGAGCTCGAAGAGCGCGGCGCGCACGCCGGCGGCGCCGCCCGTGACGTGCTCGAGGCGCAGGCGATGATGGCGGAGGATCCGGCGCTGCTGCAGCAGGTCGACGCCCGCATCGCGCAGGGCAAGACCGCCGAGTACGCCGTGTTCGACGCCTTCGCCTCGTTCCGCGAGCAGCTCACGGCCATGGGCGGCTACCTCGGCGAGCGCGCCGCCGACCTCGACGACGTCGCGCAGCGCGTCATCGCCCACCTGCAGGGCGTTCCCGCTCCGGGCGTGCCCGACCCCGGCCACCCGTTCGTGCTCGTGGCCCGCGACCTCGCCCCGGCCGACACCGCGCTGCTGGACCTCGACAAGGTGCTGGCGCTGGTGACGAGCGATGGCGGACCGACCTCGCACACCGCGATCCTCGCCCGAGAGAAGGCGATCGTGGCCGTGGTGGGCGCTGCCGGCGCCACGAACCTCGCCGACGGCGACACGGTCATCGTCGATGCGGCGGCAGGTCTGGTGGTCAGCGAGCCCTCCGCCGAGGATCTCGCCCGTGCACAGCACCGTGCCGACGCCCGCGCGTCCGCGGCATCCGCCCCCATCACCCCCGGCGCCCTCGCCGACGGCACGCCCGTGCCGCTGCTGGCCAACCTCGGCAAGCCCGAGGGGGCAGAGGAGGCCGTCGCGCTGGGAGCGGAGGGCGTGGGGCTGTTCCGCACGGAGTTCCTCTTCCTCAGTTCCAGCTCCGCACCCACCGTGGAGCAGCAGCGGGAGACGTACACGCAGCTGCTGCGGCACTTCCCCGGCAAGAAGGTGGTCGTGCGCGTGCTCGACGCCGGTGCCGACAAGCCGCTGGCCTTCCTCAACGACGCCCACGAGGACAATCCCGCTCTGGGCCTGCGCGGGCTGCGCGCCCTGCGCGCCAGCGAGGACATCCTGCGCGAGCAGTTGACCGCGCTGGCGCAGGCGGATGCCGCGACCGAGGCCGACGTGTGGGTGATGGCGCCGATGGTGTCCACGGTCGAGGAGGCACGGTACTTCACCGAGCTCGCCCGTGACTACGACCTCAAGATGGCCGGGATCATGGTCGAGGTCCCCTCGATCGCCCTCATGGCCGACAAGGCACTCGCCGTTGCGGACTTCGCCTCGATCGGCACGAACGACCTCACGCAGTACACCCTCGCCGCCGACCGTCTGCTCGGCTCGGTGGCAGCTTTCCAAGACCCCTGGCACCCCGCCGTGCTGCGCCTCATCCGCGAGGTCGGCGCCGCGGGGCAGGCCACCGGCAAGCCCGTCGGCATCTGCGGCGAGGCCGCAGCCGATCCGCTGCTGGCGGTCGTGCTCGTCGGTCTCGGCGCGTCGACCCTGTCGATGGCGCCCACCGCGCTGGCCGACGTGCGCGCCAGCCTGCTCACCCACACGTTCGGCGATGCGCAGCGCATCGCCGAAGCCGCCCTCACCGCCGACGACGCGGCGGGGGCACGCCTCGCGGCGCAGCAAGCCGCTACCCGAGAGAAGGAGACACAGCAATGACGACTGCGTCAGCCCCCGCCACCCAGGGCGGCAGCAAGGCGCGTGTCGGAGTCCAGCGCTTCGGCACGTTCCTGTCCGGCATGATCATGCCGAACATCCCCGCGCTCATCGCGTGGGGCATCTTCACCGCGTTCTTCATCGACGTGGGCTGGACCCCCAACGCCGACCTCGCGACCATCGTCGGTCCGTTCATCCACTACCTGCTGCCGATCATCATCGCCTACACCGCCGGCCACATGGTCTACGGCGTGCGCGGCGCGGTCGTCGGCTCGATCGCCGTCATGGGCGCGATCGCCGGTTCCGACCAGCTCATCGCCCAGTTCAACGCGACCCTCCCCGAGGGTGTGGCGCCGCTCGGCCAGATCCACATGTTCATCGGCGCCATGATCATGGGCCCGCTCGCGGCCTACACCATGAAGTGGCTCGACAAGCTGTGGGACGGCAAGATCCGCGCCGGCTTCGAGATGCTCGTGAACATGTTCTCGGCGGGCATCTGGGGCTTCGTCATGGCCATCGTCGGGTTCTACCCGGTGGCGTGGCTGGTCAACGGCCTGATGGATGTGCTCGGCAACGCGGTGGACTGGCTGGTCGAGGCCAACCTGCTGCCTCTGACGAGCATCCTCATCGAGCCGGCGAAGGTGTTCTTCCTGAACAACGCCATCAACCACGGCGTGCTCACGCCACTCGGCATCGCCCAGGCGGACGAGACCGGCAAGTCCATCCTGTTCCTGCTCGAAGCCAACCCCGGCCCCGGCCTCGGTCTGCTGCTGGCGTTCACGTTCTTCGGCATCGGCGCGGCTCGCGCGTCGGCCCCCGGCGCGGCCGTCATCCAGTTCTTCGGCGGCATCCACGAGGTCTACTTCCCGTTCGCCCTGATGAAGCCGGTGCTGATCGTCGCGCTCATCGCGGGCGGCATGACCGGTGTCACCACGAACATGCTGCTCGGCGCCGGCCTCCGCGCGCCGGCGGCACCGGGCTCGATCATCGCCGTGCTCGCACAGACGGCGAACGACAGCTACGTCGGTGTCATCCTGTCCGTCATCCTTTCGGCGGCGGTCACGTTCATCGTGGCGTCGCTCATCCTGCGGGCTTCTCGCAAGCGCGATCTGCTCGCCGAGGGCGACAAGTTCGCCTCCGCGGTCTCGCAGACCGAGGCGAACAAGGGCAAGACGTCGGCTGCCATGGATGCGCTGCGCGCCTCGGGCCGCAACGACCGTGAGTCCGTGCGCGAGGGCGAGCAGGCGGTGGACCGCCTCGAGACCGAGGCGGAGACCGGTGGTCGCCTGGACGGCGGCGCCGTCGCGGTCAAGCCGGTGCGCAACATCGTGTTCGCGTGCGACGCGGGCATGGGCTCCTCGGCCATGGGCGCGAGCGTCCTGCGCAACAAGATCAAGAAGGCGGGCATCGAGGATGTCACGGTCGTCAACAAGGCGATCGCGAACCTCGACCCCTCCGCCGACCTGGTCATCACGCAGAATCAGCTCACCGACCGGGCGCGGAAGCAGACGCCGAACGCCATCCACGTGTCGGTGGACAACTTCATGAACTCGCCGAAGTACGACGAGGTCGTGGAGATGGTGCGCGACCAGCACGACCGCGCGTGACAGACCGCTGCGGGGCCGGGCGGCGCGATGCCCCCGGCCCCGTGGCCTTTTTCCGTCGGGCGCGCAAGAGGTCGTCATGTCCCGCCCCGACTTGAGACAGTGAACACGGATGCCACGGCATCCGACCGATGAAAGGGGTAAGACATGGCACGGGACGTGCTGAACGTCGGACAGGTCCGCATCCACTCCGGCTCGGTGAGCCGCGAAGACGCGATGAAGGAGGCCGCCGACATCCTGGAGGCCGCCGGGGCCGTCACCCACGCTTACTTCGATGCGATGCAGCAGCGGGAGGAGACGGTCTCCACCTACATGGGCAACGAGCTCGCGATCCCGCACGGCACCAACGAGACGAAGGAGACGATCCTCGACTCGGCGCTGTCCTTCGTCCGCTATGACGGGGGCGTGGACTGGGACGGCAACCCGGTCACGTTCGTCGTGGGCATCGCGGGGAAGGGCGACGAGCACCTCGAGATCCTCTCGCAGATCGCGCTGCTGTTCTCCGACGATGACGAGGTCGCCAAGCTGAAGCAGGCCCAGTCGCCCGAGGAGCTCTACACCCTGCTGTCGGCGGTGAACGAATCATGAAGGCCGTCCACTTCGGCGCCGGCAACATCGGTCGCGGCTTCGTCGGCCTGCTGCTGCACGAGGGCGGCTACGAGCTGGTCTTCTCCGACGTCGCCGGCGACCTCGTCGACGCCATCAACGCCGCCGACTCCTACACGGTTCACGAGGTCGGCGAGGGCGGGGTCGACAAGGTGGTCACGGGCTTCCGTGCCGTCAACAGCCAGACCGACCCCCAGAAGGTGGTCGACGAGATCGCCACCGCCGACATCGTGACGACCGCGGTCGGTCCCACCGTGCTGCGCTTCGTCGCGCCCCACATCGTGGCCGGCCTCGGCACGCGCGACCCGGCTCTCCCGCCGCTGATCGTCATGGCGTGCGAGAACGCCATCAACGCCACCGATCTCCTGCGCGAGGAGATGCGCGCGCAGGCAGGCGACGCGTGGGATGCCATCGCCGGTCGCGCCGTCTTCGCCAACACGGCCGTCGACCGCATCGTGCCGGGCCAGCCGGCCGGCGGCGGGGTGGACGTGACGGTCGAGCCGTTCTTCGAGTGGGCCATCGAGGCGCCGCCCTTCCAGGGCGACCTGCCTTCGATCCCCGGCGCTCACTTCGTCGGCGACCTCGCCCCCTACATCGAGCGCAAGCTGTTCACCGTCAACACCGGGCACGCGGCGACGGCGTACTTCGGTGCGCGTGCGGGCGTGGACACGATCGCCGCAGCGCTGTCGGATTCGGTCATCATCGCGGCCGTCGCGCGGGCGCTGGAGGAGACCTCCGCACTGCTGGCGGCCAAGCACGGGCTGGATGCCGACGACCTCACGGACTACCGCGAGACCATCCTGCGGCGGTTCGCCAACCCCGCCCTGCCCGACACCGTCTGGCGGGTCGGGCGACAGCCGCTGCGCAAGCTCTCGCGCCACGAGCGGTTCATCGGCCCTGCTGCCGAGGCGGCGGAGCGCGGTCTGTCGGTCGACGCCCTGCTGGCTGCCGTGGGCGCCGCACTGGAGTTCGACGACGCGGAGGACCCGCAGTCCGTCGACCTGCAGCGGCTGCTGCGCGAGCAGGATGCCGCGACCTTCACGGCATCCGTCACCGGGCTCGAGCCGGACCACCCGCTGTTCTTCCGCGTTCAGCAACTGGTGCAGGCACGGCAGAGGGCCCTCTCCTGACCGATCCTGCCGGCGCGACGGTGCCGGACGACGAGGCTGTGGAGCCCGTCGCCGGCACCGCCGCCACGCCGCGGCGCCCACGTCGGCGCCGGGTGCTCAACTGGGTCCTCGGCTCGATCGGCGCTCTGCTGGTCGTGGTGGTGATCGGCGTCGTGGTGTGGAGCCAGATCGGCGTGATGGCCGCAGAACCGGAGCCGCTGGCGTCCGTCCGCGCCGACGAGCGGGTGCGCATCGCGGACGGGCCGGGCGCGATCGTCCTCTCCCCCACCTCAGTGGAATCGGACACGGGTCTGGTGTTCATCCCGGGTGCCAAGGTGGATCCGTGGGCGTACGCGGCGATCCTGGCGGGCATGGTGGCCAAGGACGAAGTGACGGTCGTCATCACGAAGCCCTGGCTGAACCTGGCCTTCTTCGATCCGCGGCCGCTGGATTCCTTCACCGGCCTCGCCCCCGACGTGGACACCTGGATCGTCGGCGGCCACTCGCTGGGCGGGGTGCGCGCGTGTCAGCTCGCCGAGGACGCCGATGCGCTCGCGCTGTTCGCGTCGTACTGCTCCGGCGACCTGTCCGACACCGATCTGCCGGTGCTGAGCCTGGCCGGCACGGACGACGGCCTGTCCACCCCGCAGAAGATCGCCGACGCCCGGCACCTGCTCCCCGCCGACGCGGAGATGGTCGAGATCGAGGGCGCCTCGCACGCCTCGTTCGGCGACTACGGCGCCCAGGCCGGCGACGGCGACCCCACGATCACCCGCGATGAGATGCATGAGGCGGTCACCGGTGGCCTCGGCTCCTTCGCCGATTCGCTGACGCGCTGAACCGGTCGGTCCGCCGTCTCAGTGAACAGCCGCTAACATCGACCCAGACGACGACGTCTGGGGGATCATGCGTGCGAACTATGCCGTCATCGGCGCGGGCCCATCAGGTTTGGCCGCCGCGCGGGCGCTGACGAAGGCCGGGCTGCAGGTGGTGGGGTACGAGGCCGCCGACGGCGTGGGTGGCCTCTGGGACATCGACAATCCCCGATCGAGCATGTACGAATCCGCCCACCTGATCTCGTCGCGCACGACCACCCAGTTCGCCGAGTACCCGATGCGCACCCGCGTCGACTACCCCGGGCACCGCGCGCTGCTGCAGTACTTCCGCGACTACGCCGACCGGTTCGATCTCACGGGGCGCTTCCGCTTCGCCACCACCGTGACCGCGGTCACGCGCGAGCCCGACGGCACCTGGACGGTGGAAGCCACCGGGCCGGAGGGCGCCACCAGCGAGCGCCACACCGGCGTGATCCTCGCCAACGGCACCCTCGCCCATCCCCGCGTGCCGGAGTTCCCCGGCACGTTCAGCGGCGAGCTGCTCCACACCAGCCGGTACAAGAGCGCCACCGCCCTCGCCGGCCGACGGGTGCTCATCATCGGCGCCGGCAACTCCGGCTGCGACATCGCCGTGGATGCCGTGCACCATGCGGCATCCGTCGACATGAGCGTGCGCCGCGGCTACCACTTCGTGCCGCGCTACCTCTTCGGCCGGCCGGCCGACACCCTCAACCAGGGCCGCCCGCTGCCGGCGCGGCTGAAGCAGGCGATCGACACCCGCGTGCTGCGTGCCTTCACGGGCGATCCCACGCGCTTCGGCTTCCCCCGCCCCGACCACCGCCTGTACGAGTCGCACCCCATCGTGAACACGATGCTGCTGAACCACCTCGGTCAGGGCGACCTGCGCATCCGTCCCGACGTCGCAGGGTGGGAGGGCTCGACGGTGCACTTCCGTGACGGCACCCGGGGCGAGTACGACACCGTGCTGCTGGCGACGGGCTACACGCTGGACTATCCCTTCGTCGATCGCGCCGAGCTGAACTGGACGGGCTGGTCGCCGCAGCTGTACCTGAACGTCTTTCCGCCGGCGTTCCGCGGCCTGTTCGTGATGGGCATGATCGAGGCCTCGGGCATCGGATGGCAGGGCCGCTATGAGCAGGCCGAGCTCATCGCCGCCTACCTCACCGCGCCGGAGGCGGTGCAGCGGGACTTCCGCCGCCGGGTGGCGGCCGGCCCGTGGCCCGATCTCACCGGCGGCTACCGGTATCTGGGGCTGGAGCGCATGTCCTACTACGTCAACAAAGACGCCTACCGCCGCGCCGTGCAGGCGGCGACGGCCGGGCTCGGCGGCACGGACGCGGGCGCGGGCGATGGGGAGGCAGGTGCGGGATCGCGCCGGGTGACGCACCGCGTGCGCAGATCGGCGGCACGCGCTGCGCGGGGCGTCCGGGCCGCGTGGGGAAGGAGCAGGGCATGACTCCCGACGACGTGGTGCTGAACTTCACCCCGGGCACCCTCATGATCCTCAACGTCGTGCTGGGGCTCATCATGCTCGGGATCGCGCTGGACACCAGCCCCGACGACTTCCGGGTCGTCGCCCGCAAGCCGCGCCCGTTCGCCGTAGCGATCCTCGCGCAGCTGCTCGTGCTCCCCGCGGTCACCCTGGGCCTCACGCTGCTGCTGCCGGTCACCGCGTCGATGGCGCTCGGCATGATCCTCGTCGCCTGCTGTCCACCGGGGAACATCTCGCAGGTGCTGACCCACCGCGCCGGAGGCAACGTCGCGCTCTCGGTGTCGATGACGGCGGTGGGCAACCTGCTCTACATCGTCGCCCTGCCCTTCAGCATCGCCTTCTGGGGATCGCTGCGGCCCGACACCCGTGCCCTGCTCGCGACGGTCTCGCTCAACGGCTGGCAGATGCTTCTGGAGATCCTGCTCATCATCGGCCTGCCGTTCCTGGTGGGCCTGGCGGTGCGGGCGAAGCTGCCGCGGGTCGCCGCGCGGGCGCAGCCGTTCGTGAAATGGTTCTCGCTCCTGGCCCTGCTCGGCTTCATCCTGGCCGCCCTCATCGGCAACTGGGGCTACTTCGTGGCGTTCCTGGGCGTCATCGTCCTCGTCGTCACGATCCACGACGCCGTCGCGCTGGCCATCGGCTACGGCACCGCGGTGGTCGGGGGTCTCGGCACGCGCGAGCGCAAGGCGGTGACATTCGAAGTCGGCATCCGAAACGCCGGACTCGGGCTGGGGCTGGTGTTCAGCTTCTTCGGCGGCCTGGGCGGCATGGCGATCGTCGCCGGCTGGTGGGGCATCTGGGACATCGTGGCCGGGCTCGTCGTCGCCGGGCTGTGGGCCCGGCACACGCGACGACGCACCGGGTCGGCGAAGGGCGACGCCTCGCGGCACGCGGCGGCATCCGACGTCGGCGGCCGCCCGGCCACCGGCGCGGCGCCCGGCAGCGGGACGGACGCGGCGGCGGGAGGTGCGGCATGACCGGCCAGGACCCGGCCCGAAGCACGGCGGATGCCGGCGCTCGCCGGGGCGCCCGCGTGCTCGTGACCGGCGGCGCGGGGTTCCTCGGCACCCATGTGATCGCCGCCCTGGCAGAGGTGCCGGGCGTGGACCTCGTGGTCGCGGGCGACGTGCGCTCCCCCGTCGACCC
Organism: Microbacterium sp. zg-Y1090; assembly: GCF_030246945.1. NCBI lineage: Bacteria > Bacillati > Actinomycetota > Actinomycetes > Micrococcales > Microbacteriaceae > Microbacterium > Microbacterium wangruii. Next base: position 2,483,240 of record NZ_CP126742.1, read on the forward strand.
GCCGGCCGGAGTCCTCCACGAGCACCTCGACGTGACCCGGCGCGACACGGTCGACCCGGTGCTGCGGCGCCATCGGATCGACGTCGTCGTCCACCTCGCCGCGATCGTGAGCCCCGGGCGCGATCACGACCAGGAGTACCGCGTGGACGTCGATGGGACGTGCCACGTGCTGGAGGCGTGTCTGGAGACCAACGTGCGGCGCATCGTCGTGTCCTCGTCCGGCGCGGCATACGGCTACCACGCCGACAACCCGCCCTGGCTGCGCGAGCACCACCCGGTGCGCGGCAACGAGGAGTTCCCGTACGCCAAGCACAAGCGCCTCGTCGAGCAGCTCCTCGCCGCGTACCGCATGGCCCACCCCGAACTGGAGCAGACGGTGTTCCGCATCGGGACGATCCTCGGCCCCAGCGTGCGCAACCAGATCACCGCACTGTGGGACGGTCCGGGCATCCTCGCCGTGCGGGGATCGGACTCCCCCTTCGTCTTCGCGTGGGTCGACGACGTCGCCGCCGCGATGGCGCGGGCGGCCACCGACGGGCCGCCGGGGGTCTACAACGTCGCCGGCGACGGGTGCCTCACCGTCCGCGAGATCGCCTCCCGGCTGGGCAAGCCGGTGGTGACGGTGCCGCCCGGCCTGCTCGCGGCGGCGCTCCGCCTCGCACAGGCGCTGCGCCTGACGGTGCACGGCCCCGAACAGGTCGGCTTCCTCCGCCATCGTCCGGTGCTCGCGAACGACGCGCTCAAGCAGGATTTCGGGTTCACCCCGTCGCGCACCAGCGCCGAGGCGTTCGAGGAGTACCTCACCGCCCATCCCCGCGTGGCGCGCCGGCGGCGGGCCGCGGCGATCGACCGCTGACGCGGTCAGCCGGCGAAGCCCTCCGCGATGATCTCGATGAGCTCCTCGCGCTCTTCCACACTGAGGAAGGCGCCCGCGGCCGCGTTCAGCTGGAACGCCTCGAGGTCGTCGAGGTCGTACTCGAAGGTCTCGGCCAGCAGGGCGAGCTCTCGCGTGAGCGACGTGCGGCTCTGCGTGCGGTTGTCGACGTTCACGGTGACCGAGAAGCCGAGCTGGTACAGCAGATCGAACGGGTGGTCCGCGAGATCGGTGCCCCATTTCGACGAGGCGCCGGTCTGCAGGTTCGACGAGGGAGAGAGCTCCAACGGGATCTCCCGGTCGCGCACCCAGCGGGAGAGGTCGCCGAGCTGCACGAACACCTCCTCGCCTTCGCGCGAGACGACTTCGAGGTCCTCCGCCAGGCGCACCCCGTGCCCGAGCCGCAGCGCGCGACCGTCGATGAGGGCGGAGCGGATCGAGTCCAGCCCGGCCGCCTCCCCCGCGTGCACGGTCACGGGGAAGAAGTGCGCCGCGAGGTAGTCGAACGCGGCACGGTGCATTGCCGGCGGGAACCCGTCCTCGGCCCCGGCGATGTCGAAGCCCACGGCTCCGCGCGTGCGCATCGCCACCGCCAGCTCGGCGATCTCCATCGAACGGTCGGTGTGGCGCATCGCGGTGAGCAGCTGGCCCACGCGGATGTCGCGGCCACCCGACTCGACGGCATCCTCGCCCTCTTCGATGCCCTCCTGCACCGCTTCCACGGCCTCTTCGAGCGTGAGCCCGGCCTGGAGGTGCTGCTCGGGCGCCCAGCGCACCTCGCCGTAGACCACGCCGTCGGCGGCGAGGTCCTCGACGAACTCCCGAGCGACGCGAGTCAGCCCCTCGCGGGTCTGCATGACCGCCGTGGTGAGGTCGAAGGTCTTCAGGTACTCCACGAGAGAGCCGGAGTCACTGCGCTCCTCGAACCAATCCGCCAGCTCGCCGGGGTCGCTCTCCGGCACCTCCAGCCCGATCTCGTCGGCCAGTTCGATGATCGTCGCCGGGCGCACCGCGCCGTCGAGGTGGTCGTGCAGTGACACCTTGGGCAGTGCGCGCAGAGAGCGTCCCTGCAGCTGGACGTCGCCGTGCTGGTCGATGGCCATGGAGATTCCTTCGTTCGGATGCCGGGTCAGGCGGTGATGCGTTCGAGCACGAGCGGAGTGCGCGCCACTGCAGTGTCGCCGATCTCCCACGCGTCGTCGAGGGCGTCCAGCGCCCGGTCGAAGCGCTGGGCGTCATCCGCGAGCAGCGTGAAGAGCGGCTGCCCCGGGCGGACGGCGTCTCCGGGCTTCACGTGCAGGTCGATGCCGGCGGCGTGCACGACGGGGTCCTGGGCACGGGCGCGCCCGGCCCCCAGCCGCCAGGCGGCGATGCCGAAGGGCAGCGCGTCGAGCCGGGCGACGAAGCCCGACGAGGTCGCCGTGACGGTGTGGGTCTCGCGCGCGACCGGCAGGGCTGCGTCCGGGTCGCCGTCCTGGGCGCGGATCATGGCGCGCCACGTGTCCATCGCGCGGCCATCGCGCAGCGCCGCCTCGACATCGGCATCGGGCTGACCGGCCAGGGCGAGCATCTCGCGGGCGAGGGCGACGGTGAGCTCCACGACGTCGGCGGGACCGCCGCCGGCGAGCACCTCGACGGACTCCCGCACTTCGTTGGCGTTGCCGATCGCGAGCCCGAGCGGGGTGTTCATATCGGTGAGGAGGGCGGTGGTCGCCACTCCCGAGTCGGTCCCGAGCGCGACCATGGTGCGGGCGAGCTCGCGAGCCTTGTCGACATCGCGCATGAACGCGCCGCCGCCGAACTTCACGTCGAGCACGAGCGCGTCGGTGCCCTCGGCGATCTTCTTGGACATGATGCTCGAGGCGATGAGCGGGATCGCCTCGACCGTGCCGGTGACGTCGCGCAGCGCGTAGAGCTTCTTGTCCGCCGGCGCCAGGCCCGACCCGGCGGCGCAGATGACCGCGCCGATGTCACGCAGCTGCGCGAACAGCTCGTCGTTGGTCAGTGCCGCCCGCCATCCGGGGATCGATTCGAGCTTGTCGAGCGTGCCGCCGGTGTGGCCGAGTCCGCGCCCCGAGAGCTGCGGCACGGCGACGCCGAACGAGGCCACGAGCGGAGCCAGCGGGAGGGTGATCTTGTCGCCGACGCCCCCGGTGGAGTGCTTGTCGACGGTCGGCTTGCCGAGGCCACCGAAGCTCATGCGCTCGCCCGAGGCGATCATGGCGTCGGTGAGCACGCGGATCTCGTCGCGCTGCATGCCGTTGAGCAGGATCGCCATCGCGAACGACGCCATCTGCGCGTCGGCGACGTAGCCGCGGGTGTAGGCGTCGACCATCCAGCGCAGCGCGTCCTCGGGGACGGCTCCCCCGTCGCGCTTGGCGCGGATGACGTCGACGGCGTCGAAAGGCTCGGGCGTGCTCATCGTGCTGCTTCCTCCAGGTCGCGCGGCCCGAACGCGTCGGGCAGCACTTCGTCGATCGTGCGGATGCCGGAGACGGTCTCCAGCAGCATGCCGGGCAGCGAGAACTCGTAGAGCAGCTGCCGGCAGCGTCCGCACGGCATGATCGTCTGGCCGTCGTTGTTCACGCAGACGAAGGCCACCAGCTGTCCGCCGCCGGACATCTGCAGGTCGCCCACCAGCGCGCACTCGGCGCACAGGCCCACCCCGTACGAGGCGTTCTCCACGTTGCACCCCGCCACCACGCGGCCGTCGGTGACGAGGGCCGCAGCACCCACCCGATACCGCGAGTAGGGGGCGTACGCCCGCTCCATGGCCTCCGTCGCGACGGCGCGGAGATGGTCCCAATCGATGTCGGTCATGTCAGTGTCATCCCTTGATGTATGGCTTGCCGGCTGCCGCGGGTCCGCGGATCTGGCCGGCGAACCCGGCCACGGCGATGATCGTGACGACGTAGGGCAGCATGAGCATGAACTCGCTCGGAATGGGCGTGCCCAGCACCGTCAGCAGGTTCTGAAGGTTGGTCGCGAAGCCGAACAGCAGCGCGGCCAGGGCGGCGCGGATGGGATCCCAGCGGCCGAAGATCACGGCGGCCAGGGCGATGAAGCCGAGACCCGCGGTCATCTCCTTGCCGAACTGCGGCACCGACACCAGGGTGAAGTACGCCCCGCCCACGCCGGCGATCGCACCGGCCAGCGACACGTTCCAGAAGCGGGACATGTTGACCTTGATGCCCACGGTGTCGGCGGCCTGCGGGTGCTCGCCGACGGCGCGCAGACGCAGTCCCCAGCGGGTGCGGTACAGGCCCCACGCCACGACGGCGACGGTGATGTACATGAGGTACACCAGGAACGTCTGGTTGAACAGCACCGGTCCGATGATCGGGATGTCGCTCAGCAGCGGGATCTCCAGCCGCGTGAAGCGCACCGGGCGGTTGAGCGTGTTCTCGTTGGGCACCAGCAGCGCGCCGTAGAGGAAGCCGGTGAGTCCGGTGACGAGCACGTTCAGCACGACACCGACGATCACCTGGTCGACGAGGTACTTGATCGCGAACGCGGCCAGCACGAAGGCGACCAGCACGCCGCCGATCATCGCGCCGATCAGGCCGATGAAGGGGTTTCCGGTGATGCTGGACAGCAGCGCCGCCGAGAAGGCGCCCAGCAGCAGCTGGCCCTCGATGGCGACGTTGACCACGCCGACCCGTTCGCCGATGACCCCGCCCAGGGCGCCGAAGACCAGCGGCACCGACAGGGAGATCGCCCCGAACAGCAGACCGGTGACGGGCACCAGTCCGCCCGCGGCGGCCCACACCAGGAAGGCGAACACGCCGAGCACGGAGAAGACGATGATCAGCCACAGCGGCGGGCGACGGTACGACCAGGCATCCCACGCCGCCCAGGCCGTCAGCGCCAGCAGCAGCACGACCAGCAGCCAGCTGGTGGGTGCCGTGGGCAGCTCGACGTTGGGGAGCGCGATCGCCGAGGAGGCGTCGCCCAGGCGGAAAGTGCTGACACCATCGCGCGGGGCGAAGAAGAACAGTGCGGCCAGCAGCACCGTGACCAGCGCCAGGACCACGGGCACCTTCAGGTGCCGCTCCTTGACGGTGCCGAGCTGCAGGGCGCCGGGGTTGGGCGCCGTGGATGCGAGCGCGTTCATGCCACCACCGCCTTCTTCGCGGCCTTGGCTCTGGCCTTGGCCGCCTTCTCGACGTCGGTCTTGGGAAGGAAGAACACCGCGCGCAGCAGCGGCGGCGCCGCGATGAACAGCACGATGAGCGCCTGCACGACCAGCACGATGTCGACGGGGATGCCCTGGGCCTGCATCGAGAACGAGCCGGACTTCAACGCGCCGAACAGGATGCCGGCGGCGAAGGTGCCCCACGCCCGGCTGCGACCGAGGAGGGCCACGGTGATGGCGTCGAACCCGATGCCGGCGTCGATCGATCCGCTGAAGCCGGAGGTCACCGACCCCTGGATCTGGCTCATCGCGGCGAGGCCGGCCAGGCCGCCGGCGAAGAGCATGGCGTACACGTAGATGCGCTTGACGTTGATGCCGGCGGCGCGGGCGGCGTGCGGGTTCTCACCCACGGCACGCAGGCGCATGCCGAGGCTGGAGAACTCCACGATCCACCACACCGCGATCGTCGCGATGATCACCATGACGAAGCCCCAGTCCAGCAGCGGGAACGCCGCGCCGAACAGCTCGGGGAACTGGGCGGTTTCGGGCGTCGCCGAGGAGATGGGCTGGTTCGTTCCCGGCTTCTGCAGCAGTCCGGGGGTGCGGATCATCCACAGCAGCAGGTAGTAGGCGACGTAGTTGAGCATGATCGTGAGGATCACTTCGTGCGCGCCGGTGCGTGCCTTGAGCACACCCACGATGCCGCCCCACAGGGCGCCGCCGATGATGCCCGCGAGCATCGTCAGCGGCATGTGCAGGAAGAACGGCAGGTCGAGGTTGAACGCGAACAGCCCGGCGAACATCACGCCGACGAGCATCTGGCCGCGGGCGCCGATGTTGAACAGGCCGACGCGGAACGCCAGCGCCACGCCCAGACCGGCCGCGATGAGCGGTGCGGCGAAGCCCAGCGAGCTGGTCAGCGGGCGGATCTGGGCCGCGAAGTCCGCACCGCGCGGGTTGAACACCGCGCCGCGGAAGAGCGCCTCGTATCCGCCGTAGACGGCTTGCCAGATCGCGCTGAAGGTGTCGCCGGGGCGGGAGAAGAAATACCCGGCCGCCTCCTGCACGTCCTCGTCGGTGAAGGCGATCAGGATGCCGCCGACGATCATGGCCAGCACGATCGCGAGGATCGTGGTGAACGCGCTGCCGCGCAGCAGATCCTTGAAGAAGACGTTGGTCCGCGGCGGCGGCGGGATCTGCGGCTCACCCGCGAGCGGGCTGTTCACCGGCGGGAGCTGCTCGGGCGGCAGCCCCTTGGTCACGTCGTCGGGACCGGGCGTCGTGCCGGTCATGCTGCCACCTCCGGGTCGCTGGCGCCGGCCATCATGAGGCCGAGGATGTCGCGCGGGGTGTCGCCGGGGACGACGCCGACGATCGCGCCGCGGTACATGACCGCGATGCGGTCAGCCAGCGCGGTGACCTCGTCCAGCTCGGTGGACACCACGATCACCGGAACGCCGCTGTCGCGGGTCTCGATGATGCGCTTGTGGATGAATTCGATGGAGCCGACGTCGACGCCGCGGGTCGGCTGAGCGGCGACCAGCAGCCGCAGCTCACGGCTGAGCTCGCGGGCGATGACGACCTTCTGCTGGTTGCCTCCGGAGAGGGTCGCGGCCAGGGTGTGCGGGCCCTGCGTGCGGATGTCGTACTCGGCGATGCGGTCGCGCGCGAACGCATCGAGAGTCGGGCGCATGATCGTCCCCGCGCGCACGAACTCCTTGTCCGACGAACGGTCCAGGATGAGGTTCTCGGCGACCGAGAACCCTCCGACCAAGCCGTCCTCGTTGCGGTCCTCGGGGACGAAGCCGACGCCGGCATCGAGGATGCCGCGCACGCTCTTTCCCACCAGCTCCGTGCCGTCGAGGCTGATGGAGCCCTCCACACGGGCGGCGAGACCGACGATCGCGTCGACCAGTTCGGTCTGACCGTTGCCCTGCACGCCCGCGATGGCGAGCACCTCGCCGGGGCGCACGTCGAAGCTGACGTTGTCCACGACGATGCCGCCGCTGAGGGTGAGCACGCGGAGGTCGCGCACCTCGAGTCCGCCGGAGCCCACGTGCGGCGGCTGCTTCTGCACGGTCAGCTCGACCGCGCGGCCGACCATGAGGGAGGCCAGCTCGGTGTTCGACGCCGTCGGCGATGCCTCGCCGACCACCGCGCCGTGGCGGATGACGGTGATGCGATCAGCGACCTCGCGCACCTCGCGCAGCTTGTGCGTGATGAACACGATCGAGGTGCCCTCACTGCGCAGCTGGCGCATGATCGTCATCAGCTCGTCGGTCTCCTGCGGGGTGAGCACCGCGGTGGGCTCGTCGAAGACGAGCACCTTCGCGTCACGGGAGAGCGCCTTGATGATCTCGACGCGCTGCTGCACACCCACCGGCAGGTCGCCGACGGTGGCATCCGGGTCGATCTCGAACCCGAACCGGTCGGCCACGGCGCGCACGTGCGCGCGGGCGGCGGCGAGGTCGAGCCTGCCCAAGCCCTTCGTGGACTCGTGGCCCAGCATGACGTTCTCGGCGACGGTGAACACCGGGATCAGCATGAAGTGCTGGTGCACCATGCCGATGCCCGCCGCCATCGCGTCACCCGGCCCGCGGAAGTGCTGCGGCACCCCGTCGAGCAGGATCTCGCCCTCGTCAGCCTGATACAGGCCGTAGAGGACGTTCATCAGCGTGGACTTGCCGGCACCGTTCTCGCCGAGGAGCGCATGGATCTCACCCGGATTCACGGTGAGATCGATCCTGTCGTTGGCGACGAGGCTGCCGAATCGTTTGGTGATTCCGCGAAGCTCGAGCTTCATAACTGCACCCTATTCCAGGAGCCGCCTCGCGGGGAAAACGGCTCTCCCTGTCCATGGACATGCTCGGGGCGGGCAGCGACGAGCGCTGCCCGCCCCGAGCGAGACTTCAGAAGGTCACGGAGAGTTCGGGGACTCCACCGTGATGTCACCGGCGATGATCTGCTCCTGCAGCGCCGCCAGCTCGTCGGCGAGGCCCTCGGGCAGCTCGCTCTCGAAGTCGTGGAATCCGGAGAGCTTGACGCCCTCGTTCTCCAGCGTGCCGACGTACGGCTCGACGTCGAAGTCGCCGCCGGCGGCCTCGAGCGTTGCGTCGTACACGGCCACGTCGATGGCCTTCATGATCGACACGAGGGTCACGTCGGTGACGCTCTCATCGGCCACGGCGAGGTCCTTGTCCACGCCCAGCATGACGACATCCAGGCCACCGTCGGCGATGGCCGCCGCGGCGCTCTGGTAGATCGGTCCACCGACGGGGAGGATGACGTCCACACCCTGGTCGAGCACGCCCTGCGCGGTCTGCTTGGCGGTGTCGTTGGCCGCGAAGCCGCCGGTGAAGGCGCCCTCCTGTGCGGCGGTGTCCCAGCCGAAGACCTGCACGGAGCCGGACTTGTCCTCGTTGTACTTGTCGACGCCCTGCTCGAAGCCGTCCATGAACACGGCGACCGACGGGATCTGCATGCCGCCGAAGGTGCCGACCTTGTTCACGTCGTTCTGAGCCGACCAGGCGGCCGCGGCGTAGCCGCCGAGGTACGACGCCTGCGCGGTGTCGAAGACGAGGGGCTTGATGTTCGGGGCGTCGGTGGCGCCGTCGAAGTCGTTGTCGGCCCAGTCGTCGATGATCGCGTAGTCGATCTCGGGGTTGGCCAGCGCCGACTCGACCGTGGCGGCCGAGAGGTTGAAGCCGACCGAGACGATGAACGAGCAGCCCTCGGAGACGAGCGTCTCGAGGTTCGGCGCGTAGTCGTTGGGCGAGGTCGACTCCATCTCGATGCCCTCGATGCCGAGCTCCTCGAGAGCACGGTCCATGCCCTCCTTGGCCGACTGGTTGAACGAACGATCGTTCCAGCCGCCCTCGTCGGAGATCAGGCAGGGCTTGAAGTCGTCTGCCGGCTCGGGTGCGGCATTGCCGCCGGTGTTCTCCTCGGGCGCGGTTCCGCAGCCGGCGAGGGCGACGAGCAGCGCAGCGGCGCCGGTTGCGCCGAGGACCTTCTTGGTGGTCGAGATGGTCAATGCAGCCTCCACATTGATGGCCGCCGCGGATTTCGCGACGCCAGTTGAAAGTTACCTACTGTGACGCGATGCCCTTGACCACATCGCCCCTTCATGGCCAATGGTTACAAAGACGCAATCATCGCGTCATAGAGAGCTCACAACACGTCCCCGCGGCCGGTGAGTTTGAGGGCATCGACAACGCCCTTCACGCGCTGGGCGTGCTCACTGGTGGTGACCAGCAGCGCGTCCTCGGTGTCGACGACCACGATGTCCTGCACGCCGATCAGGCTGATGACACGAGAGGTCTGACTCACCACGATCCCGCTGGCCGCATCCGAGAGGATGCGGGCGTTCTTCCCCAGGATCGCCAGCTCGTTGCGTCCGTGGGAGTTGAGCTTGGCCAGGCTGGCGAAGTCCCCCACGTCGTCCCAGTCGAAGTGACCGGGGATCACGGCCAGGCGACCCTTCTCGGCCGCCGGCTCGGCCACGACGTAGTCGATGGCGATCTTGGGAAGTGTCGGCCACACCCGGTCGACGACGGGACCGCGACGCTCCCGGTCGTCCCACGCCTCCGCGAGCTCCAGCAGTCCGGCGTGCAGCTCCGGCGCATTCTCGGCGAGCTCGGCCAGGAGCACATCCGCCCGGGAGATGAACATGCCCGCGTTCCACAGGTAGGAGCGGTCGCCGAAGTACTCCTTCGCGGTCTCGAGATCGGGCTTCTCCACGAAGCGCTCGACGATCGCGGCCTCCGGGGCGCCGTCGACGATCAGCTCGCCGTCCTTCTTGATGTAGCCGAACCCCACCGAGGGTTCTGAGGGCTGGATGCCGATCGTGCAGATGTACCCGTCCCGTGCCACGGCGACGGCCTGCTGCACCGCGAACTCGAACGTGCGCGTGCCGCGGATGACGTGATCGGCGGCGAACGAGCCGATGATGACGTCGGGCTCCCTCCGCACCAGCACGGCCGCGGCCAACCCGATCGCCGCGGCGGACTCCCGCTGCTCGGATTCGAGGAACACGTTGCGATCGGGGATCCCGGGCAGCTGCTCCTCGACGGCGGCGCGGTGCGCGCGCCCGGTGACCACGGCGATGCGGTCGGCACCGGACAGCGACTCCAGCCGGTCCCAGGTGTCGCGCAGCAGCGTCTGGCCGGAGCCGGTGAGGTCGTGCAGGAACTTGGGCGCGTCGGCGCGCGACAGCGGCCACAGCCGGCTGCCGATGCCCCCCGCGGGGATGACGGCGTAGAAGTCCGGGATGGTGTGGGACATACCCCCAGGCTATCGACACCACACATCCGGACCCCTTATCGGCCGACCCTGCCGCCGGACGCCCCGGCCCGCGCCGTCGCCCAGCACTCGATCCGCGGGAATAGGATGGAGGCGCGTCCCTTGTGGCGCACCGCGGACGACGCCCCCGATCGTGAGAGCGAGCCGCCAACCCCCTGTCGATCATGGAGGACGAAAGTGGCTGCACCAGCACGCCTCACACCGTCGGTGACCGAGACCACGTCGAGAACACCGCGGGGCACCCTGTACCGCGGCAACGAGGGCATGTGGTCGTGGGTCCTGCACCGCATCACCGGTGTTGCGATCTTCTTCTTCCTGCTCGTGCACGTGCTCGACACGGCGCTGATCCGCGTGGCCCCCGAGGCGTACAACGCGGTCATGAGCACCTACAAGAACCCGATCATGGGCATCGGCGAGGTCGTGCTGGTCGCGGCCGTCGCCTACCACGCCTACAACGGGCTGCGCATCATCCTCGTGGACTTCTGGTCCAAGGGTGCGCGCTACCAGCGCCAGCTGTGGTGGGGCGTCCTCGCCCTCTGGCTGGTGACCCTGGTGCCCTTCACGGTGCGCCATCTGTCCATCGTCTTCGCCGCCGGATGGGGAGACCACTGATGACTTCCGAGACCCTCGCCGCGCCCCGCACGCCGCACTCGACGCCCCGTAAGAAGGGCGCGAACCTCGAGAAGTGGGGCTGGATCTACATGCGCGTCTCCGGCGTGCTGCTGGTCGTGCTGATCTTCGGCCACCTCTTCGTGAACCTGATGCTGGGCGAAGGCATCCACGGCATCGACTTCGCGTTCGTCGCCGGCAAGCTCGCCTCGCCGTTCTGGCAGTGGTGGGACGTGCTGATGCTGTGGCTGGCGTTCATCCACGGCGCCAACGGCATGCGCACGATCGTCAACGACTACGTCACCGGACCCAAGGCCCGTCGCGTGCTGGTGTGGGCGATCTGGCTGTCGGCCGGTTTCATGATCGTCCTGGGCACGCTCGTGGTGTTCACCTTCGACCCGTGCCTCGGGATCGAGAACAGCACCACGCAGTGGCTGATCGAGAAGTGCGCGGCGTAGCGACGCCGCGCGACACAGCAGAGATTGAAGGCATCTGACACGTGAGCACCCAGAGCGAAGGCAGCGTCGTCAAGGACGGCGTGCACTACCACCAGTTCGACATCGTGATCGTGGGCGCCGGCGGTGCCGGCATGCGCGCGGCGATCGAAGCCGGGCCCGGCGCGAAGACCGCCGTGATCTCCAAGCTGTACCCGACCCGCTCGCACACCGGTGCGGCGCAGGGCGGCATGGCGGCGGCCCTGGCCAACGTCGAAGAGGACTCGTGGGAGTGGCACACCTTCGACACCGTCAAGGGCGGCGACTACCTCGTCGACCAGGATGCCGCGGAGATCCTGGCCAAGGAGGCGATCGACGCCGTCATCGACCTCGAGAACATGGGGCTGCCGTTCAACCGCACCCCCGAGGGCAAGATCGACCAGCGTCGCTTCGGCGGGCACACCGCCGACCACGGCAAGACGCCGGTGCGCCGCGCCTGCTACGCCGCCGACCGCACCGGTCACATGATCCTGCAGACGCTGTTCCAGAACTGCGTCAAGCTCGGCATCAACTTCTTCAACGAGTTCTACGTGCTCGACCTCATCACGGTGAAGGCCGAGGACGGCTCGATGCAGGTCGCGGGCGTCGTCGCCTACGACCTCGCGACGGGCGACCTCCACGTCTTCCAGTCCAAGGCGACGATCTTCGCCACGGGCGGGTTCGGCAAGATCTTCAAGACGACCTCCAACGCCCACACCCTCACCGGTGACGGCGTCGGCGTCATCTGGCGCAAGGGTCTGCCGCTGGAGGACATGGAGTTCTTCCAGTTCCACCCGACCGGCCTGGCCGGTCTCGGCATCCTCCTCACCGAGGGCGCCCGCGGCGAGGGAGCGATCCTGCGCAACGCCTCGGGTGAGCGCTTCATGGAGCGCTACGCGCCCACCATCAAGGACCTCGCCCCGCGCGACATCGTGAGCCGCTGCATGGTGCAGGAGGTGGCCGAGGGCCGCGGCGCCGGACCCGAGCGCGACTACGTGCTGCTGGACTGCACGCACCTGGGCGCCGAGGTGCTCGAGACGAAGCTCCCCGACATCACGGAGTTCGCCCGCACCTACCTGGGCGTGGACCCGGTCGTGGAGCCCGTACCGGTCATGCCGACCGCCCACTACGCGATGGGCGGCATCCCGACGAACGTCAACGCCGAGGTGCTCAGCGACAACACCACGGTCGTCCCGGGCCTCTACGCCGCCGGCGAATGCGCCTGCGTGTCGGTGCACGGCTCGAACCGCCTCGGCACCAACTCGCTGCTGGACATCAACGTGTTCGGCAAGCGCGCCGGGCGCAACGCCGTCGAGTACGTGCAGACCGCAGACTTCGTGCCCCTGCCGGAGGACCCGGCCAAGGAGGTGCGGGAGATGATCGAGAGCCTGCGCAACAACCCGGGCACCGAGCGCATCGCCGTGCTCCGCAAGACCCTGCAGGACGAGATGGACCGCAAGGCCCAGGTGTTCCGCACCGACGAATCGCTCTCCGAGGTCATGGACGTCATCGCGGACCTCCGCGAGCGCTACCGCAACGTGCACGTCGACGACAAGGGCAAGCGCTTCAACACCGACCTGCTCGAAGCGGTCGAGCTCGGCTTCCTGCTCGACCTCGCCGAGGTCGTCGTCGTCACCGCCCGCAACCGCAAGGAGAGCCGTGGCGGTCACATGCGCGACGACTACCCCAAGCGCGACGACGAGAACTACATGAAGCACACGATGGCGTACCTCTCCGGCGACCCGCATTCGTCGCACCCGGAGGACCACATCCGCCTGGACTGGAAACCCGTCGTCATCACCCGCTACCAGCCGATGGAGAGGAAGTACTAGGCATGGCCAGCGCACTCGCCCCCGCCGAGACGGCCGACGCCGTGGAGTCCGGCGCCACCGGCATCCAGTCGTTCCTCGTCACGTTCATCATCCGCCGCTTCGACCCGGAGAAGGACACCGAGCCGCGCTGGGTGGACTACGACGTGGAGCTGTACGCCACCGACCGCGTGCTCGACGCCCTGCACAAGATCAAGTGGGAGGTCGACGGCTCGCTGAGCTTCCGCCGCTCGTGTGCCCACGGCATCTGCGGCTCGGACGCCATGCGCATCAACGGCCGCAACCGCCTGGCCTGCAAGACGCTCATCAAGGACCTCGACATCTCCAAGCCCATCTACGTGGAGGCCATCAAGGGCCTGCCGCTGGAGAAGGACCTGATCGTCGACATGGAGCCGTTCTTCGCGTCGTACCGCGAGGTGCAGCCGTTCCTCATCTCGAACTCCGCGCCGGAGCCGGGCAAGGAGCGCATCCAGACGATCGCGAACCGCGAGATCTTCGACGACACCACCAAGTGCATCCTGTGCGCGGCGTGCACCTCGTCGTGCCCCGTGTTCTGGACCGACGGGCAGTACTTCGGCCCCGCCGCGATCGTCAACGCCCACCGGTTCATCTTCGACTCGCGCGACGACGCCGGCGACGCACGCCTGGACATCCTCAACGACAAGGAGGGGGTGTGGCGCTGCCGCACCACCTTCAACTGCACCGAGGCGTGCCCCCGCGGCATCGAGGTCACCAAGGCCATCGCCGAGGTCAAGCAGGCGATCCTGCGCAAGTAGTCGCGCACTGCGCGCTGAACGGGGGCGGATGCCGGCGGGTGCGGCATCCGCCCTCGCTACGCTGTCGACGTGAGCTCTTCACCTGCGCGGCCGCCGTCGGATGACGCCGGCTGGCGTGCTCGGTGGGACGACTCCGCGCTGCGGGGGCGACTCGACGAGCCCCTCGACCGCGCGAACAAGCTCACACGCCGCACACTGAAGGCGTTCCCCGTGCGGGTGTGGCGGCATTTCCTGCGGCACAACGGATTCCTCCTGGCGGCGAGCATCAGCTACCAATCGCTGTTCTCGATCTTCGCCGCCCTGTACTTCGCGTTCGCCTTGGCGGGCGCGTGGCTCGGCTCGCGCGCACAGGCCGTGGCCGGGCTCATCACGATCGTCGACACCTACGTGCCCGACCTCATCTCCGCCGGCGGGGTCATCTCCCCCGACGAGGTCGAGGCCATCGCCCGCAGCAGCGGCGGCGTGCTCGCGGTCACGGGTGTCGTGGCCTTCCTCGTGGCGGTATGGACCGCGATCGGGTTCGTCACCTTCACCCGCCGCGCCGTGCGCGACATCTTCGGACTGCCCTTCGACGGGCGCAACTACTTCCTGCTGAAGGCGCGTGACCTCGTCGCGGCTCTGCTGTTCGGCGCCGCCCTGGTGGTGGGTGCGGGTCTGTCGAGCTTCGCCGCCGGCGCGCTGAACGTGCTGCTGGGCGCCCTCGACATCGGCGACACCTCCACCTGGGTGCAGGTGCTCAGCCGCGTGCTCTCCGTCGCCGTCGCCTTCGGCATCGCCGCGACCGCGATGGCGGGGCTGTTCCGCTTTCTCGCCGGGACTTCGCTGCCGTGGCGCACCATCTGGCCCGGCGCCCTGCTCGGCGGGGCGGGACTGGTGGTGCTGCAGCTGGGTGCCGGCACACTGCTGTCCTACACGCCGTCCAACCCGCTGCTGGTGACCTTCTCCGCGCTCATCGGCATGCTCCTGTGGTTCCGGCTGAACGGCGTGGTGATCCTGGTGGCCGCGTCGTGGATCGCCGTCGCCGCCGCCGACCACGAGATCCCGCTGACGCACCTGACCGATGCCGAGCGCCGCCGGCGTGAACTGGGCGCCCTGGCCATCGCGGCCGAGGTGCGCCTGCGCCGCGTGCGCGCCGAACGGGCCGCCGCCCCCTGGTGGCGGCGGTGGATCGCCGACCGGCGCGTGAGCGCGGCCCGGGCGGACCTGGCGCGCGCCCGCGCCGCGGTGCCCCCCGAGGACGAGCCCCGCCTGCTCACATTCGACTGAGCATCGGCCGTGCGGCGGTGTCCGCTCCCCCGATTACGCTTGCCGTCGTGCCCCGAACGATCCGCATCGCCTCCGTCAACGTCAACGGCATCCGTGCCGCCGTCCGCAAGGGCATGACGCCCTGGCTCGAAGACGCGGGAGTGGACGTCCTCACCCTGCAGGAGGTGCGGGCCGAGGCCGCGGACCTGGCCGCCGCCCTGCCGGGCTGGCACGTGGTCAACGACGAGGCACTGGCCAAGGGCCGCGCCGGTGTCGCGATCGCCGCCCGCGAGCCCCTCGACGTCTGGCGCACCGACCTCGGCGGCGACGACACCCTCGATGCGAAGGGCCGCTGGGTCGAGGCCGACATCGAGGTCGACGGCGAGCGGCTCACCGTCGTGAGCGCCTACGTCTTCACGGGGCAGGTCGACACCGACAAGCAGGTCGCGAAGTACGCGTTCCTCGACGCGATGGAGGCGCGGATGCCGCTCCTCGCCGCGGACGGCTCGCTCGCCGTCATCACCGGGGACCTCAATGTCGGGCATCGGGAGCTCGACATCCGCAATTGGAAGGGCAACGTCAAGAAGGCCGGGTTCCTCCCGCGCGAGCGGGCGTACTTCGACCGGTTCACCGGGCCCGCCGGCGCCGAGGTGCGAGGCGTCGACGGATCGACGGGCACCGGCCTCGGCTGGATCGATGTGGGGCGCACCTTCCATGGCGAGGTCGACGGCCCGTACACGTGGTGGTCGAACCGCGGAAAGGCGTTCGACACCGACACCGGCTGGCGCATCGACTACCACCTCGCCTCCCCCGCCCTCGGGTCCCGGGTGGTGGACTACCGCGTCGTCCGCGCGCCCTCGTGGGACACCCGCTGGAGCGACCACGCGCCGGTGATCGCCGACTACACCCTCGGCGTCTGAGCCCGGCACGGCGAGGGCGGTGGCATCCGCTCTCTAGACTGGAGGGGTGACCAGACCCCGCCTCTACTCCGGAATGCAGCCCTCCGCCGATTCGCTCCAGGTCGGCAACTACATCGGGGCGCTTCTGCAGTGGCGTGACCTGCAGGAGGCGTACGAGGCGTACTTCTCGGTGGTGGACCTGCACGCGCTCACCCAGCCGAACGATCCAGGGGTGCTGCGGGAGAAGACCCGCCGCACGGCCGCGCAGTACATCGCCGCCGGCATTGAGCCGTCGCGGTCGACCCTGTACGTGCAGTCGCACGTGCGCGCCCACGCCGAGCTGGCCTGGATCCTGTCGACCATCACCGGTTTCGGCGAGGCGTCACGCATGACGCAGTTCAAGGACAAGTCGCAGCGCTACGGCGCCGACACCACCTCGGTCGGGCTGTTCACCTACCCGATCCTGATGGCCGCGGACATCCTGCTGTACCAGACCGACATCGTGCCGGTCGGCGACGACCAGAAGCAGCACGTCGAGCTCACCCGCGACCTCGCGGCGCGCTTCAACTCGCGCTACGGCGAGACGTTCACCGTGCCGATGCCGGTGATCCAGAAGGAGACGGCGCGCATCTACGACCTGCAGGACCCGCTGGCGAAGATGTCGAAGTCGGCCGAGTCCGACGCCGGCGTGCTGTGGCTGCTGGATGACCCGAAGGTCTCGGCGAAGAAGATCATGCGCGCCGTCACCGACAGCGAGGGCGTGGTGCGGTACGACCGGGAGAACAAGCCCGGGGTGTCGAACCTCCTCGTGATCTATGCGGCGCTGACGGGTCGGCAGATCCCCTCGATCGAGGACGAGTACGCCGGCCGTGGCTACGGCGACTTCAAGAAGGGACTCGCCGAGGTCGTGGTCGAGGAGTTCGGCCCCGTGCGCGCCCGCGCCCTGGAGCTGCTCGACGACCCCGCCGAGCTCGACCGCGTGCTCGCCGCCAACGCGGCCCGCGCCGACGAGGTCGCCGACAAGACGCTGTCGCAGGTCTACGACCGCGTGGGTCTGCTGCGCCGAGGCTGAGGTCCCGGCGGGCCACCCCGTCGCTTCCCACCGCAGGGCACCGGCGCGCTCGGCGTCGGCCGGTCCGCATGACCGACGCCGGCCGGGCGGGCGCGCGCCGCGTTCCGGGGGGGCGCGTGCACAACGTCGCCGAACCGGCTGCGAGGGCCCGTCGACAGCCACCGCAGGCCGGCGCACCGACGCGATCACCGTCGTTGTGCGCGGCCCAGGCCTTGTCCGAGGCCGCACCCAGGGGCAGGATCGGACAATCGCGCGACGCGGTGCCACCCTCCGAGGAGCAGCCATGCCCGAGAAGAAGCCCTGGACCACCGGACGTCTCGATGGCAGGATCGCCGTGGTCACCGGGGCGGCGCGCGGAATCGGCGCGGCCGCCGCAGTCGCCCTCGCACGGGCGGGCGCCGACGTTGTCGGGATCGACATCATCGCCGTGGTCAGCCGCGCCGACGACTTCCCGCCCGCGACCCAGGGGGAACTGGACGACACCGGCGCCCGGGTGCGCGATGCCGGCACGCGCTGCTGGGCATCGTCGCCGATCACCGCGACATCGGCGCGCTCCGCGACGTCGCGACCGAGGTCGAGACGACCTGGGGCGGCGTGGACATCGTCTTCGCGAACGCCGGCATCCAGGCTTTCAAGCCCATTCTCGAGATGGCGGACGCCGACTGGCACGACCAGATCGACAACAACCTCACCGGCACTGCGAACATGCTGCGCGTCTTCGCGCCGCTGCTGGTGCGCCGCGGAGGGGGGCGGATCATCGTGACGTCGTCGACGCAGGGCCAGCACGGCACCAAGTGGGGGTCGGCCTACTCGGCGTCGAAGTGGGGCATCATCGGGCTGATGAAGTCCGCGGCGCTGGAGCTCGGAGCCCACGGCATCACGGTGAACGCCGTGATCCCGGGCCTCGTCGACACGGCGCTCACGCGCCATGAGGACCGGTACGCGCAGGCGATCGCCGTCTCGGGGTCGTCGCCGTCGGGCGATGTCGCCGACGACGAGGCGACCGCCCGCCGGATGCTGGCTGCCAAGAGCCCCATGGGCCTGCCCTGGATCGAGCCGGAGGACGTCGCGCCGCTCGTGGTGTTCCTCGCGTCGGACGAAGCGCGGCTGATCAGCGGGACCTCGCTCGCGGTCACGGCCGGGGACAGCGCGAACGTCACCGCCTGACCCGCGCGGCGGGTGTCACGCCGAGGCGTGCACAACGTCGCGGATCCGGCGCGCCGCCGGGCTACGGCGCGCGTGTGCTGCGCCGGCGGGGACGGGTGGCGACGTTGTGCACGCGACGCAGCGGCGCCCCGTGCGCCATCACGTCACGGAGGGCGGCGATCACCTCGTCCGGCCGGTGGATGACGTCCTCCGCAATCGGTCGCAGCGTGACGTAGCCCAGGCGCGCGGCCTGGAGGTCGCGCCGGCGGTCGCGACGTCCCTCGAGCCATCCGCCGTGGAACTGCGCGCTGTCGCACTCGATGATGAGCCAGCCGTCGACGACGAGGTCCACCCGGCCCACGCCCGGGATGAGGACCTGCACCTCGACCTGCCACCCCTGGGCGCGCAGCATCAGACGCAGCAGCGTCTCGATGCCCGACTCCGCGCGCCGGTCGAGGTGGGCGCGCAGGATGCCGAAGCGTCGCGGCAGCAGCCGGAACACGTCCGCGATGCCCGCCTCGTCCACCCGACCCTGGTGCCATGCGCTGTCCAGGGTGGCGATGGCCGCCCGCGGGGGCTGGCACCGGCATGCCTGCGCGAGGGCCTCGATGAGCGGTGCGGCGAGCGCATCGGACGCCGCCGCTGTGCACCGCCAGTGGCGCTCCAGCCCGTCGCGACGCGGCGGGAGACGGGTGGCGCCGTAGTCCATCTGGACGTGCGTGGCGGTCGCGTCGAGCACGAAGACGCCCCAGGCCGCCAGCAGCGAGAGGCAGTCGAGGCGGCCGCCCTCACGGGCCGCGAGCAGGAAGGCGGGCGGACAGTCACCGGGCACATACGTTCCGCGTCGCACGCGAATCAGCGCGCCGCCCGCGACTGCTGAGTCGATCCGGCGGCGCGGCACCCCGCCGGCGCGCAGCATCGCGTAGCTGACGGTGGTCGGCGAGGTGCCGACGACGGGGGTCGGGATCACCCTCCCACTGTGTCGCGGCGGCATCGCCGTCCTTCGGCGATCGGCTGGTCCGTGGACAGCTGCCCGTGTTGCCAGGCCTGGGGAGGAGGCGCCGCGGCCGGCGCGCGCGGCGGCGGGCGTGCAGAATGTCGCGACCGTCGCGGGGCACGACGGACACCACCGGGGCACAACGTCGCGGGATCGGGGCGCAGGGCCGTGAACGCGTCAGGGACCGCCCCGGTGCGGGCGGGGTGGCGACGTTGTGCACGCCGCTCGGGGCGCGCGGCGGCGGAGTGGCGACGTTGTGCACGGACAGCCACGACAACGGCCTGTCAAGCGCGGCGGGCCTCGGCGGGCCTCGGCGGGCCGCGGCGGGCCGCGGCGGGCCGCGGCGGGCGGCGGGCTGCCATGTGCGGGCGGCGGTGGGTGCGGGCGGCAGTGGGCGCGGGCGGGGCGCGCGGCGGCGCAGGGCGGCGGCGGAAGGCGGACGGCCGCGACGGAGTTAGGCTCGAATGATGCAACCCGTCAGTCTCCGCACGTCCCGCCTCGAGCTGTCGCTCCCGACCCCGGCCGATGCCGACGCCGTGACGGAGGCCGCGCAGGACCCCGAGGTGCCGCGGTGGACCACCCTCCCCTCCCCCTACACCCGCACGCACGCCGATGACTTCATCGCTCTGGCCGCCCAGTGGTGGGAGGACGAGACCGAGCTCACGTGGGCGATCCGCCACGACGGGCAGTGGATCGGCATGATCGGCCTGCAGCACCTGCGCCCCGGCGGCGACGCCGAGATCGGCTTCTGGATGGCCGCCGGCGCACGCGGCCAGGGCTACCTCGGCGAGGCGGCCCGCGCGGTGATCGACTTCTCCTTCGGTGAGGCGCTGCGCCTGCAGCGGGTGGAGTGGCAGGCGATCGTCGGCAACATCCCCTCCGCGCGCACCGCGCGCTCGCTCGGGTTCCGCTACGAGGGCCTGATGCGCCAGAAGCTCGTCGACCCGCGCGGGCGCCACGACGGCTGGGTCGCCGGTCTCCTCCCCACCGACGACCGCACCCCCGTGGACTGGCCGATCCTGGCGGTCTGACCGCCGCGGTGCCGGCGGTTCGTGCCAGGATGCCGGTATGCCCGAGATGCCGGAGGTGCAGGGACTGGTCGACTTCCTCGGCGAGCGCACACGCGGCCTGCGCGTGACGACCGCACGCGTGGCGAGCATCGCCGCGCTGAAGACCTATGACCCTCCGGTCGACGCGCTCGTCGGCGCGGGGATCGAGACGGCGGCACGGCACGGGAAGTTCATCGACCTCGCCGCCCGCACCGATGCCGGCGAAGCGCTGCACCTCGTGTTCCACCTGGCCAAAGCCGGGTGGCTGCGGTGGTACGACGCCCTGCCCGCCACGGTGATCAAGCCGGGCCGCACCCCGATCGCGCTGCGCATCGGCTTCGACGACGGCTCGGGCTTCGACCTCACCGAGGCCGGCACCAAGAAGTCGCTCGCCGTGTACGTCGTGCGCGACCCCGCCGAGGTGCCCGGCATCGCCCGTCTCGGCCCCGACCCGCTCGCGCCGGGATTCGACCGCGACGCGTTGGCCGGCCTGCTCGCGGGCCGCCGCACCCAGATCAAGGGGGTGCTGCGCGACCAGTCGATCATCGCCGGCATCGGCAACGCCTACTCGGACGAGATCCTCCACGCCGCACGCATGTCGCCGTACGCCCTCGCGGCCGGCCTCGATGACGGTGAGGTCGACCGGCTGTTCGCGGCACTGCGCGACACCCTCGCCGAAGCACTCGCCGCGGCATCGGGCAAGCCCCCGGCGGACCTGAAGGATGCCAAGCGCCGCGGCATGCGGGTGCATGGGCGGCGGGGCGAGGCGTGCCCCGTGTGCGGAGACGAGGTGCGGTCGGTCTTCTTCGCCGACAACTCCCTGGAGTACTGCGCCACCTGCCAGACCGGCGGCAAGGTGCTCGCCGACCGCCGCCTGTCACGCCTGCTGAAGTAGCGCTACTGGTCGGTGCCCATGAGGATGCGGGCGTCCTCGTCGACCCAGTCGAACGACTTCGTCACCGCCTTGCGCCACAGCCGGTAGCGGCGTTCGCTCTCGTCCCGGTCCATGCGCGGCTCGAAGCGCGCGTCTTCGCGCCACTGCTGACGCAGCTCGTCCTCATCGGCCCACACGCCGGTCGCCAGCCCGGCCGCGTACGCGGCGCCGAGCGCGGTGGTCTCGACGATGCGGGGCCGCACCACGGGGATGCCGAGGATGTCGGCCTGGAACTGCATGAGCAGGTCGTTGCGGGTCATGCCCCCGTCCACCCGCAGCTCCGTCAGCGGCGCACCGGTGTCGGCGACGACCGCCTCGACGATGTCGCGGGTCTGGAAGGCGGTGGATTCCAGCGCCGCGCGGGCGATGTGCGCACGGGTGACGTAGCGGGTCATCCCCACCAGAGCGCCGCGGGCGTCGGGGCGCCAGTACGGCGCGAACAGCCCCGAGAACGCCGGCACGAAGTAGGCGCCGCCGGCGTTGTCGACGGTGGCGGCGAGCGTTTCGACGTCTTGCGAGCGCGCGATGATCCCGAGGTTGTCGCGCAGCCACTGCACGAGCGATCCGGTGACCGCGATCGACCCTTCGAGCGCGTAGTGGGCCGGCTCGTCACCCCGGCGATACGCGACCGTCGTGATGAGTCCGTGCTGCGAGCGCACGAGCTCGTCACCGGTGTTGACGAGCAGGAAGTTGCCGGTGCCGTAGGTGTTCTTCGACTCCCCCGCGCCGAACGCCGCCTGGCCGAAGGTCGCGGCCTGCTGGTCTCCGAGGATGCCGGCGATGGGGACCCCGCGTGCCACGCCGGGCACGGCGACCTCGCCCACCACCTGCGACGACGAGCGGATCTCGGGCAGCATCGCGCGCGGGATGTCCCAGACGGCGAGCAGCTCGTCGGACCAGTCGAGCGTGCGCAGGTCCATCAGCAGCGTGCGGCTGGCGTTGGTGACGTCGGTGACGTGGATGCCGCCACGGCTGCCGCCGGTGAGGTTCCAGATCACCCAGGTGTCGGGGGTGCCGAAGAGCACCTCGCCGGCCTCGGCGGCGGCGCGAGCCCCCGGGACGGCATCGAGGATCCACGCGATCTTCGACGCGGAGAAGTAGGTCGCCAGCGGCAAGCCGGTCTGCTCGGCGAACCGCAGGCCGCCGGCATCCGACTGCGCCGCGAGCTCGTCGATGCGCCGCTGGGTGCGGGTGTCCTGCCAGACGATCGCGTTCGCGATCGGCCGGCCGGTGCGGCGGTCCCAGAGCATGGTGGTCTCGCGCTGGTTGGTGATGCCGATCGCGGCGACCTCGCTCGCCGCCAGCCCGGCGCGGGCGACAGCCGAGGAGAGCACCCACTCGGTGTTGGTCCAGATCTCGACCGGGTCGTGCTCCACCCAGCCGGCCCGAGGGAAGATCTGCTCGTGCTCCCGCTGCGCCGTGGCGACGATCGAGCCGGCGGAGTCGAAGACGATCGCGCGCGTCGACGTGGTGCCCTGATCGATCGCGATGACGTGATCGGCCATCATGCCTCCAGGGTCGTCGCGGCCAGCTCCTGACCCGACGGCTCGGCGGCGGGCTCGGGTTCGGCGGCGCGCACGGCCCGCAGCGCCCTCGCCGCCTCGTGGTGGACGCGTTCGTCGTCCCACCCCAGCACCGGGGCGATGGCCTCGGCGACCTCCAGCGCGAGGGCGGGGGTCACCGCGCCCGTGAATGCCAGGCCGGTGCGGCGCAGCAGCACGTCATCGAGGTGATGCACATCCTCGGTGGCGGCGAGGTGCCGCAGTTCGCCGGTGCTGTGGTGGGGGGCGCCCTGCAGGGGGCGGTCGGTCTCGTCGGCGGCGACCGCGGCGATGTAATCGGCCGCGATCGTGCCGTAGCGCCCCAGCAGCTGGTCCACCCGCTCGGCGGGCACCGTGCCGGAGTGCGCCTTGACCCACTGCGCGCGGGCGCGCTGGGTGCCGGGGAAGCCGCGCCCTCCGCCGATCGCGACGCCCTTCGTGGACCGGCGCCGCGGCACGGCCAGCTCGCTCAGGACCGTGTCGGTCAGCCGCTCGGCCGATGCGCGGAAGGTCGTCCACTTGCCGCCGACCAGGCTCAGCACGATCGCGGACAGCCCGGCGACGCGTGTGCGGTCGATGCGGTAGTCCCGCGAGACGAAGCCGGGGGCGACGTCGTCGTGCCGCGGCAGCGGGCGCACCCCCGAGAACCGGTAGACGATCTGGTCGCGCTCCACCGGGATGCCGGGAAGCACCTGGGCGACGAGGTCGATGAAGTAGTCGACCTCCGCCTCGGTGCACACGGCGGGTTCGCGCATGTCGTGCTCGATGTCCGTCGTGCCCACGAGCACACGGCCGCGCAGCGGATAGATCAGCACGATCCGTCCGTCCTCGTTCTCGAAGAACAGCTCACGGCCGCCGGTGGCGGCGAGAAGCTCGGGGTTGTCCACGACGATGTGCGAGCCCTTGGTGCCGCCCATGCGCTCGACGCGGTCGCCGAGCGCGGCGTTGGTGAGGTCGACCCACGGGCCGCTGGCGTTGACGACCACCGCCGCGGTGAAGCGGATCTCCTCGCCGCTCATCGCGTCGCGGAGCACGACCGCGTCGTCTGCCGTGCCGACGGCGGCGGTGTAGGCGGCGGCGCGGGCGCGATCGCCGCCCGCGCGCAGGCCGTCGCGCAGCACGTCGATGGCGAGCCGCTCGGGGTCGTGCACCGAGGCATCCCAGTAGGTGGCGGTGTACTTCACCGCGGGGTTCAGGTCGGGCAGCTGCTGCAGCGAGCGCTTCCGCCCGTGGAAGGTGTGCCGGGGCACCTGGCCGCCGCCACGGGAGAAGGAGTCGTAGATGACCAGGCCGATCTTGATCAGGGCCGCGCCGCGCTCGCGCGCCCGGCCGCTGCCGTGCCGCAGGAATCGCAGCGGGGCGGACAGCAGTCCGGAGAAGGTCGAGAAGATCGGGATCGTCGTCTGCAGCGGGCGCACGTAGTGGGGCGCGATCTTGAGCAGCGAGTTGCGCTCGGTGACCGCCTCGTGCACCAGGCGGAACTCCCCGTTCTCGAGGTAGCGCACGCCGCCGTGGATCATGTGGGATGAGGCGGCCGACGCGCCGCTGACATAGTCGGCGCGTTCCACCAGCGCCACGTCCACCCCCTGCATGGCGAGGTCGCGGAAGGTCGCGAGCCCGTTGATCCCGCCGCCGATGATCAGCACGTCTGCATGCGGGCGGGCGGCGAGGGCGGCGAATCCGGTGTGTGCGTCGTCGTTGTGCATGATCACGTCTCTTCCTCGTAGGCGCTCTGTCCACCCTCGCATGCTTCCGGGGCCCGGGACGCGTATGCGTGGGCCGCCGCGCTGAGCAGTGCCTGTGCGACGGCACGGGCGACCGGCACCGAGGCCGACTCCCGCACCCGCAGGGTGGTGATCGTGACCGCGCCCTCGCTCCAGCGGATCGTCACGGTGCTGGCCGCAGCACCACGCAGCCAGCCGGAGAAGATCCCCGAGTGGACCACGGCCGGGCGCAGAGGTCCGGGAATCCCGCTGATGACGCGCTCGCCCAGGAGGTCTTCGAACGCGATGCCCAGCACCGCCTCGCCCGGCACCGACCGGAAGGGGCCCCTCCGGTCGAGCCACTCGGTGCGAGGCACCCAGTCGCCGTCACCGGCCCGCCCGACCAGCCGCGCGGACGGGAGGTAGTCGAATGCGTCGCCGAGCGCGCCGTCGTCCTCCGCCAGCAGCAGGACGCGCCCGCCCGCGGCGGCATGGTGTCGAGCCGACTCGGTGAACCGACGGGTGACCAGCAGCGCTCCCGGCTCCTCGACGGTCACGAGATCCACGCCCAGTCCGCTCAGCCAGATGGCCGTCTCGTCGTCACCCGCGACACAGCGCAGGCCCGAGACCGCTTCGTGCGCGACGACGATCACCTCGGCGGTGTCGCGCGCGACGACGGCGCCGTCGATGACCAGCTCGACCGCGATCTCGTACTGACCGGGCGTCTTCGGCAGCGCGACGGTGACATCGGCGGCACGAGGGGAATCGCCGACGACGCCGAGGTCCCGCGGGCCCGCCTCGTCGCCGAGCAGGCGCAGCCGCGCGCCGGGGCCGGCCCCCCGCGGGCCGGGGAGCGCGGTCACCGTGACGGGAAGGATGTCCCCGGCGAAGACGCTGTAGGCGGCGGGGCGCAGCGCGACGGCGTGTTCGCCGTTGACCATGCCGAACTCGGAGGTGAACTGCTTCGGCCGGCGGTTCATGTCGAACAGTCCGTTGGCCTCCCACTGCACGTCGCTGAGCTGCGTGAGCACGTAGCCACGGATCTCGGGGTGCAGCCGGATGCTGGTGGTCTGATAGCGGTTGGCCACCGACTGGGCGCGCTGAAGCTGGGAGAGGAGCTCCTCCCACGAGCCGAAGACGCCGTCCAGGCCCAGCGAGACGAACCGATCGCGCAGCCCGGTGGCGTCGGCGGCTCCGAAGGCCCAGCCGGCCCCGAGGGCGAACCACCACGGCTCCTCGCCGTCGATGTACTGCTCGCGCACATCCGGCAGGCCCCAGTTGCCGAACTCCGACAGCATGAGGGGTTCTTCTCCCGTGCGGACGGCATCGCCGTAGGGCGAGAAGGTCCATGCGGGCCGCCCGGCGAACTCGGCGATCTTGGAATCCCACTCGCGGCGGGATTCCGGGATGCCCCGGTACAGGTGGTAGTCGTCGACCTGGGTGCGCAGATGGAAATTGGGGGCGCAGGCGGAGTTGTCCACGATGACGTGGCCCGGCAGCTCGGCGCGGAATTCCTCATACATTCCGCGGAGCCACGAGCGCTGCTCGTCCTGCGACAGATCGACGCCCCATGACTCGTTCATGATCGTCCACATGACGATCGACGGGTGGTGGACGTCCTCTGCGACGATGTCGTGCAGCAGCGCCCGCGCCTCCTGGGCGCCCCTGCGCGTCCAGGTCATCCAGCTGGGCAGCTCCGTCCACACCAGCATGCCGAGGCGGTCGGCGATGTCGTAGTACCGCGGGTCGGGACGTTTGATGTGCACGCGCAGCATGTTGAAGCCCAGCGCACGGGTCTGCCGCAGGAGCTCCTCCCACTGGGCGAAGTCGTCCGCCATGGGCTGGGAACCAGGGTGGTAGTCCTGATCGAGCACCGCGCGCAGATAGATCTCCCGGCCGTTGAGGTGGAATCGGCCGTCCGCTGCGGTGAACTCGCGGAAGCCGGTCGAGCGCTCCACGGCATCCACGACGGCGTCGCCCTCGCGCACCTCCACGCGGACGTCGTAGAGCACCGGGGAGTCGAGATCCCACCGCTCTGCCCCGTCCACATGCACCGTCGCCCGGTGGCGATCGCCCGCCGCATGCAGGCGCGCCTCGGCCTGCACGTCGCCGCCGCGCGAGACCACGACGTGCACCTCGCGCCCTGCCGCCACGGCCGGGGTGACCTCGGCGGAGACGTCGAGGGTCGCCGCAGCCGCATCGGCGCGCACGCTCACCCGCCGCACGTGCGCGTCGTGTCGCTCTTCGAGGCGCACCGACTGCCAGATGCCCGCCGTCGTGCCGTACCACGACTGCTTCCCCAGGGGGCGCTCGAGGAAACCGGGCTCGCCGTCGTCCCCCACGCGCGGCGGGTAGGAGACCGTCACCTCGAGGATGTTCTCACCCGCTCGCATCGCTGCCGTCGCATCGAACTCGAAGGGCATCCACGCTCCTTCGTGCTCTCCGAGCAGGATGCCGTTGAGCACGACGCGTGCGTGGTGGTTGACCGCGTCGAACCGCAGCACCCACCGCCGCTCCGCGTCGGCGGCTTCACCGTCGAAGCGGCGTTCGTATCGCACCGTGTCGTGCGCGTCGCCCGCACCGGGGATCTGCGCCGTCCAGGCGCCCGGCACGGTGACGTCGGCCGTTGCGCCGTCGGGGAGGTGCAGGGTCCACGTGCCGTCGAGACGGAGCCGGCGACGGGGATGGGATGGCATGGGGTTTCCTTCCGGGGAGAGGGACGCGGGGCCCGCCGAGGGCGGACCCCGCGTCGGGGGGACGGGCTCGGGTACCCGTCAGTCCAGCTGCTGCTCGACGCGGCTCTGCGCTTCGGCCAGCGCGGCGGCGACGTCCTTCCCGTTGAACCAGACCTCTTCCAGCTGCGTGTGGATGAGATCCTTCACGGCGGTCCAGTTGTCGATCTGCGGCACGAAGCGGATGTCGTTCAGCGCCGTCGACGTGTAGAACTCGCGGTTCGGCGCCGCCTGATACGCGTCGGACTCGACCACGGACACCCGCGGTGCGATGTGTCCGGTCGCGACGGCCCAGACATCGGTGTTGTCGTAGAGGAACGATGCGAACTCGAGAGCGGCGCGGTAGGCGACCGGGTCGTCGTCACGCTGACGCGGCAGGACCCACATGTGCGACGAAGCCCACACGGCCGGCTCGCCCATGAGAGCGGGGAAGTCGGTGACGGCGTAGCCGAACGGCGCCGTGGCGGCGTATTCGTTGACCACCCAGGTGCCGTTGACCAGGATGGCGGACTTGCCGCTCTTCCATTCGTCGATGGAGCCGGCGTAGTCGGCGTCGGTGTGGATGTAGCCACCCTCGATGAGCTCGTTCATCAGCTCCAGGGCCGCCGCGGCCTCGGGGGTGTCGATCTGCGCCTCACCGTCGGCCGAGACGACGTCCGACCCCTGCTGGCGCACGAGGGAGTAGAACATGCGCCACGCCATGTCGTCGTTCGCGACGCCGAGCGAGAACAGGTAGGTGCCCGTCTTCTCCTTGACCGCGGCCGCCATCTCCAGCAGCTCGTCGGCGGACGTGGGCATGATCGGTCGCCCGTCCTCGCCCATGTATCCCGCGGCGCCGAGGATGTCGGTGTTGATGTGGGCGAGGATGGCGTGCGAGTCGAAGGGCACCGCATAGGTCTTGTCGTCGTAGACCACCGACGACTGGGCCTGGGCGGTGCTGTCAGACAGGTCGATGCCCACTGCCTCGGGATCGAAGGCCAGCAGCTGGTCGCGCTGGGCGTAGTCCGACATGGAGTAGTCGTGCAGGTTGGCAATGTCGGCGGGGTCGCCGCCGGCCACCGAGGCGTTGAAGGCGTCGTAGTAGGAGTGCCAGTCGGCGCCGCCGAGCCGCTCGACGGTGATGCCGTACTCGTTCTCCGCGTTGAACTGGTTGGTGAGGATCTGGATCGCCTCGCACTCGCTGGCCGCGAGCGACGGATCGGTCACGCCCTGCGTGGTCTCCTCGCAGTCGCCGAACATGCGCGACATCGTGATCGTGACGCCGTCGAGCTGGTCGTCGGTGACCGCCGCGATGCGGTCGACGAGGTCGTCGGCACCGCTTCCGGCCTCGCTCCCGGTGCCGGTGCCCGTGCCGCACGCCGTCAGCAGCATCGCCGCTGCCGTCAGCGACGCCGCTGCGCCGGCGAATCTGGTTTTCCGCATGTGTGTTTTCCTCTCTCTGGTGGACGTCTCGTCCTGGTCAGCCGCGAACGACCGGGTCGGGTGCCCGGCATTCGACGGACAGGTCATTTGCCGCCCGAGGTCATCGAGATGCCTCGGATCAGGTGGCGCTGGAACAGCAGGAAGATGATGAGCAGCGGCAGCGATCCGACGAGGCCGCGCGCCATGAGGCTTCCCAGCTCCGTCGCCTGCGCGAAGTTGCCCTGCAGCGACGCCAGGCCGGTGGTGATCGTGAACATCTCCGAACGGGTGGCCGAGACGAGAGGCCACAGGTAGTCGTTCCAGGTCTGCACGAAGGTGAAGATGGCCAGCGCGATCATGGCGGGCCTGGCCAGCGGCAGCATGATGAAGAAGAAGGTCCGCCAGGGACCCGCACCATCGATCCGCGCCGCCTCCTCGACCTCGTGCGGCACCTTCGAGAAGAACTGCGTCATCAGGAACACGCCGAGAGGCGCGGCGATGCGCGGCAGGATCAGAGCCGCATAGGTGTTGTGCATCTGCACGTCCGCGACCATCGTGAACAGCGGGACGAACATCGCCTCCTTCGGGATCATCAGCCCCGCCAGCACGCTGGCGTAGACCACCGCTTTGCCCCGGAAGTCGATCCGCGCGAAGGCGTAGCCCGCCATGGCGCACAGCAGCACCGTGAGCACCGTGGTGACGATGCTGACCACGGCGCTGTTGAGGAACCAGCGCGAGGTGAGCCCCACCGAGAAGACACCCAGGAGGTTGTCGAGGGTGATGTCCCGGGGGATGAGGAACTGGGTCTCCCGGGTCAGGGCGGCGTTGTCGCTCAGCGCCAGCGAGGTCATCCACAGCATCGGAAGCAGCCAGACGACCGCGGCGACGATCATCGCGACGTGGTACCAGGAAGCGGCCGAGGCGCGGCGGAGGGCGGAACGGGCAGGCGGGCGCACCTGCGGCGCCGGCGAGGAGGCGGCGGACGGTGTCGAGGTCACTGCGGCGGTCGTCATTTGCTTTCGTCCTTGCCGAGGTACTTCATCTGAATGACCGACACCACGAGCATGATGGCGAACAGCACGAGGGACATCGCCGAGGCGTACCCCAGCTCGAAGTCCCGGAAGCCGGTCTGGTAGATGTGCCGGATCACCACGTCGGTGGCGCTGCCGGGACCGCCCCCGGTCATGATGTTGACCTGCCCGAACACCTGGAACGATGCGATCACCTGCATCACCATGACCAGCAGGAGCACGTGCCGGATGCCGGGAAGGGTGACGTGGATGAACTTGCCCCACGGGCCCGCGCCGTCGAGGGACGCCGCTTCGTAGAGCGACGCGTCGACGTCCTGCAGGCCCGCGGCGAACAGCACGAGGTTGAAGCCCACCGTCCACCACACCGTCGTGGCGATGATCGCGATCATGGCGGTGTCGGTGCTCGACAGCCAGGGGATCGGGGCGATGCCCAGCGGCTCCAGCAGGGCCGCCAGCAGGCCCTGATTCGGCGAGAGGAAATAGGTCCAGATCAGCGTGACGACGGAGACGGGAAGGATGTAGGGCAGGAAGAACGCCATCTGATACCACCGGGCGCCACGGCGTCCGCCCTGCAGGGCGAGCGCCATCACCAGGCCGAGACCGGCGATGAGGGGCGTGGAGACAGCGGTGAACAGCAGCGTGTTCTGCAGCGCCGTCCAGAACCGCGGGTCGTACCAGAAGCCGGTCTCACCCGGGTGGAACCCGAGCGCGAAGGCGATGGCGACGAGGCCGATGGCTCCGGCGGCGTTCCACACCGTCAGGCGGCGCCGCCGCACGGCGCTGACCACGACCACGGCGGCGAGCGCGAGAACCGCCAGGCGCCACCAGAACAGATGGCCCATGCTCCACGTGATGTCCACGCCCCACAGCATCCGGACGTAGTTGTCCACGCCGATGAACTCGCGTGTGTGGCCGAGCAGGTCCCAGTCGTGGACGCTCATCACGACCGCCTGCACGACGGGGATGAGCACGAACACCACATAGAGGGCCACGAAGGGCCCGATGAACGCGATCCCGTACCTCAGGCCGCTCTTGCCGCCGCGGGACGCACGCGCGGTCGCCACCGCTCGCTCGGCCTGGATCGTCGCCATGATGCTCATTTCTTGCCACGTTGCAAATTGCGCGATCAGTCTGCCCACGCGACATACTCGTTGTCAACTCGGCACCGCTTCGCGGCGCCCTGGACGCACACGCAGACACCGACGAGGGGGGCGGGATGGCCACGAGCATGCGCGACGTCGCACAGCTCGCGGGGGTATCGCCCCGCACGGTGTCCAACGTCGTCAACGAGTACGAGTACGTGCGCGACAGCACGCGGGAGCGGGTGCTGCGTGCGATCGAGGAGCTCAACTACAAGCCCAACATCTCCGCCCGCCGGCTGCGGGAGGGGCGCACGCGCATCCTCGGATTCGCGGTGCCGGAACTGTCGCAGCCCTACTTCGCAGAGCTGTCGGAGCTGGTCGAGTCCGCCGCCCACGCGCGCGGCTACACCGTGATCGCCACACAGACGGCGGGGCGCAAGGACAACGAGCTGCGCATGCTGCGCGAGTTCACCTCGCATCTCGTCGACGGCCTCATCTTCAGCCCCTTCACCCTCACCGACGAGGAGTTCCACGCCGCGACCCCGAGCGTTCCCACCGTGCTGATCGGGGAGCAGATCTCCAGCCCCCGCCACACCGGCATCGCCATCGACAACGTGCAGGCGACGACCGACATCACCCGGCACCTGCTCGAGCAGCGTCGGCGGCGCATCGCCGTGCTCGGCGCCTACCACTCCGACCTCTACCGCAGCGCCAGACTCCGTCTGCAGGGGTACCGCGACGCACTCGAGTCCTCCGGCATCGCATTCGATCCCGACCTGGTCCTGTACACCGACCGCTTCGGGCGCCGAGCCGGCTACGACGGGGTCACCGGTGCGCTCGCCCACGGCCTGCGCTTCGACGCACTCGTGTGCTTCACCGACATGCTCGCCTTCGGCGCCGTCCGCGCGTTCGCCGATGCGGGCGTGCGCGTGCCCGAGGACGTCGCCATCGCCTCGATCGACGACGTGCAGGAGGCGGAGTTCTCCGTCCCCTCCCTCACGACCGTCGCGCCGGACAAGAAGGCGATCGCCGACACCGCGGTGGAGCAGGTGCTCTCCCTCGTGGACGAGCCGGAGGCTCCGCCGCGCAGCGTCGAGATCGCCTACCGTCTCGTCACGAGGGAGAGCTCGGCCGTCGGGGAATGAAAGACCCCAGAGCGCGTTGAGTAGACTCGAGAGCAATACGTGCTCCGGGGTCGGTGAGAATCCGAACCGGCGGTGACAGTCCGCGAACCCGCGCCGAGAGGCAGAGGTTGACCCGGTGGAAATCCGGGACCGACGGTGATGCGACGCAAGTCGTCAGTCCGGATGGGAGGCAGCACGGGGCGACGCGGTGCGCGTCGTCTGTGGCCACCCGCCCCCGGAGACCCGACCGGAGGACGAGGGATGACCGCGACACATCGCGAACGCGAGGCCATGGCCCGCGCGCTGTCGCTGGCCGCGCGCGGTCCCCGCGGGGTGAACCCGCAGGTGGGCGCCGTCCTGCTCTCCCCCGGCGGCGACGTTCTCTCCGAAGGCTGGCACCACGGCGCGGGTACCGCGCACGCCGAGGTGGAGGCCCTGCGCGCGCTCGCGCCGGGAGCCGCCCGCGGCGCCACCGCGGTGGTCACCCTCGAGCCCTGCAACCACACCGGTCGCACCGGCCCGTGCAGCGAGGCGCTCATCGAGGCCGGCATCGCCCGGGTCGTGTACGCCGTCGACGACCCCGGCGAGCGCTCCTCGGGAGGGGCCGAGCGACTGCGGGCCGCCGGGGTGGAGGTCGTTCCCGGCGTGCTCGCCGACGAGGGACGCGCCCTGCTGGACTCGTGGCTGACCGTGCAGCGGCTCGGCCGCCCCCACGTGACGGTGAAGTGGGCGCAGTCACTCGACGGCCGCGCCGCTGCCGCGGACGGCACGAGCCAGTGGATCACCGGTCCCGCCGCCCGTGCCGATGTGCACCGTCGCCGGTCGGAAGCGGATGCCATCGTGGTCGGCACCGGCACGCTGCTGGCCGACGACCCCGCCCTCACCGCCCGGCGCGACGACGGCACCCTGTACGACGCGCAGCCGATGCCGGTCGTGCTCGGGCGCCGCGACGTGCCGGCATCCGCCGCCGTCACCCGCCACCCCCGCCCGCTGCTGCAGCACGGCGGCGGCACCTTGTTCGACGAGCACGGCGACGTCGCCGGATCCCTGCTGCACGATCTGCGCGAGCGCGGCGTGCACCGCGTCTTCGTCGAAGGCGGCCCGACCGTGGCCGGCGCCTTCCTGCGCGCGGGCCTCGCAGACGAGATCCTCGTCTACCTCGCCCCCACCCTGCTCGGCGGCCCCGTGTCGGCCGTGGGCGATGTCGGGGTGACGACCATCGACGAGCAGCTGCGCCTGCGCGTGGCATCCGTCGAACGACTCGGCGACGATCTGCTGATCGTCGCGACAGCCCGCCATGAGCGGGACGCACGACAGGAAGGAACCGCCTGATGTTCACCGGGATCGTGGAGGAGCAGGGCGAGATCACCGCCATCGAGCCGTCCGGCGACGGCGTGCGACTGACCGTGCGCGCCCCGCTGGCGGTGTCGGATGCCGGGCACGGCGACTCCATCTCGATCAGCGGTGTGTGCCTGACGGTCGTCGACCGCGCGAGCGATGTGTTCACCGCCGACGTCATGAAGCAGACGCTCGACATGTCGACCCTCGGCGGGCTCGGCACCGGCACGCGCGTGAACGTCGAGCGGGCGATGGCCGCTCACGGCCGTCTGGGAGGCCACATCGTGCAGGGTCACATCGACGGCACCGGCGAGGTGCTCGAGGTGCGCCCCGGCGACCAGTGGCGGGTGCTGCGGATCTCCCTCGACCCCGCTCACGCGCCCCTCGTCGTGGACAAGGGCTCCATCGCCGTCGACGGCGTGTCGCTGACCGTCAGCGCCGTGAGCCCCGCCGACGCCGCGGAGGCGTGGTTCGAGGTGTCGCTCATCCCCGAGACGCTCACCGCCACGACGCTCGGCGCCCTCTCCCCCGGCGACCGCGTGAACCTCGAGACCGACATTCTGGCGCGCCACGTGCAGCGCCTGCTCGCATTCCCCCCGACCGCCCCGGCGGTCCCGAACGAAGGAGGCTCGCGATGAGCCTTTCCACCATCCCCGAGGCCCTCGAGGCGCTGCGCGCCGGGCGCCCGGTCATCGTCGCCGACGATGAGAACCGCGAGAACGAAGGCGACGTCGTCATCTCGGCACAGCTCGCCACCCCCGAGTGGATCGCCTGGACGGTCCGCCACTCCAGCGGCTTCATCTGCGCCCCCATGCCCGCCGAATGGGCCGACCGGCTCGATCTGCCGCCCATGGTCGAGGTCAACGAAGACGCCCGCGGCACCGCGTACACGGTGAGTGTCGACGCCGCTGAGAACGTCACCACGGGCATCAGCGCCGCCGACCGCTCGCACACCCTCAATGTGCTGGCCGACCCCCGGTCCACTCCGTCGAGCGTGATCCGTCCCGGCCACATCCTGCCGCTGCGCGCGGTGGAGGGCGGCGTGCGTGAGCGCGGCGGCCACACCGAGGCCTCCGTCGACCTCATGCGCCTGGCGGGCCTCGAGCCCGTGGCCGCGATCTGCGAACTCGTCGCCGACGACGGATCGATGATGCGCCTGCCCGCGCTGATGGAGCTCGGCGAGCGCGACGGGCTGCACGTCATCACGATCGAGCAGCTCGTGGCCTACCTCGACGAGCACGAGCCGCAGGGCCCCGGCGACTCCGGGCCGCAGCGGCGGCGGGTGAGCCTTCGCGCGGAGGCCAAGCTGCCCACCGCCCACGGCACCTTCCGGGTGCTGGCCTACAAGGACCGCGTCACCGGCACGGACCACCTCGCCATCGTCTCGGGCGATCTCACCGGGGACGCACCGCTGGTGCGCGTGCATTCCGAGTGCCTCACCGGCGAGGCGTTCGGGTCGCTCAAGTGCGAGTGCGGTCCGCAGCTGGATGCCGCGCTCGACGCGATCTCGGTCGCCGGGGGCGTCGTGGTGTACATGCGGGGCCATGAGGGTCGCGGCATCGGCCTGATCAACAAGCTGCGCGCGTACAGCCTGCAGGAGAACGGGCTGGACACCGTCGACGCCAACCTCGCGCTCGGCCTTCCCGCCGATGCGCGCGACTACGCCGCCGCGGCCGGCATCCTCGCCGATCTCGGCGTGGACGAGCTGCGTCTGCTGACCAACAACACCGACAAGGTGGCGCAGCTGCGCGCCCTCGGCCTCGACGTCGTCGAGCAGGTCCCCCTGCTCGTGGGCGTGGGCCCCAACAACCACCAGTACCTGGTGACGAAGGCCGAGCGTATGGGCCACATCATCGCCAGCGACGATCTCGACGGCGCGCTCGCGCGCACGAAGGAGGCCAGCGCATGAGCGGCACCGGTTCCCCCGAGCAGCACACCCCCGTCGACGGCAGCGGCCTGCGCGTCGTCGTCATCGCCGGCACCTGGCACGACGTCATCACCGACGGCCTCATCGCCGGCGCCCGGCGCGCCCTCGACGCCTCGGGCGCGCAGTGGTCGCTGGTGCGCGTGCCCGGCTCGTTCGAGCTGCCGGTGGCGGCGAAGACGGCGCTGGATGCCGGGGCCGACGCCGTCGTCGCGCTCGGTGTCATCATCCGCGGCGGCACGCCGCACTTCGAGTACGTCTCGGCGGCCGCGACCGACGGGCTCACCCGCGTCGCGCTGGACACCGGCAAGCCGGTCGGCTTCGGGGTGCTCACCCTCGACGACGAGCAGCAGGGCCTGGACCGCGCGGGCCTGGAGGGGTCCCAGGAGGACAAGGGCGCGGAGGCGGCGGACGCCGCCCTGCGCACGGCGCTCGTGCTGCGTGGGCTGCGCGGCTGACGCCCGCCTCCCTCGGCGTCGCTGAGGGCGGGGTCTACACTGTCGGCCATGGAGATCCTGCGGCACGTCGTCCTCCTCATCCACATCACCGGTTTCGCGCTGCTCTTCGGCGCCTGGGCGGTAGAGGCCTTCGGCGGAAGGCGCCGGTTCACCCGCATCATGAACGTCGGGATGACCCTCGCGTTCATCGCGGGACTGATCCTCGCCGCGCCCTGGGGCATCGACCACGAGCTGAACTACACCAAGCTCGCCGTCAAGCTCGTCGTGCTGCTCATCATCGGTGCGGTGATGGGGATCGGCGGCGCCCGCCAGCGCAAGACCGGCGGCGTGCCGACCGCGATGTTCTGGTCGGTGGGCGTTCTCACGCTGCTCAACGCGGGCATCGCCGTCATCTGGCGCTGATCCCGCGCCGATCCCGGAAGGATTCCGACAGGGGCTTAGGATGAACAACCGTGCGGCCGCGACAACGCGGGCGCGCCCGGTGATTCAGCGCTGAGACGCCCGCCGCACCACCCTGCTCCGGACGCCTGCCACCGGACCGTCCCACCCGGACGGGCCCACCATTTGTCGACAGGTATCCTCCTCCATGTCCTCAGCACCCGCGGCATCCACCGCTCCCGCCAATCCCCGGTCGCGCGTCATCACCGCGAGCCTGGTCGGCACGACGATCGAGTTCTACGACTTCTACGTCTACGCGACCGCCGCCGTCCTGGTCTTCCCCATCCTCTTCTTCCCCACCGGCGACGAGACCACGGCCCTGCTGTCGTCGTTCGCCGTGTTCGGCGCTGCCATGGTCGCCCGCCCCATCGGCGCGGTCGTGTTCGGCCACTTCGGCGACCGGTTCGGCCGCAAGGCCACCCTCGTCGGCTCGCTGCTGACCATGGGCATCGCGACCTTCCTCATCGGTCTGCTGCCGACCTATGACGACATCGGCTGGTGGGCGGCGCTGCTGCTGCTGACGTTGCGCCTCGCACAGGGCTTCGCGCTGGGCGGCGAGTGGTCCGGCGCGGCGCTCGTGGCCACCGAGAACGCCCCGAAGGGCAAGCGCGCCTGGTACGGCACCTTCCCGCAGCTCGGCGCCCCCATCGGATTCATCATCGCCAACGGCGTCTTCCTCATCATCAACTTCGCACTCCCCCACCCCGACGGCCCCGCCCAGCGCTCTGCGGACTTCCTGGAGTGGGGCTGGCGCGTGCCGTTCCTCTTCTCCGCGGTGATGGTCATCGTCGGCCTCTGGGTGCGACTGAAGCTGGTCGAGTCCGAGACCTTCGCGAAGGCGGAGAAGACCGGTGCGATCCGCAGGTTCCCGCTCGGCGAGGTCGTCCGCCGCCACTGGCGGCCGCTCATCCTCGGCACGTTCATCATGCTGGCGACCTACGTGCTGTTCTACCTGATGACGAGCTTCACCCTGTCCTACGGCACGAAGCCGGGGCTCGAGGCCGCCGAGCAGGCCGCCCTCGACAACGGTCTGGCGTTCGACGCGGCCGCCTACGTGCCCGGGCTCGGGTTCGGATACACCGACTTCGTGATCATGCAGATCATCGGCGTGGTGTTCTTCGGCATCTTCACGCTGCTGTCCGGACCCGTCGCCGACAGCATCGGACGTCGCAAGCTGCTGCTGTGGGTCACCGCCGCCATCGCGGTGTTCGGTCTGCTGTTCAACGTCTTCCTGCTCCCGCACGCCGATCCGATGTTCACCGGCGCCCTCACGCAGGCCTTCCTGATCTTCGGGTTCATGCTGATGGGCGTGACGTTCGGCCCGATGGGCGCCGTGCTGCCGGAGCTGTTCCCGACGAACGTGCGCTACACCGGCTCGGCGATCTCGTACAACGTCTCGTCCATCCTGGGCGCGGCGCTCGCGCCGCTGGTGGCGGTGGCGCTGTGGGCAGCGGCCGACGGCCAGCCGTGGCTGGTCGGTGTCTATCTCACCGGCTCGGCGGTGCTGACCTTCATCGCCCTGATGCTCTCCAAGGAGACCAAGGACGTCGACTACGAGACCAACATCGGTCTCGGCGTCACCGGTTCGCTCTGACGCGACCGACAGCACGGCGGATGCCGCGGGGCCGAGGCTCCGCGGCATCCGCCGTTCTGCGTTCCGAAGCGTGCGACCGACGTCAGTCGAGGAACAGCGCACGCAGGCGCTTGGTGGTGAACACCAGCCCGACGACGATCATCACGACGTAGTAGAGGATGTGCCAGCCCATGTCGGGGCTCATCGCGCCGGTCGTGAACCCGCGGATCATCTCCACTCCGTGCCAGAGCGGGAACGCCATCACGATCCACTGGACGACCTCGGGGTACACCGTGATGGGGTACAGGGTCGACGAGAACAGGAACATCGGCAGCAGCACGAAATTGATCCAGTCCATGTGCTGGAACGTCTTCATGTAGCTGGTGACGGCCATGCCGAGGCTGGCGAACCCGAAGGCGATCAGCAGAACCGCGGGGATGGCGAGGATCGCCGTGGGGGCGAGGTTCAATCCCAGGATCTGCATGATGATGAGGAACCCGGTGGCGTAGAGGAGGCCCCGCAGCAGCGCGTAGAGCATCTCGCCGAGGGCGACGTCCAGCGGGCCCAGTGACGTCGACAGCATCCCCTCGTAGAGCTTGCCGTAGTTGAGCTTGAAGAAGACGTTCCAGGTGGAGTCGTACACCGCGCCGTTCATCGCCGACACCGCCAGCAGCGCCGGCGCGATGAACGCCGCGTACGACACCGCCACGCCGGCGCTGGTCTGCACGTCGCCGATGAGCGCCCCGAGCCCGATGCCCATCGAGGCCAGGTAGAACACCGGCTCGAAGAAGCCGGAGAACACCACGACCCAGCTGGACGAGCGCGCGGCGAGCAGCCCCCGCTGCACGACGGCCCAGGGGTTGCCCGCCCACAGCGCCCGCACCCCGCCGCGGCGCGCGACGGCCTCGGGCGGTCCGGCGGGCGGTTGCGGCCCCGTGGCGTATGTCGCGCTCACTTGGCGAGCCTCCGTTCGAAGAAGTGACGACCGAGCAGCCAGC
Organism: Microbacterium sp. zg-Y1090; assembly: GCF_030246945.1. Taxonomy (NCBI): domain Bacteria; kingdom Bacillati; phylum Actinomycetota; class Actinomycetes; order Micrococcales; family Microbacteriaceae; genus Microbacterium; species Microbacterium wangruii. Next base: position 2,521,922 of record NZ_CP126742.1, read on the forward strand.
CCGCGATGGCCAGCACGAGCAGGTAGCCGACGTGCACCGCGAGCATCGGCGGCAGCCCGTCGCCGTAGGTCGCCGCCCGCCCGAGCTCGGTGGCGTGCCACAGGGGCGAGATCCAGCCGATCCACTGCAGCCATCCCGGCAGCTCCGAGAGCGGATAGAAGGTGCCGGAGAAGAGGAACATCGGCATGAAGATGAACCGCTGCACCAGCGCGAACTGTCCCTTGTCGTCTTCGATCGATGCCGCGTAGGCCATGATCGGGATGCCGAAGGCGAGCCCGGCGGCGAGGCCCGCCAAGATCGACAGCCATCCGGTCGCCGGGTCGGGGACGGCACCGAAGAGCCACAGGAACAGGTAGTACAGGACGACCGTCACGACCATGCGCGCGGCGGCGCCGGCGACCACTCCCCCGGCGATCTGGGCCGAAGACAGCGGCGAGGCGCTGAAGCCGTAGAAGTACCGGCGCCACTTGAACCCGGCCATGACCGGGTAGGTGAACTCCTCCGATGCCACGGCGATCGCCGCCGTCATCAGCAGCGCGGGCGCGACGAAGACGAGGTAGTCCACCTCCTGCCCGCGGTCGACGACGGGCGCGTCGATGAGGGCGGCCAGACCCACGGCCATACCCAGCAGGTACAGCACAGGCTGCCCGAGGGCGCCGACGACGATCGTCCAGCCGTAGGCGCGCATCGCGCGCACCATGTGCTCGGTGACGTACCAGGCACCGCGGGCGCGGGGTTTGCGACCCCACTCCAGCGCCTCGGCGCGCATCTCGTCGAGCGACGGGTTCGCCGCCGCCGCCGTCTGCGGCGCCTGCGGGTCGTTCGCGGCCGTCATTCGATCAGCGACCTTCCCGTGAGCCGCAGGAACACGTCCTCGAGCGACGAGCGCCGCACCAGACTCGTGATCGGCTCGAGGCCGGTCGCCGTGACCCGCTCCAAGGCCTGCTCGCCGTCGTGCGCGTAGATGAGGATGCGGTCGGGCAGCACCTCGACCCGCTCGCCGATGCCGTGCAGCTGCGCGGCGACCTGCTCATTGCGCGCCGAGCCGAAGCGCACCTCCAGCACCTCACGGCTGGAGTGCTCGCGGATGAGCGAGGCGGGCGTGCCCTCGGCCATGATGCGCCCCTCGTCCACGACGACGAGCCGGTCGCAGAGCTGCTCGGCCTCGTCCATGTAGTGCGTCGTCAGCACGAGCGTGGTGCCGCGCTCCTTGAGCCGGAACAGGCGGTCCCACAGCACATGGCGCGCCTGCGGGTCCAGTCCCGTCGTCGGCTCGTCCAGGAGCAGGATGCGCGGGTCGTTGATGAGGCCGCGCGCGATCGTCAGCCGGCGCTTCATCCCTCCCGAGAGCTGGTCGACCTTGCTCTTGGCCTTGTCCTGCAGCTGGGCGAACGCCAGGAGCTCGTCGGCCTTCTCCGCGCACACCCGACCGGGCAGGCCGAAGTAGCGACCGTAGATGTAGAGGTTCTCGCGGGCGTTCAGCTCGCCGTCGAGGTTGTCCTGCTGCGGCACGACTCCCAGACGCGACCGGATCTCGGGCCCGTAGCGGTCGGGGTCGAGTCCGAGGATCTGCAGGTCGCCACCGGTGCGGGTCGACACCGCCCCGATCATCTTCATCGTCGTGGACTTGCCGGCGCCGTTGGGGCCGAGCAGCCCGAAGGACTCGCCCGGCGCGACCTCGAACGACAGCCCGTCGACGGCGACGAAGTCGGGCTTGCCCTTCGCACGATAGGCCTTGACGAGGTTGCGGGCGGAGATGACCGGTTCTGGCACCGCACCACAGTAGCGCCGCGCTCCGACACCGGAGGCGAGGAATGTCAACAGATGTTGACTGCGCTCCTCCCCGTCAACTATTGTTGACCCCCGAAGGAGGGCACCATGAGCGCAGACGACATCCGCACGCTGATCGGCTCACCAGGCGAGCGGGAGCCGATCGCCGAGCTGCACCGCCTGACCGAGGTGCGCCGGGAGCTCTCCCGCGCCGAGGAGGCGCAGGTGCGCCGCGCCCGCAACCTCGGGTTCTCCTGGCAGGCGATCGCCGCAGCCCTCGGCGTCAGCAAACAAGCAGCGCACAGGAAGTACGGTCGACGATGACCCCCCCACGGACGAACGAGGTATCCGCCATGTCCTCCCCCCGCCCCTCCCGCGGCCGTCGCGGTCGCAGCGCGGCCTCCGACGGCCCCCGCGCGAGCCTGAAGCAGCTGCTGCCCTTCCTGCTGGAGCACAAGCGCGTGCTCGTCGTCGTCGCAGCCCTCAGCGTGTTCGAGGCGCTCGCGACGCTCGGCCAGCCGCTCGTCGTGGGCCAGGTGATCGAGCGGGTGCAGGGCGGAGAGGTGCTCGGCACCCTCGTGTGGGTGCTGGTGGGCCTCGTCGTGGCATCCTCGCTGATCGGCGCATGGCAGCACTATCTGCTGCAGCGCACCGGCACCGCCGTGGTGTACTCCAGCCGCCGACGCCTCATCGCCCGCCTGCTGCATCTGCCCATCAGGGAATTCGACGCACGGCGCACCGGCGACCTCGTCTCACGCGTGGGCACCGACACGACACTGCTGTACGCCGTCCTCACGCAGGGGTTCGCCGACTCGATCGGCAGCGTCCTCATCTTCGTCGGCGCGATGGTCGCGATGCTCCTCATCGACCCGCTGCTGCTGCTGCTCATCCTCGTGGTGATCGGCGCGTCGGCCACCGTCGTGGGGCTGCTCAGCGGCCGCATCCGCTCGGCCACGCAGGCGCAGCAGCAGAAGGTCGGCGAGCTGTCGTCGGGGGTGGAGCGCGCGATCGGCTCGATCCGCACCATCCGCGCCGCGGGCGCCGCCGAGCGCGAGCAGCAGGCCATCGACGAGACGGCACGCGGCGCCTACGACGCCGGTGTGCGGGTCGCGAAGGCCTCGGCGCTGGTGGTTCCCGTGGCCGGGGTCGCCCTGCAGGTGTCGTTGCTCGTCGTGCTCGGCGTGGGCGGGTTCCGAGTGGCATCCGGCGCGATCTCGATCGCCCAGCTCGTCACCTTCGTGATGTTCCTCTTCTTCCTCGTGCAGCCGCTCGCGTCGTTCTTCGGCGCGATCACGTCGGTCAACCAGGCCCTGGGCGCCCTCGGACGCATCCAGGAGGTGCTGGACCTGCCGACGGAGACCGGCGACGACGCGACCATCGCCGCGGCCGCCGTGGCGCCGTCGGAGCGACCGGACGACGCCCCCGCGATCGAGTTCCGCGACGTGCGGTTCCGCTACCCCGAGGCCGTGGTCGCCGCCCGGCGCAGCGCCGAGAGCGAGGCCCTGCGCGCGCTCGCCGATGCGCACGTGGACGCCGCAGCGGTCGAGCTGGCCGATGGCGAGCACCGTGACGACGACGTGCTGCGGGGGGTGTCGTTCTCGGTTCCGGCGGGCGCCCGGGTGGCGCTGGTCGGCCCGTCCGGCGCCGGCAAGAGCACCACCCTCGCCCTGATCGAGCGGTTCTACGACCCGACCGGCGGAGCGATCCTGCTGCACGGCCGCGACATCCGCAGCCTCGACCGCGGCGAGCTGCGCGCCCAGCTCGGCTACGTCGAGCAGGACGCCCCGACCCTCGCCGGCACCATCGCCGACAATCTGCGGCTCGCCTCCCCCACGGCATCCGACGCCGAGTGCGAGCGGGTGCTGCGCGACGTCAACCTCGGCGACGTGCTCGAACGCAGCCCGCTGGGGCTAGAGGCCCCCGTGGGCGAGGCCGGCGTCATGCTCTCGGGCGGCGAGCGCCAGCGGCTCGCGATCGCGCGGGCGCTGCTGGCCGCCCCGCCGATCCTGCTGCTGGACGAATCGACGTCGTCCCTCGACGGCCTCAACGAGCAGCGCATGCGCGAGGCGATCGACGCGGTGGCCACCGGTCGCACGCTCATCGTGATCGCGCACCGCCTGTCGACGGTGGTCGACAGCGACCACATCGTGGTCATCGACCGCGGCGAGGTCGTCGGTCAGGGCACCCACTCCGAACTGGTCGCGTCGACACCGCTGTACCGCGACCTCGCGAAGCACCAGCTGCTGGTCTGACCGGGCCCGCCCTGCGCGCGCGCGAGCGCCGGGGCGGGGCGGGCGCGCAGCGACGGATGCCGCAGGGCTGGCCCGCGGCATCCGCGCTGAGGCTCCCCCCGGATGCCTCAGCTCTGCTGGGCGAGCTTCAGTCGGTACCGCAGCGCGGCGAGCTCCGCCTGCAGCGTGGCCGGGACGCGACCGTCGAAGGTGCGGTAGAACTCCTCGGTGAGGTCGGCCTCCTGCAGCCACAGGTCGGGATCGATGGCGAAGAGCTCGTCGAGGTCGTCCTGGCTGACGGCCACCCCGTCGAGGTTCAGGTCCTCCACCCGCGGGAGGCGGCCGATGGGGCTGTCCACCGCGGGCACGGTGCCCTCGACCCGCCGCACGATCCAGTCGATCACGCGGGAGTTGTCACCGAAGCCCGGCCACAGGAAGCGACCATCCGAGCCCTTGCGGAACCAGTTGACCTGGAAGATGCGCGGGGCGCGGTCGAACCGCACCTTCTGCCCGACCTTCAGCCAGTGCGCGAAGTAGTCGGCCATGTTGTAGCCGCAGAAGGGCAGCATCGCGAAGGGGTCGCGGCGCAGCTCGCCGACTGTGCCCTCCGCGGCGGCGGTGCGCTCGGAGGAGATGTTCGAGCCCAGGAAGACCCCGTGCGCCCAGTCGGTGGCCTCGACCACGAGCGGAACGTTGGTCGCCCGGCGGCCGCCGAAGAGGATGACGTCCAGCGGCACGCCCTCGGGCGCGTCCCAGTCGCCGGCGATCTGCGGGCACTGCGCCGCGGCGACGGTGAAGCGCGAGTTGGGGTGGGCGGCGGGGCGGCCGCTGGCGGGCGTCCAGGGGTTGCCCTCCCAATCGGTCAGCTGTGCCGGCGCCTCATCGGTGAGCCCCTCCCACCACACGTCGCCGTCGGGGCGCAGCGCGACGTTGGTGAAGATCGTGTTTCCCCACAGGGTCTCCACCGCGGTGACGTTTGTCGACTCGCCGGTGCCGGGTGCGACACCGAAGAACCCGGCCTCGGGGTTGATGGCCCACAGCCGCCCGTCCTCGCCCGGGCGGATCCAGGTGATGTCGTCGCCGAGAGTCTCGACACGGTAGCCCGGCAGGGTGGGGCGGAGCATCGCGAGGTTGGTCTTGCCGCAGGCCGAGGGGAACGCCGCTGCGATGTGGAACGCCTTCCCCTTCGGGTCGATGACGCGGATGAGCAGCATGTGCTCGGCCAGCCACCCCTCGTCGCGGCCGATCACCGACGCGATGCGCAGCGCGAAGCACTTCTTGGCGAGGATCGCGTTGCCGCCGTAGCCGGAGCCGTACGACCACACCTCGAGGGTGTCGGGGAAGTGCACGATGTACTTCTCGTCGTTGCACGGCCACGCCACGTCCTGCTCGCCCGGCGCGAGCGGCGCGCCGACGGAGTGCACCGTCTTGACCCAGGGCTTGCCCGCCTCGATCGCCTCGAGCACGCTGCCGCCGACGCGCGTCATGATCCCGATGGATGTCACCGCGTACGCGCTGTCGGTGATCTGCACGCCGATGTGCGAGAGCGGGCCGCCGACGGCTCCCATCGAGAACGGCACGACGTACATCGTGCGTCCGCGCATGGAGCCGGCGAACAGCGGGGTGATGGTGCCGCGGATCTCGTCGGGGGCGATCCAGTTGTTCGTGGGGCCGGCGTCCTGCTCACGCTCCGAGGCGATGAAGGTGCGCGCCTCGGTGCGGGCGACGTCGCTCGGGTGCGAGCGTGCCAGGTACGAGCCGGGTCGCCACTCCGGGTTGAGCTTGATGAGCTTGCCCTCGTCGACCATCTCGCGCAGCAGAGCCTCGTTCTCCGCAGCGGAGCCGTCGACCCAGTGGATGCGGTCGGGCTGGGTCAGCGCGGCGATCTCGTCGACCCAGTTGTACAGCGCCTCGGCACCCTCGCCGGTGAGGGTGGGGCGGGCACCGTACGACACGGCCGCGGGAGCGGTGCGCGCCGGGCTCGGGGCGGGGCGGGCGAAGATGTCTGCGAGGGCCATGATCTCTCCTTCAGGGGGGAACATCCTCAGAATGACGTGCTCAAGGGGTGTCTTATCGCAAATTGCGGCAGTAAGAATCTCGGATCTTTCGTTAGCATCAAGGAATGCCGACCTCCTCGATCGAACTGGCGACCCTGGGCCATCGCATCCGCCATCACCGCCTGGAGCGAGGGCTCACGCTCGACGAGCTCGGTGCGACCGTGGGCGTCGCCGGCAGCCAGCTGAGCCTCATCGAGAACGGCAAGCGCGAGCCGAAGCTGTCGCTGCTGCAGGCCATCGCGGATGCCACCGGCACCGACGTCGCGAGTCTGCTCTCCGCCGAGCCGCCCAACCGCCGCGCGGCGCTGGAGATCGAGCTCGAGCGCGCGCAGTCCAGCACCGTGTTCCGCCGGCTGGGGGTCGCGCCGGTGAAGGTGACCAAAGGGATGCCGGACGAGACCATCGAGTCGATCATCGGCCTGCACCGCGAGCTGCAGCGGCGGGAGCGGGAGGCGATCGCGACTCCGGAGGAGGCCCGGCGGGCCAACACCGAGCTGCGGCTGGCCATGCGCACCCGGCACAACCACCTCCCCGAGATCGAAGCCCTGGCGGAGAAGCAGCTGAAAGCCGCCGGACACGTGTCGGGAGCCCTCACCCACCGGACCGTGAGCATCATGGCCTCGCAGCTGGGATTCGAGCTCATCTACGCCGGCGACCTGCCGACGTCCGTCCGCTCGGTGACCGATCTCGAGAACGGGCGGATCTACCTGCCTCCGGCATCCATCCCCGGCGGTCACGGACTGCGGTCGATGGCACTGCAGGCCATGGCGCACCGGCTGCTCGGGCACCGCCAACCCACCGACTACGCCGACTTCCTGCAGCAGCGGCTCGAGATCAACTACTACGCCGCCTGCTGTCTCATGCCCGAAGCGGCATCCGTCGCTTTCCTCCAGCAGGCCAAGCGCGACCGCAACCTCGCCGTGGAGGACTTCCGCGACGCGTTCGGCGTGACCCACGAGGCCGCGGGGATGCGGATGACCAACCTGCTGACCACGCACCTCGGCATCCCGCTGCACTTCCTGCGCGTCGACGGCACCGGCGCCATCTCCCGCGTGTACGAGAACGACGGCCTGCCGCTGCCGATGGACGTCACCGGAGCGGTGGAAGGGCAGATCGTGTGCAAGCGGTTCCTCGCGCGGTCGGCCTTCGAGGAGCACAACCGCACCACCGAGCACTACCAGTACACCGACACCCCGGGGGGCACCTTCTGGTGCTCCACCCAGACCGGCAGCACCTCCGACGGCGAGTTCTCGATCACCGTGGGCGTGCCCTTCGACGACGCGCGGTGGTTCCGCGGCAGGGAGACCCCCAAGCGGGCGACATCGTCGTGCCCCGATGAGGCGTGCTGCCGTCGCCCGCCCGCCGACGTCGCCGCCCGCTGGCAGGGCAAGGCGTGGCCGAGCGCGCGCGTGCACATGCAGATGTTCTCGCCCCTGCCGCGGGGAGCCTTCCCCGGCGTCGATGACACCGAGGTGTACGACTTCCTGGAGCGGCACGCGCAGGGGTGACGGGCCTCAGGACGTGACGAACCGCAGGAAGCGCGCGAGCGCCGCGGCGACGTCGGCGGACGGCGGGGTCGCTGCGGGCGCCCCGAAGAGCCGAGCCTCCGGCGCCACCGCATGCCTGCCCGCGGCGCGGGAGTGCGACCAGACGCCGCAGACCTCCCCGTCCGCCACCAGGATCGGTCGGACCATCCCGTTCTTGGACGGCCCCACCTCGGGCAGGAAGGGGGCCGGGCACATCACGGCGCGATCGGCGTAGGGCAGATACAGCTCCTCGAAGGGCGACAGGGCCAGCACCGGGGGCGCGGTGCCGATGCGGCGGGGCGCCGGCCCCCGGCGCACGAACCGCGCGCCCCCGCCGGCACCGCCCACCGGCTCGACCTCGTCGGCGGCCGCCTCGGCAGCCGCACGCGCCACCCCGAGCGGCAGCCCCGACCACCAGGCGAAATCCCGTGCGCCTGCGGGTCCGTGTCCCGTGACGAAGCGCGTGAAGAAGGCGGCGAGCGGGTCTGCGGGGGTGTCCTGTTCGCCCGCCCACTCGTCCACCAGCACGAAGCTCTGCTCCCGCGTCGGCCCGTCTGCGCGGGGGACGACGGGGCCCTGGCAGACGACCAGCCGCGTCGAGAGCATCACCAGCAGGTGGTAGCCGCGCTGCCGCGCTGTGGAGACGCCGGCAGCCTCGAGCGCCGCGAACAGCTCCGCACGTGTGAGCCTGCCCCCTCCGCGAAGGGCTGCACGCACCGCGCGCTCGGCCCGCAGCGACTCCGCGTCGTCGATGCCCTCGGCTCGGTGCACGCCCGCCGCCTGCTGCCGCTGCCGTGCTCCGGTGAGCGAGAGCACCCAGGCCAGGTCCCGGGCGGGCACGATGTGGATCGTGCCGCGCATCGTCCACGCGCGCACCAGGTCGCCGCGGTCGAAGGCGGCATCCACGTCGCTCAGCGTCGGCGAGCCGCGGGTGCGGGCCGCCAGCGCCCACCGCCCGCCCCAGAACTCCTGAGCCTGCACGGCCAGCATGTGGGATGCCGCCTCGGCGACCGTGGCAGCCGGAGCGCTCAGCCGCTGGGAGCGCAGGCGCTCGCGGCGGAGGGAGGCGGCATCCATCCGCTCATCATGGACGACCCTGCCGACGTCCGCGGCAGGGGTCGCCGTGCACCGGTGTGCACAATGTCGCCACCACGCCCGCGCCAGGCCCGGAATGCCGCCCGCGCGGGCACCCGGCGCCGGATTCGGCGACGTTGTGCGCGCGCCCGCGCGGGCACCCGGCGCCGGATTCGGCGACGTTGTGCGCGGGGACCACGGCCACCCCGTGCGATGCGAGCCGCCCGGGCCATCCGCACTCGGCGCCGCGCGGCGTGCACGATGTCGCCACGACGCCCGCGCCAGGGCCGGAATGCCGCCCGCGCGGGCACCGGGCCCCGCCTTCGGCGACGTTGTGCGCGGGGACGTCAGGCGAAGGGGTTCGCGGTGAGGGTGTACTTCGTCTGCAGGTACTCGTGGATGCCTTCGGCGCCGCCCTCGCGCCCGAGGCCCGACATCTTCCAGCCGCCGAACGGCGCGGCCGCATTCGAGACGACCCCCACGTTCAGGCCCATCATGCCCGTCTGCAGCCGCTCGATCATCCGCTGACCGCGGCTGAGACTCTCGGTGTAGACGTATGAGACCAGGCCGTACTCGGTGTCGTTGGCGATGCGAACCGCGTCGTCCTCGTCATCGAAGGGCACGATCGCCAGCACCGGGCCGAAGATCTCCTCGCGGAGGATCTCGCTGCCGGGCCGCACGTCGCTGAGCACCGTGGCGGCGAAGAATGAGCCGGGGCGGTCGATCTCGGCACCGCCGGTGCGCAGCGTGGCGCCGCGCTCGACAGCGTCGGCCACCAGCTGACCGGTCTTGGCCACCGCCTTGTCGTCGATGAGCGGGCCGATGACGACGCCCTCCTCGGTGCCGCGCCCGGTGCGGAACGACTCGACGCGCTCGGTGACCCGGCGGGCGAACTCGTCCGCGACCGCGCGGTGCACGATGAAGCGGTTGGCCGCCGTGCAGGCCTGGCCGATGTTGCGGAACTTCGCCGCGATGGCTCCGTCGACGGCCTTGTCGAGGTCCGCGTCGTCGAACACGATGAACGGCGCGTTGCCGCCGAGCTCCATCGACGTGCGCAGCACGCCCTTCGCGGCCTTCTCCAGCAGGGACACCCCCACGGGCGTCGAGCCGGTGAACGAGAGCTTGCGCAGACGGGGGTCGGCGATGATCGCGTCGGACATCGGCCCCGACGACGCGGTCGTGACGACGTTCACGACCCCGGCGGGCAGCCCGGCATCCTCCAGCAGCTTCGCGAAGGCGAGGGTGGTGAGCGGGGTGAGGGCGGCGGGCTTGATCACGACGGTGCAGCCGGCGGCGAGCGCGGGCGCGATCTTGCGGGTCGCCATGGCGAGGGGGAAGTTCCACGGCGTGATGAGGAAGCAGGGCCCCACCGGGTGCTGGGTGACGATCATGCGACCGGTGCCCTCGGGGTTCGCCCCGTAGCGCCCGTTCGCGCGCACCGCCTCCTCGCTGAACCACCGCAGGAACTCACCGCCGTACGCCACCTCGCCGCGGGCCTCGGCGAGGGGCTTGCCCATCTCGATGGTCATGAGCAGGGCGAAGTCCTCCTTGCGCTCCTGCAGCAGGTCGAACGCGCGGCGGAGGATCTCGGCGCGCTCGCGGGCCGGGGTCGCAGCCCAGGCCGGGAACGCCGCATCGGCGGCATCCAGTGCGGCCACGCCGTCGGCGACCGAGGCGCTGGCGATGGTCTTCACGACGTCGCCCGTGGCGGGGTCGACCACATCGAGCGTCGCGCCGTCCGCAGCGGCGCGCCACACGCCGTCGATGAACAGCCCGTCCGGCACGCCGGCCAGCAGCTCGATCTCACGCTCGTCGCTCATGAAGACTCCTTCGTCGGTGGATGCCGCAGACACGCGTCACGATGATCGTATACGATCGCGTGCCGAACGCGTCCCCCTATACTCGTACCGTCCAGCGGCCGCGCGCGCCGCCGGTGCCCGAAAAAGGGGCACGCAGCCACCTCGAGGCCACGACCGACGATGGTCGCGGGCGGGTGAGCCAGACACACACGGCATCCATTCACCGTCCCTGTACCTGGAGCACCGCCCATGCCTTCCGTCTCCGCGCACGTCGCCGTCACCCTCGCCACCCAGATCGATCACGTCTTCGGGCTGATGGGCAACGGCAACGCCTGGTTCCTCGACGCCCTGGTGCGCGACACCGATGCCTCCTTCACCGCCGTGCGCCACGAAGCGGGCGCCGTCGTCGCCGCCGACGCCTATCACCGCGCCTCGGGGCGATTGGCCGCCGCCACGGCGACGTACGGCGCCGGTTTCACCAACACCCTCACCGCGCTGGCCGAGGCGGTGCAGGCGCACGTGCCGCTGGTGCTCGTCGTGGGCGACGAGCCCACATCGGGCCCCCGCCCGTGGGATGTCGACCAGATCGCCCTGGCGGCGGCGGTCGGCGCCCGCACCTACACCGTGGGACGCACGGATGCCGCCGCGACCACCGTCATCGCGATCGAGCACGCCCTGACGTACCGGGTGCCGACGGTGCTGGCGATCCCCTACGACGTGGCCACGCGCGAGGCCGGCCCCATCCCCACCGCGCCGGCGCCCGCGCTGCCGGCGCCGCTGCAGCCGTCGGGCTTCGGCCAGGCCGCGGTGGCCGAGCTCGCCCGCGCGCTGGCCGGCGCGCAGCGCCCGCTGCTGCTCGCGGGCCGGGGCGCGTGGGTCGCCGGCGCCGGGGAGGCGCTCGGGCGCATCGCCGACGCCGTGGGGGCGGTCACCGCCACCACCGCGCTCGGGCGCGGGGTGTTCCCCCGCCCGGAGTACGACCTCGGCGTGACCGGCGGGTTCGGCGCGGAGGAAGCGATGCAGCAGGTGCGCGAGGCCGACGTCGCGGTGGTCTTCGGCGCGTCGCTGAACCAGTTCACGATGCGCTTCGGCGACCTGTTCGCCCCCGGCACCCGGGTGGTGCAGGTCGACACCGCCCCGGCGGCGACCCATCCGCACGTCGGCTCCTTCGTGCGCGGCGACGCGGCCGTGGTGGCCGCCGCCCTCGCCGACGAGCTGGATCAGCTGCGACCGGCGGGGTCGGGCTGGCGGGAGTCGCTGGACGCGGCGGCGCTGCGCACTCAGGAGGCCGGTGAGCAGTTCGCCACCGACGGTCGCCTCGACCCTCGCGCGGTGGCGGCGCGTATCGGCGAGCTGCTGCCGGAGGACCGCGTGGTGGTCTCGGACGGCGGTCACTTCATCGGCTGGGCGAACATGTACTGGCCGGTGGCCTCTCCCGACCGCATGATGATGATCGGCACCGCGTTCCAGTCGATCGGCCTGGGTTTCCCGAGCGTCCCCGGCGCGGCGCTGGCCCAACCGGATGCCACGGTGGTGCTGACCACCGGCGACGGCGGTGGCCTCATGGCGCTGGCCGACCTGGAGTCGGCGGTGCGCGTGGCCGGCGGGCGGGGCCTGGCCGTGGTGTGGAATGACGGGGCCTACGGCGCCGAGGTGAACCTGTACGGGCTGAAGGGCGTCGCCCGCGGCCCGATGATGATCCCCGACGTGGATTTCGCCGGTCTGGCATCCGCCGTCGGCGCCCACGGCGTGGTCGTGCGGGAGCTCGCCGACCTGCAGGTGCTGGCGGAGTGGACCGCCCAGGCGGCATCCGAACGCCCGTACCTGCTGCTGGATGTGCGCATCTCGTCGTCGGTCGTCGCCCCGTACCAGCAGGAGATCATCCGCGTGAACTCCTGACCCGCCCGCGTGCCCGCGGCGCGGGCGGGCGGGGCGCGGCGCGGCGCGCGCGGGCGCTGCTCCGGTGTCGCGAACGGCGGATCGCGCGAGCGGGCACCGTGCGAAAGCGACACCGGAACCGCGCGGGCACGCGAGCGCACCGCCGGGCTCCGGGTACGGCTCGACGCGCTGCTCCGGTGTCGCGAACGGCGGATCGCGCGAGCGGGCACCGTGCGAAAGCGACACCGGAACCGCGCGGGCACGCGGGCACGCGGGCACGCGGGCGCGCGGGCGCGCGGGCACGGCACACGCACACACGCACACGCGGCGCGCGGACGGCGGCGAGGCCGTTCCCGGGAGAGGGCGGGGGGACACCTCTCCCGGGAACGGGTCTAGGCGACGGGCGCCGCCACGCCCAGCGGCGCGGTGGTGGCGCGCGACTCGGCGGGCTCCGTCATGTGCTGGGCGAAGAAGTCCGCGAGCTCCCCCGTGGCCGACAGCGGCAGCACGTGCGCGACGTACTGGTCGGGACGCACGACGACCACGGCCCCGCCCCGGTCGATGCCGCGCAGCGCGAAGATGTCCTCGTCGGGACGCGCGGCGTAGATCTTCTCGTAGTCGATCAGCCCGAAGGGCCCCACCCGCGGCAGGAACACCGAGGGGATCTCCGCCATCTCGACCTCGGAGTGGTCCTGCTGGTAGACCGCCTTCACGTCGAACACGGCGTCGAGATCGGCATCCGCCGGGGTGAAGCGCAGAACCGGCGACGCGGATGCCGTCGCCAGCCAGTCCGCCCACTCCCGCAGCGCCGACGCGTCGCGGTCGGCGAAGGCGTAGATGCGCCACCGGCCGTCGGCCCGGGCGTGGTGGCCGAGGTGGGCGGGCACCGCGTCGCCGATGCGCACGACGGGCGCCGACTTCAAGCGTTTGCCGACGGGGAAGCCCGTGGCCAGGTCCTGGTGCGTCGCCTCGCCGACGATCATCGACGGCCGGTACTGCGTCATGAACCCGGCGGGGAACTCCGCCGTGGCCGTGTAGAACTCGGCGAGCTCCTCGGGACTGTCGAACTCCTCAGGCTTCTTGGCCATGAGGCTCGACCACTCCTTGTCGAAGTCGATCAGGTTCTGCGCGATCTCCTGCCGCTCCGCGGAGTACGTCGACAGGAGCGTCTCGGGCGCCCGCCCGGTGAGCACCGATCCGAGCTTCCAGCCGAGGTTGAACCCGTCCTGCATCGACACGTTCATGCCCTGGCCGGCCTTGGCGCTGTGGGTGTGGCAGGCGTCCCCGCAGATGAACACGTGCGGGGTGCCGTCCTGGCCGGGATCGATGTCGTCGAACTTGTCGGTCACACGGTGCCCGACCTCGTACACCGACCACCAGGCGACGTCCTTCACCTCGAGCGTGTACTGCCCGAGGATCGCGTTGGCCTTGGAGATGATCGTCTCCAGCGGGGTCGTGCGCACCTTGCCGTTGTCGCCTTCGGGCACCTCGCCCAGGTCGACGTACATGCGGAACAGGTGGCCGCCCTCGCGGGGGATGTGCAGGATGCTGCCATGCTCGGACTGGATCGCGCACTTGATGCGGATGTCGGGGAAGTCGGTGACCGCCAGCACGTCCATCACGCCCCACGCGTGCCGGGACTGGTCGCCGATGTGCCGACGCCCGATCACCTGGCGCACCTTGCTGCGCGCGCCGTCGCAGCCGACGACGTACCGTGCGCGCACCGTGCGCTGCTGACCGGCGTCGGGTCCATCCGTGCGCTCCAGCGTGACCGTGACGGGGCGGTCCCCCTCGCCGACCTCGAGCGAGACGAACTCCCAGCCGTAGTCGGGGGTGATGCGTGCCGGCGAGGTCGCGGCGACCTCGCCGAAGTAGTCCAGCACACGGGCCTGGTTGACGATGAGGTGCGGGAACTCGCTGATGCCGTGGGGGTCGTCGTCGGCGCGCGCGGTGCGCACAATGCGCGAGCGGTCGGTGGTGTCCGGTGCCCAGAAGTTCATCTCGCTGATGCGATAGGCCTCGGCGGTGATGCGCTCGGCGAAGCCGAAGGCCTGGAACGTCTCGACGCTGCGCGCCTGGATGCCGTCGGCCTGCCCGATCGCCAGGCGGCCGGGACGGCGCTCGACGATGCGGGTCGTCACGGAGGGGTACTGCGCCAGCTGGGCGGCCAGCAGCATGCCGGCGGGTCCGGATCCGACGATGAGCACGTCCATCTCGTCGGGAAGCTCGGCGGGCCGGTCGAGGCCCGTTCCCGCCGCGGGCTGCACGCGCGGGTCGGTGGAGACGTAGCCGTGGTGGTGGAACTGCATCGTCGTCGATTCCTTCCTCGGACGCGACGTCATGCGTTGACGTCGTCGTCATCGTGTTCTATATTCGAACACGTCGTTCTACTATTGAACAGATCGTATACGACCGGTTGCGCTGCGGCAAGCATCCGGCGGAGAGGACGCCCCGTGCCCGAGGCCCCCGCGTCACAGACCCTGAGCCGCGGCATCCGCATTCTGGAAGTGCTCGCGGATGCGCCCGGCCCCCTCACGATCGACGAGGTCGCGGCGCGCCTGGAGGTGCACCGCTCCGTGGCCTACCGGCTGGTGCGCACCCTCGAGGACCACGGACTGGTCTCCCGCGACGCGTCCGGCCGACTGACGCTCGGCGCGCGCATGGCCGCCCTCGCCGCCGGCGTGGCCCACGACCTGCAGGCCGAGGCCCTCCCCGAGCTCACCGCCGTCGCCAACGAGCTCGGCATGACCTGCTTCCTCGCGGTGCTCGATCACGACCAGTGCATCACCCTCGCCAGCGTCGAGCCGCGACATGCCGTCGCGTCGGTGGCACAGCGCCCGGGGGCGCGGCATCCCATCACCGTGGGGGCGCCCAGCAAGGCGATCCTGTCGACCCTGGCTGCCGAGCACTGGCCGGTGCCGCTGCCGGCGGCGCTCGCCGACCAGGTCGCCGCCGCCGCCGAGCGCGGCTACGCCACCAGCGCCGACGAGGTCATCCCGACGGTGCAGTCGGTGGCGGTGCCGCTGCGGCTGCGCGCGCCGGCGCGCCCCGCGGCGATCGCCGTCGTGCACGTGGGCGGCCGGGCCGACCACGCCGCCATCGCGCGGCGGCTGCAGCGCTCGGCCGACGCGATCCGCGAGGCCCTCGACGGGTGACGACGAAGGGCTCGGATGCCGCGGCATCCGAGCCCTCCGCATCGCGCGGGGTCAGGCCCTGGACATCCCGTAGATCGGGCTCTTGGCCTGCTCCTGCTCGTGGTCGGGGCCCAGCGGAATGCCGCTGCGGTCGCGCAGCAGCAGCGTGGCCACGAGCCCGAGCAGGGTCATGCCGGCGAGGTAGAAGGTCACGGCATCGGTCGACCCGGTCGCCTGCACCAGCGCCTGCGCGATGGTCGGGGCGAACGCACCACCGAGGATCGCGCCGATCGCGTACGAGATCGACACTCCCGAGAACCGGATGGATGCCGGGAACAGCTCGGCGTACAGCGCCGCCTGCGGCCCGTAGGTGAACCCGAGGCCGGCGGTCAGGAGCACCAGCCCCAGGGTGAGCAGCCCGATGCTGCCGGTGTTCACGAGCGGGAACAGGGCGAACACACCCGCGAGCTGCAGCGCCCAGCCGACGAGGTACGTGTTGCGGCGGCCGATCTTGTCTCCCGCCCAGCCGGCGATCCAGGTGAAGACCAGCCACGACACGGCGGAGATCGTGACAGCGCCCAGCACATCGGCGGTCTGCAGACCGACCGGACCCTCGGGGTCGGTCGCGTAGCGCTGGATGTAGCCGCCGGTGGTCATGTAGCCCACGGCGTTGTTGCCGGCGAACACGAGCGCCGCGACGATCACCAGCAGCGCGTGCTTGCGGAACAGCTGCACGATCGGCATGCGCGTCTGCTCCTTGCGCTCGGCGAGCTCGGTGAACACCGGGCTCTCCTCGACCTTCTTGCGCACGTAGTAGCCGATGAGGATCAGCACGAACGACAGCAGGAACGGGATGCGCCAGCCCCACTCGAGGAAGGCGTCGCCCGGAGCGATGACGGCCATGAGGCCGAGCATGCCGCTGGCCAGCAGCAGACCCAGCGGCACGCCGATCTGCGGCGAGGCGCCGAACAGGCTGCGCTTGGCCTTGGGCGCGTGCTCGACGGCCATGAGCACGGCGCCGCCCCATTCGCCGCCCGCGGAGATGCCCTGAAGGATGCGCAGGAAGATCAGCAGGGCGGGGGCGGCGATGCCGATGGCGGCGTACGTCGGCAGCAGACCGACGAGGGTGGTCGCGACGCCCATCAGCATGAGCGTGAGCATCAGCACCAGACGGCGGCCGTACTTGTCACCGAGGTGCCCGGCCAGGAAGGCGCCGAGCGGGCGGAACAGGAAGCTGATGCCCACGGTGATGAACGAGAGGATCTGCGCGAACTCCTCGCCGGCGGGGGCGAAGAAGAGCTGGCCGAAGACCAGGCCCGCGGCGGAGGCGTAGAGGAAGAAGTCGTACCACTCGACGGTGGTACCGACCACCGTGGCGAAGACGACCCTTCTGCGGTCCTTCGCGACGGCGATTGTGCCGGTAGGGGTGAAGCCCGAGGTGGGCGTGGGGTGACTCATCGTTGTGACTCCCAAAGGTGACGGCTCTGTCTTGTGTCGGGTCCACCGGGGTTGCCGGTGGTGGCATGATCATATACGATTTCGGATACGACGCAAGGGCGAGGGAGCTCATGACCATCGACACCACCACCGATCCCCGGTTCTCCGGCCTTCCCGGCCGCCCCGGCAAGATCATCGCCGTGCACCTGAGCTACGAATCGCGCGCAGCCCAGCGCGGGCGCCGCCCCGCCGCCCCGTCGTACTTCTTCAAGGCATCCAGTTCGGTCGCCGCCACCGGCGGAACCGTCGAACGCCCGGAGGGCACGGAGCTGCTCGCCTTCGAGGGCGAGATCGCGCTCGTGATCGGCACGGCCGCGCGGCGCGTCTCCCTCGCCCGCGCCTGGGAGCACGTCGGCTGGGTCACCGCCGCCGACGACCTGGGGCTGTACGACCTCCGCGCGGCAGACAAGGGCTCCAACGTGCGTTCCAAGGGCGGCGACGGGTTCACCCCGATCGGCCCCAGCCTGATCGATGCACGCACCGTCGAGCCCACCGAACTGCGGGTGCGGGCATGGGTCAACGGCGAGCTGCGACAGCACGGCACGACGGCGGACCTCATCTTCCCGCTGGCCCAGTTCGTCGCCGATCTCTCCCAGCACTTCACCCTCGAGCCGGGCGACGTGATCCTCACCGGCACGCCGGCGGGCTCCTCGGTCGTCCAGCCCGGCGATGTCGTGGAGGTCGAAGTGGATGCCCCCGAGTCCGGCGCCACCTCCGGTCGCCTCACCACCACCGTCGTCGCCGGCCCCGCCGTGCCGTTCGATCCGCAGCTGGGCTCGCTCCCCCGCGTCGACGACACCCAGCGCGAAGAGGCGTGGGGCTCCCGCGACGCCGCCGGCCTGCCGACGACGGGTCTGGACCCGGCGCTGCGCGCCCAGCTCGAGCGCATCCCCGTCGCCGCGCTCTCCCAGCAGCTGCGCAAGCGCGGCCTCAACAACGTGACGGTCGACGGGGTGCGCCCCACCCACCCCGACCAGAAGCTCGTCGGCACCGCCAAGACGCTGCGCTTCGTCCCCGGCCGCGAAGACCTGTTCGCGGCGCACGGCGGCGGCTACAACGCGCAGAAGCGCGCCTTCGACGCCGTCGACGAAGGCGAGGTCCTCGTCATCGAGGCCCGCGGCGAAGCGGGCTCCGGCACGCTCGGCGACATCCTCGCCATCCGCGCCCGCGTCCGCGGCGCCGCCGGGATCGTCACCGACGGGGGCGTCCGCGACGCCGAGGCGGTCGCCGCCGTCGGCATCCCGGTCTACTCCGCCGGCGCCCACCCCGCTGTGCTCGGCCGCAAGCACGTCCCGTGGGAGACCGACGTCGCCGTCGCGTGCGGGGGCACCACGGTGCTGCCCGGCGACATCATCGTCGGCGACGCCGACGGCGTGATCGTGCTTCCGCCCGCCCTCGCGCAGGAGGTCGCCGATGCGGCGCTCGCGCAGGAGGAGGAAGACGCGTGGGTCGCCCGGCAGGTCGCCGCGGGGAACCCCGTCGACGGGCTCTTCCCCATGAACGCGCAGTGGCGCGCGCGGTACGACGCCGAGCGGGCGGGGTCCTGACATGGATGCCGTCAGCAAGTCGCAGCGCGCCTACCAGTGGATCAAGGAGCGCATCGCCGCCCAGGAGTTCACGCCGGGCTACCGGCTGGTGCTGGGCACGATCGCCGGCGAGCTCGACATGAGCGTGGTGCCGGTGCGCGAGGCGATCCGCCAGCTGGAGGCGGAGGGACTGGTGACCTTCGAGCGCAATGTGGGTGCCCACGTGTCGATGGTCGACGACTCGCAGTATCGCTACAGCATGCAGGCGCTGAGCGTGCTGGAGGGCACGGCGACCGCGCTGGCATCCCGCGCCATCACCGAGTCCGACATCCGGGACGCCCGGGCGATCAACGAGCAGATGGTGCAGCGTCTGTCGGACTTCGAGCCGCGCGCGTTCACCGCGCTCAACCAGCGCTTCCACGAGATCCTCTACGCCCGCTGCGCGAACCCGCGCCTGCTCGAGCTCGTGCAGGCCGAGTGGGCACGGCTCGGACATCTGCGCGACTCGACCTTCACCTTCGTGCCCGGCCGCGCACAGGAATCGGTGCGCGAGCACGAGGAGATCCTGCGCCTCATCGAGCGCGGGGCCCCCCTCGGCGACATCGAGCAGGCCGCCCGTCGACACCGGGTGGCCACCCTCGACGCCTACATGATCCACGAACACCCCGACGAGACGCTCCGTCTCCCGGCCTTCTGACCTTTCGCCGACCTGGAGGAACCGACATGACCGACGCCCCCGCGCTGGACCGCCGCCACGTCCCCGCCGACCTGCCCGAGCGCATCCGCCACTACATCGACGGCACATTCGTCGACTCGGTGGACGGCGACACGTTCGATGTGCTCGAGCCGGTGTCCAACGAGACCTACGTCACCGCCGCCGCCGGCAAGAAGGCCGACATCGACCTGGCCGTCGCGGCTGCCCGCCGGGCGTTCACCGACGGGCCGTGGCCGAAGATGCTGCCGCGCGAGCGCTCGCGCGTGCTGCACCGCATCGCCGACCTCGTGGAGTCGCGCGACGCCCGGCTGGCCGAGCTGGAATCCTTCGACTCGGGCCTGCCGATCACGCAGGCCCTCGGTCAGGCCCGCCGGGCCGCCGAGAACTTCCGCTTCTTCGCCGACCTGATCGTGGCGCAGTCCGATGACACGTTCAAGGTGCCCGGACGCCAGATCAACTACGTCAACCGCAAGCCGATCGGCGTGGCCGGGCTCATCACCCCGTGGAACACCCCGTTCATGCTCGAGTCGTGGAAGCTCGCCCCGGCGCTGGCCACCGGCAACACCGTCGTGCTCAAGCCCGCCGAGTTCACACCGCTGTCGGCGTCGCTGTGGGCCGGGATCTTCGAGGAGGCGGGGCTGCCGCAGGGCGTGTTCAACCTCGTCAACGGCCTGGGCGAGGATGCCGGCGACGCACTGGTGAAGCACCCCGACGTGCCGCTCATCTCGTTCACCGGCGAGAGCTCCACGGGCCAGCTGATCTTCGCCAACGCCGCGCCCTACCTAAAGGGTCTGTCGATGGAGCTCGGCGGCAAGTCCCCCGCGATCGTCTTCGCCGACGCCGACCTCGAGGCGGCGGTGGATGCCACGATCTTCGGCGTCTTCTCCCTCAACGGCGAGCGCTGCACCGCCGGCAGCCGCATCCTCGTTCAGCGCGACATCTACGACGAGTTCGTCGAGCGCTACGCCGCGCAGGCGCGGCGCGTGAAGGTCGGCTATCCGCATGACCCGGCGACCGAGGTCGGCGCCCTCGTGCACCCCGAGCATTTCGAGAAGGTCATGGGCTACATCGAGATCGGCAAGACCGAGGGACGCCTCGTCGCCGGCGGCGGCCAGCCCGAGGACTTCGCGTTCGGCAACTTCGTCGCCCCCACGGTGTTCGCCGACGTGTCGCCGGAGGCACGCATCTTCCAGGAGGAGATCTTCGGACCGGTCGTCGCGATCACGCCGTTCGACACCGACGAGGATGCCCTGCGCCTGGCCAACGACACGAAGTACGGCCTGGCCGCGTATGTCTGGACCAACGACCTCAAGCGGGCCCACAACTTCTCGCAGGCGGTCGACGCGGGCATGGTGTGGCTGAACTCCAACAACGTGCGGGACCTGCGCACGCCGTTCGGGGGCGTCAAGGCCTCCGGCCTCGGCCACGAGGGCGGCTACCGCTCGATCGACTTCTACACCGACCAGCAGGCCGTGCACATCACCCTCGGCAAGGTGCACAACCCGACCTTCGGCAAGAACTGACCCACTCCGCCCGGATAGCAAGGACGCTGACATGACCCACCGCGACGACATGACCCTGACCTCCTCGGGCTTCTACGTCTCCCAGGAAGCCCCCATCCAGACCGACGACCCGGTGCCGACCCCCTCGGTTCCCGCGCCGGACATCCTGCGCTGCGCCTACATGGAGCTCGTGGTGACCGACCTCGCGGCATCCCGCGAGTTCTACGTCGACGTGCTCGGCCTCTACGTGACCGAGGAGGACGACACCGCGATCTACCTCCGCTCGACGGAGGAGTTCATCCACCACAACCTGGTGCTGCGCAAAGGCGACGTCGCCGCGGTCGCCGCATTCTCCTACCGCGTGCGGTCGGCGGAAGACCTCGACAAGGCGGTCGCGTTCTACACCGAGCTCGGATGCCGCGTGGAGCGGCGTCCCGAAGGATTCGTGAAGGGCATCGGCGACGCGGTGCGCGTGCAGGACCCGCTGGGCTTCCCATACGAGTTCTTCTTCCAGACCGAGCACGTCGAGCGCCTCGCCTGGCGCTACGACCTGCACACCCCCGGCGAGCTGGTGCGCCTGGACCACTTCAACCAGGTGACCCCCGACGTCCCCCGCGCGGTGAAGTTCATGCAGGACCTCGGCTTCCGCGTGACCGAGGACATCCAGGACGACGAGGGCACCGTGTACGCCGCGTGGATGCGCCGCAAGCCCACCGTGCACGACACCGCCATGACCGGCGGCGACGGCCCGCGCATGCACCACGTCGCCTTCGCCACGCACGAGAAGCACAACATCCTGGCGATCTGCGACAAGCTCGGCGCCCTGCGCCGCTCCGACGCGATCGAGCGCGGACCGGGCCGCCACGGCGTCTCGAACGCCTTCTACCTGTACCTGCGCGACCCCGACGGGCACCGCGTGGAGATCTACACGCAGGACTACTACACCGGCGACCCCGACAACCCGGTGATCACCTGGGACGTCCACGACAACCAGCGCCGCGACTGGTGGGGCAACCCGGTCGTGCCGTCGTGGTACACCGAGGCGTCGCTCGTGCTCGATCTCGACGGCAACCCGCAGCCGGTCGTCGCGCGCACCGACAGCAGCGAGATGGCGGTGACCATCGGCGCCGACGGGTTCTCGTACACGCGCCCCGGCGAGGACACGCTGCCGGAGTACAAGCAGGGCGAGTACAAGCTGGGCCACCAGCTCTGACCCCCGGTCGCCCTCGGTCGTTGAGCGAGCGCAGCGAGACGAAACGCCCCACACCCACCGCACCCGCCGGTCGTTGAGCGAGCCCAGCGAGACGAAACGCCCCACACCCGCGGCGTTTCGTCTCGCTCACTGCGCTCCCTCGCTCAACGACCACCCCAGCGAGACGAAACGCCCCACACCCACCACGTTTCGTCTCGCTCACTGCGCTCCCTCGCTCAACGACCACCCCAGCGAGACGAAACGCCGCCCAGAACCCGTACGCTGACCACACCGAAGGAGACACCGATGCTGGATGCCGACACGATCGCCGCGATCGCGGACGAGCTCGCCGAGGCTGACCGCGTGCACGGCGTTATCCCCCGCATCACGGCCCGCTACCCGCAGGCGACGGTCGAGGACTCCTACGCGATCCAGGGCGTGTGGCGCGACAAGAACCTCGCCGCCGGGCGCCGCCTGGTGGGCCGCAAGATCGGACTGACCTCGAAGGCGATGCAGCAGGCCACCGGCATCACCGAGCCGGATTACGGGGTGATGTTCGACGACACCGTCTACCCCAGCGGGGCGGAGATCCCCGTCGATCACTTCTCGAACGTGCGCATCGAGGTGGAGCTGGCGTTCGTGCTCAAGCACGCGCTGTCGGGCCCCGACTGCACGCTCGAGGATGCCCTGGCTGCGATCGACTACGCCGTGCCGGCGCTGGAGGTGCTCAACTCGCACATCGAACTCGACGGCCGCACGATCGTCGACACGATCGCGGACAACGCCGCCTATGGTGCGATGGTGCTCGGCGACGTGCACAAGCGGCCCGACGAGATCGACCTGCGCTGGGTTCCCGGGGTGCTCTCCCGCAACGGCGAGATCGAGGAGACCGGCGTCGCCGCGGGGGTGCTCGGCCACCCCGCCACCGGCGTCGCGTGGCTGGCGAACAAGTTCCACGCCCACGGCGCCTGCCTCGAGGCGGGCGAGATCATCCTGGCGGGATCGTTCACCCGGCCGATGTGGGTGAGCCGAGGGGACATGGTCCGCTGCGACTACGGTCCGATGGGAGTCATCGAATGCCGCTTCATCTGACACCGACCTTCCGCCATGACCTGGCCGGGGCGTCCCGCCCGCTCGCCGGCATCTGGGTGTGCACGGGCTCACCGCTGGTCGCCGAGATCTGCGCCGGGTCCGGGATGGACTGGGTGCTCATCGACATGGAGCACTCCCCCAACGGACTCGCCTCGGTGCTGGCCCAGCTGCAGGCCGTCGCCGCCTACCCGATCACGCCGGTCGTGCGCGTCCCGGCAGCCGATCCGGTGACGATCAAGCAGGTGCTCGACCTCGGGGCGCAGAACATCCTCGTGCCGATGGTCTCGTCGGCCGACGAGGCGCGGTCCGTCGTCGCTGCGGCGCACTACCCGCCGCGGGGGATCCGCGGAGTCGGCTCGGCCCTGGCCCGCTCGGCCCGGTGGAACCGCGTCGACGGCTACCTCGCCCACGCGTCCGACCATGTGTCGGTGTTCGTCCAGATCGAGACGGCCGCCGGCGTCGACGCCGCGGCCGAGATCGCCGCCGTCGACGGCGTGGACGGGATCTTCGTCGGCCCCTCCGACCTCGCCGCCTCCCTCGGCGTGCTCGGTCAGCAGTCGCATCCCGACGTCCTCGCCGCCGTGGAGCGGGCTTTCACCGCCGTCCGCGCGGCGGGAAAGCCGGTCGGGGTCAATGCGTTCGACCCCGCCGTCGCCGAGGCCTACCTCCGCGACGGGGCGTCGTTCGTCCTCGTCGGGGCCGATGTGGCGCTGCTGGCGAGGGGATCCGAGGCGCTGGCGGAGCGGTGGTGCGCCGTGCGCGATGACGGGCCGACCGCCTCGTACTGACTCCGCCACGGCTGATTATGAGAGTTCGATGAGAGTCTCCAGCCGACCTGCGCGTGTCTGTTCAGGTGGAACGTAGGTTCTCCATACCGAACACTCAGGTTCGCTGACGGAGGCCTCCCGGATGACTCGATCGCTGTCGTTCCCGCGTTTGCTGCAACTCTTCGCCGCGCTGGGGGTGACAGCACTCCTCCTGGTCATGCTCGCTCCCCCGGCCCGCGCCGCCACCGGCGCAGACGGTTTCACCGGCAGCCCGGTCTCGCCCGAGGGCCCGGCGGATGTGACGAGCCGCTCCGCCACCGGCAAGCTCGCAGAGAGCGACCCCGATGTGCTCGCGCGGACGGACGCGGCCCGCACGACGGTCATGGTGAAGGTCGACGTCGACCCCGTGGCCGCGTATGCCGGCGGCATCGAGGGCTTCGCGGCGACGAGCCCCGCGGTCACCGGACGCGACCTCGGTGACAGCGACGTCACCGCGTACACCGCCTACGTGCAGGAGCGGCTGGATGCCGCGTTCGCCGAGATCCAGGCATCCGTCCCCGGCGCAGAACTCGTGTCCCGCTACGTGATGGCGTACGGCGGCCTGTCGATCATCCTTCCCGCCAACCGGGCGAAGGACGTCGCCGGCATCGAGGGCGTCGCCGCCGTGCAGGAGAACGCCCTGCACACGCGCACCGCCGCCGCCCCGGAGGAGACCCCCGCCCCGGAGGAGACCGCCACCCCGGAGGAGACCCCCGCGCCTGAGCAGACCACGGCGCCGGAGGAGACTCCTGCACCCGAGGAGACCGCGGCGCCGGAAGAGACCCCCGCACCGGAGGAGACCGCGGCGCCGGAAGAGACCCCCGCACCCGAGGAGCCCCAGGGACCGGTCACCTACGACACCAACGGCATCGACAACGACGGCTCCACCTTCGTCGGCGCCGACGCCGTCTGGCCGAGCCTCGGCGGCCGCGACAAGGCCGGCGTGGGCGTCATCGTCGGCGTGATCGACACCGGCATCTGGCCGGAGCACCCGATGCTCGTCGACAACGGCATCCCGGCCCCCGAAGGCGGCCCCTGGGCGTGCGAGTTCGGCGGCGGAGCAGAGGGCGCAGGCGACGACTTCTCCTGCAACGACAAGCTCATCGGCGCCTACGCGTTCCTCGACACGTATCAGCGCGTGGCACCGGAGCGGGCCGGCGCAGTGGACTTCTGCGGCGCGGACGTCTGCTCGGCCCGCGACTCCGACGGACACGGCACCCACACCGCCACCACCGCTGCGGGCAGCGCCGTGGACAGCTCGGTCGTGCTCGGCGTCGACCACGGCCCCATCAGCGGCATCGCCCCGGGCGCCTCGATCATCGCCTACCGCGCCCTCGGCCCGGCCGGCGGATACACCGCCGACCTCGTCGAGGCCGTCGAGCAGACGATCCTCGACGGCGTCGACGTGATCAACTACTCGATCAGCGGCTCCGCGAGCGTCTACACCGACGCGGTGGGCCTGGCGTTCCTCGACGCCTACGCCGCCGGCATCGCCGTGCACGCCTCCGCCGGCAACTCCGGCCCCGGCGCCTCCACGGCCAACCACGCCGGCCCGTGGCTGACGACCGTCGCCGCGTCCACCCTCGACCGGGCGTTCACGACCACCCTCGAACTGTCCTCGACCGACGGCGGCACACTGACCAAGTCCGGCGCGACCGTCACGCAGGGTGTCACCGACGCCCCCGTGGTCCGCGCCGACGCCGTGCCGGGCTACACCGGTGGCGTCCGCTGCGAGCAGCCCTTCGCCGACGGCAGCCTCACCGGCACCGTCGTGGTGTGCGAGCGCGGCGGCAACGGCCGTGTCGCGAAGGGCTACAACGCCTTCCTCGGCGACGCGGCAGGCATGATCCTCTACAACCCGACGACGCAGGAGACCAACACCGACAACCACTTCCTCCCCACGATCCACCTGGAGGGACCGAACGACGAGGTCCTCGCCTTCCTGACCCGCCCGGGCGTCACCGCCTCGTGGGGTCCCGGAATGGCGAGCCGTGCTCCCGGCGACGTGATGGCCAGCTTCAGCTCGCGCGGCCCGATCGGGGAGTTCCTCAAGCCCGACGTCACCGGTCCCGGCATCCAGGTGCTCGCCGGTCACACGCCCGAGCCCAGCGGCCCCGACTCCGGACCTGCCGGCCAGTACTACCAGGCCATCGCGGGCACCTCGATGTCGTCGCCTCACGCCGCGGGCGTTGCAGCCCTCGTGATCGCGGCGCGGCCGGACTTCACCCCCGGTCAGGTCAAGTCGGCGCTCATGACCTCCTCCCTGCAGGATGTCGTCAACGCGGACGGATCGCCGGCCGGCGCGTTCGACCGCGGTGCAGGCAGCATCCGCGCCGACCGCGCGGTGGCCCCCCTGCTCACCATCTCGGAATCGGCCGACCGCTTCGTGGCGAGCGCCGCGGACCCGCTGGGTCGCGTCGACCTCAACATCCCGAGCATCTACGTCGACCCGATGCCGGGCGCGATCGAGACCAAGCGCACCGTCACCAACGTCAGCGGCAAGTCGCAGACCTTCCGGGTCAGCGACGAGGCGACGGGCGGCCTGCGGGTGACGGTGTTCCCGTCGCGGTTCACCATCGCTCCGGGAAAGTCCAAGACGCTGTCGGTGATCATCGACGGGCTGGAGTCGGACGAGGGATGGCAGCAGGGTGAGATCACCCTGACGCCCACCCGCGGCGGCTCCGACGTGGTCATCCCGCTCGCGGCGAACGTGCGCGAGGCGGAGGTGTCGCTGGCCCAGTCCTGCGAGCCCGAGAGCATCCGCCGCGGTTCGAGCACCACCTGCACGGTGTCTGCGACGAACTTCCTGCCGGTGGAGGTGCCTGCGACCATCAACGTCGCCGCGCACCCGTTCCTGAACGTGCGCAACGTCACCGCACCCGCCAAGCGCCAGTTCCTCGGCGCGAAGTGGAGCGGCACGCTCAGCCCGGCGCTCGCGCCGAGCATCGACGCGGTCGGCCCGGATGACGGGACCCACCCCGCGGGCGGCTACCTGTCGCTGGCGAGCATGGGAATCGCCCCGGTGGCGACTCTCGGCGACGAGGCGATCGTGAACTACACGGTGCCGTCGTTCTCCTACGGCGGCGAGGTGTACAGCCGCATCGGCATCGTCTCGAACGGGTATGTCGTCGTCGGCGGCGGTACCTCGGCGGATGTGTCGTACCAGTCCACCGGAATCCCCGACCCGACGGTGCCCAACAACGTGCTGGCGCCGTACTGGACCGACCTGAACCCGGAGGAGGGGGGCGCGGTTCGCGTGGGCTCGCTCAGCGACGGGGTGAACAGCTACCTCGTGGTCGAGTGGGAGGACGTGCCGACCTACAGCGGCAACGCGACCAACACGTTCCAGCTGTGGCTGACGCTCGGCGCCACCGAGGGCCAGTGGTTCGCTTACGGCGACGCGCCGGTCTCGGATGCCGCGACCACCGCGGTCACGGGAGCGGAGAACCGCAATGGCACCAGCGGCGTGATCGCCGACGCACCCACGGCCGACTCGGTGTACGCGGTGACGACGTCGCCCCCCACCGCCGGCGGCACGGTGTCGTTCGACTACAGCGCGACCGGAGTGCTGCGCGGCTCGTGGGACATCTGGGCGACGCTGACGAGTCCGCAGCTGCGGGCGACGCCGGCCGAGCAGACGACGGTCACGGTGCGCTGACCCGCATCATCACGGGTCGCTGACACCACATCTGGCGGCCGAGGCAGGGGGACAACCCCCTGACTCGGTCGCCAGCTGTCGTCTCACGGGTGCGCGGGCGATGGGATGCCGCGCACGCGACCGGCGTGGCACAGTGGCGGTATGAAGACCTGGGTCGTGAGATTCGTCTCGCTGTACGTGTTCAACGTCGTGGTGCTGCTGCTGCTCGGCGCGCTGCTGCCCACTGTGCGGGTGGGGTGGGCAGCGCTGTGGGCGGGCGTCCTGCTGACGGCGGGCACGATCTGGCTGAAGCCCGCGATCGCGAAGCTGTTCCGGGG
The DNA here is from genome assembly GCF_030246945.1 of Microbacterium sp. zg-Y1090. Classification (NCBI taxonomy): domain Bacteria; kingdom Bacillati; phylum Actinomycetota; class Actinomycetes; order Micrococcales; family Microbacteriaceae; genus Microbacterium; species Microbacterium wangruii. The sequence continues at coordinate 2,549,696 of NZ_CP126742.1, forward strand.
GATCGCCGCCCGGTCGGCCAGTCGCCGCAATCGCCTCGGCGAGAAGGTCGTGCAGGCCGCGCTCGTGTTCGTCGTCGAGCTGGTGATCTGGGTGCTCGTCGTGGTGTTCTCCGCCGTGGCGGTGACGCGCATCGTGGGCTGGCTCCTGCCGCCGCTGGTGCTGCTGCTCGCCTGGATCGTCTACGACATCGTCGACGACCGCCTCGAGGCCCGCGCCGCAGCGCTGTACGACCGCGCGCTGGGCGGTCGCCGCGGCACCCCGGCATCCACCCCCACCCCGGCATCCGCCCCCACCGACGTCCCCCGCCCCAGCACCACGCCCCCGCCGCCGCGCCCCGCAGCCGACGACGGCCTCACCGAGGAGCAGCGCCGCATGCTCGACGAGCTCGGCAAGGGCTGACCCCGCTCCCGTCGCTGAAACGGCATCTGGCGGCCGAGACAGCGGGTGATTCCCACGGTCTCAGCCGCCAGTTGCGGTCTCACCGGTCAGGGGTGCCGACCGCGGGCTACGACGAGACGCTGCGCTCGGCGGCTTCCACGACGTTGGTCATCAGCAGCGCCACGGTCATCGGGCCCACCCCGCCGGGGTTGGGCGAGAGGTATCCGGCCACATCGACGACGTCGGGGTGCACGTCGCCGTAGACCCGGTTCTTGCCGGTCTCGGGGTCGGTCTCCCGCGTCACGCCCACATCGAGCACCGCCGCGCCCGGCGCGACGTGCTCGGGGCGCACCAGATGCTTCACTCCCGCAGCCGCGACGATGACGTCGGCGCCGCGCAGGTGCCGCTCCAGGTCGACCGTTCCGGTGTGGGTGAGGGTCACCGTCGCGTTGATGTCGCGCCGGGTCAGCAGCAGACCGATCGAGCGACCGATGGTGACCCCACGGCCGACCACGACCACATTCTTGCCGCGCAGGTCGTAGCCGTTGCGGGTCAGCAGCTCGATGACGCCGCGCGGCGTGCACGGCAGCGGCGAGGCGATGGGCGTGTTCACGTTGAGCACGAGCCGGCCGAGGTTGGTCGGGTGCAGACCGTCGGCATCCTTCGCCGGGTCGATCCGCTCCAGGATCGCGTCGGTGTCGAGGTGCTTCGGCAGCGGCAGCTGCACGATGTACCCGTGACAGGAGGGATCGGCGTTGAGCTCGTCGATCAGCTGTTCGACCTGCTGCTGCGTCGCGTCGGCGGGCAGCTCGCGCTGGATCGAGTTCATCCCGATCGCCTCGGACTGCTTGTGCTTCATGCCGACGTACAGCTGGGATGCCGGGTCGGCCCCCACCAGCACGGTCGCGATGCCGGGGACGATGCCCTTCTCCGCCAGCGCCGCCACCCGGGCGCGCAGCTCGTCCTTGATCGCCGCCGCGGTCGCGACGCCGTCGAGCCGGACCGCGGTCACTGCTGCAGACCGGGGTACAGCGGGAACGCCGCGGTGAGCGCGGCGACGCGCACACGCAGCGCCTCGAGGTCGGCGCCCGGCTGCAGGGCCAGGGCGATGACGTCGGCGACCTCGGTGAACTCGGCGTCACCGAACCCGCGGGTCGCGAGCGCAGGCGTCCCGATGCGCAGGCCCGAGGTCACCATCGGCGGCCGCGGGTCGTTGGGGACGGCGTTGCGGTTCACCGTGATGTGGATCTCGTGCAGCAGATCCTCGGCCTGCTTGCCGTCGATCGCCGCGTCGCGCAGGTCCACCAGCACCAGGTGCACGTCGGTGCCGCCGGAGCGCACCGCGATGCCGGCATCCTTGACGTCCTGCTGCGTGAGGCGGTCGGCGAGGATCGCAGCTCCCCGCAGCACGCGCTCCTGCCGCTCGACGAACTCGGGGGTCGCGGCGAGCTTGAACGCCGTCGCCTTGGCGGCGATGACGTGCATGAGCGGCCCGCCCTGCTGACCCGGGAAGACGGCGGTGTTGATCTTCTTGGCGATGTCGGCGTCGTTGCTGAGGATGAAGCCGGAGCGCGGCCCGCCGATGGTCTTGTGCACGGTCGACGACACGACGTGCGCGTGCGGCACGGGGTTCGGGTGCAGCCCGGCGGCGACGAGCCCGGCGAAGTGTGCCATGTCGACCCAGAGAAGCGCGCCCACCTCGTCGGCGATGGCGCGGAAGGCGGCGAAGTCCAGCTGACGGGGGTAGGCCGACCAGCCCGCGATGATGACCTTCGGCTTGTGCTCGAGGGCGAGGCGGCGCACCTCGTCCATGTCGACCAGCGACGTCTCGGCATCCACGCCGTACGCGACGATGTTGTAGAGCCGGCCCGAGAAGTTGATCTTCATGCCGTGCGTCAGGTGACCGCCGTGGTCGAGCGAGAGACCCAGCAGCGTGTCGCCGGGGCGGGCGATGGCGTGCAGCACCGCCGCGTTGGCCGACGCGCCCGAGTGCGGCTGCACGTTGGCGAACTGCGCGCCGAACAGCGACTTCGCCCGCTCGATGGCGAGCTCCTCGGCGACGTCGACCTCTTCGCAGCCGCCGTAGTAGCGGCGACCCGGGTAGCCCTCGGCGTATTTGTTGGTCAGCACCGAGCCCTGCGACTGCAGCACCGACACCGGCACGAAGTTCTCGGAGGCGATCATCTCGAGGTAGCCGCGCTGGCGGTCGAGCTCGCGCTCGAGCACCTGTGCGATCTCGGGATCGACCTCGGCGAGGGGGGCGTTGAACACGGAATCGGTCATGGCGATCTCCAGACGGCAGCGGTACGTGATGGTCGAGAAGCCCGCGCACGGGCGTATCGAGACCCGGCCCAGGCGTGCGGTCGAATGCCCTGTCGGTCGCTCCCCGGTGGTCACCCACCTCAACGCCAGTCGCGACACCCAGAGCATAGCGGATGCCGCGTGGGCCACCCCCGCCGCGTGCCGGGCGACACCGCGCGGACAGGCGGATCACGCGTTGCTACGCTGGTGCACCGTGAAGACCCAGGGCGCACTCCGCGCGGACCGCGTCATCCATCACGTCCGGCTCATCGATGCCGGGGAGATCACCGACGACGCCTGGATCGCGTTCCGCGACGGGCGGGTCGCCGCCGTCGGGCAGGGCGACACCTGGCGAGACCACTCCCCCGTCGATGTGCACGACGGGGACGGCGCATGGCTCACCCCCGGGTTCGTCGACATCCACGCGCACGGCGGGGCGGGCCACGCGTTCGACGACGGGGCCGACGCCATCGCCGAGGCGCGCGCGATGCACCGCTCCCGCGGGACCACCCGGGCGGTGCTGTCTCTCGTGACGGCATCCATCGACGACCTCGCCGCACGCGTCGCGACGGTCGCACGTCTGGCCCGAGAGGATGCCACGATCCTCGGCTCGCACCTCGAGGGCCCCTTCCTGGACCTCGGCCACAAGGGCGCGCACACCCCCGCGCTGCTGCGGGCACCGGACGCGGCCGCCGTCGACCGCCTGCTCGCTGCCGGCGACGGCACCATCCGGCAGGTGACGCTCGCCCCCGAGCTTCCCGGAGCGGACGACGCGATCCGCCGGTTCACCGCCGCCGGCGTCGCCGTGGCGGTGGGGCACACCGACGCCGACGCCGACGCCACCCGGCGCGCGTTCGACGCGGGTGCGACGATCCTCACGCATGCCTTCAACGGCATGCGCGGCATCCACCACCGGGATCCGGGGCCCGTCGTCGCGGCGATGCAGGACGAGCGGGTCACGCTCGAGCTCATCGCCGACGGGACCCACGTGCATCCCGACGTGATGCGGGTGGTGTTCGCCGGCGCTCCCGGCCGTGTCGCCCTCATCACCGATGCGATGGGGGCCGCCGGGTCGGCCGACGGCGCCTACACGCTCGGCGGGCTCGCGGTGACGGTGACCGACGGGGTGGCGCGCCTGGACGACGGCGGATCGATCGCCGGGTCGACGCTGACGCAGGACGCGGCGCTGCGGATCGTCACCGGGCAGTGCGGCGTCTCGATGCCCGACGCGGTCGACGCGCTCACCGCCGTGCCCGCCCGAGCCATCGGCGCACAGGCGGGATCGCTGGCCGTGGGCGCCACAGCCGATGCGGTGCTGCTGGACGCCGCACTCGGCGTCCGTGCGGTGTGGGTCGACGGCGTTCCCGCGTAGCCGTCCCGCGGGCCCCAGGCCGCGCCGCACGTAGACTGAGGGCATGTCCGATCTGCCCTCCGTGCGCCCCGCGAAACCCGCCGAGCCGCAGCCGACGTCCGCCGAGCCGCAGCCCGGCACGCGGCGCGCCCTCGACGTGATCGACGTGCTGTCGGTCGTCGCCGGCCTCTTCGCGTTCGGCACTCTGGCCTTCTGGGGCTTCATCGCGTGGGACGTCCCCTGGAATCTCGTCGTCGGCATCGGCGCCCCCGTCGTGGCGATCCTGCTGTGGGCGCTGTTCGTCTCCCCTCGCGCCGTGCTCGCGGTGCACCCGTTCGTGCGGGCCCTCGTGGAGCTGCTGGTCTACGCGGCCGCGACGATCGCCTGGTGGGCGCTCGGCAACGTGTGGGTCGGCCTCGGCTTCGCCGTCGTCGCCGTCACCGTCGGCGTCATCTCCGGCCGGCGTCGCCTGGCATGAGCACCGCCGCGCAGCCGGCGACCGACGTGGTCGCGCTGCTGCGCGAAGCGCTCGGCGCCGGGGTCGACACCTCCCCCGCGGCGCGGCAGGCGGCACGCGCCGACAAGTCCGGCCACGCGTCCTCCGGCGCACCGCTGGCCGTCGTGCACGCGGCATCCGTCGCGGACGTGCAGCACACGCTGCGCATCGCCACCGCCACCGGCACCCCCGTGGTGACCCGCGGCGCCGGCACGGGACTGGCCGGCGGCGCCAACGCGGGTGACGGTGAGATCGCGCTGTCGGTGCGGGGCATGGACCGCATCCTCGAGGTGCGTCCCGACGACCTGCTCGCGGTGGTGGAGCCCGGCATCATCAACGCCGAGCTGAACGCCGCGCTCGCCCCGCAGGGGCTGTGGTGGGCCCCCGACCCCGCCAGCCGCGACATCTCCACCGTCGGCGGGAACATCGCCACCGGCGCCGGCGGTCTGCTGTGCGCCAAGTACGGCGTCGTGCGCGATGCCGTGCTCGGCCTGGATGTGGTGCTCGCCGACGGCCGGCTGCTGCGCCTCGGCCACCGCAGCGTCAAGGGCGTCACCGGCCTCGACCTCACCGCGCTCATGATCGGCTCGGAAGGAACCCTCGGCGTCATCGTGGGTGCCACGCTCAAGCTGCGCCGCCTCGTCCCCGGCGGCACGCGCACCCTCGCCGCCACGTTCTCCGACGTGCGCGCGGCCGCCGTCGGTTCGGCCGCGGTCACCGCCGCGGGCCTGCAGCCGGCGATCATGGAGCTGATGGATGCCGTCAGCCTCGAGGCGGTCCACCGACTGCTGCAGCTGACGCCCCCCACCCCGGGTGCGGCCCAGCTCACGATCCAGACCGACGGTCCCGCCGCCGACGCCGAGGCCCGCGACATCGCCGCCGTGCTGAGCGCCGCGGGAGGAACGGTGGTGCTCGCCGAGGACGAGGCCGAGGGCGAGCGCCTGCTGGCGGTGCGCCGTGCGATGCACCCGGCCATGGAGACCCTCGGCACGACCCTCATCGAGGACGTCTCGGTGCCCCGCAGCGCCCTGCCTGCGATGTTCGACGAGATCGCCCGCGTCGAGCGCGACCACGGCATGGTGATCCCGACGGTGGCGCACGCCGGCGACGGCAACCTGCACCCGAACTTCGTGTTCGAGGGCGCCGAGGTGCCGCCGGCGGTCTGGGATGCGGCGGACGACCTGTTCCGGTCAGCGCTGCGCCTCGGCGGCACGCTGACCGGCGAGCACGGCATCGGCGTGCTCAAGCGGCGGTGGCTGGCCGACGAGCTCGGCGACGATCAGTGGCAGCTGCAGCGGGACATCGCCCGCGTGTTCGACCCTCTCGGGATCCTCAATCCCGGCAAGGTCTTCTCCCCCTGAGCGCCGCCGGCCCGCGCCGTGCTCAGAGACCCTGCCAGGCCGGCTTGTTCTCCCAGGTGTAGCGGTAGTAGTCGGAACGCTGCAGCTGGGACGCCGCGGCTTCGTCGACCACGACCGTCGCGTGCGGGTGCAGCTGGATCGCGGAGCCCGGGAGCGACGCGGTCACCGGCCCCTCGACCGCGCCGGCCACCGCAGCGGCCTTGCCCTCGCCGAAGGCCAGCAGCACCAGGTGCCGGGCCGAGAGGATGGTGCCCAGGCCCTGCGTGATGCAGTGCATCGGCACCTCGTCGACCGAGGTGAAGAAGCGCGCGTTGTCGTCGCGCGTCTGCGCGGTGAGCGTCTTCACCCTCGTGCGGGAGGCGAAGGACGATCCCGGCTCGTTGAAGCCGATGTGCCCGTCGGTGCCGATGCCGAGGATCTGCAGGTCGACACCGCCGGCCTCGGCGATCGCGCGCTCGTAATCCTCGCCGGCGTGCTCGATGCCCTCGAGCGACCCGTTCGGCACCCGCACCCGCGCAGGATCCAGTCCGAGCGGCTCGACGACCTCACGCGTGATGACGTTGCGGTAGCTCTCGGGGTGGGCGGGGTCGATGCCCACGTACTCGTCCAGTGCGAACCCGCGCACCCGGGAGAAGTCCACCTCGCCGTGACGGGCGCGCAGCGCCTCGTAGACCGGAAGCGGGGTGGAACCGGTGGCCAGTCCCAGCACGGCGTCCGGCTTGCGCTCGACCAGACCCAGAATCTCCGCTGCGACGAGTGCTCCGGCATCCGCCTTCGACGGGACGATCACGATCTCAGCCATGGGTTGCTTCCTCCTCGGTGGTGGCGACGGCGCCGATCGGCGCGGACGACATCTCCATCCAACCGCACCTCGGCGCGCGCCGCCGCAGGTCGCGCGCACGCCGGTGCGTCTTTCCGTGACCGATCCGTTGCCCCCGGTGTGTCACCCGTCTATTACCATGGAGAGGACGTATCGACTCACACAAACCGGGGGGTGGATTGTGACGGACGTGGTCACCAGACCTGAGACAGGCAGTTCGGACGCCGTTGGCGGCGATGACGCGACGACCGTCGTCCTCGATCCGACGGGTACCGACTCCGACGTGCGCTGGGCCCCCGTGGAACCGGCGCCCAAGAAGCGGCACCTCGGTCTGTGGATCGGCATTCCCGCCGCCGTGGTCGCGCTGGGTGCGGCCGCTGCCTCCCTCGTGCTCGTCGCCCCCGGCACCAGCGTCGCCGGCGTCTCCGTCGGCTGGCTCACTCCCGGGGCTGCCGCCGAGGCGGTCTCGGAGCGGCTCAACGGGACCGAACTCATCGTCGACGGCACAGCCGTGTCGGCCGCCGACCTGGGCGCCACCATCGACGCGCAGGCGCTCGCGAGTGCCGCGTTCGAGGAGCGTCCCCTGTGGAACGTGACCCAGTGGTTCGGCGATCCGATCGCCGCGCCGGTGGCGATCGACGCGGAGCAGGCCGCCACCGCGGTGCGCGACGCCGCGCCGGGCCTGTACGTCGCGCCCACCGACGCCGAATTGGCGTTCGATGCGGCCTCTCAGACGTACGTCGTCACCCCCGCCATCGACGGCGAGGGCGTCGACCCCGCGTCGGTGCAGAGCGCGCTGCAGCAGGCCTTCGACGGCGGGGCATCCTCGGTGGTCCTCGAGGACCCCTCGATGGCTCCGCTGGCCGCCCACACGACCACCGAAGAGGCCCAGACCGGCGCCGACGTGCTCAACGCCATGCTCTCCTCCGCCGGGTTCTACATCGGTGAGGAGCGCGCCGTCCCGATCGACCCCGCCCTGCTGGCATCCTGGATCACCGTCTCCACCGACGACGACGGCGGCGTCGTGTTCACCGCCGACGCCGACGCGATCCAGCCGGTCGTCGACACGCTCCCGGGGATCGTCGACCGCGACCCGGTGGACGCCACCGTCATCACCAACAGCGCCGGCGAGAACCTCTGGGACATCCAGGCGGGCCAGACCGGCCGCGCCCTGGAATCCACCGACGGCATCGCCGCGGGCTTCGCCGAGCAGCTGGCCGACGGCAACGCCGTCTACGCCCTTCCCGTCGTCGAGACGGAGTTCAAGACCACCGCGCTGGCCCGGTCGATCGACGTCAACCTCAGCAGCCAGTGGGTGACCCTCTGGGAGAACGGCAAGGCCGTCGACGGCTGGTCGGTCTCCACGGGAAAGCAGGGCGCTCCCACCTATCCCGGTGAATACACGATCCAGAGCATGTACCCCATGCAGACGCTCTACGGCACGTACCGCGGACCGAACGGCGAGGACCTCGGCCCCTACGTGCAGCCCGACGTGAAGTGGATGATGTACTTCAACGGCGGCCAGGCGTTCCACGGCGTGTACTGGCACAGCAACTGGGGAACCCCGAGCAGCCACGGCTGTGTCGGGATGCCCGAGTGGCGTGCCGCGCAGCTGTACGACTGGGCGGCTCCCGGCGTCGAGGTGTCGATCCACTACTGAGGCGCGCGCCACCTCTAGGGTGGCGTTCGTGCCCCGCTTCGACCTCTCTCCCGCCGAGCTCGCCGTCTACCGACCCGATGTGCGCGAACCGCACGATTTCGACGGGTTCTGGGAGCGCACGCTGCAGGAGTCGCGCGCCCGCGGCGGCGAGGTGACGCGCGAGCGCGTCGCCACCCCGTTCACGGTGCTCGAGGTCTTCGACGTCACCTTCCCGGGGTTCGACGGCGACCCGGTGCGCGCCTGGCTGACCCTGCCCCGCGGCGCGGAGGGCCCGCTTCCGGCAGTCGTGGAGTACAACGGCTACGGCGGGGGACGGGGTCTTCCCGGGGAGCGCAGCACCTGGGCGACCGCCGGCTATGCCCACCTGTTCATGGACACCCGCGGTCAGGGCTCGACCTGGGGCTCGGGCGGGGACACCCCCGATCCGCACGGGGCGGGACCCGCTGCGAACGGGTTCATGACCCGCGGCATCCTCGACCCGGAGCAGTACTACTACCGCCGCGTGTTCACCGACGCGGTGCGCGCGGTCGACGCCGTCCGGGCGATGCCCGAGGTCGACCCGACACGCGTCGCCGTCACGGGAGGCAGCCAGGGCGGCGGCATCACGCTGGCCGTGGCGGGGCTGTGCGACGGTCTCGTCGCGGCCATGCCCGACGTGCCGTTCCTGTGCCACTTCGATCGCGCCGTGGGGCTCACCGACAGCGATCCCTATCAGGAGGTCGTGCGCTATCTCTCCGTGCACCGCGGCGCGGACGAGGCGGTGTTCCGCACCCTGTCGTACTTCGACGGGGTCGCCTTCGCGCGTCGGGCGACGGCGCCGTCGCTGTTCTCGGTCGCCCTCCTCGACCCGGTGTGCCCGCCGTCGACCGTCTACGCGGCGTTCAACCACTACCGCGGCGAGAAGGCGATCGAGGTCTACACCCACAACGAGCACGAGGGCGGGCAGGCGTACCAGTGGTTCGCGCAGGCCGCCTTCCTCGGCCGGCAGGTGTCGCGCGGGTGACGGCGAGGTGACGGCATCCGGCCGAGCGTGCGTCGTGCCCGGAAACCCCGTTACCCTGTTGGGCATGGCTGAGCTGCGTGTAGAGGAACTGTCCGCATCCACGATCGTCGCGGTGAACAACATGTCGCTCAAGCCCGGGCAGGAGCGCTTCCTCGCCCCCGAGAGCTACGCGATCGCCGCGACCGTCGTCAACCCCGCCACCGCCTGGCAGCGCGTCGTGCTCGACGGCGACGAGGTCGTCGGCTTCGTCAGCGCGAACTTCGACCCGGAGGCCCCGCAGGAGCACTTCCGCTCCGTGCTGTGGCGCATCAACGTGGATGCCGACGACCAGGGGCGCGGCGTCGGCCGCTTCGCCGTCGAGCAGCTGCTCGCGGAGGCCCGCGACCGCGGCATGGACCACGTCGACGTCATCTACGAGGGTGGCGAGGGCGGTCCGGAGACCTTCTTCCGCCGCGTGGGCTTCACCCCCGTCGGCGAGACCGAGTTCGGCGAGATCGTCGCCGAGGTGCGCCTCTAGTCGCTTCGCGCTTCGTCGCATCCGGTGTCGTCGCGGGGCCCTGTGTCTGCCGTGCCCCTCGCGCCGGTTCGGGGACCGATACGCGCCCCAAACCCGCCCACCCACGGGCTCGGGAACCGATACGCGACCCAAACCGCCCACCCACGGGGTTCGGGAACCGACACGCGCCCCAAACCGCCCACCCACGGGGTTCGGGAACCGACACGCGACCCAAACGGGCCACGATCACCCACGCGCCCCGGGGATCCGACCCCCGCCCCAAACCCGCCCATCCGGGGGTTCGGGAGCCGATACGCGACCCAAACCGGCCCCGCGGCGGCTTCGGGAACCGATACGCGACCCAAACCGGAAGGGCGCGCCACGCGGCACCCCGCACGCGGGCTGAACGACGACGGGCGGCCGAGATGACGGTTCATCGTCTCGGCCGCCCGTTGCGGTCTCACGGCCCGGAGGGGCCGCGGGCGGCGATCAGCCGATGCTGTCGATCACGGCGTTGAACGTCTCCGACGGCCGCATGACGCCCTCGACCAGGGCGCCGTCGGGGCGGTAGTACCCGCCGATGTCGACGGGCGAGCCCTGCACCGCGTTCAGTTCGGCGACGATCTGCTCCTCCTGCGACGCCAGCGCCTCGGCGATCGGCGCGAACACCGCGGCGAGGTCGGCATCGGCGGTCTGGCGGGCCAGCTCCTGCGCCCAGTACAGCGCGAGGTAGAAGTGGCTGCCGCGGTTGTCGATCGTGCCGAGCTTGCGGCCGGGTGAGCGGTCCTGCTCGAGGAACGTGCCGGTCGCGGCATCCAGCGTGTCGGCCAGCACCTGCGCCTTCACGTTGCCGGTCGTCGTCGCCAGGTGCTCGAGGGATGCCGCCAGCGCGAAGAATTCACCCAGGGAATCCCACCGCAGGTAGTTCTCGCTCAGCAGCTGCTGCACGTGCTTGGGCGCCGAGCCGCCGGCGCCGGTTTCGAAGAGGCCTCCCCCGGCCAGCAGCGGGACGATCGAGAGCATCTTGGCGCTCGTGCCGACCTCGAGGATCGGGAAGAGGTCGGTGAGGTAGTCGCGCAGCACGTTGCCGGTGACCGAGATGGTGTCCTCGCCCTTGCGGATGCGGTCCAGCGAGTACTGGGTGGCTTCGGCCGGCGCGAGGATCTCGATCGTGAGGCCCTCGGTGTCGTGGTCGGCGAGGTAGGTCTTGACCTTCTCGATGAGCTGTGCGTCGTGCGCGCGGGACGCGTCGAGCCAGAACACGGCGGGGGCGCCGGTGGCGCGCGCGCGGGTGACGGCGAGCTTCACCCAGTCGCGCACGGCGATGTCCTTGGTCTGCGTCGCACGCCAGATGTCGCCGGGGGCGACGGTGTGCTCCAGCAGCACGTCGCCGGCGGAGTTCACCACCTGCACGACGCCCTCCGACGCGATCTCGAACGTCTTGTCGTGGCTGCCGTACTCCTCGGCCGCCTGCGCCATGAGGCCGACGTTGGGAACGCTGCCGATGGTGGCGGGGTCCAGCGGGCCGTGCGCGATGACGTCGTCGATGACGGTCTGGTACACCCCGGCGTACGACGAGTCGGGAATGACCGCGATGGTGTCGTCCTCGCCGCCGTCGGCGCCCCAGAGCTTGCCGCCGTTGCGCACGAGCGCCGGCATCGAGGCATCCACGATGACGTCGGACGGCACGTGCAGGTTGGTGATGCCCTTGTCGGAGTTGACATACGACAGGCGCGGGCCCTGTGCCATCGCGTCGGTGAAGGCGGCGATGATCTCCTCGCCGCCGTCGACGCCCTTCAGGCCCGACAGGATGCCGCCGAGACCGTCGTTCGGCGTGAGGCCGGCGGCGGCGATGCGGTCGCCGTAGCGGGCGAAGACGTCGGCGAAGTAGGCGCGCACGACGTGGCCGAAGATGATCGGGTCGCTGACCTTCATCATCGTGGCCTTCAAGTGCACCGAGTACAGCACGTCGTCAGCCGCGGCTGCGCGCAGCGTGTCGGCCAGGAACGCGTCCAGGGCCGCGGCGGAGAGGAAGGTGCCATCCACGATCTCGCCGGGGAGCACCTTCAGCCCTTCCTTGAGGGTGGTGACGGTGCCGTCGGATGCCACGTGCTGGATCGTCAGCACGTCATCGGCGGGGATCACCACGGAGGTCTCGTTGGACTTGAAGTCGTCGTGGCCGAGCGTGGCGACACGCGTCTTGGAGCCCTCGGCGAAGGGCTTGTTGCGGTGCGGGTGCTTGCGGGCGTAGTTCTTCACCGACAGCGGCGCGCGGCGGTCGCTGTTGCCCTCGCGCAGCACCGGGTTCACCGCGGAGCCCTTGATGCGGTCGTACCGGGCGCGGATGTCCTTCTCCTCGAGGGTGGCGGGCTCATCCGGGTAGTCGGGGATGTCGTAGCCGGCCGCCTGCAGCTCGGCGATGGCCGCCTTGAGCTGGGGGATGGAGGCGGAGATGTTGGGAAGCTTGATGATGTTCGCCTCGGGCAGCGTCGCGAGGCCGCCGAGCTCGGCGAGCGCGTCGCCGACCTGCTGCTGCGTCGTCAGACGCTGGGGGAAAGCGGCCAGCACGCGGCCGGTCAGCGAGATGTCCCGCGTCTCGACGGACACCCCAGCCTGACCGGTGTAGGCCTGCACGATGGGCAGGAACGATGCCGTCGCCAGCGCCGGCGCCTCGTCGGTGTACGTGTAGATGATGGTCGGCTCGGTCACTGTCGTATTCTCCGTCCGGAACTGCAATTGTCTCGATATCAAGATACCCCGGGCGCCGGCGAAGGGCCTGCGGATGCCGGCGCCCGGCTGACCGGGCGGGAGCGGATGCCGCCTTTCAGGCGCGGCGCCCGCTCCCGCCCGCGATCACACCAGCGATTCCCGCCAGGCGGCGTGCAGCTGGGCGAACTTGCCCGTGCCGGCGATGAGCTCGGCAGGGGTGTCGTCCTCGATGATCCGGCCGTGCTCCATCACGAGCACGCGGTCGGCGATCGCCACCGTCGACAGGCGGTGGGCGATGATGATCGCCGTGCGATCGGACAGCAGGGTCTGCAGCGCGTCCTGGATCATGCGCTCGCTCGGCATGTCGAGCGACGCGGTCGCCTCATCGAGGATCAGCACCGCCGGGTCGGCGAGGAACGCGCGCGCGAACGAGATCAGCTGACGCTGACCGGCCGACACGCGGCCGCCTCGCTTGTTCACGTCGGTGTCGTAGCCGTCGGGCAGGGCGCGGATGAAGGCATCCGCCCCCACCGCGCGCGCGGCCGCGGTGATCTCCTCGAGGGTCGCGTCGGGCTTGCCGAGCGCGATGTTGTCGGCGACGGTCCCGCTGAACAGGTAGGCCTCCTGCGTGACCATGACGATCGCGCGGCGCAGGTCCTTCGGGTGCAGCGACCGCAGGTCGACCCCGTCGAGGGTGATGGCGCCGCGGGTGGGGTCGTAGAACCGCGACACGAGCTTCGCGAGCGTCGACTTGCCCGCACCGGTCGTGCCCACCAGCGCGACGGTCTGCCCCGCGGGGATGTCCAGCGTGAAATCGGGCAGGATGGTGCGCCCGGACGCGTAGCCGAACTCGACGTCCTGGAAGCGGACGTGCCCCTTGGCATGCCAGAGATCCACCGGATCGGCGGGGTCGGGGACGGTGGGCTCCTCCTCCAGCACCCCGGACACCTTCTCGAGCGCGGCGGCGGCGGACTGGTAGGAGTTCAGGAAGAACGCCACCTCGCCCAGGGGGGCGAAGAAGTTGCGCACGTACAGCACCACGGCGAGAGTGCCGAGGCCGATCGTGCCGTCGATCAGGCGGACGCCGCCCCACAGCAGCACAGCGGCCACCGTCACCGCCGACACGGCCATGAGGCCGGGCTCGAAGGTGCCGAACAGGCGGATCGAGCGCATGTTGACGTCACGGTAGTCGCGGGCCAGCGTGCCGAACTCCGCGTCGTTGCGCTCCTCCTTGCGGAACGCCTTCACCGCCCGGATGCCGGTCATGGTCTCGACGAACTTGACGATCACCTTGGCGCTGACCACCCGGGATTCGCGGTACACCAGCTGCGAGCGCAGGTAGAACCAGCGCATCAGCAGGTACAGCGGCAGCCCCATCGCCATGAGGATGACGCCGGACTGCCAGTCCAGCAGCAGCAGCGCGATGAGGGTGAAGCTGCCGTAGAGCACGCCGGAGACGAGTTCGTTGAGGCCGCCGTCGAGAAGCTCGCGGATGGTGTCGAGGTCGCTGGTCTGGCGCGAGATGATGCGGCCCGACGTGTACGACTCGTGGAACTCCAGGCTCAGCCGCTGCGTGTGCACGAAGATGCGCTTGCGCAGGTCGAGCATGACGGCCTGGGTGAGACGCGCGGTGATGACGACGTACCAGGCGATCAGGAGCGCCCCGCCGATGCCGGCGACGAGGTAGACCAGCACGACCACGATCGCCGGCATCCAGTCGCCCTCGTCGAGCACGCGCGGGAGCGCCTGGTTGATGCCGATGGCGATCAGTGCGGGGCCGATCACCCGCAGCGCCGTCGAGACGACCAGCACCACGGCGGCGAGGGCGAGCTGGCCCTTCAGCGGCGAGACGAGGGACCCGAGCAGGCGCAGCGAGCGGCGCCGCACGGCACGGCTCTCCTCCTTGGTGTAGTCGGAGCGGTCTTCCCCGCTGGTACCGGTGACGGTGCTCACAGGTTCACCTCCCTCTCCCGCGCGCGGGAGTCTTCGTCTTCGAGGCTCGAGATGACGTGACGGTAGTGCTCGCTCGTGCGCATCAGCTCCGAGTGGGTGCCCACCGCGGTCACGCGGCCGCCCTCCAGCAGCGCGACCCGGTCGGCGAGGGTCACCGTCGACGGACGGTGGGCGACGACGAGTGCGGTGGTGTCGGCGAGCACCTCGCGCAGTGCGTCTTCGACGAGTGCCTCGGTGTCCACGTCCAGGGCCGACAGCGGGTCATCGAGCACGAGCACCGCCGGGCGGGCGGCGACGGCGCGCGCCAGCGCCAGGCGCTGACGCTGCCCGCCGGACAGGCTCATGCCCTCTTCGCCGATGACCGTGTCGACGCCGTCGGGCAGCTCGTAGGCGAACCCGGCCTGCGCCACGGCGAGCGCCTCGTGCAGCACCCGCTCGGCTTCGTCGCTGCCGGATTCCAGGTCCTCGCGGCCCAGCAGCACGTTGTCGCGCACCGACTGCGAGAACAGCGTCGCGTCCTCGAACGCCATGCCGACGTGGGTGCGCAGCTCCCGCAGCGTCAGGTCGCGCACGTCGATGCCGTCGAGGGTGACCCGACCGCCGGTGACGTCGTACAGCCGCGCCGGCAACGTGGTCAGGGTCGTCTTCCCTGATCCGGTCAGGCCGACCAGCGCCATCGTCTCACCGGGGTGCAGCTCGAGGTCGATGCCGTCGAGCAGGTCCCGCTCCCCCGGGCCGGCGTCCTGATACCGGAAGTGGGCGTTCTCGAACCGCAGCAGGCCGCGCGGCTCGGTGAGGGTGACCGGCTCGGCCGGATCGACGATCGTGTTCTCCTCGTCGAACACCTCGAAGATGCGGTCGGTGGCGGTGCGCGCATCGAGGAGGAAGGAGAAGAGGAATCCGATCGACTCCATCGGCCAGCGCAGCACCGTCGCCATGGCGAAGAACGCCAGCAGCCCCGGCACGGTCAGCTCGCCCGCCTGCACGAGCACGATGCCCGCCGCCAGACACAGCGCGAAGGCGATGTCGGGCAGGAGGGTCAGCCAGAACCAGATGAAACCGACCGAGCGCGCCTTGCTCAGCTCGGTCTCGCGCAGCGACTCCGCCTGACGGGTGAACTTCTGCAGCGCGTGCTTGCCGCGGCCGAAGGCCTTGAGCACGCGGATGCCGTGGACGCTCTCCTCCACCGACGTGGCGAGGTCGCCCGCTTGGTCCTGACTGCGCCGTGCGAGCGTGCCGTAGGTCTTCTCGAACCGGTATCCGGCGTACCACAGCGGTGCGGAGCACACGAGGAAGATCGTGCCCAGCAGCCAGTGCCAGTTGAACAGCAGCGCCAGTCCCACGATGATCGTCAGCGCGTTGACCACCAGCAGCACGAGGCCGAACGCCATCCAGCGGCGCACCATGCTGATGTCCTGCATCATGCGGCTGAGCAGCTGACCCGACTGCCAGCGGTCGTGGAACGAGACCGGCAGACGCTGCAGGCGGGCGTAGAACCCGTGGCGCAGGTCGTACTCGATGAGGGTCGCGGGCCCCAGGACGAACCAGCGGCGCAGCCACACCATCGCCGCCTCGGCGAGGCCCAGCGCGAGGATCCCGACGGATCCCCAGATGAGCAGCACGATGTCGCCCGAGGCGATGGGTCCGTCGATCAGCGCCTCGAGGACGAGCGGGATGGCCAGGGCCAGCAAGCTCGCGACCAGGGCGCTCGCGGCGCCGAGGATGAGCCGCGGAAGCACGGGCTTGGCGTAGGGCAGCAGGCGCAGGAGCGCGCGGGGGGTGGAGAGTCTCTCAGGAGAGGAAGTCATGATCCTTGCGGGTGTCCGAAGCGGGGTGTCGCAGAAGGGCGACACCGACGGGGATGAGGAGGAAGAAGAAGAAGAAGGATGCCGAGGGCGGCCAGACGGGGCCGGCGGACATCGGTGCCGCCGGGCGGTGCCGCTTGCAGGCGGGGTGAGCGGCGCTTCGCGGCGCGTAGGCGCGCGGTGTTCCCGGAGGAGTCCGCGCCTACCAGGCTCGCGTCGCGGGACCGGCGGGGAACGGGAGGCGCACGATCGGCTTCGCGGTGACGGCCTGGAACATGGCTTCCTCCTGAGGATCTGCGTCGGGCTGCTCGCGCGACAGCGACAGCTCTCCAGCCTAACCCTGGGAAAACACTGAAGGCAACAGCTCCGCGGCGTCGATGTCGGATTCCGCCTCACGACGCAGCAGCCGGCGCTTGACGTCGACCCCCCAGGCGAATCCGCCCGCGGTGCCGTCGCCGCGCAGCACGCGATGGCAGGGCACGAACAGCGCGGCGGCGTTGCGGGCGCACACCGATGCCGCGGCACGCACCGCTCGCGGGTTGCCCAGTGCGGCGGCGAAGGAGCTGTAGGTGAGCGGGCGGCCGGGGGCGATGCGGCGCAGCGCCGTCCATCCCGCCTGCTGCAGGGCGGTGCCTGCCTGGTGCACCGGCACGGCGTCGATGGCGGTGAGGTCGTCGGCGTAGTACGCCCGCACGGCATCGGCGGCGCCCAGGCCCCCCTCCCGCACCACGTCCGGGCGCAGGGTGGGGTGGATTCGGGCGACGAGCATCGCGGGGTCGGCGGTCCAACCCGCGGCCAGGACCGCGCCGTCGGTACGGGCCACGATCGTGAACGCACCGTCGGGGGTGTCGAAGGTCTCGATGAGGGCGGTCATGCGCCGGTTCCTTCCGTGACGGGGGTTGCGGGGCGGCTGCGGCCTGCCGGCGGCGTGCCCGGTTCGCCACCGAGGCGCTCCGCAGCCGCGGCAGGGACGGTTGCCGTGCGGGCGGACGGCAGGGCGGCGCGCCAGAGGTGCGCCGTGAGGTAGGTGCGCCACGGCGCGGTGCGGGCGGACCACGCGACCAGACCTGCGGGGTCGGCCGGGATGCCGAGCGCCGCAGCGCCCGCGCGGGCGGCGACATCGCCCGGCAGCAGCACGTCGGGGTCGCCGGAGACGCGCATGCGCACGTAGTCGGCCGTCCAGGGGCCGATGCCGGGCATGGCCAGCAGCCGCTCGCGCTGGGCGACGGGGTCGTCCCCGGTGCTGAGCACCAGCGTGCCGTCGGCGAGTGCGGCGGCCGCGCCGGTGATCGCGCGGATGCGGGCAGCGGGTCCCCGCAGCACGTCGGCTCCGTGCTCGGCGATCGCAGCCATCGTCGGAAAGAGCCGGTCGGTGCCCTCGTGCTCGGGGATCCGCTCCCCCAGCGCCTCGGTCAGCCGCGTGAGCACGGTGCGGGCGGAGGCGACGGAGATCTGCTGGCCGACCATGGCGCGGATCAGCATCTCGTGCGGGTCCGCGGCGCCGGGCACGCGCATGCCGGGGGTGCGCTGCACGGCGTCCGCGAGTTCGGGGTGGCGGGACAGAGCCTCATCGACGGCGAGGGGGTCGGCGTCGAGGTCGAACAATCGGCGCACGCGCGCCACGAGCACGGGCAGGTCACCGAGGCGGGTGAGCCGCGCTTCCAGGCGGAGCCGCGTGCCCTCGGCGCGCAGACGGAACCAGGCCGTGCCTCCCGGCAGGGCGAGGGTGCGTGCGAACGAGGTCGCCGTGGCCGTCTCGACGCCCGCGACGGCACGGGCGTGCATCCAGGCGAACAGCCCCGCCAGGTCGATCGGCTGCCGCGCCGGCAGGGTGAGCTCGATCAGGCCCGGCGCGGGCGTGGGCGCCTGTGCTCGCTGCCGTCGCGCACGCAGGGCGCTGGGCGGCATCCCGAACACTTCCCGCACCGTGTCGTTGAACTGGCGCACGCTGGTGAACCCGGCCGAGAAGGCGACGTCGGATGCCGGCAGGTCGGTGCCCACCAGCAGCATGCGCGCCGTGTGGGCCCGGTGCGCGCGCGCCAGGGCCAGAGGGCCCGCCCCGAGCTCGGCGGTCAGCAGCCGGTTGAGGTGGCGCATGGAATAGCCGAGCCGTGCCGCGAGCCCGGAGACGCCCTCCCGCTCGACCACGCCCTCGGCGATGAGGCGCATGGCGCGACCGGCGGCGTCGCTGCGCAGATCCCATGCCGGCGAGCCCGGGGCGGCTTCGGGCAGGCAGCGCTTGCAGGCGCGGTAACCGGCCTCGTGCGCGGCGGCGCTGGTGGCGAAGAACTCGACGTTGCCGGGCTTCGGCGTGCGCGCAGGACAGCTGGGGCGGCAGTAGATGCCGGTGGTGCGCACGGCGGTCACGAACTGCCCGTCGAAGCGGGCGTCGCGCGAGTCGATGGCGCGATACCGCTCGGAGAAGGTCATCGCAGAGCCGGTCACGCTCCCAGCCTGCCACGCCCCGCACCCGCCGGCTCGCGGAAATCGGACATCGCAGCCGGGCGACGAACCCGCCCCGCGCCCGCAGACGGCATCCGCCGGTGCGCGGCGTCGTCGCGGCGGGTGCCGTCACGACGTCACGATCGCGAAGCCTCCTGTCGGCAGCACCACGGTCTTCTCGTCGCGGATCGTCCGCTCCCCCTTCGGCACGCCCTCGGCGCTGTACACCGTGACGACGGAGGTCACGCCGGGCTCACCCACCCGCACCGGCTGCGACGCCGACGCGGCGGAGTGCACCAGCTCGGTGCGTCCATCTCCGGTCAGCACGAGGCGCGAGACGAACGGATGCACCAGCAGCCCGTCGATCAGCGGATGCCCCTCCGCCACCTCGACGCGTACGGTGCCGCGCCGGGGATCGAGTGGATGCCGCAGGGTGTGCGGCGCCAGGATCCCGTCGGCCGGCGACGCGCCCTGCGGCGGCGCCGACTCCGAGATCTCGCCCAGGGGCTTGCGGTCGGTGCTCCAGCGCGTGACGCTCGACTGCCCCGGCGCCGACCACAGCACCGGCTCGACCCACCGGCCGGACTCGCCCGTGCCCACGTCGAACACCGCGTACCCGCCGGGCGGCAGGCTGAGGGCCTGCCCCGACCACAGCGACTCGCCGGTCCAGGGCTCGGGCTGCAGCACCTCGCCCGAGGTCTCGGTCGCGGCCTCCGCCTCCACGAGGCGCAGCCCGTCGCGCTCCGCGACCGTCGTGATGCCGGTGGCGCGCGCGGCCACCGCGGGGCGCGCATCGAGCGCGATCATCGTCAGCAGCCCGTGGATGGTGCTCTCGGCGCCGCTGTTGCGATTGACGCCGCCGTCGGGCTGCAGCCCGTCGAAGGTGACCCCGGTCGCGCGGTCGTACATCGTCGTGCCGGAGCGGTTGGCGCCGAAGTACCACGCCGCCTGCATCGCCGCGAGATCGGCGAACCCGCTCGACCCGCTCGCATCGGCGACGGCCAGCAGCGACTGCACGCGCGCGTCGACCCCGTACGCGATCTGCACCCGGTCGGCCGGCGTCGGCGACCATCCGTTGTCCGGCCCGCCGGCCGTGAGCAGCGTCGGGGTGAAGACGGCGGCGTCGCGCACGGCCGGCGCCAGCAGTCCCGGGTCGTCCAGCCGCTGGGATGCCACGGCCAGGGCCGCCGGCATCTGCGCGCCCCACGCATGCCATGTGCTGCGCGAGAGCGCCCACGGCAGCAGCGCGCCGTAGGGCCAGGTGCGCGCATCCCCGGCGGAGAGCGCCGCGATGCCCTCGGAGAGCTGCCGCAGCGCCCGGGCGGCGCGTTCGTCGTCGGGCGCCGCGCCGACGCGGGCCGACAGCCCGAGCACGGCTTCCGCCGAGGCATCCGCCCCGTCGACGATCAGCCACGCCGGCACGAGCACGCCGTCGACCTGCTGCCACTGCCGGTAGCGCACGAGCACCTGCCGCTCCAGCGCGTCGAGGGCGAGGCTCAAGCGGGCCTCGAGGAAGGCGGCGAAGTCCGGATCGCTCTCCTGGAACGCCGCGTACCCCTCCCCCAGCGCCCAGATCGTGCGGGCGAGCCAGTAGCTGGGTCCGGAGTCGGACGGGTCGGGAAGCTCCACCGGCTCGGCGGACGGGTTGAGGGTGCCGTCCGGCTGCATCCACAGCACGACGTTGCCGGCGTTGTCGCCCGTCGTGGTCTGCAGGTACGCCGTCGAGCGCAGCAGCTCGTACGCACGGTCGCGACTGGCGTCATCGTCGGTCTGGCGCCAGTGGCGCAGGTACACCACCGCGGCGCGCGCGATGTCATCGGCGTTGAACGCGCCCTGACCCCAGTACCCCGTAGCCGGGTCCAGCGGCCCGCCCCCGACCCGCTCGAACGCGCCGCCGTCGCGTGCGTCGGCATACGTCCACGGCATGGTGAGCACGGGCTCCTCGCCCAGCCGATACGTGTCGTGACCGGCCACCGCCGGCGGCGGCTGCACCTCGTCGAGCAGGAACTCCAGGTGGGAGAGGTTCGTCAGCGGCCCCTCGGATGCCGCCGCGATCGCGGCATCCGCATCGTCGGCGCTCACGGTGCGGACGGATGCCGGCCGCGTCGGCGCCGACACCGCCGCGGCGGGGGCCACGAGTGCCGCCGCGGTCGCCACCGCCGCGACGGCCACCGAGCGCATCGCCCACCGCGCCGTGGCGATCATGACAGCCGCTCCAGCTCTGCCGCGCCGATGGCGGCATCCGCCATGCCGTAGAAGACGAACAGGCGCCCCTCGATGCGTTCGATCGCGGTCGGGAACACCACGTTGGGCACCGGGCCGGTGCGCTCCTCGGCGATCTCCGGCGCCAGCAGCGGCTCGGCGGTGCGGGCCAGCACCCGGGAGGGATCGTCGCCGTCGAGCAGCAGCGCGCCGGCGGCGTAGGTGACGTGCTGCTGCGGGGTGAAGGCTTCCGTGATGACACCGGTGACGCCGTGATGCAGCACCAGCCACCCTTCGGGGACCCGCAGCGGCGGCGGCCCGCCGCCGATCTTCAGCTCCTCGAAGTCGAACCGTGGCCCCGCGACGAAGCGGTGCTGCTCCCACAGCGTCACCGCGGCGAGATCCTCCCGCACGGCCGCGAGCGGAACGTAGCTGATCCAGATGCCGTCGCGCCCGTCGGGGACGCCGGCCGGCGCCTGCACTCCCTGTCCCGGGCGTGTCTGGCCGATATCCCACATGGGTCGGTGCAGCACCGCCAGGGCGGGCGTGCCATCGGGCGCGGTCACCGGCTCCGGGAAGAATGCGGCGTCCTTGTTGTGGAAGAGGTTCAGGTCGGTGTCGAGCTCATCGTCGTCATAGCGGAACAGCACGGGGCCCAGCCGCCGCCAGGATCGCAGGTCGGTCGAGACCGCCACCGCCGTGCGCGGCCCCAGCGGCCCGAACGCCACGTACGTCATCACGTGCAGGCCGAGCGCGTCGATCCAGGTGACGCGCGGGTCCTCCACACCGGCGTTGCCGACGCCGCGCTCCCAGTCGCGATCGGGGGCGAGTACGACGCCCTCGCGCTCCACCCCGACGGGCACCCCGTCCGCCACGACGACCCGCGCGAGCCCCACGCGTGACACGTTGCCTGCCGCCACGAGCCGCGGCAGCAGGTACAGCTGCCCGTCGGGACCGCGGCCGGATCCGGGGTTGAGCACCCCCTCCGCCTCGGCGGGCGCCTCGGGATCCGGGGTCATGACGACCCCCAGCCGGGTGAGCCGATAGGGCACGGATGTCGTGACGGATGCGGACATGGGTCAGCCTTTCACTCCGGAACCGAGGTCGTTGGAGGTGAAGTAGCGCTGGAACAGGATGAACAGCGCCACGGCGGGAGCGGCCAGCACCACGGCGCCGGCCATCATCGCCCCAAAGGGGTTGGACGTGGATGCCGCGATGTTCGAGATGAAGTTCGCCAGCGACACCGCGAGCGGCTGCATCGAGGCGTCCTTCGTGATGAGGAACGGCCACAGGAACTCGTTCCACGGCCCGATGAAAGTCAGCAGCACCGCCGTCACGAGCGCCGGCCGCACCAGGGGCAGCGCCACGTTCCACAGCAGCCGGAACTCGCCCGCGCCGTCGATGCGCGCCGCCGAGAACAGATCCGGCGGGAGCTGCAGGAAGTACTGGCGGAAGATGATCACCGCGGTGGAGTTGATGAAGAAGGGCAGGATCATGCCGAGGTAGTTGTCGGAGAGACCGTAGTCGCGGGCGATCATGACGTAGAGCGGGATCATCAGCAGCTGGAACGGCACGACCTGCACCAGCAGCACGAGGGCGAAGGTCGCCCGCCGGCCCCGCCACTGCAGCACGGCCAGCGCGTACCCCGCCAGCACGCCGAACACCACCGTCCCGATGAGCACCCCGCCGGTGAAGATGCCCGAGTTGATGAGACCGCGCACCAGGTCGATGCGCTCGTTGATGTTGGCGTAGTTCTCCAGCGTGAGGTTGCCGGGCTCCGGGAACGCCCCCGCGAGGGTGGGATCGACGTCGGTCTGCAGCGAGCCGACGACCATGTAATAGAAGGGGAAGAGGAACGCCACCGCGCCGATCGTCAGCACCGCATACAGGGCGATGCGACTCCCCAGTGCATGCTTCACGATTCCTCCCCGCCGACGAGCTTGCGCTGCACCGCCGCGATGACGAGCACGAACACGATGAGCATCACCCCGATCGCCGCGGCGACGTCGGGGTTGCCCTGCTCGATGCCCCGCTGATAGATCAGCAGCACCGGCGAGGTGGATGCCCCGTTGGGACCGCCGCCCCCGGTGAGCAGGTAGGGCTCGGTGAAGAGGTTCGCCCCGGTGATGGTCGACAGCAGCAGCACCAGCAGCGTCGCGGGACGCACCCCGGGAACGGTGACGGAGAAGAACTGCCTCAGCCTTCCCCCGCCGTCCATCGACACCGATTCGTACAGCTCGCGCGGCACGTTCTGCAGGGCGGCGAGGTACAGCAGGATGTAGAAGCCGAGCCCCTTCCAGGTCACGAACAGGGCGATCGTGGGCATCGCCAGCGCGCTGTTGACCAGCCACGATGGGTCGGGCGCGAGCGGGCCGAGCAGGTTGTTGACCAGGCCGTCGCGCGAGAACAGGAACAGCCACACCGCCACGACGGCGACGGATGCCGAGACGTAGGGGACGTAGTAGCTGACCCGGAAGAACGTGCGCGCCCGCACGACGCGGTCCAGCGCCGTCGCCAGCACGATCGAGAGCACGACCGTCAACGGCACGTTGATGAGGAGGAAGACGCCCACGTTGCGGAAGGACTGCCAGACGGCGGGGTCGCCGAGCACCGCGGCGTAGTTGGCGAAGCCGACGAACGGCCGCTCCACGTCGGCTCCGGGCGCGGCGAAGAAGTAATCCTGGAACGACATCCACACCGCGAAGACGATCGGCCACGCGAAGACGAGCAGCACGAACACGAGGTAGGGCGCCGACAGCAGCAGGCCGAACGGCTGCGGACCGAGCACCCGTCGCCGGCGGACGGCTGCGGCATCCGACCGTCGTCGCCGCGTCCCCCCGTCAGACAGCGGCGCGGCGTCTGCGTCGCTCGCCGGCCGGGCGACGGTGCTCATGTCAGCTGCCCGCCGCGAGCTCGTTCACGCGCGTGGCGGTGTCGGAGAGGAACGTGTCGACGTCTGTCTCGCCGAAGATCACAGCTTCGGAGTAGCCGTCACGGAACGCCTGCCAGATCTCCACCGAGTTGGGCACGTTCGGCACCTCGACGGTGCGGGCGGCCTGCTCGCCGAACGCGGCGTAGGCCGGGTTGGCGTCGAAGTAGTCCGCGAACTCCTCCGTGAGGTTGTCTCGCAGCGGCATCTGCCCGGTCTCCTCGAGCCAGATGCCGTCCTGGTCCGCGCTCGTGGCGAACTTCAGCACGTCCCACGCGGTGCCCTTGTTCTCGCATGCCGTGAACATGCCCACGTTCTTGGCGTCGCTGAAGGTCCAGGTCTGCGCGGCATCCGTCCCGCCCTCGGTCGGCACCGGCACGGAGCCCCAGTTCACGTCGTCGCCGTACACCGCGATCGCCCAGGGGCCGACGATCGACATCGCCGCCTGCGCGTCGGCGAACGCATCGCCCTGGTACTGCTCGCGTCCGGCCAGCCCCTCGTCGTACATGGTGCGCCAGAACTCGGCGACGGCGACGGCGTCATCGCTGTCGAAGGTCGCCTCCCCCTCCTCGACCAGCTGGGTGCCGCCGGTCTGCGCGGCGTACAGGGGGTAGAAGTCGAACCAGGACTGGAAGAACTCGCTCGTGGGCGCGGGGTTGATGGCGTAGGGGGCGACGCCGGCCTCCGTCAGCGTGCGGGCGGTGTCGAGGAACTCGTCGTAGGTCGACAGCGCGGGGGCTTCCGGGTCGAGTCCGGCCTGGCTGAACAGATCCTTGTTGTAGAAGATCATCACCGGGTTGGCCTTCCACGGCAGCTGGTAGAAGCCGCCGTCCTCCGACCGGTACTGCTCGGCGATGTCGCCGCTGCGTTCGACGATGTAGTCGTCGCCGTCCTCGAACTCCGACAGGTTCACCAGGCCACCCTGCTTCTGGAACTGCGGCACCGCCGCGGGCGACGTGTTGAAGATCAGGCACGGCGCATTGCCGGCGGTGATGGCGGCGCCGATCACCTCTTCGCTGGATGCCCCGGCAGGGATCTCCTGAGCCTTCACCTGCTCGTCGGGGTGGTCTGCGTTCCACGCCTCCACCATCTGCTCGCCCCAGGCGATCTCCGCCTCGTTGTTGGAGTACCAGATGGTGATGTCTCCTCGCCCCTCGAGGTCGCCGGCCTCCCCTCCGCCGCCTCCGCCACTGCAGGCGGCGAGGGTGAGGATGCCGGCCATGGCACCGGCCGTGATGAGGATGCGTCGCATGGTGTGCCCCCTTGTCGATGGCCGCCCGCCCCGTCGCGGACAGCCCCGCCGGTGCGAGCGGTTCACGCGTGATTAGAGACCCGGCGCAGTCGCCGCTCAACCCCTTGCGTGGCGTCAGCGCCGGGTGTAGCCGCCCGAAAGCGAGACGGCGGGCAGCATGGCCGCTCCTCCTTCGGGACGATCGCGCGTGACGGCGGCGACGCGGCGCGCTAGCGTGCCGGGATGAGCGACTACGACGTCATCGTCATCGGGGCCGGTGCCACCGGCGAGAACGTGGCCGACCGCGCCGTGCAGGGGGGGCTCCGCGCCGTCATCGTCGAAGCAGAGCTCGTCGGCGGCGAGTGCTCCTATTGGGCGTGCATGCCGTCCAAGGCGCTGCTGCGCAGCACCCGCGCGATCCGCGCCGCCCAGGCCGTCGACGGCGCGCGGCAGGCGGTCACCGGGGAGGTGGACGTCGCCGGCGCGCTGCGCCGCCGCGACCGGATCACCCACGACTGGTCGGACGAGAGCCAGGTCGACTGGCTGCGCGGTGCCGGCATCGACCTCGTACGCGGCCACGCCACCCTCACCGGCGCGCGCCGTGTGCGGGTGACGCGCGCCGACGGCACCGCAGCAGACCTCGAGGCACGCCGCGCCGTCGTGGTCGCCACGGGGTCGGCGGCGCTCCTGCCCGACATCCCGGGCCTGGCCGGCATCCGCCCGTGGACCAGCCGCGACGCCACGAGCGCACACGCGGCGCCGACGTCGCTCGCGATCCTCGGCGGCGGCGTCGTGGCCGCCGAGATGGCCACCGCCTATGCCGGCTTTGGCACCACGGTGACCATGATCGTGCGCTCGCGCCTGCTGGGGACGATGGAGCCCTTCGCCGCCGACCTCGTCACCGAGGCGCTCTCCGACGGGGGCGTGGACATCCGCACCGGTGTGGAGGTCGTCCGCGCCGAGCGCGTCGAGGGCCAGGATGCCGTGCTGCACCTCTCCGACGGCTCGCGGATCGCCGCCGCCGAGGTCCTCGTGGCCACCGGCCGCACCCCCCGCACCGGCGACCTCGGAGTGGACGCCGTGGGACTCACACCCGGCGAGTGGCTCGACGTCGATGACACGATGCTCGTGCGCGGCACCGACTGGCTGTACGCCGTCGGCGACGTCAACGGCCGGGCGCTCCTGACCCATCAGGGCAAGTACCAGGCGCGCGCCGCCGGCGACGTGATCGCCGCCCGCGCAGCCGGGCAGGACGTGAAGGACCGGCCGTGGGGCGCACACGTCGCCACGGCGGACCACGCCGCCGTGCCGCAGGTCACCTTCACCGACCCCGAGATCGCCTCCGTCGGGCTCACCGCGCGCGCCGCAGAGCGGGCCGGGCTGCGTGTCCGCGTGCTCGATTACGACCTCGCCGCTGTGGCGGGGGCATCCGTGCACGCCGACGAGTACCGCGGCCAGGCGCGGGCCGTCGTCGACGAGGACCGCCGCGTGCTGGTCGGCGCGACCTTCGCGGGGCCCGACGTCGCCGAGCTGCTGCACGCCGCGACCGTCGCCGTGGTGGGCGAGGTGCCGCTGCACCGGCTCTGGCACGCTGTGCCGGCGTACCCGACCCTCAGCGAAGTGTGGCTGCGCTGGCTGGAGGGTGCGGGTCGGGCCACCGCCTGACGCACGGTGCCTCCGCGGCGCCGACGACGCACCCGGCGACGCGGCTGCTCACCGGGGTCAGTGGAAGAAGTGGCGCTCCCCGGTGAAGAACATCGTTGCGCCGGCGCTGCGCACCGCGTCGATGACCTCTTCGTCGCGCACCGACCCGCCGGGCTGGATGATCGTGCGCACCCCGGCATCCAGCAGCACCTGAACACCGTCGGCGAAGGGGAAGAACGCGTCGGATGCCGCGACCGATCCGGTCGCGCGGTCGCCCGCCCGCTCCACGGCCAGCCGGCACGAGTCGACGCGGTTGACCTGTCCCATGCCGATGCCGACCGTGGCCGAAGCCTTGGCGAGCACGATGGCGTTGGACTTCACCGCACGGCACGCCTTCCACGCGAACGACAGGTTCATGAGGTCCTCGTCGGCCGGGCGCTCCCCGGTCACCAGCTGCCAGCCGTCGACGAGCGACTCGATCTCGGCGGGGAACCGGTCGGCGTCCTGCAGCAGCAGGCCGCCCGACACCAGCCGCACGTCCATCGGCTCCTGACGCCAGTCGGCGGGCAGCTTCATCACGCGCAGGTTCTTCTTGAGGCGGAAGACCTCCAGCGCCTCGGGCTCGAAGTCGGGGGCGACGATGACCTCGGTGAAGATGTCGCGCAGGTTCTCGGCCATCTTCAGCGTCACCGTGCGGTTGGCGGCGATCACGCCGCCGAAGGCCGAGACCGGGTCGCACTCGTGGGCACGCAGGTGGGCCGAGGCGATCGGGTCCAGCGCCTGCGGCGCCGCCACGGCGATGCCGCACGGGTTGGCGTGCTTGATGATGGCCACGGCGGGCTTGATCAGGTCGAAGGCGGCGCGCAGCGCGGCATCGGCGTCGACGTAGTTGTTGTACGACATCTCCTTGCCCTGCAGCTGCGTGGCCTGCGCGATGCCGTGACCGCCCACGGTCGTGTAGATCGCGGCGCGCTGGTGCGAGTTCTCCCCGTAGCGCAGGGTCGCCAGCCGCTCGGCCTTGATCGTCAGGTGGGCGGGGAGGTCCCCCTCTTCGGCGAGGGTCTGCTCGGCGAACCACGTCGACACCGCGGCGTCGTACGCAGCGGTGTGCGAGAAGGCACGCGCGGCCAGCTCGCGACGCTGCGAGAGCGTGGTGCCGCCCGCGGCGATGGCGTCGATGACGGCGGGGTACGACTCGGGCGAGACGACGACGGCGACGTTGGCGAAGTTCTTCGCGCTGGCGCGCACCATCGCCGGGCCGCCGATGTCGATCTGCTCGACCACGTCGTCGCCGGCCGCGCCGGAGGCGACCGTCTCGACGAAGGGGTAGAGGTTCACGACCACGAGCTCGAACGCCTCGATGCCGAGTTCGGTGAGCTGCCGCTCGTGGTCCTCCAAGCGGAGGTCGGCCAGCAGGCCCGCGTGCACACTGGGGTGCAGCGTCTTCACCCGGCCGCCGAGCGACTCCGGGAAGCCCGTGACGGCGGCGACGTCGGTGACGGCGTATCCGGCGTCACGGATGGTGGCCGCCGTGGAGCCGGTGGAGACGATCTCGACCCCGGCATCGGCGAGCGCGCCGGCGAGCACCAGCAGGTCGGTCTTGTCGCTCACCGACACCAGCGCACGGCGCACCGGGACGACGTCGCGGGAACGGTAGAGGGACGGGTCGTGGCTCGGGGCGGCCATGGGGAACTCCTCCGGGTCAGGGTGTGGATGCCGCGACGAGGTCCAGCTCACCGACGGCGATGCGGCGCACCACGTCGATCAGCAGACGGCGCTCGACGGGCTTGATGCGCTCGTGCAGGCTGTGCTCGTCGTCCCCGGGCAGCACGTCCACGCGCTCCTGCGCGAGGATCGGCCCCGAGTCGACACCGGTGTCGACGACGATGACGCTGGCCCCGGTTCGCTCCGCGCCCGCGGCGAGCGCGTCGCGCACGCCGTGGGCACCGGGGAACTCGGGCAGGTAGGCGGGGTGGGTGTTGATGATGCGCGGCGACCACGCGTCCACGACGGCGCCGGGCAGCAGCTTCATCAGTCCGCTGAGGACGATGAGGTCGGGGTTCCAGACCTCCAGCTGCGCGTGGAGCTGCGCCCCCCACTCGTCGCGCGCGGCGGCACCGCGCCACGGGATGACGAAACTCGGCACGCCGAACGCCTCGGCGTGGGCCAGACCCTCGGCCTCGCGGTCGGCCCCGACGACGACCACGCGCGCCGGGAAGGCAGGATCGGCCGCAGCCTCGAGGAGAGCCCGGAGATTGGACCCGGCACCCGAGATGAGGACGGCAACCGTGAGCACCGCGTCAGTCTATCGGCGTGCGCGGGACCTGATCCGCGGCCGGGTGATCGGTGCTCGCGGCGGGGTCGTCGGGCGTCGCAGGCAGGGCCGCCTCGTCCTGCGGGGCGAGCGGGCTGCGCGGGGGCGCAGCGGCGTCGTCGTCCTGGTTCCGCGGCGACAGCAGCAGGATCGCCGCGCCCAGGCCCGCCTCCAGGCCGACGGCGAGGGCGACGGGCCCCGGCTCCGGCCCGACCACGGCGAGGGCGCCCGGGCCGAACGAGCCGGACGCCAGCACCGCCAGCACCGCGACGGCGCACGCCGCCGTCACCGCGATCCCCAGAGCGATGACCAGGCGCGGGGCGACCGGCTCGTGCTCCGCGGCATCCGCGGCGTGACCGCGCACCAGCTGCGATCGCGCGACCCAGCCGGCCAGGCACCCCGCAGCCACCGGCACGAGGGCGAGCAGAAGCAGCCACGGAGAGCTGGACTCCGGAAGCGCCCCCAGCACCGGGATGCTCGGCAGCACCCCGACCGACGTGCCCACCGGCGAAACGACGGTGTCGGCCCCGACGGCGAATCCTGGCCCGGCCAGGAACGACACCGCCCACACCACGAAGGTCGGCACGTAGCCGAGCTGGCCCAGGGTGATCACCGAGGCGCCGAGCGCGTCGACCTGCCCGGCCTGGAACAGCGAGAGCACGTGAGCGCCGCGCAGCACGATGGACAGCACCAGCAGCAGCGCCCCGGCGCCGATGAGCACCATGACGACGATCGTGGCGCCCCGGGCGATGAGACCGGGCACCTCCACCCAGGCGCCTCCCCGCCGCTGCAGCGCCGTGTGCACCCCGTCCACCACGCCGTCGTCGCCGGCGCGCCACGCGACGGTGAGCACGCCGCCCAATGCGGGCACGGCGAACACGAGCACGGGGAACAGCACCGCCTGCCACAGTTCGACCGTGGCGATGTCGTTGGCGGTCGTCACGGCCGCCCCGGCCGCGGCGGCAGCCACGACGACGGTGCCGGAGAGCATGCCGATGAACCCGGCACCCGCCCGGGCGGCGCGGGCGCCGGAGCGGCCGGCGAACACCGCGGTGAACAGGGCGAGGGCCAGCGGAGCGAGGGAGACGGTGAAGGATGCCGCTGCCTCGCTGATGCCGGCGGGCACCGTGAACTCCTGCGGAAGGGTCACGGCGAGCGGCACGAGGTGCCCCAGCTGCCAGAGACGGCCGGCGGTGGGCCACAGCCCTGACCAGGGAGCTTCCGGGCCGAACCCGAAGATCCACAGCAGTGTCAGCGGCGCGAGCGCGACGACGAGCCCCACGGCGACGGCGAGGGCGGCGTCGAAGGCGGCGAGGAGGGCGACGAGCAGGCGATTCATCCGCTGTCGACCCTACCCGCGGCCCGTGCGCGGCCCGGGCGCGCCGCGGGGCGCGTCATACGTGTCAGGACTCACAGCCGATCGCAATAGATTTGAGGTATGACCTCCACCTCCCGGGGCGCGACGCCGCCCACCGCCACGCCTGCCCACCCGAAGGGCACGCTCGACCGCTTCTTCTCGATCACCGAACGTGGCTCCACGGTCGGCACCGAGGTGCGCGGCGGCCTCGTCACCTTCGTGACGATGGCCTACATCGTGATCCTGAACCCGATCATCCTGTCGACGGCCGACGTCGACGGCACGTTCCTCGCGCCGGAAGCGGTCGCGGCCAGCACCGCCCTCACCGCCGGGTTCATGACGATCCTCTTCGGCATCGTCACCCGCCTGCCCTTCGCGTTCGCCGCGGGTCTGGGCATCAACGCGTTCCTCGCCTTCTCGGTCGTCGGCCAGGTGACCTGGGGCGAGGCGATGGCCCTCACCATCATCAACGGCCTCATCATCGTGCTGCTGGCGGCGACCGGCCTGCGCAAGATGATCTTCGACGCCGTGCCCGTGCAGCTCAAGCTCGCGATCACGGTCGGCATCGGCCTGTTCATCGCGTTCATCGGCTTCGTGAACGCGGGCTTCGTGAACACCGGTGGCGGCACGCCCCTCGAGCTCGGCACGGCGGGGTCGATCGCAACGGTCGACACGCTGCTGTTCGTCGTCACGCTGCTGCTGGGCGGCATCCTGATCGCGCTCAAGGTGAAGGGCGCGATCCTCATCGCCCTCGTCGCCGGCACGGTGCTCGCCGCGATCGTCAACATCTTCACGCCCGTCGCCGACTTCGGTCTCACGGGCGGGATCTTCGCCCTCCCCGACCTCAGCCTCGTGGGTGCGGTGGACTTCGGCTTCGACTTCGCGAAGGTCGGGTTCGTCGCGCTGCTGATGTTCGTGTTCACGCTCGTGTTCACGAACTTCTTCGACGCCATGGGCACCATGACGGGCCTGGCGAAGGAGGCCGGCCTCGCCGACGCGAAGGGCGACTTCCCGCGCATCAAGTCGGCGCTCGTCGTCGAGGGCGTCGGCGCCGTCGTCGGTGGCGCGACCTCGTCGTCGTCGGCGACCGTGTTCGTCGAGTCCGGCTCGGGCATCGGCGAGGGCGCACGCACAGGCCTGGCGAACGTCGTCACCGGCCTGCTGTTCCTGCTGGCGATGTTCGTCACGCCGGTCACCGGCCTCGTTCCCGGCTTCATCGCCGCCGCGGCGCTGGTGCTCGTCGGCGCCATGATGCTCTCGCAGATCAAGAACATCGACTTCGCGGACTTCAACGTGCTGCTGCCGGTGTTCCTGACGGTCACGGTCATGCCGCTGACGTACTCGATCGCCAATGGCATCGGCGCCGGCTTCGTCAGCTGGGTGCTCGTCAACGCACTGTCGGGCAAGGCCCGCCAGGTGCACTGGCTGCTGTGGATCGTCGCCGCCGGCTTCGTCGTGTTCTTCGCCCGCGGCCCCATCGAGGCGCTGCTGGCCTGACCCGTCGTCGAGGGCTGAGCCGGCGCGCCGCGCCGCTCAGTCCTCGACCGGCTCCAGCACGAAGACGGCGATGCGCCGGTCGGTCTTGGCCTGGTACGCGTCGTAGTCGGGCCAGACGGCGGTGGCGCGAGCCCACCACTGGGCATACTCGTCGCCGTCGAGCTGCCGCGCCACGTACTCGCGGCGGTCGGCGCCGTCCTGCAGGGCCACGCGCGGGTTCTTCCGCAGGTTCCAATACCAGGCGGGCGGTTCCGGGGCGCCGCCCTTGGAGGCCACCACGGCATACCGGCCGTCGTGCTCCACCCGCATCAGCGCGGTCTTGCGCACGCCCCCGCTCTTGGCACCCACCGTCGTCAGCACGATGATGGGGACGCCGCGCAGGGTGTTCGCCTCCCGGCCGCCCGACGCCTCGTACTGCTCGGCCTGGGTGCGCGCCCACTCGGAAGTGCTCGGCAGGTAGTCGCCTGTGATCGCCATGGCCACCACGCTAGTGCCGATCCGCTGCGGTGGCGCCGCCGAAGACGACGAAGGGTGGATGCCGCGTGGCATCCACCCTTCGTGCGTTCCCGTGCCTGTTACAGCGCGGCGATGATCTCGCGCATCAGCTCGGCGGTCTCGGACGGCGTCTTGCCGACCTTGACCCCGGCGGCCTCGAGGGCCTCCTTCTTGGCCTGCGCGGTGCCCGCCGAGCCTGAGACGATGGCGCCGGCGTGGCCCATGGTCTTGCCCTCGGGGGCGGTGAAGCCCGCGACGTAGCCGACGACCGGCTTGGTGACGTTGGCCTTGATGAACTCCGCCGCACGCTCTTCGGCGTCGCCGCCGATCTCGCCGATCATGACGATCGCCTTGGTCTCGGGGTCGGCCTCGAACGCCGCGAGGGCGTCGATGTGCGTGGTGCCGATGACCGGGTCGCCGCCGATGCCGATGGCGGTCGAGAACCCGAGGTCACGCAGCTCGAACATCATCTGGTAGGTCAGGGTGCCCGACTTCGACACCAGGCCGATGGGGCCCTTGCCGGTGATGTTGGCGGGGGTGATGCCCACCAGCGACTCGCCGGGGGTGATGATGCCGGGGCAGTTCGGACCGATGATGCGGGTGGCGTTGCCCTTGCTCTCGGCGTAGGCCCAGGCCTCGGCGGTGTCACCGACGGGCACGCCCTCGGTGATCACCACGAGCAGGCCGATGCCGGCGTCGATGGCTTCGATCATGGCGTCCTTGGTGAACGCCGGCGGCACGAAGGCGATCGACACGTCGGCGCCGGTCTTCTCCATCGCCTCGGCGACCGAGGCGAAGACGGGCAGCTCGACGGGGTTGCCGTCCTTGTCGGTGTGCGAGACGGTCGTGCCGGCCTTGCGGGCGTTGACGCCGCCGACGATGTCCGTGCCGGCCTTGAGCATCAGGGCGGTGTGCTTGGTGCCCTCCCCGCCGGTGATGCCCTGGACGATGACCTTGGAGTCTTTGTTGAGGTAGATCGACATTGCGTTGTCCTTCTTCGTCCGGGGGTCAGGCGTTCGCGAGCTCGGCGGCCTTGTCGGCGCCTTCGTCCATGCCGGCGGCGAGGGTGACGAGGGGGTTGTTCGCGGCCGCGAGGATCGCACGTCCCTCCTCGACCTGGTTGCCGTCCAGGCGCACCACGAGCGGCTTGCTGGCGGTGTCGCCCAGGATCTCCAGGGCCTTCACGATGCCCTCGGCCACCGCGACACACGACGTGATGCCGCCGAAGACGTTGACGAAGACGCTCTTGACCTGCTCGTCGTTGAGGATGACATCCAGACCCGCGGCCATGACCGTCGCCGATGCCCCGCCGCCGATGTCGAGGAAGTTCGCCGGCTTCACGCCGCCGTGCTTCTCACCGGCGTAGGCGACGACGTCGAGGGTCGACATGACCAGGCCCGCGCCGTTTCCGATGATGCCGACCTGGCCGTCGAGCTTGACGTAGTTCAGACCGGCGGCCTTGGCCTTGGCCTCGAGCGGGTCGGCGGCGTCCTTGTCCTCGAGCAGCTCGTGCTCGGGGTGGCGCACCTCGCTGGCGTTGTCGTCGAGGGTGACCTTGCCGTCGAGGGCGACGATGTCGCCGGCGCCGGTGAGCACGAGCGGGTTGACCTCGACGAGGGTCGCGCCCTCGCCCTTGTAGACGTCGTAGAGCTTGACGAAGACGTCGGCGACCTTCTCGACGAGCTCCTCGGGGAACTTCGCCTCACGGGCGATCTCGAGCGCCTTGTCCTTGTCGATGCCGGTGAGGGGGTTGACCTCGATGCGGGCCAGCGCCTCCGGCTTCTCGACCGCCAGCTGCTCGATCTCCATGCCGCCCTCGACCGAGCAGAGGCTCAGGTACGAGCGGTTGGAGCGGTCCAGCAGCACCGAGAAGTAGAACTCCTGGGCGATGTCGGCGCCGGCGGCGACCATGACGCGCTTGACGACATGGCCCTTGATGTCGAGGCCGAGGATCGCCTTCGCCGCCTCGTAGGCGTCGTCGGGGGTCTTGGCGACCTTGACGCCGCCCGCCTTGCCGCGGCCTCCGGTCTTGACCTGCGCCTTGACGACGACGAGTCCGCCGATCTTCTCGGCAGCCGCCTTCGCCTCCTCGGGGGTGTCCGCGACGATACCGGCGAGCACCGGCACCTCGTACTTCTCGAATAGGTCTCGTGCCTGGTACTCGTACAGATCCACGTGCAATCCTTCGCTGGGCGACGGTGGGTTTCGGTGCCGAAAACAATCTCGATGTCGAGAGATCAGCCAATCCCCCAGCCTACTACCCGCGCATGACAGGTCCCGCCGCGCTTCGGCGAGGTCGGCAACGGGCGCGGATGCCGGCGCACTCAGCCGTCGGCGCGACGCGGAAGCGTCGGCAGGTCCCGACAGGCGGGGCCCTCGATGCGGGTGCCGTCGGGGGCGAACCGCGATGCGTGCAGCGGGCAGTCCCACGTGCATTCGGCGTCGTTCCACGCCACGACGCCGCCCAGATGACTGCAGACGGCGCTGACCGCGCGGGTCCGCCCGCCGACGGTCGACACCGCCACCGGCCGGCCGCCGCGCTGGGCGACGACCCCCTCGCCCTCGGCGGGGCGGGGAACGGGCACGGGCTGTCGCTCGGCCTCGAACCATCCGCGGGCAGCGGCACCGGCGATCTTCGCGTTCTCGATCAGTCCGCGGCCGATGTCCCCCGGCATGGTCAGTCGCGTGCCGATCTGCCTCATCCACTGCGGCAGCTCCTCACGGGCCTGCCCGCGGATCTCGGCCGCCAGCCGCAACGCCGCCCACGGCGCGTTGGTGAGCCCCCATTTGGCGTAGCCGGTGGCGAAGCGCACCCTGCCGAAGCCGCGCGGCAGCGCGCCGACGAAGGGGATGAGGTTGTGCGAGGTGTAGTCCTGCGCCGACCACCGGTGCGTGGGCTCGGCACCCGGGAAGTGTCGCTGCGTCCAGACGATGAGGTCGTCCACGAGGGCGCGCTCCGACAGCGCGCGCCCCACGGGGTGTCCGTTGCCGCCGACGATGAGGTTCGCCCCGTCCTGTGCCACGGGCCGCAGCGAGCGGGTGGGGCCGTCGACGGAGAGGAACAGGCCCGTCGGCACGTCGCCGGGCGTGCGGAAGGAGACGCAGTACGAGCGGTGCCCGCTGACCTTCGCGAAGGTGAGGCCACGGTCGACGATCGGGATGCCGGTGGCCAGCACGACGTGCTCGGCGGTCATCTCCCCCGCCGAGGTGCGCAGCACCGGGCGCGGGGGCATCGACAGCCCCGTGACGCGCACGCCGGTGTGCAGGCGCCCGCCGGCGGCGACGAACGCGGCGGCGAGCGCGCGCGTGAGGGTGTCGGGGTCCAGCGCCGTCTGCCCGTCCAGCGCCACCGCGCGCGCGATGGGGAACGGCAGGTCGTCGGTCTCGGAGTGGAGGGCGATGCGCGCCGGCAGTCCCGCCTCGCGCGCGACGTCGTGCTCGTCGTGCACGGTGCCGGCCTGATCGGCGTGCTGCGCGTAGGAGTAGGCGGTGTGCACGGTGCGGTCGACGCCGGCGGCATCCGCGAAGGCCAGCAGCCACTCCTGCCCCGCCCGGTTCGCCTCGACGTAGGCCTTCACCAGCGACGCCGGATGGTGCGCACGGATGGTCGAGAGCGTGCTGCCCTGCAGCAGCGACACCTTGCCCGTGTTGGATCCGCTCGCGCGCGCGGCGACGTCGCCGGCCTCCACCACGGCGACGTCGAAGCCGTCGAGTGCGAGCAGCACCCCGGTGCAGAGACCCGTCAGGCCGGCGCCCACGATGACGACATCACGGTGCGCACCCGGCTCGTAGGGCGCTGAGGGGACGGCGGGTGTCTGCTGCTGCTTCCACAGGGGGTCCATCGCCACACTCAAACGTGGGTGACAGCACGCTTCAACCGGCTTGACAGGCGGCACAGTAGGCTCCGGTGTCATGAGTGACACCGCTGCGACCGCGCCCGCCTCGCGCACCGCCGTGGTGGCGGTGGCGCTGGACCTCTTCGCCACGCAGGGGTTCGAGGCGACCTCGGTGGAGCAGATCGCCCAGGCGGCCGGGGTGTCGCGGTCGACGTTCTTCCGCCAGTTCGGCGGCAAGGACGACGTGGTCTTCGCCGACCACGAGGTGCTGCTCGAGCGGCTGCGCGCGTTCCTCGCCGAGGATCATGCCGATCCGTGGCAGGCGGTCTGCGAGGCGTCGATCATCGTGTTCCAGCACTTCGCCGCCGATCCCGAGCC
The DNA here is from genome assembly GCF_030246945.1 of Microbacterium sp. zg-Y1090. Classification (NCBI taxonomy): domain Bacteria; kingdom Bacillati; phylum Actinomycetota; class Actinomycetes; order Micrococcales; family Microbacteriaceae; genus Microbacterium; species Microbacterium wangruii. The sequence goes on from NZ_CP126742.1 coordinate 2,586,355, forward strand.
CGCGCGCCGGCGCTACGCCGTGGTGCGGGGCGTGCCGGCGCTGCGCGACCGCGAGATCGTGACGGTGTTCCGCTACGAGCGGCTCTTCGACGAGTACCTGCGCGCGACCATCCCCGACCTCGATCCCCTCGACGCCGTCGGATTCGCGGCACTCGTGACGGCCGTGCACAACCACGTGCTGCGCCAGCTGCTGCGCGGAACCAGGCGGGTGCCGGCATCCGTGCTGCGCGCGGCGCTCAACGACGTGCTGGCCCGGTTCGGCGTCGCCCCGACAGCGGAACCGGCGGACGACGACGTCGTGGTGGCGGTGTTCCCCAAGCGCATGCCCGCAGCCGAGGTCGCCCGGCGCGTGCGCGCCTCGCTCGAGGGCTGATCGCCGCGCCTCGCGCCGGCCGGGCCCCCGCGCTGATTCGGCCGCCTGACCCGGCCGCGCCGGCCTGGGTGCCGCGCAGCCCGGCCCGCAGGGCGGGCACAACGTCGCCATTACGGCCCAGCGGGCCCCGGTAGCGGCACCGCCGCCCCCTCCCCCGCGCGGATCGGCGGCGTTGTGCACGGCGCCGCCCTGCACCCGAGCGCTCCGCTGCCGCGCTGGTTTCTGCCGTCTGACCCGGCCGCGCGGGAGTGCGGCTGGCAGGGCGTGCACAACGTCGCCACCGCGGACCGGGGAGCGTCGGTTCCCACCCCCGAGGCCCGTTCCCCGCGCGGATCGGCGGCGTTGTGCACGGCGCCGCCCCACGCCCGAGCGCTCCGCGGCCGCGCTGGGTCGACTTCCGACCCGGCCGCGCCGGCCGAGCTTCCCCAGCAGCCCGGCCCGCAGGACGTGCACAACGTCGCCACCGCGGACCGGGGAGCGCCGGTTCCCACCCCCGAGGCCCGATCCCCGCACGGATCGGCGGCGTTGTGCACAGCACCGCCCCACGCCCGAGCGCTCCGCTGCCGCGGAGAGCGACCGCGCGCGGGATCAGAGGGCGACGAGCACCTGCGCCAGCAGGATCTTCACCACCATCGCGGCGGGGTACACCAGGGTGTACGCCAGCGCCACGCGGGTGTCGTAGCCGGTGCGCATGTTCGCGAACGCCAGGATCGCGGGGTTGGTGAGCGTGCCCGCCATGACCCCGGCCAGGCGGGTGCCGCCGGTGTGCATGAGGTGGCGCGCGACGACGTAGGTGCCGACGACGCTGATCGTCGTGATGACGAAGCCCAGCAGCAGCAGCTGCAGGATCTCCCCGGACGTGATCGCCGAGATGACCAGAGACCCGGCCTTCGTCCCGGCGTAGGCGAGGAAGATCAGCAGCCCCAGCTCCGACAGCACACTGGATGCCGTCGCGGGCAGAGTCGTCACGATCGGTCCGATCCGGCGGATGCGACCGAAGATCAGCCCGACGATGAGCGTGCCCGCGGCCGCACCGAGCGCGAAGGTGCCGCCGCCGGGCAACGGGACGGAGATGAGGCCGAGCCCGAGCCCTGCGGCGATACCCAGGGCCAGCGCCATCGGGTTGATGTCGCTGATGCCGCGTTCCGAGTCGCCGATCAGCTCGGTCAGGCGGGGCATGGCCTCGCGCGGGCCCACCACCTGCAGCCGATCACCCTGCTGCAGCACCAAGGTGCCGGTCGCGACGATGTCGACGTCGCCGCGGCGCACGCGCGGGATGGTGGCCCCGAATCGCTCACGCAGCCCGAGGCTCGCGATCGGGCGGCCGGCCAGCTGCGGGTTCGACAGGATCATGCGGCGGTACTCGAGGTGGGTGCGGTCCTGCACGATGTCCAGCGACGACGCATGGCCGAGCTCGGCCGCCACCGCCTCGACGGCATCCTGCGGGCCGATGACGTTGACCACTCCCCCGGGCGGCAGCTCGGTCTCGGGGCCGACGGTGGCCATCTCGCCCCCGCCCTTCGGCCGCAGTCGCGAGAAGGTGATGCGGCCGCCGTAGCGCGTGCTGACCGCGCCGGCGGTGGGTCGCGCCATGGTGTCGATGCGCACGGCCTTGTCGACGAGCGCCACCGGCTCGTCGGTGTCGTCGGCGCGGTGGCGCAACGCCAGTCCCACCGCGAGCATCGGCGCGATCACCCCGAACACGTAGGCGCTGGCGTAGCCGACGGTCGCCTCGGGGCTTCCTCCCGTCGCCGCGAGGGCAGGGGTGTTGGTGACCGCGCCGGCGAAGGTGCCGGCGATCGTGGGGGCGGAGACCCCCATCGCCCCGCCGAGCAGGAACGCCGTCCCCGCGGCGAGCACGAGAAAGCCGGTGACCACCAGCAGCAGCGGGTAGGCGGTGCGCAGGGCGTGGCCGAAACCCGGACCGGCCATGAGGCCCACGCAGAAGGCGAACACCACCAGCCCGATGTCGCCGATGAGGGCGGGAAGCTCGATCGTGACGCCGTTCGCGACGCCCCAGGCGGTGAGTCCCATCGCGCCGAACAGCACGCCGATGGCGCCCAGCGAGACGCCCGCGACCCGCACCCGTCCCAGCGCCGACCCCAGCCCGACGAGGAGGAATGCGGTGAGCACCGGGTACGCGGCGAGGAACTCGAAGACCGGGCGCATGTCCCGAGTATGGCGCGCCGCATCCGCTGCGGCGAGGGCACTCCCGCGTGTCCGCCGCGGCGGGCAGGATGGGCGCATGTACGACATCCCCGCGCCGATGCTGGCCAAGGCCGTCGCCGAGATCCCCGACCGTCCGGGCCTGAGCTTCGAGCCCAAATGGGATGGATTCCGCGCGCTCGTCGCGTGGGACGGCACCGACGTCGAGATCGGGTCGCGCGGCGCCAAGCCGCTCACCCGCTACTTTCCCGAGCTCGTCGCCGCTTTCGCGCGCCTGCTGCCGGAACCCTGCCTCGTCGACGGCGAGATCGTGGTGGCGGTGGGGCCGCCGGGGGCGCAGCACCTGGACTGGCCGGCACTGTCGCAGCGGATCCACCCCGCGGCATCCCGTGTGGCGCTGCTGTCGACCGAGACCCCGGCGATGTTCATCGCGTTCGACCTGCTGGCCCGCGGCGACCGCGACCTGCAGGCCGAGCCGTTCGCTGAGCGCCGCTCCCAGCTCGAAGACCTGCTGGGAGGGGTGCCCGATCCGGTGCACGTCACCCGGACGACGGCGGATGCCGCACAGGCGCGGCGCTGGCTGGCCGAGTTCGAGGGCGCAGGCCTCGACGGCGTGGTCGCCAAGCCACTCGACCTGCCCTACGCTCCCGGCAAGCGCACGATGCTCAAGATCAAGCACGCCCGCACCGCCGACGTGATCGCCCTCGGATACCGCATCCACAAGAGCGGCGAGGGCGTCGGGTCGCTGCTCGTGGGGCTGTATGACGACAGCGGCCGGCTGCGCAACGTCGGCGGCGTCGCCGCGTTCAGCAACGCGCGCCGGCTGGAGCTCGTCGACGAGCTGGCGCCGCTGGTCGAGACCGACGCCGACGGGGCTGCGGTCACGGGCGCGACGGATCGCTCGCGCTTCTCCGCCGCGAAGGACACGTCGTTCGTGCGGCTGCGCCCCGAGCGCGTGCTCGAGGTGCGCTACGACCAGCTGGAGGGCGACCGGTTCCGCCACACCGTGCAATTCGAGCGCTGGCGTCCCGACCGCGACCCGCAGTCATGCACCTACGACCAGCTCGAGACCGTCGGCGCCTACGACCTCGCCGACGTGCTGCAGTGACCGCCGCCGCCTCCTGACGGGTACGGTCGTCGCATGGGATTGTTCACACGCGCGCCCCGGTCGATCACCGTCGACGCCCCGCTGCGGCTCGACAGCGAGTCGCCCGTCCAGCTGGCCGCCGACCGCGCGCCGTGGAGCCTCTGGGCCGACGGCATGGGAAAGCTCGCCACCCGCGCCCTGCAGCTGATCTTCGTCGTCATCGTGGCCGCCGCGATCGTGCTGGGCATCCAGCAGGTCACCGTGGTGACGATCCCCCTCGTGATCGCGCTCATCCTCGCCTCGGCATTCGCCCCTGTGATGGGGTGGATGCGGCGGCGCGGGGTCCCCGCGGTGCTCGCCACCGTCACCACGCTGCTGGCGATCGTCGTGATCCTGAGTGCCGTCGGCTGGCTCATCGTCTGGGCCGTGCGCGACCAGTGGGACGAGTTGTACAGCAAAGCCCAGGACGGCTTCACCCAGGCGGTGGCCTGGTTCGGAACCCTCGACCTCCCCATCGACCAGGCACAGGTCGACGAGTGGGTGGGCAGTGTCACCGACTTCCTCACCAGCGCGCAGTTCGGCTCGGGGGCACTGGCCGGCGTCGGCGCCGTGGCCAATTTCGTCACCGGCTTCGTGCTGCTGGTGGTCATGCTCTTCTTCTTCCTCAAGGACGGCCCGCAGATGTGGGCGTTCCTGCTGCGCCCGTTCCGTGGCGAGAACTACGCCCGCGCGGTGCGCATCGGCGACAAGACGGTCACGACCCTGGGCTCCTACGTCCGCGGCACGGCCACGGTCGCCGCGGTGGATGCCATCGGCATCCTCATCGGCCTGCTGATCCTGCAGGTGCCGCTGGCGATCCCGCTGGCGACCCTGGTGTTCCTGCTCGCCTTCATCCCGATCGTGGGTGCGACCGTCGCGGGCATCCTCGCGGCCCTCGTGGCCCTCGTGGCCAACGGCTGGGTCGTCGCCCTCGTCGTGGTGGGCCTCGTGGTGCTCGTCAACCAGCTGGAGGGCAACTTCCTGCAGCCCGTGCTCATGGGCCGGTCGCTGAAGCTGCACGCGTTCGTCGTGCTGGTCGCGTTGACCGTCGGCACCGTGCTGGCCGGCATCCTCGGTGCGGTGCTGGCGGTGCCGATCACCGCCGTGGTCTGGGGCGCGATCCTGGTGTGGGACGGGGAGAGCACCCCCGCCCGCTGGGCACGACCCAAGCCGGGCGAAGAGACCGCCGGGTCGACGGAGCGCTGGCGACTGCGCAAGCGCAAGCGGGACGCCGCGCGATCCCAGCGCGGCGAGCAGCCCGTCGTGCAGGCGGCGCCCTAGCCGACGCGGCCGAAGACGCGCTCAGCCCTCGTCGGGCTGCCGGGCCCGGCTGGGCTGCACGCGCGGCGGCTCACCCGGCATCTTCGGAAAGTCGGGAGGGAACGGCAGCTCGCCGAGCCCGTCCTGGAGATCCCGCTGCCACCACTCCAGCAGAGTGTCGATGCGGCCCGGTTTCGCTGCGAGGTCCGCCCACGGGTCGCCCACGTCGGCGAGCCGCTGCGGCACGGAGCGGATCGTGAACAACGCCGGATCGACGCCCGCTTCGATCTCGTCCCAGCTGACGGGTGTGGACACCGTCGCACCGGGAAGCGCGCGCGGGCTGTAGGCGCCCGCCATCGTGCGGTCGCGGTTGGCCTGGTTGAAGTCGAGGAAGATGCGCTCGCCCCGCTCCTCCTTCCACCAGTTCATCGTGACCTTCTCCGGCATCCGCCGTTCGAGCTCGCGCCCGGCGGCGATGACGGCGTGACGCACATCGAGGAACTCGTGGGTCGGCTCGATCGGGCAGAACACGTGGATGCCGCGATTGCCGCTGGTCTTGAGGAACGCCGTCAGTCCCGCCTCGGCCAGCACCTCGCGCAGCGCGGGGGCGACCGCTGCGGCATCGGCGAAGTCGGTGCCCGGCTGCGGGTCGAGGTCGATGCGCAGCTCGACCGGGTCGTCGGTGTCGCCGGCGAGCGAAGCCCAGGGGTGGAAGACGACGGTGTTCATCTGCGCGGCCCACACCACCGCGGCGGCCTCCCGCAGCACGACCTGGGGATGCCGGCGCCCGCTGTTGTAGGTGCACATCACCTCGTCGACGTAGTCGGGGACGCCCTTGGGCGGGTTCTTGGAGAAGAACCGTTCCCCGTCGATTCCGCCGGGGAACCGCTCGAGCGAGACCGGGCGGTCGCCGTTGGCGGCGAGGAAGGGGACCGACACGGCGATCAGGTACTCGGCCAGTTCGTGCTTGGTGATGCCGAGATCGGGCCAGAGCACCCGGTTGGGGCTGGACAGCCCGACCTCGCGGTCGCCGTCGGGCCCCGGGACGGTGAGGGTGATGCGCTCCGATGCCATGCCCCGACCCTAGAGGTCGGTCGCGCGGCGCGCACCCGGCCGACGCCTGGACCCGTGCACAACGTCGCTGATCGGGGGCGAAACCGCCCGGCCGCGCGGTCAGGCACGCGGCGGTCGGTGGTTCGGCGACGTTGTGCACGCCGCGCCGTCGGCTCGACCGGCGGGCGGCGGGCGGCGAGCGGCGAGCGGCGGTCCCAGCGCCGTCGGGTCACCCGGCGACGGGCGGGCGCGAGCGCCGGCCAGGTCAGCCGGCGAGGGCGATCACCGGCGCCAACGCCGGACGGTCGAGCATGATCCAGGGGCCGCCCGGGTCGACCACGACGCCGGTCAGCCCTTCGTCGGCGGCGATCGCCTTGCCGAGCTGCTCGGGCGAAAGGGGCACCGCACGGTCGTTGCGCCCGAGCACCGCGACCTCGAGGGGGTGCGAGAAGACCTCCAGACGGCGGCTGCCGTCGGCGGCGCGCACCTCCGAGACGCCCATGCGCTTCTCCGCGCCCGGGACCTCGCCGGCTGCCACCCACACGCGGGTGCGTGCGAGGGCCTCACCCACCGCCGCTGCCGTGGCCTCCGTGCGCTCGGCGGCGAGAAGGTTCTTGAGGGTGAACGCGGGGTCGGCGTCAGAGAGCGCCTTCTCGATCAGGGCCTTCGGCAGCACGGCGCGACGGCCGGGCGACGCGTGGTCGATGATGATGCCGGCGTACGGACCGGACACGACGTTACGCAGGACCGCCCCCGACGGCTGGCCCATCGCGGAGGTCTGCGCGTCGCCGTCGGAGCTGACGCTGTCCTGCAGCGCGTCGCCGCCCGTGAACGCGAGCAGGTACCGGTCGTCGCCCAGGGCCGAGACGGCCATCGTGAGTTCCTTGCCCTCAGCGAGCTGCGCTTTCGCATCGCCGCGGACCCGCACATAGAGGTGCCCCTGCAGCAGCTGGCGCAGCAGGGCGATGATGTCGACAGGCTGGGGCTGCTCGGGCATGGCCGCGACCGCCGCGCGCACCAGCATGTTGTCGGGAAGGCCGGGCACCGTCTCGGTGCGCGCGGGCGCCTCGGCGGGCCCGCGCAGGGTGCGTCGCGCGCCCTCGGGCAGGGGCTCGGGGGCCGGCCTGGCCGCCTTTCCGAAGGTGGACATCGAGATGTTCACCTGCGGCACGGCCTCGACCGGCGCGGCGGCATCCGGCTCGGACGTGGCAGCCTGCGCGGAAGCAGCCGGGGCCGCCGGTGCGTCGCCGTCGGTCGCAGGGTTCTTGTCGCGTCGTGAGAACAGAGCCATATGTTCGAGCGTACCGGGTGGTCTTCGGCGCCCTCCTGCCGTCAGGACGTGGTCAGTCCGCGAGGGCGCGGAGGATGCCCTGCTCGAGGTACGGAACCAGCGTGCGTGCCCAGGTCGCCGTGACGTGGTGCGCGTCACGGTACACCAGCACATTCCCGATGACCGGCGGGCACACGTTCTCGTCGCAGTAGAACTCCGTCAGGTCGACGAGCTCGGCGTTGGGCACCAGCGCGGCCGCCTCCGCATTCCCGTCTGTCCGCGCGAGTGCGTCCGCCCGAGGCCGGGCACACGCGGTCGCCGCATTCGCCAGGTTCTGCGCGACGCACGCTGCTGTCTCGGGAGTCATACCGGGGTTGTCCCGGATCGCAACGATAGGAATATCCGGGAGTGCGCTCCAGGCTTCCACCAGCCCGCGGACGGTCGCTTCATCCACCGTCTCGCCTTCCGAGGGGGTCACCGCAACCGATCCGGTATTCGTGACCACGAGAAGGTCAGGCGGGTCGCCCTGGATCCGCTCCATGATGGAGGCTCGCCACAGCCTGCAAGCGCGGCGGCTCGCCTCCGCAACAGGACGCGGTTCTGCGGCGGTGAGGTAACAGCCACCCGCCCCGGCGACTTGCATTTGCCAACCCTGCCGCTCCGCGATCGCACCATAGGCGCCGATGAGCGTGTTGTTGTGCGAGTCGCCTACGGCCAGCACTCGCATCATGGGAGCCTCCGGCTCGTGGATGGTGCAGATCTTCGCGGCACCGGTGTCGTCCGATCCCCAGCACTCCGGCAGGTTGGCGTCATCGCTGACCGCCACCGAAGGATCGGGCACCACGAGGCCGGCGAGTCGTGAGTCCTCGCAGGGCGCCAGCACGGGGTCGACCGCGGCGGCGCCGAAGCACTCAGGCGGATCGGACTCGTAGGAGGTCAGCAGGTCAGCTCGAGCCTTGTCACGCTGGTCGACGCTGACGAGTGCTGCCCCGGCCACAGCGACCACCAGGGTCATGCCCAGTGCGCTCCACAGGGCGACCGTGCGCGGGCGACGGCCGCCGAGCAGCTGTGGCGAGAAGCGCACGGGCTCCTCGATGAACCGGGTCGACAGCCACGCGAGCGCGAGCGCCGCGATCGCGATGCTCACCTTGTCCAGCGCCGACAGCGGCCTGCCCGTCGCGAAGGGGAGCAGGACGATGAGCGGCCAGTGCCAGAGGTACACCGCGTAGGAGACATGCCCCAGCAGTGCGACGGGGCGCCACCGGCCGACTCGCCCTATCGGAGACCGGGCGCCCGCCCACAGCACGAGCAGCGTCCCGGCGACCGGCAGCGCGGCCGCGATTCCCGGGAACGGCGTGTCAGCGGTGTAGAGCAGCGTCGCGGCGCCGATCATGGCGACGCCGGCCACGGACAGGGCCACCCTCATCCACCTCGGCGCCTCGACGGCGACGAACGCGAGCAGCGCACCCGCGCCGAACTCCCACGCTCGCGTGAACGAAGAGAAGTATGCGATCGAAGGGGAGTAGGCGACCAAGAACACAGAGTAGGCGAAAGACGCGACGACAGCGACCGCGACGACAACAGCCATAGCGATCTGCACCGCGCGGCGGCGGCGCCGGGCAGCGGCAACAGCGACGAGCAACAGCAGCGGCAGGACGAAATAGAACTGCTCCTCGACCGACAGGGTCCAGAAGTGCTGAGTGGGCGACGCCGCGTTGTCCATCGCGAGGTAGTCGACCGAATCCCACGCCAGGCCCCAGTTCTCGATGTACAGGACGGAGGCGATGATCTCCCGCAGGAACTGCCGCCAGTGCAGGTCCGGCACGAGCACCACCACTGCGACGGCAGTCGCGAGGAGCACCGTCAGCGAAGCGGGCAGCAGCCGGACAGCCCGTCGCGCCCAAAAGCGGGCGACGCGGATCGTGCCCGTGCGGGACGCCTCGCGGAGCAGGTGCGAGGTGATGAGGAAGCCGCTGATGACGAAGAAGACGTCGACGCCGACGAACCCGCCCTGCAGCCGATTGGGCCACAGGTGGTACAGCAGCACCGCGCCGACCGCCAGGGCGCGCAGCGCCTGGATGTCGGCGCGCAGATTCCCCTGCTCTGCGGCGGTCCGTCGCTTCGGGACGACGGCCGACGGAATCGTCACGCTCACCGAGACAGTCTAGGAGACCGGCGCCGGGGCTCAGATCTTGGTGATCGGCGCGACCTTGATCAGCAGCTTCTTCGCCCCCGCCGTGTCGAAGCGCACGTGGGCGATGCGCTTGGCGCCCTCTCCGGTGACGGTGTCGACGCGGCCCTCGCCGAAGTCGTCGTGGCGGATGCGGTCCCCGGCGGCGAGCTCGAGGTCGCCGTTGTCGCGCACCTTGGCCGTCACGCGGTTCGGGAACCGGCTGGGGTCGGTGACGCGAGCCGAGCGCCCGAGCGGCACCAGATCATCGCCGTAGCGCGATCCGCCCCCGAAGCCCCCCGATGACCCGGATCCGCCGCCGGGTCGTCGCGCGTTGAGCGCCCGCGACTGGCTTCCGCCGCGCGAGTTGACGTCGCCGGGCGACTGCCGCCAGTTCACCAAACCGGCCGGGATCTCCTGCAGGAAGCGGCTCGGCATGGCCGCCGAGACCTCCCCGAACTGCGCACGCGTCATCGCCAGCGACAGGTACAGCCGGCGTCGGGCCCGGGTGATGCCGACGTAGAACAGCCGGCGCTCCTCCTGCGGCCCGCCGGGCTCCCCCGCGGAGATGCGGTGCGGGATGAGGTCCTCTTCGACACCGGTGATGAAGACCGTGTCGAACTCCAGGCCCTTGGCCGTGTGGAGGGTCATCAGCGACACGGAGCCGGAACCGTCATCGAGGTCGTCGGCATCCGATACCAGGGCGACGTCGGTGAGGAAGTCGAGGATCGTGCCCTCCGGGTTGTTGCGGGCGAACTCGCGGGCCACGGCGACGAATTCGTCGAGGTTCTCCACGCGCGCTTCGTCCTGCGGGTCCTTGCTGCGCCGCAGCGCGTCGAGGTAGCCGCTCTTGTTCAGCAGCAGCGTCAGCCCCTGCGGGATCACCGACGGCGGCGGCAGTTCCCCGGAGGTGGGGAGCATGAGGGCGGATGCCTCGGCCAACACGGCGTCCAGCTGCGAGATGGCGGTCTGGAGCTTCGGCCCCACGCCGAGCGCGGAGGCGTTGGCGAGCGCGTCGCGGAAGGTGATCTGCTCCTCGGCGGCGTAGCGGGCGATGGCCGTCTCGGTGACGTCTCCGATGCCCCGGCGAGGACGGTTCAGGATGCGGCGCACCGCCATCTCGTCGGCCGGGTTGGCGACCGCGGTGAGGTAGGCCAGGGCGTCCTTGATCTCGGCACGCTCGTAGAACTTCGTGCCGCCCATGATCTTGTACGGCACCGCCGAGCGGATGAAGATCTCCTCCAGCGCTCGGGACTGCGAGTTGGTGCGGTAGAACACGGCCATGTCGGAGTAGCCGACGCCGGCCTTGCGCACCCGCTCGATCTCGTCAGCGACGAACTGCGCCTCGTCGTGCTGCGAATAGCCGGTGAAGCCGACGATCTGCTCACCCTCGCCGACATCAGTCCACAGCTTCTTCTCCTTGCGGTCGAAGTTGTTGCCGATGACGGCGTTCGCCGCGGAGAGGATGTTCTGCGTGGAGCGGTAGTTCTGCTCGAGCAGCACCACCTCCGCGCCGGGGAAGTCGCGCTCGAACTCGCTGATGTTGCGGATGTCGGCGCCGCGGAAGGCGTAGATGGACTGGTCCGAGTCACCGACCACGGTGAGCGACGCACCCTCGAGCCCGGGGCCGTTCGCCGCCGGCTCGGGCTCGAAGATCATCATTCCGCCGGCGGAATACGGCTCGGCGCCGCTGGCGCCGGACACCGGACGGGTGAGTTCGCGGATGAGCGAGTACTGAGCGTGGTTGGTGTCCTGGTACTCATCGACGAGGATGTGGCGGAACCGGCGGCGGTAGACGTCGGCGACGTGCGGGAAGGCGCGGAACAGGTAGACGGTCTGGGCGATGAGGTCGTCGAAGTCGAACGCGTTCGCTCGCCGCAGCGAACGCTCGTAGTCGGCGAACACCTCGACGAAGACGCGCTCGGCGGGGTCGTTCATGTTCGCCTGCCGCGCGTAGGACTCGGCGTCGGCCAGCTCGTTCTTGAGCTTCGAGATCTTGCCCTGCACCGCAGCGGGAGTGAGTCCGAACGCGTCGGCCTCGTGCTGCTTCACGAGGCGCTTGATGAGCGCTCGGGAGTCGCCGGAGTCGTAGATGCTGAAGGAGCTCCTGAAGCCGAACTGCTCGGCCTCGCGGCGGAGGATGCGCACGCAGGCGGAGTGGAAGGTGGAGATCCACATGCCCTTGGATGCCTCACCGACCAGCTGCCCCACGCGCTCGCGCATCTCGCCGGCGGCCTTGTTGGTGAAGGTGATCGCGAGGATCTGGCTCGGCCAGGCTTCACGATTGCGCAGCAGCGAGGCGATACGGTGCGTCAGCACACGGGTCTTGCCCGACCCGGCGCCGGCGACGATGAGCAGGGCCGGCCCGCGATAGGTCACGGCACGGCGCTGCGGCTCGTTGAGCCCCCGCAGCAGATCGTCGTCCTCCCGCGGTCCAGCATCGCCGACGATCACGGGAACGGATGCCGCTTCGCGCGCGGCCGGAGCAGAGTCGGTCATGTCCTCTCAAGTCTAGGCGCGCACCCCGACACCGGCCTGGGCGCCTCCCCAGGGCGGTAATGGGAGAATCGTCGCGTGCGCACCCTCCTGAACATCATCTGGCTGGTCCTCGCCGGATTCTGGCTGTTCCTCGGCTACCTCGCCGCGGGTGTCGTCCTGTGCGTGCTGATCGTGACGATCCCCTGGGGCATCGCCTCATTCCGCATCGGACTGTATGCGTTGTGGCCCTTCGGTCGCACCGTCGTCGCGAAGCCCACCGCCGGCAGCTGGTCGTTCCTCGGCAACGTGGTGTGGGTGCTCGTCGCGGGCATCTGGCTCGCGCTGGGGCACATCCTCTCGGGCATCGCCCTGTGCATCACGATCATCGGCATCCCCCTCGGCATCGCGGACTTCAAGATGGTGCCGGTGTCGCTCGCGCCCCTGGGCAAGGAGATCGTCTCCACCCGTGTGGGCGCGTTCGACCGCGCCGTCGCGCGCTGACGTCTCCGGACCGCCGGGCGCTCATCGATCACCACCGACCGCTGCAGCGGTCGACCCCGCCGCCACCGCCTGAGCGTCGCCGCGGGGAAGCCGCGTGCGGCTCGGGCCAGCGGTTCTTCGATACCGCGCCGAGCACAACGTCGCCGATTCGCACTCGGTCGCGTCGGATTCGCCCCCTCCGCCCCCGGGCCGAGGGATCCTGACGACGTTGTGCACGCCGATCCCGGGCGGCCGCCGTCCCCCGTCAGAGGTACCTGCCCGGCGGGCCGTCCGTCACGCACCGTCACACGCCGCCACCGACCGCAACAAGCCGACCCCGTGTCGGCGCGAGCGCCTAGCGTGGGGTCATCGCGGCGATCCGGGTGGTCCCGGGCACCGGCTCATACCCGGGTGCGTTGCGGGTTCGACTCCCGCCGTCGCGTCGAGCCGGCGAGCGACCCCTCAGCGCGCGAAATGCGCCATTCCGACGGCGGTAGGGTGTTCTTCCGCCCTACGCCACGCGCGCCTGTCACCGCGCTGCGAGGTCATGCTCACCGGCGAACATCCCTAGGAACGGCCACATGTCCCCGCTCGGCGAACTGATCGCGCCCCGGCGTCTCGGCCGCGACTTCCGCTGGCTGCTCGCGTCGTCGTGGACGAGCAACATCGGCGACGGCATCGCCCTGTCGGCGGCGCCGCTGCTGCTCGCGTCGCTGACCTCGTCACCGCTGCTCGTGGCGGCGGGCGCGATGATGCAGTTCCTCCCCTGGCTGCTGTGCGGCCTGGTGGCCGGCTCCATCGCCGACCACCATGACCGGCGCCGGCTGGTCATGGTGGCCAACGGCTCGCGGGCGGTGATCGTCCTGGGCCTGGTGGTCTTCCTCGCCACCGGCCAGGTCACGGTCGCGGTCGTGCTCGCTTCGGCGTTCCTCTACGGCACCGCGGAAGTCTTCGCCGACACCGCCGGCAGCACCCTCATGCCCATGCTGGTGCGCCCCGGCGACCTCGGCATCGGCAACGCCCGTCTGCAGGCCGGCTACCTCGTCGGAAACCAGCTGGCGGGTCCGCCGCTGGGGGCCTTCCTCTTCGCGCTCGGGTCGTTCTGGCCCTTCCTCATGCAGATCGTGTGCGTGAGCCTGGCGGTCGTGCTCATCTCGCGCATCGCTCGCACTCCGGTGCCGGCGAAGGACGAGCCGACGACGGATGCCCCGAAGGTGCACCCCATCCGGGAGGGGCTGCAGTGGCTGCGTGCCCACCCGCCCGTGCGCACGCTCGTGGTCATCATCCTGGTGTTCAACGTGACGTGGGCGGCGCCCTGGAGCATCCTCGTGCTCTACGCGACCGAGCACCTCGACATGGGCGCCGTCGGCTTCGGCGCGCTGACGACCGCCTCCGCCATCGGCGGCCTGGCGGGCACGGCATGCTTCGGCTGGCTGGAGCGCCACGTCTCGTTCGCGACGCTCATGCGCGTATGCCTCTCCCTCGAAGTGCTCATGCACCTCGCGTTCGCGCTCACGACGATCCCCGCCGTCGCCTTCATCATCATGTTCGGCTTCGGTGCCTACGCCTTCATCTGGGGCACCATCTCCACCACCGTGCGCCAGCGGCTGGTGCCGCTGCATCTGCAGGGCCGCATCGCCTCGGTGAACATGGTGGGGGTCTTCGGCGGCCTCGTGATCGGCCAGCTTCTCGGCGGGCTGATCGCCCAAGGGTGGGGGCTCACCGCCCCGTGGTGGTTCGCCTTCGGCGGCTCCGCCATCACGCTGCTGCTGGTGTGGCGCTCGATCTCCCACATCGCCGCCGCGCGGCCGGTGCTGGGCGAGCCGGACCGCGACGACGACGCGGCGTAGCCGGTCGCGGCCGGCACCTCACGCCGCAGCGCTCGCGGCGGCGGAGATCAGGCCGATGCCGGTGGCGATCAGCCCCACGGCGAGCACGCCCGCTCCCAGCCAGACCAGGGCGATGGCGCGTCCTGGCCGTTGCGGGTCCGTCCCGAGCACGGACAGGAAGAACCCCGCCGGCATCAGGATCGCGGAGACCAGCACGCCGGTCGGCCCGACCCCCGCCCAGGGCTCGCCCACACCGGCGGCCTGGCTGAGCAGCAGCATCACGAGACCGAGGATGACCAGCACCCCGGCGTGGGCGTGCCCGGCACGGAAGAACGTGGACTGCAGGACGTTCGCCCGCTTCTGCCCCCGCACGATCCGCAGCATGAGCACGCCGCCGGTCTCGATGGTGACGATGGTCAGCACGACGATCCCTGCCGTGAGGCTCGCTCCAGCGTCCATGACACCCTCCTTGGTTGGATAGTTCAACTCCCCATTATTGGATAGTGATACTCTCCAACTGTCAACCCCCCTCCTTCACTCCTTCGATACAGAGGTGCTCACGATGCGGATCTCCGAGTTGGCGCGTGCGGCGCGTGTTCCCCTGGCGACCGTGAAGTTCTATCTGCGCGAGGGCGTCCTCCCGCCTGGCCACGCCACCAGCGCGACCCAGGCGACGTACGACGAGACCCACCTCCAGCGCCTGCGCCTGATCCGTTCCCTGCTCGAAGTCGGCGGTCTTCCGCTGGCCAAGGTGCGAGCCGTGCTCGACGTCGTCGATACCCCGGGACCCGATCCATACGCCGCGGTCGGTCACGCGATGGCCGCACTCCCCCCGTACGTCGCGGCGCCGACTCCTTCCTCACGGGCGACGTCGCTGCTCGACGCGATCGGTCTCGCCTATGACCCCGATGCCGCGGCCGTCGCCCAACTCGACGCGGCGCTGGCCGGCCTCGAGGCCGCCGACCGCCCGCTCAGCACGGAGACCGCGCGACGCTACGCGGCGCAGATCCGCGTCATCGCCGAGCGCGAGGTCGGCTCCGTCGAGGGCGACGGCACGCGCGACCTGGCCACCGTCGTGCAGGACATCGTGCTCGGCACCGTGCTGATGGAGCCGGTCATCCTCGCCCTGCGCCGACTGATGCATGCCTCGCTGTACCGCGAATTCCTTCGCGACGCCCCTCAGCAGATGGGCGAGGAGAGCACCTGATCGCGAGCAGGATGCTCAGCTGATCGGACGACCTCTGGTCTGGCCGTCAGGTGGCGCTGTAGGAACCGACGAAGTCGCGCAGCGCGTGCTCTTCGGGCAGTTCGACCCAGAGCCTGCTGCTGCCCGCGGTGGAGCCCAGGCCGTTGACCACGGCGGCGCCGCCCAGGTCGTCGAGCAACTGCGCGATGTCGGCGGCATACGCGTCGGCGACGTATCCGACGCCGCGCCCGCGTGCGTAGACGGCGATCGCCGAGGCATCGCGACGGTTGCCGGGCTCGCGGCGCAGCACGTACATGCGGTCCCCGGCATGCGAGCGCTCGTGGTCATCCGCGAGGAAGTGGGTGCGCTCCACCCGAGCGCGGGTCGATTCGAGTCCGCGCAGATCGGGGAGGGCGGCGTGCTCGTGGGCGCGCAGCGACAGCAGAGAGCGGACGTGTTCCCACCAGACAGACATTCCGATCAGGTTATCGAAAGTGCCCTGGGAAACCGCCGGTGCGGTGGTGGGCGCCGTCTACCGCTCCGCATCGGCGGGCTCCGGCGACGTCGTGAACCCGATGAGCTTGTGCGTGCCGTCGCACCACGGCTTGATCGCCGACACGCCGCAGCGGCAGAGCGCCACCGTGCGCCGCGGCTGACGGATCTCCTCCCCCGCCTCATCACGGAAGACGACGTCTCCACGGACGACCAGGGGCCCGTCGGGATAGGGGGTGATGGTGGGCTCTCGGCCGGTCATGCTGTCCTCCTCAGTGCGCGCAGCGGTGTGGCCGCGCGAAGAATACGGGCGTCGCGATAGCGGACGCCGCCGCGCAGTCGCAGCGCCGCCGCTATCCAGACGGTGACGGTGCGCTCCGCCGCCCAGGCGACGGCCCACAGGGTGTCGGTCCTGCGGAACCACGTCCGCCCGCCTCCACGGACGCGCCCCACCTCGGCGAGCGCGACGACCACAAGGGCCACCGGCACCAGCACCCGTGCGCCGCCCACCCTGACCAGCAGCGCGAGGGCCGGCAGCAGCGCCAGCTCCCGCACGAGGCGCACCGGCTGCGCGAAATCGTCGTAGGCCTGCCGCACGCGCTGCTCGAAGAAGCGATTCACGCTCGACGGCCGACGCGGAACGTACAGATCGGATGCCACGTCGACCCGGCCGCCGGCAGCGCGCACGGTGCGCTCCAACTCCAGATTCTCGAACAGCACGTCGGTGTCGTAGCGGCCGTGCGGCAGAACACTGCGGCGCACGGCCACCGTGCCGCAGAAGTCTCCGCCCAGGGCGCGGTTGAGCAGGGTGCGCCCCGTGTCCCAGCGCGCGTGCCACGGCGCGGGGACGAAGACGTTCTGAGGACGCACGAGCTCGGCTCGGTCGAGTCGGTCGAGCGCCTCGGCCAGTTGCTCCCGGCCGTACCGCACGTCGTCGTCGGCGATCACGACCTTGTCGTGGCGGGCCAGGCCGAGACCGGTGACTGCGCCGCAGGCCTTGCCGTTGGCGCCCGAGACGGCCGGGGGCACATGGCGCAGGAACGGCCACGCGCGGGCGTGGGCCTCGAAGACGGCGACCTCCGACCCATCCACGACTGTCACGTCGATCATGGACGCCAGTGGCAGGAGGTATTCCGTCAACTCCCGAAGTCCGGCGTCATCGCTCCACCGCAACGGCAGCACGTACTCGCCGTGCAGCCGATCCTCAGTCGGTGGCTGTCCGGCGCTCATGCCATTCCTCGCGCAGCGCGCTCCGCCCCTGCTGCCAGGCGTGCAGGATGTGATCGCCTGCCCAGCCGTCGACCGTGAGGCAGGCCGCCGCGCCGAAGAGGATGTCCGGCAGCAGGTCGGGTTCGTCTTCGGCGAGCGCTCCGGCGAGGTCGCGTCCGGCGATCTGCTCGTGCACGGCGTCCGCCTCGACGTGCTCGTCGAAGTACGCCGTGACGTCCTCACCGAATCCGGCACGCCGGAATCCGTCGCCGTAGTGCTTGTTGGGGATGGACGACGTCATCTCGAAGGCCGCGAGGTGCCCGACGATGGCCCCACGCAGGCGCCGGTTCAGCCCGAACATGGACATCATGTTCAGCGACGCCAGAGTGACCGCCGGCACCGCGTCGACGTACGCGCCGTACGTGTCGTCGAGGCCGGCGCCGCGCATCGTCGCGGCGAAGATGCCGGCGTGGGCGCGGTCGGGGTCGCCGCTGCCGTACTCGTCGAACTGGATCTCCATCATCGCCGCCTTCGCGCGGCCGGTCAGGCGCGGCACCGCCCACGAGTGCGGGTCGGCCTCGCGCAGAGTGTAGATGCTGCGGTGCATGAGGAATTCCTGCAGCTGCGCGACGGATGCCGTCTTGGCCACGTACCTTGCCAGGCTCGGACCGGGCGTGGGTGCCGTGAGGGAGAACAGCAGCCGCGCGACGGCGTCGACGGTGGGCTCGGGCTGCGCCGGCACCGGCACCTCGCGGCGCAGCTGCGCCTCGAACGCGTCCTCCAGCAGCCGACGAGCGGCGAGCAGGCCCAGGTCCCACTCGCGAGCGACCGGAAGATCCGGCAGCGACCCGTAATGGAGGGAGGAGAGAAGAAACAGCGACAGCTGCACGTCATCGTCGCGGACGACATCGTCGGCGAGGGCGAGGGCTGCGGCGGCCGCCTCGGGGGCGCCGGCCGCGGATGTGGCGTCGTCGGCCAGCAGCTCGAGGATCTCTCGGCTGAGCGGACCGCGTGCCGCGGGCCGGGCGGAGGTGTGCGGCTCAGCGGGGGCGTGAAGGGTCATCGTGGTTCCCGTCGGTGCGAGTGGCGACGCCCAGCATCGCAAGAACCGGGCGGCACCCGCATTCGCTTGACGCCCCGCCGTCGACTCGCTATCGCCGCCGCGCGTCGCTAGCACCGCGTCCGGCCCGAGGACAACCCTCTCCCCGCGCGCACCGGCCCCGGCCAGCCTGGGCGCATGTCGCCGCACACCCCGGTCCGGGCGGAGGTCGCTCCCGGCATCCATCGCCTCAGCCGCGCCCACGTGAACTGCTACCTCATCCACACCGACGACGGACTTCCGGGGATGTGGCGGGACCTGGTCGCGCTGCTCGCCGACCTGGGCGCGACCCCCGGCGACATCGATGCCGTCGTGCTCACCCACGGCCACTTCGACCATGTCGGCATGTCCCGTCGCCTCGCGACCGATCACGGTGTGCGCCACCTCGTGCACGAGCGCGACCGTCGCCTCGCGCGGCATCCCTACCGGTACCGCCATGCCGCCGCTCGCTGGGTCTACCCGTTCCGCCACCCGCGCGCGATCCCCGTCATCTCCCGCATGGCTGCGGCGGGGGCGCTCGGCATCCGGGGCGTCGACGCGACGGGGACGATCATCCCGGGCACCCCGCTGGACCTACCCGGCCACCCGGTCCCGGTCTTCACCCCCGGCCACACCGATGGCCATTGCGTGCTGTTCCTTCCGGAGCAAGGGATGCTGCTGTCGGGAGATGCTCTGGTCACCCTCGATCCGTACACCGGGCGCACCGGCCCCCGGATCGTGGCAAACGCGGCGACGGCCGATCCGGATGCCGCGCTGGCCTCCCTCGCCGCACTGGCGGAGACCGGCGCCGCCGCCGTGCTCCCCGGTCACGGCGAGGCGTGGGCGGAGGGGGCTGCTGCCGCGGTCGCGCACGCGCGCCGGGTCGGCGCTTCCTGACGGCGGTACTCCCGCTCCGCGGCCACGTCAATCCCTTCCCGGACCCCGCGGCGCGTGCCTACGGTCGTGGCATCCATCCCGATAAAAGGAGGACACGATGACCGAAGAGACCGGACACCCCAGCCAGGCCGAAGGCGACGACCCGGACCGCCCCAGCGACGCCGCGCAGGACGAGGGCGCCACCGGCCACCCTTCGCAGGCCGAGGGTGAAGACACCGACGACGCCTAGAGCACCCGACGACCCGACCGCTCAGCCCGACACCGACTCCGTCGGCCGGCACAGCTGCACAATGCGGCTGAGATGACCGGCCACCGCGACGGCGGGATCGGGCTGGGTGGGGTCGGAGGGCGACCGGCCGGCGACGGCGTGCGTGTAGCTGCCCACGGCGGATGCCGCCGACGTCGCAGCCGCCGCTGCCTCCGGCCCATCGGGCACGTCGGCGAGCAGTCCGCCGCAGGCGCGCAGGGCGGCCGCGAGCGCGCGGCCCGTGACGGCGTCGGTCCCGATACCCGGGTGCTGGGCAAGCACCTCGGTCACCTCCCGCACGAGCAGCGTCACGCGCTCCAACGTCGCCCATGCCTGCTCGGCATCCTCGCGCTCGCCGACGCGTCGACGACCGCGCGGGTTCGCCCGGGCGCTTCGGGCCGCTTCCCGCACGCCCTCCGCGACCGACGCCGCCAGCGAGCCGAGCTCGTCGGCATCACGACCGAGGCGCTCGGGATCCAGCCCGCCGGCGTCCGCCTCGTCGGCGATCCGCTCGAGCTCCCCTGCCAGGCGTGACCGCAGCTGCGAGAGCTGCGCCCCGGCCTCGCGCAGATACAGCGGTGGCAGCAGCACGTAGTTGGCCACGACCCCGACCAGCACGCCGAACGCGATCGTGACGATGTACGAGGTCGAGAACTCGTCCGCATGCCGTCCGCCCAGGAGCAGCACGAACAGGCCCGCGATCGCGATCCAGTCGCGCCCGGCCCCGAGTCGGCGGATGCCGCCCAGCGCGACCCCCGCCCCGATCACGAGGGCGACGGCCACCAGGCCGGGCGCCCCGGCGTACAGGGCGGTCAGCGCGCCGAAGCCGAGCAGGATGCCGAGGGCGAGTCCCCCGAGGGCTTGCATCCCGGCCCGGGCGGAGTCGGCGACTGTCGGGTACATGCTCACGAGCACACCCATCGGCGCGTAGTACGAGTACTCCGCGTCGGCGAACGGGACGTACGGCGCGAGATACCACGCGACCGCGGCGGCGACGGCGGTCTTCGCCGCCAGCAGCAGGCGTGACAGCGCAACGACCTCGCCGCCTGCGGTGCGCAGCGACGCGACCAGCGCGGGGCGACGAGCGGTTCGTGAGGAGGTGTGCGTCACCTCCTGGGCACCCGCCGCCTCAATCGTCCGCGCCGGCGATGGTCTCGCCGTCGTCGTCGAGCGGCACGGGCCGCTCCTCATCGGGCACCGGAACGGGCAGCCCGGTCTCGGGGTCCACAGGACGGTCGTCGTCGATGAAGGGGATGGGGAGTCCGGTGTGCGGGTCGGTGAGACCCTCGCCATCGGGGATGGACAAGCTCATGTCGTGCTCCTTTCCTCCCGCACAGCATGCGCCCCTGCGGGACCAGACGCATCCGGTTGACTGCAGATCAAGGCCCCGCTATGCAAGCTCAAAGGCTCCGTTCAGGTTGACCGTGACAAGATCGTTACTCAACACGCGCCCGCAATCACGCGGAATACCCGAAACCCGACCATGCGCCGACCCGAACGGCGCCGACCCGAGGGCTCCCCCGAGCCCAGAGGAATCGTTTGTCCCAGTCCCACATCTCCTCAGCATCCAACCGCCGCGCTTCTCGTCTCGCCGCAGCGGCACAGCAGGTCCGCACTCGTCGGAATCCGCAGTGGACGGCACGCACGGTGCTCACGGCGGTACGCGCCCGGATCGCCAGCACCCGCGCCTCGCTCGCAGAGCCTGCCGGCCGTCGCCGCGCACTGCAGGGGACGTTCGCGATCACCATCGCCCTCAGCATGGCGACCACGGTTGCTCTTCCCGCGATGGCGCTGGCTCCGCTGAACACGACCATCGCCGCTCAGCCCATCTCGGCCGGCGCCACCGCGGCGACCGAGAACCTCGCCGCGGCCACAGCCGCCGAGCCGATGGCGACACAGTCGCTGGTCGTGGCATCCGATGAGGAGGACGTGACCTTCGAGCGCGCGTCCTACTCCGCCACGACACCGCAGGAGATCGAGGCGGCCGCCGCCGCGAAGGCGGCGGAGGCCGCACGCCAGGCCGAACTCGAGCGCGCCCGGCTCGCCGCGCAGATCGCGGGCGGCAACCTGGCCTCTGTCTCGTCCGCTCTGCCGGTCGTCGGCGCCAGCGGCGTGACGCGGCCGCTGCCCTTCTTCAACAACTTCGGCACCCCCTATGCGGGGCACCGCGGCGTGGACTACATGGTCGGCGCCGGCACCCCCATCATGTCGATCGCCGACGGCGTCGTGATCGAGTCGTCGGAGAGCGGCCCCGGCTGGGGCGTCTACGTCAAGATCGCCCACAACATCAACGGCGTGAGCGTCACGTCGCTGTACGCCCACATGACCTACGGCACCCGCACGGTGCAGGTCGGCGACCGCGTGTCCGCCGGACAGGTCATCGGTCAGGTCGGCGAGACCGGCCGCGCGTTCGGCGCCCACCTGCACCTCGAGGTGCAGGTCAACAACAGCTACGTCAACGGCGAGAGCTGGCTGCTGGCCAACGGCGTCTGACCCGCCCTCACCGCACCGAGCGGTGAGACGACATCTGGCGGCCGAGACGATGGGTACCACCCACGGTCTCGGCCGCCAGTTGCAGTTTCAGCGTGCGCCGGCGCGTGCGGGACGGCGCGCGGCCGCGGCGCGGCGAGAGGCGGCGGCGCGGCGAGCGGCGGTCAGGCGATGCGG
The DNA here is from genome assembly GCF_030246945.1 of Microbacterium sp. zg-Y1090. Classification (NCBI taxonomy): domain Bacteria; kingdom Bacillati; phylum Actinomycetota; class Actinomycetes; order Micrococcales; family Microbacteriaceae; genus Microbacterium; species Microbacterium wangruii. The sequence goes on from NZ_CP126742.1 coordinate 2,608,336, forward strand.
GTGCCGCGCGGCAGGGCGCGGGCGGGCGTGCGGGTGCGGCGGTACGCCCACGCCATGAGCGCGCCGGCCAGCACCACCTGCACGCCGAGCCCGACGAACCAGCTCGGCACCGTACCCTCGACCATGTCCCGCCCGCTCGTCTGCTCATCTCCCACCGCCGGGGCGCACTCGTCGTACGTGCGTTCCAGCTCGGGCGGCTGCTGGATCGAGCGCACCGCGAGCTTGAGGGCGCCGAAGAGGTCGGGCGGCCAGCCGTTGCGGTCGTACTGCAACGGGATCGCATCGGCGAGGACGACGAACGGGTTGGCCGCCAGCAGCCACCACACGGTGTCGGGCCGGGGGATCTCGTAGGTGGTCGTCTCCCAGTCGTCGCTGCAGGTCACCCCGGTGTCGGTGTAGTCCACCACCACGCGATAGGAGGAGACCACCTCGCTGCGCACGCTGAACGACACCAGCGCCACGGCGATGGGCGTTCCGATGACCAGCGCGGCCACCACGAGATAGGTGGTGGCCACGGAGAAGAGCGGTCGGGCGAGGATGCCGCTGAGCGCTGTGCCGATGGCGGCGACGACGCCGATCTCGATCACCAGGATGAGAAGCGACACGAGCACCGTCACGGGGTTCACCCCGCCCGCGAGCGTGGCGATCACGAGGAAGGGCACCGCGACGACGGCGAACGCCAGCCCGGTCGCCCAGGCGGCGAGGAACCGGCCGACGAGGATCTCGCCGGTCGTGGCGAGCGTCACCTGCACCGGGGCGAGGGTGGCGGCATCCCGGTCGCCGTTGATGGAGTTGCCGCTGAGGGTCGGTGAGACCAGCAGCGTCAGCAGCAGGGTGACCAGCACCACGGTCGAGTAGACGCCGGCACCCCGGTCGCCGCTGCCGCTCCACGCGAGGAAGGACAGCGCGGTCACGCCGATCAGCAGCAGGGCGAACACCCCCAGCAGCACATACCAGGCGACCGAGCGCATGCGCTGGATGAGCTCGAGACGCACGAGCGTCCGGATGCGTCTGACGTTCATGCCGCTCCTCCCGGGGTTCCCGGCTGCTCACGCAGATCCAGGAAGGTGTGCTCGAGCATCCCCGTGGCGGCGGAGAACTCCGCTACGGGGAGCCCTGCCGCGACCAGTGCGGCGAGCCCGCGCGCGGCATCCGCGTCGGAAGCGAATCCGACCAGCACATCACGTCGATCGGTCGGGAGGATGCCGGCGTCGAGCCCCAGCGCGGTGGCCACCGGCAGCACAGCGGCGATGCCGTCGCGGTCGGCCAGGCGCACCCGCCAGGTGCGCGTCCGCGAAGCGGCGGCGGCCACCCGGTCGGCGGTCACCGTCTCGCCGGCGACGAGGAACACCGCGTCGTCGATGACCTCCTCGAGCTCGGAGAGCACGTGGCTGGAGATCAGCACGGTGCGCCCCTCGGCGGCGAAGCGGCGCAGCAGCACGCGCAGGTCGATGCGGGCCTGGGGGTCGAGTCCCGATGCGGGCTCGTCCAGCAGCAGCACGTGAGGGTCGTGCACGAGAGCGCGGGCGAGCCCCAGCTTCTGCTTCTGCCCGCGCGACAGCACGCGTGCGGGGGCATCGGCGAGGTCCTCGAGCCCGAGCTCGCGCAGCAGCTCCGCCGCACGCGCCTTCGCCTGCGCCCGCGGCAGGTCGTACAGCTCACCGGTGACCGCGATCGTCTCCCGGGCGGTGAGCGCCGGCCATGCCCCGAGGGCGTCCGGCATCCACCCGAGCAGGCGCCGGGCCGCGGCCGGATCGGAGATGGGATCGACGCCGCCGATGCGCACCTCGCCCGCGTCGGGGGCGAGAAGCGAGGCCAGCATCAGCATGAGGGTCGTCTTGCCGGAGCCGTTGGGCCCGACCAGGCCCGTCACCGCCCCAGCCCGCGCCTGCAGCGTCACGTCACGCACCGCGTGCACGTCGCCGAACGATCGGCGCACGCCGCGCGCCGTGATTCCCGGGTTGGTCACAAGGCCGACCCTAGTGGAGCGGCCGTTGCGCCCCGTCATCGCGCAGCGCCGACACGCCCAGGTCGGGGTGGTCCACGAACACCCCGTCGACGCCGGCATCCACCAGCTCGCGCCACTCCGCCTCGTAGTCACCCCACGCGGCCTTGCCCCCCGGCCCGCGGTGACGCCGGGCGAGGAAGGCGTTCTCGGGTCGGGCCGTCCACGTGAACACCGTGAGCCCGCGGCTTCGCGCGTCGGCGACGAGCGTGGGAGCCCCGGGCGGGCGATCGCGCCGGTCGGGGTCGAGGATCATCCGCTTGTCGACGCTGATGCCGTCGACCTCGCCCCTCAGCCCCTCCAAACCCGCGGATGAGGACAGGTCCCGATAGGTGGGCGCAGCACGCCCCGACGCCACGACCAGATCGAAAGGGCTCCCCGTCGCCTCAAACAACAGCACGTACCGCGCGCGGATGCCGGTGGCGCGCAGCTGCGCGAGGGCAGTGGGCTCGAAGGACTCCACGATCAGCGGCAGCCGGCCCTCCGCCCACCCCGCCGCCTGCAGCTCGCCGGCGATGAGCTCGGCCAGGTCCCACCCGAGCGCCGACATGTAAGTGGCGTGCTTCACTTCGAGCACCACGCCGATCTCGCGCCCCTGATCCTCGGATGCCGCACGCACGAGGTCCAGCACGTCGCGCAGGGTCAGCACCGGCTGGGTGTCATCGAAGCTCGCGCTGGCCGGGCGCAGCGCCGGCAGACGCTCGCGGCAGCGCAGGCCTGTCAGCTCCTCGGCGGTGAAGTCCTCGGCGAACCAGCCGGTCAGCCTCTCACCGTCCACGCTCTTCGTGGTGCGTCGCGCGGCATACTCCGGGCGGTCGGCGACGTCGGTGGTGCCGCCGATCTCGTTCTCGTGCCGCACGATGAGCACGCCGTCGCGGCTGACCACGACGTCGGGCTCGACGGCATCCACCCCGAGTTCCAGGGCCAGCGCATAGGAGGACCGGCTGTGCTCGGGGCGGTAGCCGGGCGCACCGCGGTGGCCGATGACGAGCGGGCGGGGACGGGGCACCCGCTCAGGCTACGCGCGGGGCGCCGCTCACAGCCCGGGCATCCGACGTTCCATGCTCGCTCTCAGCGATATGCAAGACCACCCCACGGGCGTGTCGGATACTGTGGAGACACACAGCACGGCGCTGTGTCACCTATCCCGACTTTGGAGTGTGAGAGCACGTGGCCCTCAACAACCCCGCATTCGCCAACCCGGCGTTCCAGGAGCAGCGTCCCGGTCTGACGCCGCCCGCCGCTCCGGGCGCCGCTACCTCGTACGCCGCCGCCCAGCACCAGGGCGTCGACGTCGCCGCCCAGGCTCAGATGGAGGGCATGTACGCCGCTCCGTCCGCCGGGGCCGTCGAAACCGATCGCATGACCGTCGAGGACACCGTCGTCAAGACGGTCGGCCTCTTCGGCATCCTCGTCGCCGCCGCCGTCGTCGGCTGGATGTGGACCCTGTCGCCGCTGCCCAACAGCGCCCCGACGATGATGCCGTGGATCATCGGCGCGCTCGGCGGCTTCGTGCTGGCGATGGTCGTCATCTTCACGTCGCGCAAGAAGATCCGCCCCGGCCTGATCTTCGCCTACGCGGCCTTCGAGGGCCTGTTCGTCGGTGGCATCTCGGCGTACTTCGAGTTCGTCTTCCCCGGCATCGTCATGCAGGCGACCCTCGCCACCCTCGCGGTGGTCGGCGTCACGCTGGCCCTCTTCGCCAGCGGCAAGGTGCGCGCGTCGAAGAAGGCCACCAAGATCTTCATGATCGCGATGATCGGCTACCTCATCTTCTCGCTGCTGAACGTCGTGCTCATGCTCACGAACGTCATCCCCGAGGACATGATGTTCGGCGCGCGCAGCATGCCGAGCCCGCTCTTCGGCATTCCGTGGGGCGTCCTCCTCGGTGTGGTCGTGGTCATCCTGGCCGCGTACTCGCTGGTGCTCGACTTCGACCAGGTGCAGCAGGGCGTGCGCAACGGCGCTCCCCGCCAGTTCGCCTGGATGGGTGCCTTCGGCATCATGGTCACCGTCGTGTGGCTGTACGTCGAGATCCTGCGGATGCTCGCCATCCTGCGCGGCAACGACTGACACCTCGCATCACGAAGGGGCCGTCCCACCGGGGCGGCCCCTTCGTCGTCCCCGGCCCCGTCCCCCGCCCCGTCCCCACCGTGAGACGAAAGCCGGTGGCCGAGACGGCGGGTACCACCCATGTTCTCGGCCGTCAGGATTCGTCTCACCGATGCGGCGGGCGGCCGGGGCGCGAGGCGGGGGCGTCGAGGGCGGCGCGCGCGGCGACGGCGAGAGCGCGCATCGAGGAGGCGGCATCCATCTGCGCGGCCGCCGCCCGCGCGGCATCCGACAGCCAGGCGCGCACGCCCGGCCCCGTCAGAAGCGCGGTCAGCGCGCCGGCGAGAGCGTCGACGTCACCGTCGGGCACCAGCATGCCGCCGCCTCGCGCGAGGGTGTCGCGGGGCCCGTAGGGCATGTCGTACGAGACCACCGGCACACCGTGGCCCAGCGCCTCGAGCACGACCAGCGGCTGCCCCTCGTTCGTGCTGGTCAAGGCGAACAGGTCGGCGGTGGCCCACGCCGCCTCGGGATCGGCGGTGTGACCGTGCAGCACCACCGCGTCGGCGACGCCGAGCTCGTCGGCGAGCGACTGCAGCGCCGCGCGCTCCGGCCCGTCGCCGTAGACATGCAGCTCGGCGTGCGGCACCGACGCGCGCACGGTCGCCAGCGCCCGGATGGCGTGATCGACGCGCTTGCGGGCGCTCAGCGTGTTGAGCATGACGATGCGCCCCGCCACCGGGTCGTTCGCGAGCCCCGACGGCGCGGGATGAGGCACGACGAACGAGCGGATGCCGTCGCCCACGCGTCGCTCCACGTCGCGCTGCTGCGACGGGGTGAGCCACAGCACGCCGTCGAAGCGGTCGGCGATGTCGAGCCACCGCGACCACGCGGCATCCATCGGCGCGTCCCACGTATACGGCGCCTGCAGGTGGCAGGCGTGGGTGGTGTGCAGCACCCGGATCGCGGGGTCGAGCAGCGGAGGCGCATCGGCCACCAGCAGCTCCCCCACCTGGCGCGCCTCGCAGAGCACCGCCACCGGGCGTGCGGATGCCGCGGCGCGCGCATTCACCCACGCGCGGTACAGCCCGCCGAACCCCGGCAGCCAGCCCACCGGCGCCGCGCCGTCCTCGGACCACACGGTCACCGGCGCGGAACTCAGGTGCCATGCCGGGTCACCGGAGATCACCGGAAGCTCCAGCACGGTGCGGCCTGCGGCATCGGCGATGACACGGGCGCCGGTCACCGTGCCGTGCGCGTCTTCGTCCGGCGCCGGCGCGGGAAGCGGCAGGGCCGCCGCGCGCAGCCAGCCGGCATCCGCGCGGGCGTCGTCGAAGAGGTTGCGCAGGTCGTCCGGGTCCGTGAGCAGCCCCCGGCGCACCCACTCCGCGCGATCGCGGTCGTGGTCGGCCCGCTCGCCCGGGTCGACGGTGAGCAGCGTCACCCGCGCGCCGGCGGCGGCCATGTCCTGCGCGCGGCGCAGCACCGAGATGGTGAAGCCGCCGTCGCGGTCGGGGATCAGCCGGCTCGCCAGAACCAGGTAGTCGGCATCGGGCAGCACGGAATCGGGCAGCACGGGGTCGGTCATCGATCCATCCTCCCCCACGCCTCTCGGTCGGCTGCCGATCCCCGGCCGCAAACGACGGATGCCGCGACCCTCAGGCCGCGGCATCCGTCACCGGCTCACTCCCACTCGATGGTCCCCGGGGGCTTGCTCGTCACGTCGAGCACCACGCGGTTGACCTCGCGCACCTCGTTGGTGATGCGGTTGGAGATCTTCGACAGCACGTCGTAGGGAAGGCGCGTCCAGTCGGCGGTCATCGCGTCCTCGCTCGAGACCGGGCGCAGCACGATCGGGTGGCCGTAGGTGCGGCCGTCGCCCTGCACCCCCACGGAGCGCACGTCGGCCAGCAGCACGACCGGGCACTGCCAGATCTCGCCGTCGAGGCCGGCCTTGGTCAGCTCCTCGCGGGCGATGGCGTCGGCCTCACGCAGAATCTCGAGACGGTCAGCGGTGACCTCGCCCACGATCCGGATGCCGAGGCCGGGGCCCGGAAACGGCTGGCGCGCGACGATGACCTCGGGAAGACCCAGCTCGCGGCCGATCGCGCGCACCTCGTCCTTGAAGAGGGTGCGCAGCGGCTCGACGAGTTCGAACCGCAGGTCCTCAGGGAGGCCGCCGACGTTGTGGTGGCTCTTGATGTTGGCCGTGCCGCTGCCGCCGCCGGACTCGACGACGTCGGGGTACAGCGTGCCCTGCACGAGGAAGCGGATCGGCTGACCGTCGGCCTCGGCTTCGGCCACGAGCTCCGCCTCGGCCTGCTCGAAGGTGCGGATGAACTCGCGCCCGATGATCTTGCGCTTCTGCTCGGGGTCGCTGACACCGGCCAACGCGGTGAGGAACCGCTCACGGGCGTCGACGGTGACCAGACGCACGCCGGTGGAGGCGACGTAGTCCTGCTCGACCTGCTCCCGCTCGTTCTTCCGCAGCAGGCCGTGGTCGACGAAGATGCAGACGAGCTGGTCGCCGACGGCCTCGTGCACGAGGGCCGCAGCGACGGCGGAGTCGACCCCGCCCGACAGCCCGCAGATGACGCGGCCGGTGCCGACCTGCTCGCGGATCTTCGCGACCTGCTCGGCGATGACGTTGCCGCTGTTCCAGTCGGCGGGAAGCCCGGCCGCCTTGTGCAGGAAGTTCTCCAGCACCTCCTGGCCGTGGTCGGTGTGCTTGACCTCCGGATGCCACTGCACGCCGTACAGGCGACGCTCGTCGCTGCCGAAGGCGGCGACGGGGGTGGCGGCGGTGGACGCGAGCACCTCGAAGCCCTCGGGCGCGGCCGAGACCTGGTCGCCGTGGCTCATCCACACGTTCTGCGTGGACGGCTGACCCGACAGCAGCACGCCGCCGTCGCCGCTCAGCGCGGCATCGGTCGCGCCGTACTCGCGCAGGCCGGTGTTGGCGACCTCGCCACCGAGGGTCTTGGCCATGACCTGGAAGCCGTAGCAGATGCCCAGCGTGGGCACGCCGAGGTCGAAGACGGCGGGGTCGAGCGCCGGGGCGCCCGGCTCGTACACCGACGACGGACCGCCGGAGAGGATGATGCCCACCGGGTCCTTGGCGGCGATCTCCTCGGCCGTCGCGGTGTGCGGCACGATCTCGCTGTAGACGCCGGCCTCGCGCACGCGGCGCGCGATCAGCTGGGCGTACTGGGCGCCGAAATCGACCACCAGCACGGGGCGCTGGGCGGTCTCGGTCTGAGAAGTCAACGGTTGCCTTCCGTAGCGGGGGCGGGGGCGGGATCGGGTGCACCGGCGGACGCCGGGGGCGTGGTTGGCACGGGAGCGGCGTCGCCGGCGACGACCGCCGCAGCTGCGGCATCGGCTTCGCGGCGGGCGAGGTAGGCCTTGACGTCGCGGGCGACGCCGGCCTCCATGAAGAACGACAGCAGGGGCACGATGCCGCCGCTGGCCAGCAGCAGGAACCGCCAGAACGGCCACCGCATGAGGCTCCAGATGCGGAAGCATGCGAAGAGGTACACCACGTAGAACCAGCCGTGCGCGATGAGGATGCCCAGCGACAGGTTCAGACCGTCACCGGTGGAGATGAGCTCCCCCTCGGGACCGGGGACGACGGGCGCGAGCCACAGCAGTCCGCCCGAACCCCCGGCGAAGACCTCGACAGCCAGGGGCGTGTACTTCAGGACCATCTCGGCGCAGAGCAGCAGCAGTCCCACACCGGTGATCACCGAGGCGATCTGGTAGAAGCGCAGAGCCCCGCGGATCGCCGGAAAGGAGGCGAGTTTGGGTGCCGGCATGGGTTCCATCCTACCGCCGCCGCCTGAGTCCCCCGCCCGCGCGCGGAGGCCTCACGGCGCGTTCGCGGCGGCATCCTCCTCGAGGGCCTCGAGCTCCTTCTCCCACGCGTCGCGGGCCAGCCGGTACCACATGTAGAACGCGAAGCCGGCGAAGACGACCCACTCCACCGCGTAGAAGATGTTGAGCCAGTTCACCGACGAGCCCTCGTCGGGCGGCGGCGAGTGGATCGCCTCGAGGCCGGCGAACGGCTCGGCCGATGTGAGGTACGCGCGGTACACGTCGAGGCCCTCGGTGTCATGCCACTGCGCCAGCAGAGCCGCCGGAGACATGCGGGTCATCTCGTGCGGGTCCGTCCCGCGCGGCGGGATGGCGGGACCTTCGTCGGCGATGATCCGACCGGTGACGTCGACGACGGCATCCGGGTGCTGTTCGGCTTGCGCTTCGAGCTCCTCGACGGCGGCGGCGGCACGCTCGCGTGTGGGCGCCCAGCCGACGGCGACGGCCAGCGACGTGGGCTGGTCACTGCCGACGGAGGCGGCGTCGAGGCGCAGCTGGCCGGTGACCCAGTAGCCTTCCGTCCCGTCATTGAAACGGGAACCCACGACGAGGAAGTCGCCGGGGATCCATCTCCCGGACGCCTCGACCTTCTGGCCTCCCAGCGGCTGCGACAGATACTGCCCGGGCTCGGTCACCTCGGCGATGGGCCGCACCTGCTCGGTCGCCCCCGGGCGCGGTGGGTCGGTGTCGATGGCATTGCCCAGCTGCCACTGGCCGAGCCAGGCGAACACGCCGGCGATCGCCAGGGCGAGGGCGAGCATGCCGAGCCACCAGGGACGGAGCATCACCTCGCGCAGCGTCGGCGGAAACTGCAGCGGCACGGCGGATGCCGCGGCATCCGCCGTCGACGCGCTCGTCGCCGACCCCGCACCGGGGGTGGCGTGCGTGTGCGGGTCGTGCGCGTGCATCACTTGGCTGCGTACGGCGCGACGACGACCTCGACGCGCTGGAACTCCTTGAGGTCCGAGTAGCCGGTCGTCGCCATCGACTTCTTGAGCGCGCCGATGAGGTTGGCGGTTCCGTCTGCGACGGGGGCCGGCCCGTAGAGCACGGACTCGAGGTTCATCTTCTGCTCGACGCGGATACGGCTGCCGCGCGGGAGCTGGGGATGGTGGGCTTCGGCGCCCCAGTGGTAGCCGCGCCCGGGGGCGTCGGTGGCGCGGGCGAGGGCGACGCCGAGCATGACGGCATCCGCCCCCATGGCGAGCGCCTTCACGATGTCACCCGAGGTGCCGACGCTGCCGTCGGCGATGACGTGCACATAGCGCCCGCCCGACTCATCGAGGTAGTCGCGGCGAGCGCCGGCGACGTCGGCGACGGCGGTCGCCATGGGTGCGTGGATGCCGAGCGTCGCGCGGGTGGTCGAGGCGGCTCCTCCGCCGAAGCCGACGAGCACGCCCGCCGCGCCCGTGCGCATGAGGTGCAGGGCCGCGGTGTAGGTCGACGCACCACCGACGATGACGGGCACGTCGAGGTCGTAGATGAATTTCTTGAGGTTCAGGGGCGCGTCGACGCTGGAGACGTGCTCGGCCGAGACGGTGGTGCCGCGGATGACGAACAGATCGACGCCGGCGGCGACGACGGTCTCGTACAGCTCCTGCGTGCGCTGCGGGGTGAGGGCGCCGGCGACGGTGACGCCTGCGGCGCGGATCTCGGCGAGCCGATCGCGCACGAGCTCGGGCTTGATCGGCTCGGCGTACAGCTCCTGCATGCGGGCGGTCGCGTTCTCGGCGGGGAGCCCTGCGATCTCGGCCAGCAGGGGGTCCGGGTCGTCGTAACGGGTCCACAGGCCCTCGAGGTCGAGCACACCGAGCCCGCCGAGACGGCCCAGCATGATGGCCGTCCGCGGACTGACGACGGAGTCCATCGGGGCGCCCAGCACCGGGATGTCGAACTGGAAGGCGTCGATGGCCCAGCCCGTCGAGACGTCCTCGGGGTTGCGGGTGCGCCGCGAAGGCACGACCGCGATGTCGTCGAACGCGTAGGCGCGGCGTGCGCGCTTGGCGCGGCCGATCTCGATCTCCATGCTCACCCCTCCAGCCTACCCGCCCCCTCTTCCCCACCCGCCGAGTGCGTGCTCGGGGGCCGGAAGGCGGCGGCGGTGCGCAGGCTACTTGCGGTAGTTCGGGGCCTCGACCACGATCTGCACGTCGTGGGGGTGGGACTCCTTCAGCCCTGCGGGGGTGATCCGCACGAATTTGCCGCGGGCCTTCAGCTCCTCGACCGTGCGGGCGCCGACGTAGAACATCGACTGGCGCAGGCCGCCGACGAGCTGGTAGGCCACCGCCGACACCGGTCCGCGGTACACCACCTGCCCCTCGATCCCCTCGGGGATGAGCTTGTCGTCGCTGGGCACGTCGGCCTGGAAGTAGCGGTCCTTGGAGTACGACGTCTTCTTGCCGCGCGTCTGCAGCGCACCGAGCGAGCCCATGCCGCGGTACTGCTTGTACTGCTTGCCGCCGACGAACACGATCTCGCCCGGCGACTCGTCGGTGCCGGCGAACAGCGAGCCGATCATCACGCTGTCGGCTCCCGCGACGAGCGCCTTCGCGATGTCGCCGGAGTACTGCAGCCCGCCGTCGGCGATCACCGGGACGCCGGCCTCGCGCGCTGCGAGGGATGCCTCGTACACCGCGGTCACCTGCGGCACGCCGACGCCGGCGACGACGCGGGTGGTGCAGATCGACCCCGGTCCGACGCCGACCTTGACGGCATCCACTCCCGCGTCGATGAGCGCCTGTGCGCCCTCGCGCGTGGCGACGTTGCCGCCGATGACGTCGATGTGGTCGAACGTCGGGTCGGCCTTGATGCGCCGCACCATGTCGATCACACCCGCCGACTGGCCGTTGGCCGTGTCGACGACCAGCACGTCCACCGCCGCGTCGCGCAGCGCCTCGGCGCGCTCCCACGCGTCGCCGAAGAAGCCGATCGCCGCACCCACGCGCAGGCGACCCTGCTCGTCCTTCGTGGCCAGCGGATACTTCTCGCTCTTGTCGAAGTCCTTGATCGTGATGAGACCGGCGAGCTTTCCGTCATCGTCGATGAGCGGCAGCTTCTCGACCCGGTGGTGGGCGAACAGGGCGATGACCTCGTTCGCCCCGATGCCGACCTTGCCGGTGATCAGTCCCTCGCTGGTCATGACGTCGCGCACCTTGGTGGTCTGCCGCTCGAAGCCGGAGACGAAGCGCATGTCACGGTTGGTGATGATGCCCAGCAGGCGCCCGTCATCGTCGACGACCGGCAGCCCGGAGATGCGGTACTGCGCGCACATGGCGTCGACCTCTTCGATCGACGCGTCGGGCGTGGTCGTGATCGGGTCGGTGATCATGCCCGACTCGCTGCGCTTGACGCGGTCGACCATCGCGGCCTGATCGGCGATGGAGAGGTTGCGGTGGATGATGCCGAGCCCACCCTCGCGGGCGATGGCGATCGCCATGCGCGCCTCGGTGACGGTATCCATGGCCGCGGCGATGAGCGGCGTTGCCACCGTGATGCGGCGGGTCACGCGCGAGGACGTGTCGGCGTCGCTGGGGATGACGTCTGTGTGCCCGGGAAGCAGAAGCACGTCGTCGTAGGTCAGTCCGACGAAGCCGAAGGGGTCGTTGTGATCCATGGGTGTGTCTCCTGCGCGCGCGGCGCGTTGTGCGGGTGTTCGACGACGGCCGGCGATGGCGCCTGTACTGATTCTAAGCGCCGGAAGGACCCGTTCATTCCCGCGCGCGTACCGCATCGTGCCGATGTCCGGGTCGCGCCGCGCCGCGTGAGAACGGCTTGGAAACGTACCGTAGGCGAAACAACGCCGACACATTACGCTCATACCGTCGTACATCGAGGCTGATGTCGAACCCGCGAATCGGCCTCCCGTACCGAAAGCGGAGGTTCCGTGAGTTCCACCACGACGACGCAGCGACGCAGCCCCCGATGGCTGGGTGTCCTCGTCGGTCTTCTCCTTGCTGCGGCTATGGCCCTGCTGGCAGCCCCGACAGGGGCACACGCCGCGACGACACCGCCCGACACCCCGGGTGGCGATCAGGAGCAGACCGACTACTACTTCGGCGGTGTCATCACCTTCGACGACGAGCCCGTCCCCGACGTCACCGTCGGGATCGAGGGTGGTGGCTTCGAAGCGGAGACCGTCACCGGCGCCGACGGCCGCTGGCGCCTCTATGTTCCCGAGAAGGACCCGTACACCCTCACCGTCGACGAGTCCACGCTTCCCGACGGCGTGATCGTCGAAGGCGAATCGGCGTCGCAGGAGGTGGAGTTCGGCCTCACCGGCTCGAAGATCGTCAACCTGTTCCTCGGCGAGGGGGTGCGCCAGACCACGTCGTTCATCGACCAGCTGGTCGAGCGCATCTTCAACGGCCTGAACTTCGGTCTGCTGCTGGCCCTCGCCGCCATCGGCGTCTCGCTCATCTTCGGCACCACGGGTCTGACGAACTTCGCCCACGCCGAGATGGTGACCTTCGGCGCGATCATCGCGATCGTCATGGGGACGTTCTGGCAGGTGCCGATGTGGATCACGATCCCGGTCGTGGTCATCGTCGGCGCAGCGTTCGGCTGGACGCTGGATGCCGGGCTGTGGCGGCCGCTGCGCCGCCGCGGGATCGGCCTCGTGCCGCTGATGATCGTCAGCATCGGCCTGTCGCTGGCGCTGCGATACCTGTATCAGTACTTCCTCACCGGTTCGACGTATCAGCTGCCCGGCGCCGGCTCCACCCGCATCCCGCTGTTCGGGGCGGTGCAGCTGTCTCCGGTGAGCCTGATGTCGATGGGCATCAGCATCATCGTCATCGTGGCGGTGGCACTGTGGCTGCTGCGCACCCGCGTCGGCAAGGCCACCCGCGCGATCTCGGACAACCCCGGGCTCGCCGCCGCGTCGGGCATCGACGTCGACCGGGTCGTCCGCATCGTCTGGATGATGGCCGCCGCCCTCGCGGCGCTCGCCGGCATCCTGTGGGGCTACTTCCGCCCCGGCGTGCGGTGGGACATGGGCGTGCACATCCTGCTGCTCATCTTCGCCGCCGTGACGCTCGGCGGTCTCGGCACCGCGTTCGGCGCCCTCGTCGGCGCCATCATCGTCGGTCTGCTGGTCGAGGTCTCGACCCTCTGGCTGCCGTCGGACCTGAAGTACGTGGGGGCGCTGGTCGTCCTCATCTTGATCCTGCTGGTGAGGCCCCAGGGAATCCTGGGCCGCAAAGAGAGACTCGGATAGGAGGCGACCATGGATTGGGGAGGCATTCTCAACAACACCGCGGGGTGGCTGTTCAGCCCGACGACGATCGCCTACGCCCTCGCGGCGACGGGCCTCGCGGTGCACTTCGGCTACGCCGGACTGCTCAACTTCGGCATGGCCGGATTCATGGCCATCGGCGCGTACAGCTACGCGATCTCGATCCTGTCGTTCGGGCTGCCCTGGTGGGTCGGCATCATCGTCGGCATGGTCGCGGCGAGCGTGTTCGCGCTCATCCTCGGCATCCCGACGCTGCGCCTGCGTGCGGACTACCTCGCCATCGTGACGATCGCGGCGGCGGAGATCGTGCGCCTGCTGTTCACGACGACGGCCTTCGACGAGTACACCAACTCGGCCGACGGTCTCGGCGGCTACCACGCCGGCTTCCGCGCGGCGAACCCGTTCCCCGAAGGGACGTACGGATTCGGCCCGTGGGTCTACACCGCCACCGAACTGTGGGTGCGGGTGTTCGGCCTGTTCCTGCTGGCCGTGGCGATCCTCATCGTGTGGTCGGTGATGCGCAGCCCGTGGGGCCGCGTGCTCAAGGGCATCCGCGAAGACGAGGATGCCGTGCGCTCGCTCGGCAAGAACGTCTTCGGCTACAAGATGCAGGCCCTCGTGCTCGGCGGCATCTTCGGGGCGATGGGCGGCGTCGTGTTCGCCCTGCCCTCGGCGGTGGTGCCGGCGACGTACACCACGAGCCTCACGTTCTTCATCTGGACGATCCTGCTGCTCGGCGGCGCCGCCACCGTGTTCGGTCCGGCACTGGGCGCGGTGATCTTCTGGGTGATCATGGCATTCCTCGACGGGGTGCTCCCGGCACTCGCGTCCCAGGGCATCCTGCCGATCTCGCCCATCCAGGCGGGCACCCTGCGCTTCGTCTTCGTCGGCGTCGCGCTCATGCTGCTCGTCATCTTCCGCCCGCAGGGCATCCTCGGCAACAAGAGGGAGCTGACCTTTGTCAAGTAACACGCCTCAGTCGCCACCCGAGCCGCCGCCGTCGACCGGCAGCATCCGCCGCCCGAAGACCGGCGGCCTGGCCAAGGGCGAACCGGTCCCCGGCGTCGCGAAGGTCGACCCGATCCTCATCGCCGACAACGTCACCCGTCGCTTCGGCGGCCTGACGGCCGTCGACGTCGAGCACCTGGAGATCCCGCGCAACGCGATCACCGCGCTGATCGGGCCGAACGGCGCGGGGAAGACCACGCTGTTCAACCTGCTCTGCGGCTTCGACAAGCCGAACTCGGGCACGTGGAGCTACGACGGCCAGCAGCTGTCCGGCATCCCGTCGTTCAAGGTCGCCCGCATGGGCCAGGTGCGCACGTTCCAGCTCACCAAGGCACTGTCTCTCCTGACGGTGCTGGAGAACATGAAGCTGGGCGCCACCAAGCAGATCGGCGAGCGGTTCTGGACGAGCATGCTGCCCTTCCTCTGGCGCAAGCAGGAGACCGAGATCGAGCAGAAGGCCCGCGAGCTGCTGGCGCGGTTCAAGCTCGACACCAAGGCCGACGACTACGCCGCATCGCTGTCGGGCGGTCAGCGCAAGCTGCTGGAGATGGCGCGGGCGCTGATGAGCGACCCCAACCTGGTCATGCTCGACGAGCCGATGGCGGGGGTGAACCCGGCACTGACGCAGTCGCTGCTGGACCACATCCTCGATCTCAAGGAGCTCGGCATGACCGTGCTGTTCGTCGAGCACGACATGCACATGGTGCGCCACATCGCCGACTGGGTGGTGGTGATGGCCGAGGGCAAGGTCGTCGCCGAGGGTCCGCCCGACAGCGTCATGCAGGACAAGTCGGTCATCGATGCCTACCTCGGCGCGCATCAGGACGTCGACCTCGGCGTGGTGACCGGTCGCGTCGCGGGAGAGCTGGACACGTCCGCGATGGCGCTGCTGGAGGAGATCCACGAAGAGGAAGAGGCGTCGATCGCCGAAGCCGAGGAGGAGACGAAGTGAGCGAGCCCTCAACCGGCGCAGGCCCCGGCGGCGCCACCGCGGTGTCTTCGGAAGTCGTGGTGAGCGTCGACGATCTGACCGCGGGATACCTGCCGGGTATCAACATCATCAACAACGCCAATCTCGTGGCGCATCGCGGTGAGCTCATCGGCATCATCGGCCCCAACGGCGCCGGCAAGTCGACGCTGCTCAAGGCGATCTTCGGCATGGTGAAGGTGCGGGGCGGCGAGATCACGCTCAACGGCGAGAGCATCGTCGGACTGAAATCCGACAAGCTCGTGCAGCGCGGAGTGGGCTTCGTGCCGCAGACGAACAACGTCTTCCCGTCGCTGACGATCGAGGAGAACCTGCAGATGGGTCTCTATCAGCGGCCGAAGGCCTACGCCGAGCGGCTGGAATTCGTCACCGGGATCTTCGCCGAGCTCGGCAAGCGACTCAAGCAGCGCGCCGGCTCGCTCTCGGGCGGCGAGCGCCAGATGGTGGCGATGAGCCGTGCGCTCATGATGGACCCGGCGGTGCTGCTGCTCGACGAGCCCAGCGCCGGCCTCTCACCGGTGCGCCAGGACGACGCGTTCATCCGCGTCTCCGACATCAACAAGGCGGGCGTGACGATCATCATGGTCGAGCAGAACGCGCGCCGCTGCCTGCAGATCTGCGACCGCGGATACGTGCTCGACCAGGGGCGCGATGCGTACCAGGGCACCGGCCGCGAGCTGCTGAGCGACCCGAAGGTCATCGGACTGTACCTGGGCACGCTCGGCGAAGACGACTGACGCGGGGCGCCCGGACGAGGGGGGGTGGATGCCACGGCATCCACCCCCCTTTCTCGCGCGCGTGAGCCGTGCACGGGCAGGCACCGCGGGCCGGGCCAGCGCGCGCGGGCGCCGCGGCACGGGCCAGCGCGGGCCTGTTCCGGTGTCGCAAATGGACCCTGCCCCGCGCAGGAACCAGCCAAACGCGACACTCGAGCAGCACGGGCGGGCACCGGCGTGCACGCGTCAGCACCGCGAACCGCGGGGCATCGCGCGGCCTGTTCCGGTGTCGCAAACGGACCATGCCCCGCGCAGCAACCGACCAAACGCGACACTCGAGCAGCACGGGCGGGCACCGGCGTGCACGCGTCAGCACCGCGAACCGCGGGGCATCGCGCGGCCTGTTCCGGTGTCGCAAACGGACCCTGCCCCGCGCAGCAACCAGCCAAACGCGACACTCGAGCAGCACGGGCGGGCACCGGCGTGCACGCGCAGGCACGGGGCAGCGCCGGCGGGCACCGGCGCGGGCAGGCCGCGGGCACGGGCACGCCGCGGGCACGGGAAAGGCCCCGGAGCACGCTCCGGGGCCTTTCGCGCGGCGTCAGTTGACGCGCGTGTGGATGTTGTCGGCGCCGTACTGGAAGATGCCGATCGTCGCCTCGGTCGGGTCGCCGGCCTCGTCGAACGCGACGCCACCGGAGTAGCCGTCGTAGTCGGCGGTGCCACCGTCGAGGATGATGTCGGCGCAGTCGGCGAACGACTCGCACTTCTCACCATCGCCGGAGCCGCCCGAGACCTCCGCCAGCGCACCGGCGATGTCGCCCGGGTCGGAGGAGTTGGCCGCGAGTGCGGCGAGCGCCAGCAGCACGACGGCGTCGTACGACTCCGCCGCGTAGTTGAAGTCGACCAGTTCGCTGCCGTCCTGCTCGAGCCACTGGGCCGACAGGCGCTCCTGGAAGTCGTCCGAAAGCACCGGGCCGGGCTGGGTGCCCTTCGATCCCTCGATCGACACCGGCATGTCGGCGCCCCACTGCGAGATGTTGCCATCCACGAAGTAGAAGTTCGCGCCGTCGAAGCCGCTGTTCACGAACGACGGGACGATGGTCGCCGTCTCCTCGAACCCGATCACCGCGATGGCGTCGGGGTTCTCGGCGAGGATCGACGAGACCTGTGCGCTGAAGTTCGTGTCACCCAGGTTGTACGACTCGCTGGCGACGACCTCGCCACCGGTGGCGGTGAAGGTCTCGCTCAGCGCGGCCTCGAGGCCGGTGCCGTAGGCATCGTTCAGGTAGATGATGCCGAGGGCCTTGTGGCCGTCCTCCGCGATGAGGTTGCCGAGCACCTCGCCCTGCAGCAGGTCGCTGGGGGCGGTGCGCCAGTAGAGGTTGTCGTCGTCCCACGTCGTGAAGTCCGGCGACGTGTTCGCCGGCGAGAACGTGATGACGCCGGCACCGACGGCCTGGTCGAGGAACAGCTTGGTCACACCCGACGACGCGGCGCCGATGAGGGCCTGCACCCCGTTGCCGAGCAGGCGCGGCACGGTGGTCTCGTAGGCCTTGTTGTCGGTGTCACCCGAGTCGCCGTACTCCACCTCGACGGTGATGCCCTTGTCCGCCTCGTTGATCTCGGCGACGGCCAGGCCCACACCCGCCTCCTCCGGCGGGCCGAGGTATGCCAGCGAGCCGGTCTGCGGCAGAACGGTGCCGATGCTGAGGGTGAGTGCCTCGCGCTCCTCGGTCGGCCCCGCGGAGGTCTCTGCGGGCTCGCTCGTACCGGCACAGCCGGCCAGGATCATCGCGCTCGCCCCGGCCACGGCGACGACGCCGAGGAACGAGGAACGGCGCGAACGTGTGAAGACGCTCATAGTGCTCCCTAATTGTGGTGAAAGACACGGAAGGTCGGGCGCCGTGCCAGTGGGTCCCAACCTAAACCCCGCTCCTCACCCGCAATGTTGCGATGTGTTAACGGTCTGAAACAGAACAGTCTCGGAACGATAACGGCGGCGCCCGCATTTGATATGAGCGGATGCCGGAGCGACGGCATCCGCTCAGGTCACCGCGCCGAGGTCGTCCACCCCGCGCGGCCGCCGGGCATGACGGAGCGAGTCGGCGGTGAGCAGGGTGAGCGCGAGCCACACCAGCGCGAAGCCCGCCCAGCGTTCGGGCGGCATGTCCTCACCGAGCCACACCCCGATCGCGAACTGCAGGATGGGCGCGACGAACTGCAGCAGGCCCATGACCGTCAGTGGCGCACGCCGCGCGCCGGCGGCGAAGAAGAGCAGCGGCGTGGCGGTGATGACCCCGGCGAGCCCGAGCAGCACGGCGTGCCCGATACCGGCGGTGCCCATCGTGATACCGGTGGTCGCGCCGACGACGATGAGCTGCACGATCGCGACCGGCAGCAGCCAGAACGACTCGAGGGTCAGGCCGCTGACGGCATCCACCGCCGGACCCAGCTGCTTCTTCACCAGCCCGTACAGGCCGAACGAGGCGGCGAGGGTGAGGGCGATCCACGGGAAGGCGCCGTAGCCGACGACGATGACCACGACCGCCGCTGCGGCGATGCCGAGGGCGACCCACTGCGTGACCCGCAGGCGCTCACGCAGCACCAGCACCCCGAGCAGCACCGTCACGATCGGATTGATGAAGTATCCGAGGCTCGCCTCGAGCACGTGGCCCGTGAGCGTGGCGATGAGGAAGACCTGCCAGTTGACGTAGATCAGCGCCCCGGCGACGGCCGTCCACAGCAGCAGGCGCGGCCGGCGCACGATCGCGATGATCTTCGGCCACGACCGGGTCACCGTCAGCAGCAGCAGGCAGAAGACGAACGACAGCAGCACCCGCCAGGACACGACCTCCCACGGGCCGGTGGGGGCGAGCACGAGGAAATAGAGGGGCATGAAGCCCCACAGGAAGTAGGACGCGAAGGCGTACACCCCGCCGAGCAGGCGCTCGCGGGCGGGGTCGGCGGCAGGGGCTGTCGTCACCGCCTCAGCCTAGAGCCGCCGCAACGACGAAGGCCCCGGATGCCAGTGGCATCCGGGGCCTTCAGAAGTGAAGAGCAGTCCGATCAGCGGACGACGACAGCCAGCACGTCGCGGGCCGACAGCACGAGCAGCTCGTCGCTACCGAACTTGACCTCGGTGCCGCCGTACTTGCTGTAGATCACGCGGTCGCCGACGGCGACGTCGAGCGGAATGCGGTTGCCGTTGTCGTCGATGCGGCCGGGGCCCACGGCGACGACCTCGCCCTCCTGGGGCTTCTCCTTCGCGGTGTCAGGAATGACCAGCCCGCTGGCGGTGGTCTGCTCGGCCTCGACCTGCTTGATGACGATGCGGTCCTCGAGCGGCTTGATGGAAACCGACACGGTCTACCTCTTTCTTGGAACTGAAGACTCGTTAGCACCCACCTGTTGAGAGTGCTAACGCAAGTGTACGGGCGCACTGGCACTCATGCAACGCGAGTGCCAGTCGAGGTGACGCCCCGTGACGCCGGCCGGTCGCGCAGCCACGTGGCGGCGCGCGACGGCCGGCCACCCTAGGCTGAACGGGTGGACTTGTCCGAGCTGACCGCGTTGCTGACCCCCGAAGGGCTGCGGCTGCTCGACGCGACCGGTCCCATCCGCAGCACCGCCGACGCGGCCGCTGCGGTGTCGCGACTGCGGGCTGCGGGGCACTCCCCTGATCTGGTCTCCGCCGTCGTCGGCCAGGCCAGGCTGCGGGTGAAGGCAGAGGCGAAGTTCGGCGAGTTCGCCGATCGGATGCTCTTCACGCGCGCGGGCCTGGAGCAGTCCACGCGGCTGGCGGTCGCCGCGCGTCACGCCGGCCGCTTCCGCGACGCCGGCTTCTCCCGCGTGGCCGATCTCGGCTGCGGCATCGGCGGCGACGCGCTGGGCCTGGCCGCCCTGGGCCTGGAGGTCGAGGCCGTCGAAGCCGACGAGGTGACCGCGGCGATCGCGGCGTACAACCTCGCCCCGTTCGGCCAGCAGGTGCGGGTGCACCACGGTCGCGCGGAGTCGTTCGACGTCCCCTCGGTCGACGCGGTCTGGCTCGATCCGGCCCGTCGTACCGCCGGTCACACCGAGACCACCCGACTGGGCCCCGACGCCTGGTCGCCCTCGCTGGAATGGGTCTTCTCGCTGGCCGAGCAAACGCCGGCGGGCATCAAGCTGGGTCCTGCCTTCGACCGCACGGCCCTGCCGGCCGACGTCGAGGCGCAGTGGATCAGCGTCGACGGCTCGACCATCGAACTCGTCGTGTGGACCGGCCGCCTCGCGCGTCCCGGCATCCGCCGTGCCGCCCTCGTGCTGCGCGGCGACACCGCCCATGAGATCACCGCCGCCGCCGACGCACCCGACGCACCGGTGCGCGAGCTCGGCGCGTTCGTGCACGAGCCGGACGGCGCCGTGATCCGCGCCAGGCTGATCGGCGAGGTCGCCCGGCGGCTGGATGCCGGGATGCTCGCCCCGGGCATCGCGTACCTCACCGGCGAGGCCGCCATGACGAGCCCGTTCGTGTCGAGCTTCCGGGTGCGCGAGCGTCTGCCGGCCGATGTGAAGAATCTGTCCAAGGCGCTGCGCGAGCGGGGCATCGGCACCCTGGAGATCAAGAAGCGCGGGGTCGACGTCGACCCGGCGACGCTGCGGACGAAGCTCAAGCTGTCGGGCACCGCCTCGGCGACCCT
Organism: Microbacterium sp. zg-Y1090; assembly: GCF_030246945.1. Taxonomy (NCBI): domain Bacteria; kingdom Bacillati; phylum Actinomycetota; class Actinomycetes; order Micrococcales; family Microbacteriaceae; genus Microbacterium; species Microbacterium wangruii. The sequence goes on from NZ_CP126742.1 coordinate 2,628,893, forward strand.
GCTGCTCACCCGCGTGGGCAGCAAGCGGCTGGCGCTGCTGGCAGACCGCGTCGTCTGAGCCCGCGGGGCGCGCTGACGCCCCGGGCGCCGTCAGCCGAGCAGGTCGGACGTCTGTGCGGCCCACACGAGCCACCCCGCGCTGTACAGCACGGACAGCACGCCGAGCACGAGCGCCCACACCGCGATGGGGCGGCTCTCCAGTGGCCGGCACAGTGCGACGATCGCGGCCACGGCCGCGCCGATGCCGAGGGGGAAGCCCCAGCCGACGAACCACGAGACGACGACCGCGACGATCGCGAATCCGAGGGCCCATCCGGCGATGCCGACGCCGGGGCGCTGCGGCTCGGTCCAGGTGGGAACCGTGCCGGTGGTGGCGACCGCGACGTCCACCGGCGCGGTCGGGAGGCGATGGAAGCCGCCCCGGTGCTCCCCCGGCAGCCGCGGCGCCTCGTCGGCGGGGACGACGTCGGGTGACGGCGGCTCGACCCGCGGGTCTGCGGCGGGCAACGGGTCTGCGGCGGGCGACGGGTCGGGCAACGGCGGGGGGACGGCGGGCCACGACGGTGAGACGGCGGGTGGCGGCGGCGGGACGGCCGCGGCGGGCGACGCGGCAGTGGCGGGCGGCGGGACCGCGGCTGCGGCGGGCGGCGGGACGGCCGCGCCGGACGGCGCAACCGGCGGCGCGGCAGGAGTCGACTCCGTCGCACCCGCGTCGCGGCGGCGGCGGCGCGTGGCATCCGGGCGTTCGTCGCTCATGCGGGCACCTCCTCAGCCACCTGGATCTCGGTGACCGGCAGCGTCGAGTCCGCGCCGAAGTGCAGGGTCGAGGGCGGCCGGCCCGCGGTGATGAGCTCGGCGGCGAGCCCTGCGATCATGGCGCCGTTGTCGGTGCACAGGCTCAGCGGCGGGATCCGCACGGTCACCCCCACCTCGGCGGCGCGGGCGAGGGCCACCTCCCGCAGGCGCCGGTTGGCGATGACACCCCCGCCCAGCAGCAGCCGCGGCACGTCGTGGCGCACGCAGGCGTCGAGCGCCTTGGTGACGAGCACGTCCACGACCGCCTCCCGGAAGGATGCCGCGACGTCGGCGGCCGGCACGGGCTCCCCCGCTGCCTCGCGCTGCTCGATCCAGCGCGCCACGGCGGTCTTCAGCCCCGAGAACGAGAAGTCGTAGCGGTGATCGGCCATGTCCGAGGCGCGGGAGAGACCGCGGGGGAAGCGGATGGCCGCCGGGTCGCCGGCGGCGGCGGCGCGGTCGATCTCGGGGCCGCCGGGGTACGGCAGCCCCAGGATGCGGGCCACCTTGTCGAACGCCTCGCCGGCGGCGTCGTCGACGGTCTCGCCGAGCATCTCCACATCGGTGGTGAGGTCGCGCACCAGCAGCAGCGAGGTGTGGCCGCCGCTGACCAGCAGCGCCACGGTGGGGTACTCGACCGCGTCTCCGGTCAGCAGGTCGGCGGCGATGTGCCCCACGAGGTGGTTGACGGCGTACAGGGGCACGCCCAGCCCGACCGCGAGGGCTTTGGCCGCGCCCACTCCGACCATGAGCGCCCCCGCGAGTCCGGGGCCGCTGGTGACGGCCACGGCGTCGAGATCGGCCAGCGAGAGCGGCCGCCCCTCGGCGGCGGACGCGTCGGCCAGGGCGCGCTCGATCGCCGGCTGCAGCGCTTCGAGGTGGGCGCGGGCGGCGATCTCGGGCACGACGCCGCCGTAGCGGGCGTGCTCGTCCATCGAGCTGGCGATGGTGTTGGCGAGCAGGCGCCGGCCGCGGACGATGCCGATGCCGGTCTCGTCGCAGCTGGTCTCGATGCCCAGCACGAGCGGGTCGACACGGTTCACAGGCGATCCTCCGGGGGTGCGGTGTCGGCGGTGCGGGTCGCGATCGCCGCGTCGTCGGTGAGGGCGACGTCGGCGCTCGTCGAGAGCGTGCCACCGGCGCCGGGGTCGGGGACGGACGACGTGGCCCAGCTGCGCAGGTCGAGCCGCATCACGACGGCATCCACGTCGTCCGGCTGGTAGTAGCGGGGGCGACGGCCGAGTTCGGTGAAGCCCTCCGAGGCGTACAGCGCGGCCGCGACGGGATTGTCGGCACGCACCTCGAGGAAGACCTCCGCGGCGCCGCGGCTCGCCGCCTCGGTCAGCAACGCCCGCAGCAGGGTGCGCCCGTAGCCGCGTCCACGGGCGGCGGCCGCGACGGCGATGGTCTGCACATCGGCATCCTTCGCCCCGGCCGGTGCGCGCAGCCCGGCGTAGCCGACCAGCACGCCCGCCTCTTCGAGGGCGAGGTAGCGCCCGTGCGGCGACGCGATCTCGGCGCGCATGGCCGTCTCGCTCCACGCGTCGGTGGGGAAGGCGGCCCGCTCGAGCGCCATGATGGCCCCGAGGTCGGCCACCGTGGCGGTGCGCACGCCCGCGCTCACGCGCCGACCTTCTTGCGCGGCGCCGGAACGGACACGTCCGGGGTGCGCAGGTACAGCGGCTCGGCGGGGCCGAGGGGCCGGCCGGCGGCGAGGGTGCGTGCGGCGACGAGCGCGAGCAGCGTCGCCGGCACCGCAGTGGCGTCGTGGCGGCGGGCATCGAGGGTGCCGAGTCGGGCATCGAGGTCGTCGCGCGGGACGAGGGCGGGACCGGCGACGCACACGGGCAGGCCGTCGTCGTCCATCCCCTCGTAGACGGAGTACGCGAACTCGCGGCGGCGGGCATCGGTGACGACGGCGAACCGCGGGGTGTCTTCCCCGGCGATCGCGTCGGCGAGCAGCACCTCCAGCGCGACGGCGTGGTGACTGGGGACGGGCACGAGCGGGATGCCGCGCGCCAGCGCGAAAGCGGTCGCCGCGGCGATGCCCACCCGCAGGCCGGTGAACGGACCGGGGCCCATCCCCGCGGCCACGTGCGTGAGCGCGACGGGCTCGGGTGCGCCGGTGGCTCCCACGGGCCCGTAGGCCGCCTCGTCGAGCACCTGCCGCAGCAGGTCGCCGATCACCTCGGCGTGGCCGAGCGGGTTGGCGGCGGCGGCGGAAGCGCGCACGACGCCGTCATCCTCGACGATGGCGAGCGCCGTTCCGAGCGAGGTGTCGATGCCGAGGATCACCCTCCCAGGCTACCCGCGCGGGCGCGTGGCATCCTCGTCCCGGCTGCAGGCGCGCACCGGCCGGGCCCTCGTCGGTTCAGGGGCGACGGGAGACGACGACCCGGCGCGGGGTGTCGGCGTCGAGTTCCTCGGTGGCGCGGGAGAACGTGCCGCAGGCGGTGTCGACACCGCGGCCGTGCCACTCGCGGTCGAGCTCCACCTCCCACCAGTCGTCACGCAGGCCGGGCACCATGTCGCGTCCCCACTCCACCACCACGACGGAGCCGTCGAGGTCGATGTCGAGGTCGTCGAGCTCGGCCGCCGAGCCGAGCCGGTACGCGTCGACGTGCACGAGAGCAGGGCCGCCCACGAGCGACGGGTGGGTGCGGGCGATGACGAAGGTGGGGCTCTGCACGGGACCGCGCACTCCCAGACCCGCCGCGATCCCGCGCGTCAGCGTGGTCTTGCCCGCTCCGAGCGCCCCGGTGAGCACCACCAGGTCGCCCGCGCGCAGGCTCTCGCCGAAGGCGCGGCCGAGGGCCTCCATGTCGGCCGGGGAGTCGATCTCGCGCTCGCCGACGAAGCCATCCAGTCCGCTCATCGCCGCCCTCCCGTGCACATCGTCGCCGATCCGGGCGCCAGGCAGGGCAGAGACCGGTTGCGCGCGCCGACCCCGCCCGCGATGGCGACGTTGTGCGCGGCCGGCGCGGTGCGGGCTGCCCCGATCACGACGACACCTCGCTGCGGGGAACGCGCTGCCCGATGCGCGTGACGATCTCGTAGTTGATCGACCCGGATGCCGTGCCCCATTCGTCCGCCGCCGGCACGCCCCGCTCCGGGTCGCCGAAGAGCACCGCCTCGTCCCCCACCGCCACCGGGGCATCGCCCACGTCGACGACGAACTGGTCCATGGCGATGCGCCCGGCCACCGTGTACCGGCGACCGCCGATCACGACCGGGCCGCGACCCGAGGCGGCGCGCGGCACGCCGTCGGCGTAGCCCAGCGGCACCAGGGCCAGCGTCGTCTCGGTCTCGGTGCGGTGGGTGTACCCGTACGACACCCCCTGGCCTGCGGGCACGCGGCGGACGGCGGCGACGGCGGCGCGCAGCGTCATCGCGGGGCGGAGTCCCAGGTCGGCAGACGTGCGGTCGTCGAACGGCGACAGCCCGTACATGCCGATGCCGATGCGCACGCAGTCCAGCCGGGCTTCGGGCAGTGCGATCGCGGCATTCGTCGCGGCGATGTGGTGCACCTGCGGGGCGAGCCCGGCCGCCGAGGCCAGGGCGGCCGCCTCGTGGAACGTCTTCAGCGCGACGCGATCGTCTTCGACGGAGGTGTTGGAGAGGTGGCTGAACAGACCGGCGACCCGCACCTCGCCCTGCCTCTCCAGCCGCGCAGCCTCGGCGAACGCCTCGGTCCAGTCCGCCGGCGCCAGGCCGTTGCGGCCCAGTCCGGTCTCGACCTTCAGGTGCACGGACACCGGACGATCGGCGGATGCCGCCGCGGCGGCGGCCCGCAGCTGATCGCCGCTCGAGATCCCCAGTTCGATGCCCTGCGCCGCCGCGTCGGCGAACGATGCACCGGGGGCGTGCAGCCACGCGAGCACGGGCGCATCGATGCCGGCGCGTCGCAGCTCCAGCGCCTCCTGCACATCCACGACGCCCAGGCGGGTGGCACCGGCGGCGAGGGCGGCCCGCGCGGTGCGTGCCGCGCCGTGCCCGTACCCGTCGGCCTTGACCACGGCGAGCACCTCGACGCCGGTGAGCTGTCGCAGGTGGCGCACGTTCGCGCCGATCGCACCGACATCGACGACGGCTTCGCGCAGGAGGCCGGCCGGCATCCGCGTCATGATGCACCCTCGACGGCGGGTGCGGCCACGCCCACGCCGCCCACGGCACCGGCGCCGAGCGCCTCGGCCACGACATAGGCGGTGGCGAAGCCGCCGTCGTGCGAGAGCGACAGATGCAGGGTCGTGATGCCCCGCTCGGCCACGACGTCGGCCGTCGAGCCGGTGAGGGTGAACCAGGGGCGGCCGGAGGGCTCCGGCGTGATCTCGATCTCGGTCCAGTGCACGCCGTCCGAGCCGCCGAGCGCCTTGATGAGTGCTTCCTTCGCGGCGTAGCGGGCGGCCAGCGACCGCGCCGGCAGCTTCCGCTCGGTGGGCGAGAACAGGCGCTCGACCAGGCGCGGCGTGCGCTCGAGCGACCGTTCGAACCGGGGGATGTCGACGAGGTCGATGCCGATTCCGACGATCACGCGGGCCTCCCTGGCGTCGCAGATCGGACCGTGCGCCGCCTCTGCCAGCCTACTCCGCGACGCGGCGGGAGCGCCCTGCGGCCCGGTCAGAGCTCGGCGAACCGCGCTTCGCAGCCGGGGGCGAGATCCTCGTACCGCCGCTGCCATCCCTCGCCGTCGCGATCGGCGCCGGGTGTGCGCAGGTGCGCGTCGAGCGCTTCGAGATAGGCGCGCCAGCCGGCCGCGTACGAAGAGGACCGGATGCCGGTGTGCTCGAGCACGAGCCGGGTGCCGCCGTCGACGGTCTCCAGCCGCACGACCAGCTCGGTCGGCTCCTCCCCCTCGGCGTGCCAGACGGTCGTGAACCCGCGCGGCGGGTCGCATGCGGTGATGGTTCCGCTGCCCCACGCGCCCTCTCCGTCGCCGTCGGCGACCTCCCACCGGCCGCCCAGTGCGAGGTCGCCGGAGTAGTCCGCCATCCACCGCGCCAGCCGGTCGCGCTGGGTGACCGCTGCCCACAGGTCGTCGAGGTCGGTGGCGTAGACCTCGTCGTAGACGAGGCGGTAGCCGTCGCCGTGCCGCTGGATGAGGGGGCTGCCGAGTGTCATGAGGCGTCCTTTCGTCGGGGTGAGGGATGCCGCGCCGGTGCGGCATCCGCCGACCGCGCCGTGGCACGTGCGCCGCGGGCGATCTCGGTGTGGAGGGCGTCGAGACGTTGCGCCCACGGTGCCCGCAGGCGCGCGAGCGCAGCCTCCGCCGCCGCCAGCCCTGCTGGATCGACGGCGTAGATGCGGCGGGTCCCCTCGGGCGTCGACGTCACGAACCCGTTGTCGCGCAGCACCCGCAGGTGCTGCGACACCGCCGGCTGCGAGATGCCGTACTCGCTGCGGATCAGCTCGACGAGCGCCCCCGCGGGCTGCGCGCCATAGGCGAGCACCTCGAGGATCCGCCGCCGGGCGGCATCCGCCAGCACATCGAACACGTCCACGTCAGGACTATATAAGTAGCAACTTATCTAACGCAACGACGGAAAGAAACCGCAGACCACCCGCAGAAGGACGCCCGGGGCACGGCGCCCCACGCCCCGACGCCCGCGGGAGGGATGACTCCCCCGCGGGCGATCGTGCTCACTCGACGGTGACGGACTTCGCGAGGTTGCGGGGCTGGTCGACGTCCAGTCCCTTGGCGGTGGCCAGGCCCATCGCGAAGATGTGCAGCGGAACGACCGCCAGCAGCGGCTCGAACAGCGGCCCCGCCAACGGGATGCGCAGCACCTCGTCGGCGTACGGCAGCACCGCGGCGTCGCCCTCTTCGGCGACCGCGATGACGCGAGCGCCGCGCGCACGGATCTCCTGGATATTGGAGACGACCTTCTTGTGCAGCTCGGCGGACTCGCGCGGCGAGGGGACGATGACGAAGACCGGCTGTCCGGGCTCGATCAGCGCGATCGGGCCGTGCTTGAGCTCGCCGGCGGCGAAGCCCTCGGCGTGGATGTACGAGATCTCCTTGAGCTTGAGCGCTCCCTCGAGGGCGATCGGGTAGCCGACGTGGCGCCCGAGGAACAGCACGGAGCGGGTGTCGGCCATCCAATGGGCGAACTGCTCGATGTGCGCCTGCTCCTCGGCGAGGATGTGCGCGATCTTGGCGGGGACCGCCTCGAGTTCGCGCGCATGCTCGGCGACCTGCACCTCGGTCAGCGCACCGCGCAGGCGACCGACGTGCAGCGCCAGCAGGTACAGCGCGGTGATCTGTGCGATGAACGCCTTCGTCGAGGCCACGGCGACCTCGGGTCCGGCGTGGGTGTAGACGACGGCATCCGATTCCCGGGGGATGGTGGCGCCCTGGGTGTTGCAGATCGAGAGGGTCTTCGCGCCGTGCGCCGAGGCGTACTTCACCGCCATCAGCGTGTCCATCGTCTCGCCGGACTGGCTGATCGACACCACGAGGGTGTCGGGTCCGATCACCGGGTCGCGGTAGCGGAACTCGTGGGCCAGCTCCACGTCGACGGGGATGCGCGTCCACTGCTCCAGGGCGTACTTGCCCACCATCCCGGCGTACGCGGCGGTGCCGCACGCGAGGATGACGATGCGGTTGACGCCGAGGAACAGCTCGTCGAGTCCGTCGAGCTCGGGGATCTGCACGACGCCCTCGTGGATGCGACCGAGCACTGTCTTGGCGACGGCCTCGGGCTCCTCCGAGACCTCCTTCGCCATGAACGACGGCCAGCCGCCCTTCTCCGCGGCGGACGCGTCCCACACCACCTCGAACGGCTCCACCTCGACGTCGTTGCCGTCGAAATCGGTGACGGTGACGGCATCGGGCGTGATCGCGACGATCTGGTCCTGACCGATGGCCAGGGCGTTGCGGGTGTGCTCCACGAACGCGGCGACGTCGGAGCCGAGGAAGTTCTCGCCCTCACCCAGGCCGATCACCAGCGGCGAGTTGCGGCGAGCGCCGACCACCACGCCGGGGCTGTCCTGGTGCATCGCCAGCAGGGTGAACGCGCCCTCCAGCTGGGACACGACGGACCGGAATGCCGCGACGAGGTCGCCGCTCTGCTCACGGTAGGCCCGCCCGAGGAGCACCGCCGCCACCTCGGTGTCGGTCTCACTGCGGAACGTGTAGCCCTCCGACACGAGCTCGGCCTTCAGGTCGGCGAAGTTCTCGATGATGCCGTTGTGGATGACGGCGAGACGGTCGTCGTCGGCAAGGTGCGGATGCGCGTTGGCGTCGGTGGGCGCACCGTGCGTTGCCCACCGCGTGTGGCCGATCCCGGTGGTGCCGTCGGGCATCGGGTGCGCGGCGAGGTCGTCGCGGAGCACGCTCAGCTTGCCCGCCCGCTTGCGGGTGCCCATGTGCCCGGTGTCGTCGATCACGGCGACACCGGCCGAGTCGTAGCCCCGGTATTCCAGACGGGCCAGGCCGGAGAGGAGGATGTCCTGGCTCGGCCGCGGGCCGACGTATCCGATGATTCCGCACATGCTTGCGATCCTAAACCGGATCGTCGTGGGCACCTCACGCACGCGGGCTGGGCACCACCGCTGCGCTGTCCGCTCGTCGATGCCCGTGGGCCACGCGTCGATCAGGGCACGCGGGCCATGGGACCCCGCGCCGGCATCCCGGTGAGCACGCGCACCACGTCGTCGACGACGTCGCGGTTGCGCAGCAGCCCGTCGTGGGCGCACTCGCCTCCGCCGAACGGCACGACGGCGTCACCGCGGAGCAGGGCCGCGATGCCGAGCGCGTCCGGAGACACCCGCTCCTCGCAGCGCGCCTCGAAGGTGGTGTCGGCATCTGCGACGGCGGATGCACGAGAGACCAACCCGTCACCGAACGACAGCACCATCTCGCCGACGCGCAGCCGGGCGTCGCCGGCCACGGCGTGCACGGCGAGGGACTCGGGCCATGCCGGCATCGAGCGCAGCTCCTCCGATCCGACATGCAGCGCGCGCCCCGCCTCGCCCGTGTTGGCGATCGAGGTGCGCAGCCACGTCGGCAGCCCGCAGCCGTTCATCGCGTCTGCCGCCAGGTCGCGATTGCACAGATCCACCAGCGCCGGCACGATGAGCGCCCGCGCGGCGGAGCCGGCGCCGATGACGGTGCCGGTCACCAGCGAGATGGCGTCGAGGAGGGCGGCGGCATCCGAGCCGAGGCTGGGGGTGCCGACGGTCACGACCTGCCCGACCAGGGGCACGAGGTCGGGGTGCGCGGAGACCGCGTGACGCATCGCCAGGCCTCCCATCGAGTGCGCGACCACGTCGACGGGGGCCTGGGTCTGCTCGGCCAGGGTGCGGATGGCATCCGCCAATCCGTCCACGACCGCGTCGCCACCCACCCACGCCGAGGAGGTCTGCGAGTAATCGAATGCGTGCAGCGTCGTCCCCGGGAGCGCCTCGAGCGCCTCCTGCACCGAGCCGGGCGCCGCGGACGATGCCATGGGACGGCCGAGAGCGGCCGCCGAGACCTTCCCGCCATCCGCCGCCGCGTGATGTGCGAACGGGGACTGGGCGATACCCGGCTGGGCGCCGTCGGCGCTCGGCAGGGACGTGCTCAACCAGCCGTGCACGAACAGCACGGCCTGGTCGGCCTCGGCGACCCGCTCGGGATCGGACAGACTCACCAGCGTTCCCCGCGCCGCATCCGCCCGGTCGGAAGGCGCCGCGGTGGAGCGCTCTGCGGCCGGGGCGGCGTCGGCGGCGGCATGCGACGGCAACGGCACCCCTGAGCTGGTGTAGACGATCACCGCAACCAGGCCCAGCGCGATGCGGGCGATCTGAGAACCGCGGAGCCGGCCAGGCACCCTGAGGCGCCGGGGCGACGCGCTCTGCGTGGCCGCAGCGTTCGCCGCCGGTCGCACCGGAGCGGACGTCTCTGATGCGCTCGTGCGGGCGCTCAGCAGAGACGTCCGACGGGTGGACGACCTGCGGCGATGATGCGCCATCAGGCGGATCTCGAGCGCGCGATGGTAACCCCCATATCACCGATTATGGGGGGTAACCACGGCGTGTCGACAACAGCCGGCAGCCGGGCGCGAAGCGGGGCCCTCTCGGGCCAGCCATTTGGGGACTGATTCACTCGAGAGGGCCCCATACCGCGCACTCTCGAGCGCTCCGTTGGGGACGGTACACGCTCGAATCGCCGCTTGGGGGGCAGCTGAGTTATTCGCGTCGGCGCGTCAATGCTAGCGGATGTCCCTAGACCGAGGGCGGATGCGGCGCGCCCGAACTGACACGAGTCATCTGCGCCCGCCATGGGGAGCAGTCCCCTGTTCTGGGCCACGGCAATCTGTGTAATATGGCCGCCGACGGGCGAGGGCCTGAGGCATTTGGGGAGTCCCGGGCGATTCACCTCCCGTCGAACCATGGGGGCATTGGGGACACCGTGCACCGTGGGGGGACGTTGTGCCGTGCATACGATCGTGTGCACGGCACAACGTGTATTCGGGGGCGTGGTCGCGCCGCAGCGGTGATCACGCGCCCCGGCGAATCGCTTCCCCTCCGCCCGCCCCGTGTGGCATACTCAACCCACGCCCGCCCCCTCGGGGGCCGCGGAGCTCCGAGGGGTCGGACTCCGCTTCGGTCCGATGTGGGAATCGGACCGCGACAGGACGGGCGCCTTGTTGGGGGATGCGCGGACTTGTCCGCGCAGGGGGACACTGGGGAACGCGTTCATGGGGAAACGGCTAGTTCTGCGCACGCATTCGCGCGCACTCCGTCGGCTCGAGACGGATCCGTTCGACGCCGGAGCGCGTCGGTGAGCGGCGCGACCGTATCGCTGGGGGCAGCGACCGCTCCGCTGGGGGACGTGACGACGTCGCTGGGGGGCGGCACTGCTGTCAACGCTCCCCGATTCCTGCCCCTGCTGGAGCGTCGGCTCACCGTCGTCCGGCGACGGCGGGCGATCGGCGCTGCCGTCGACGTGGCGGCGATCCTCTCGAGCACGGCGCTCGCCCTCGCGGTGATGCCGCCCTTCGGCGCCGCAGGCGTCGTCGCGCTCGTGCAGGCGGGCGTCTTCGCGGCCGTGTGGATCGTGGGGCTGCTGGTGGCGCGGGGGGCGGGTGCCCGCCGCGACGCCGGTCGGCGGTTCGGCGTGATCGCCGCGGCTCAATCCGCCGCGGCCGCGCTGGCTCTGGTCGCGATCACGACGGCCGCCATGGGGTGGCCGATGGTCCCGCAGCTCGCGCTGGTCGCGGCGCCTGCCGGCATCACAGGGCTCGTGGGGGCGCGCGCTGTACGGCTGGTCGTACGGCTGCGCCGGCGCGACAACGCGGAACTCGCGCCGCGCACCCTGATCGTGGGCGACCGCGACGCCGTCGAGCACACGATCCGCTCCCTGCGCATGGATCCGCGGCTTCAGCACCACGTCGTGGGCACAGCCCTGCGGGAGACGGACAGCAGCGTGCTGACCGTCGACGGCCTCACCTACCCCGTGCTGGGGTCGCCGGGACAGGCCGCGGACATCGCCCGTGAGCTCTGCGTCGAGACGGTCATCGTCGCGGGGGCGACGGATGACCCGGACTTCACCCGGCGGCTCAGCTGGAGCCTGGAGGGCGCGGCCACCGACCTGGTGTTCGCCACCCGCCTGACCGACGTGGTCCGCTCCCGCATCTCGGTGGAACGGACGCACGGGCTGGCCCTGACACGCGTCAGGCTCCCCCGGTTCGACCACTCGCGGATGAGCGCGAAGCGGGCGCTCGACGTGGCCGTCGCGCTCGTCGCGCTCGTCCCGATCGCGTTGATCACACCGATCATCGCCCTGCTGATCACCATGGACACTCCGGGGGGCGTGTTCTTCAGACAGCAGCGGATCGGGCGCGATGGGCGCGAGTTCGGCATCCTGAAGTTCCGCACGATGCGCGCAACGGCCGAGACCGAGCGGGAGGAGCTCATCGGTCACAACGAGGGCGCCGGGCCGCTGTTCAAGATGAAGGCCGACCCGCGTGTGACGAGGGTGGGCAAGGTGCTGAGGCGGTTCTCGCTCGATGAGCTTCCGCAGTTCTGGAACGTGCTGATGGGCGAGATGAGCGTCGTGGGGCCGCGGCCCCCGCTGCCCGACGAGGTGCGCGGCTATGACCGCGCGGTGCTGCGCCGGCTGTACGTGCAGCCCGGCATCACCGGCCTCTGGCAGGTCAGCGGACGCAGCGACCTGTCATGGGACGAGAGCGTCCGTCTGGATCTGCACTACGTCGAGAACTGGTCGCTGGCCACCGACCTGCGCATCATCATGCGCACCGCGGCGGTCATGGTGCGGCCCCAGGGCGCCTACTGATGCGGGGGACGGTCGCAGGCGCCCCCGGCTCTCGAGCTTCCGTGCTCTTCCGCGGGGATCCGCGGCGGGCCACGGACCAGTTGTGGCGGCTCATGTCCTGATCCGGGCGATGGATGCCAGCACCCTACGGGGCCTGCGGCCCGCCCGGCCGGGCATCCGTTGCCCCCTCCCCCTGAGGGGCATGAGCCGTCCACTCCCCCGGCACCCCGGTCATCGGGCAGGGCCTGGCCGGCGCCGTCGCCGGATCCCAGCCCGTGCCGTGTCGCCGATCACACGGGCGAGCGCAGCACCTCGATGACCCGATCCTGATCGTCCTGGCTCATCGTGTGGAACATCGGCAGCACCAGCGTGTGGTCGGTGAGACGGTCCGTCGCGGGCAGTCCGTTCGTGGGGACGACGTCCCGGTACGGAGGCTGCCGGTGGGATGCCATGACGCCGCGGCGAGCGGACACATCTGCTTCGGCGAGCGCGGCCAGCAGCCCGTCGCGGTCGGTGGGGTACTCATCGAGCACCTCCACCCAGAACGACTGCACATTTCCTGTCCCGTAGTCGGGATCCGCGACGGGCCGCAGCCCGGGTATCCCGCGGATGGCGGCGCGGTAGCGCGCGGCGAGCTCGCGCCGACGCTGGACGACCAGCGGCAGGCGCTGCAGCTGCACCCGGCCGATCGCCGCCTGCATGTCGGTCATGCGGAAGTTGTATCCCACCTCGGCGTACTCCTCGACGAGCGGCAGCACCGACGCGCGGCGCTCGGCCCCGGAGACCGTCGCGGCGTGGTCGCGCAGCCGACGTGCGCGCTTGGCCCAATCGCCGCGCGCGGTGGTCAGCATGCCGCCTTCCCCCGTGGTCACGAGATTCCTCGGGTGGAAGGACCACGCCACGATCTCCGCTCCGGCCCCCACCGGCCGACCCTTGTACGTGGAACCGGCGCCGCACGCGGCATCCTCGATCACGATGATCCCGAGCGGATCGGTCGCGCTGCGCACGTCATCGAGGTCGACGGGCACGCCTCCCTGGTCCACGGCGATCACGGCTTTGGTCGCAGAGGTGATCGCCATGCTCACCGTCGTTCCCGTCACGTTCCCCGTGATCGGGTCGACATCGGCGAACACGGGGTTCGCTCCCACATGGCGCACGGCGTTGATCGTCGCGATGAAGCAATACGAGGGCACGACGACGTCATCCCCCGGACCGATCCCTGCAACGCGCAGCGCGAGGTGACGCGCGGTCGTACCGCTGGTCGTCGCCACGGCGAAGCGCCCGTCCACGGCCTCGGCGAACTCCCGCTCGAACTGCGCCACCCTCGGCCCTTGCGCGATCCAGCCGCTGGCGATGACCTCGGTGACGGCCTCGACCTCTTCGCGGCCCAGCCAGGGGACCATGAAGGTGACCCGCGTGCTCATCACCTCTCCGCCGCGGAGTGAACACGTGCCGGCGATTTCCCCATGAATCCCCCCATCGCCTGCCACCCCGCAGGGGTCGGCAGGAATCCGGTCCTCCGCGCTTCGGGTGAGACGCGGACCGCGCCACCCCTGGCGCGGACGGACCGACATCCCCGTTCGCAGTGTATCCAGAAGTGGTTGCGCGGCACCAGCGCCGGTTCAGGCGGCGGCCCGGCGGCATCCGCCGGTCAGAGCTTGCGCAGCAGCACCCGCTCCACGGCGTGGTCGGCGCCCTTCTCCAGCACGAGCGTCGCACGGTGCCGGGTGGGCTCGACGTTCTCCCGCAGGTTGGGGAGGTTGATGTCGTTCCAGAAGCCCAGCGCGAGGGTCACGGCCTCGTCGTCGCCGACGCCGGCGAAGCGGTTGAAGAACGAGTTCGGGTTGGTGAAGGCGGCGCGACGCAGCGCCAGGAACCGCTCGACGAACCACTGCCTGATGTGTTCGGCATCGGCGTCGATGTAGATCGAGAAGTCGAAGAGATCACTGACCGCCACGTCGTTGGGGGACGGCGGCGGCTGCAGCACGTTCAGGCCCTCGACGATGACGACGTCGGGACGGCGCACGGTGACCTGCGCGTCGGTGATGATGTCGTACCGCATGTGCGAGTAGAACGGCGCCCGCACCTCGCCGGCTCCGCTTTTGACCTCGGTGAGGAACTGCACCAGGGCGCGGCGGTCGTACGACTCCGGGAATCCCTTGCGGTGCATGATGCCCCGGCGCTCGAGCTCGGCGTTGGAGTAGAGGAATCCGTCTGTGGTCACCAGTTCGACGCGCGGAGTCCCGGGCCAGCGGCTCATCAACTCGCGCAGCAGGCGCGCGATGGTGGACTTGCCGACGGCGACGGAGCCGGCGACCCCGACCACGAAGGGCGTCGTGGTGTCCAGCTCCCCCAGGAACGCACTCTCCTCCGCGCCCAGGCGTTTGGTGTTCTCCGCGTACAGCGACAGCAGCCGGCTGAGCGGGAGATAGACCTGACGCACCTCGTCGAGGTCGAGCCGGTCGCCGATGCCGCGCAGCTGCACGACCTCGGTCTCGGTCAGCGGGTTCGGGATGCCGCCGGCCAGCCGCGCCCATTCGGGTCGGTCGATCTCGCGGTAGAGCTCCCGCGCCAGAGGTGCGGGAGCGGGAGCATCGGCGTCGCGCGCGGCAGTGGTCTCGGCCATCGCGCCCATCGTATCGGTGCGACGGTGCGGGTCCACGCACCCGCACGGGCGACGCCGTGCACGGCCGACCGCCTCGCGGCCGAAGCGACGCACAAGGCCGGGACGCCGGGGTATCCGCGCCGCTACGCTGACCCCGTGCGCCTTGGAGTCCTCGACATCGGTTCGAACACCGTCCACCTGCTGATCGCGGATGTGATCCCCGGCGGCAGGCCGCACGCGACGACCAGCCGCCGCACGGTGCTGCGACTGATGCGCTACCTGGAGCCCGATGGGTCGATCAGCGCCGACGGCGTGGACGCCCTTGTGGCCGCGGTGACCGACGCCCGCGAGACCGTGGCCCGCGAGAACGTCGCCGAATTGCTGGCGACGGCCACGAGCGCCGTGCGCGAGGCGAAGAACGGCAAGGCGGTGATCGCGCGGATCGAGGAGGCGCTGGGCCAGGAGCTGCAGGTGCTCGGCGGTGAGACGGAGGCGCGGTTCACCTTCCTCGCCGTGCGCCGCTGGTTCGGGTGGTCGGCCGGACAGATCCTGCTGTTCGACATCGGCGGCGGCTCGCTGGAGCTGGCCGCGGGTGCGGACGAGCTTCCGGATGCCGCGGCCTCCGTGCCCCTGGGGGCCGGGCGCATGACGGTGAAGTACCTGCCGAACGACCCGCCCGGCGCCGACGAGGTCGACCGCCTGCGCAAGCACGCGCGCAAGACGCTCGCCCCCGTGGCGGAGATGTTCGCGGACCTGCCGCGCCCCGATCACGTCGTCGGATCGTCCAAGGCGATCCGCTCACTGGCGAAGCTGGCGGGGTACCCCGTGCCCGGCTGGTCGGGGATCGAGCGCATGGTGCTGCCCCGCTCAGCGCTGAAGGAGTGGATCCCTCGCCTTGCGCAGATGCCGGCGGCCGCGCGCGAGGCGCTGCCGGGCATCACCGCGGACCGCACGTTCCAGATCGTCGCGGCGGCCGTCGTGCTGCACCGCGCGATGAAGGCCCTCGATGTCGATGAGCTCGAGGTCAGCCCGTGGGCGCTGCGCGAAGGCGTGCTGCTGCGCTACATCGAGTCCCTGTCGTGGACCGCCCCCACCACCGACTGAGCACTCCCCGCACCACCTGCCCGAGAGAACCGCCACCCGCCAATGCGGAGAGGACCGGCCCCCAGAGCGCGGCCCTCTCGCGGCCACAGCGCTCGTGCACAAGCGCAGGCCAGTCGGCGTCAGAGCGAGGAGACGACGCGTGGGGGGAATGCGACGTCAGCACGGCTCCAGTGCCGGTGCCCTCATTTCTATCGCATCTGCGGCACCACAACCAAGAAACCGGCCCTGCGACACGGTGAAACCTACGCAGGAAGGGCGAGACGCTCGCTCACGACGGCTGCCAACTGCGCCGCCACGTCGCTGGCGACGTCTGCGGTCTCGGCCTCGACCATCACGCGCACGAGCGGCTCGGTTCCGGAGGCGCGGAGCAGGACGCGACCCGACATGCCGAGTGCGGCGGCTGCGGACGCCACCGCCTCCTGCACGCCTTCGTCGTCGTCGACGCGGGAGCGGTCGACGTCCCGCACGTTGACGAGAACCTGCGGGAAGACGGTCATGACGGATGCCAGTTCGGCGAGCGTCTTGCCGGTGCGCGCCATCTCGGCGCACAGGTGCAGGCCGGTGAGCAGACCGTCGCCGGTGGTGGCGAAGTCGCTCATGATGACGTGGCCCGACTGCTCGCCGCCGAGGGAGAACCCGCTGGCGCTCATCCGTTCCAGAACGTAGCGGTCGCCCACACCCGTCTGCTCGACATGGATGCCGCTGGCGGCCATGGCCCGGTGCAGGCCGAGGTTGCTCATCACGGTGGCGACGAGGGTGTCGTCCTTGAGTCGTCCGCGGCTCTTCATCGACAGGGCGAGGATGGCCATGATCTGATCGCCGTCCACGATGCGGCCGTCGGCGTCCACGGCCAGGCAGCGGTCGGCGTCGCCGTCGTGGGCGATGCCGATGTCGGCGCCGACGCGCACGACCTCTCCGGCGAGCACATCGAGGTGCGTCGAGCCGTAGCCGTCGTTGATGTTGAGCCCGTCGGGGTCGGCCCCGATGACGGTCACTTTGGCCCCCGCGTCGGTGAAGACGTCGGGCGAGACGCCGGATGCCGCGCCGTGGGCGCAGT
Organism: Microbacterium sp. zg-Y1090; assembly: GCF_030246945.1. Classification (NCBI taxonomy): domain Bacteria; kingdom Bacillati; phylum Actinomycetota; class Actinomycetes; order Micrococcales; family Microbacteriaceae; genus Microbacterium; species Microbacterium wangruii. Next base: position 2,645,711 of record NZ_CP126742.1, read on the forward strand.
CGATCACGACGTGCAGGCCGTCGAGGCGGTGAGGCAGCGACGCGAGGAGGTGCACGATGTAGCGGTCCTCGGCGTCGGCGAACCGCTGGATGCGCCCGACGTCGCCGCCGGTGGGCTGCAGCTTGGGTCCCGACATCGCCTCTTCGATGCGCGCCTCGACCTCATCGGGCAGCTTCACCCCGCCGCGGGCGAAGAGCTTGATCCCGTTGTCGGGCGCGGGATTGTGGGACGCCGAGACCATCACGCCGAAATCGGCATCGCGGTCGGCCACCAGGAACGCGGCAGCGGGCGTCGGCACCACGCCGGCGTCGAGCACATCGACGCCCGACGAGGCGAGACCCGCCTCGACCGCAGCCGAGAGGAACTCCCCCGATATGCGGGGGTCGCGGGCGACGACCGCGGTCAGTCGTCTGCCCGCCTGCCGCCGTGCCGTCGCAATACGCCCCTGGCCCAGGACGACGGCAGTCGCCTGGGCCAGGGAGAGCGCGAGGTCGGCGGTGAGGGGGCCGTTGGCCAGCCCCCGCACACCATCCGTGCCGAACAGCGCCATCTGCTGAGTGATCAGCGCTTCGAGTACTGAGGTGCCTTGCGGGCCTTCTTGAGACCGGCCTTCTTGCGCTCGATGACGCGGGCGTCACGCGAGAGGAAGCCGGCCTTCTTGAGGGTCGGGCGGTTGTTCTCGGCGTCGATCTGGTTGAGCGCACGGGCGATGCCGAGGCGCAGCGCGCCGGCCTGGCCCGAGTCACCGCCACCCGAGATGCGGGCGATGACGTCGTATGCGCCGGTGAGGTTGAGCACCGTGAACGGGTCGGTGATCAGCTGCTGGTGCAGCTTGTTCGGGAAGTAGTCCTCGAGCGTGCGGCCGTTGACCGTGATGGTGCCCGAGCCGGGGATCAGACGCACGCGGGCGATGGCCTGCTTGCGACGGCCGACCGCTGCGCCGGGAACCGAAAGGACGGGGCGCGCGACGGCGGCCTGCGTCTCCTCGGCGGGAGTCTCGGTGGAGTAGTTCTGCGGGGTCTCTTCGATGTTCGCCATCAGTTGTCCTTAAATCTGAGGGGCGCTTACTGGGCGACCTGGTCGAGGGTGTACGTCTTGGGCTGCTGCGCCGCGTGCGGGTGCTCGCCGCCGGCGTAGACCTTCAGCTTCGAGAGCTGCTGGCGGCCGAGGCTGTTCTTCGGCAGCATGCCGCGGATCGCCTTCTCGACGGCGCGGGCCGGGTTCTTCTCGAGGAGCTCCTCGTAGGAGACCGACTTGAGGCCGCCCGGGTAGCCGGAGTGGCGGTAGGCACGCTTCTTCTGGAGCTTCTGGCCCGTCAGCGCGACCTTGTCGGCGTTGACGATGATGACGAAGTCACCGGAGTCCATGTGGTTGGCGAAGGTGGCCTTGTGCTTGCCACGCAGAAGGGCGGCGGCGTGCGAGGCGAGGCGACCGAGGACGACGTCTGTTGCGTCGATGACCAGCCACTCGCGCTGGATCTCGCCAGCCTTGGGGGTGAAAGTGCGCGTCACGATAGTGCTGCTTTCTTGTGTCGAACGGAGGAGTTCGTGAATCCCACTCCGGGGTGGTTCGCGCCGCAGAAGCGGTCGAACACGCCAGTGGAGGGCTCACGTTCGCGGTGCCGGCCAGCAGGCGGCCTGCACCAAAGAGACAGCTTAGCACGCCACGTCCCGGCATTCGGAGATCACGGGTGCCGACCCGGGAGGCTACGCCCGCCGCCAGATCCTCGCAACCCCATGCAGACCACCGCACGCCGAAGTTAGCGTCGGGTCATGAGCACACCTGAGCGAGGCGACCTCGGCGCACCAGTGTACGACCCGGCATCCACGGGCGCTGCGGCGAGAGTCGATGCGTCCCACACGCTGCAGCGCGACGTCGTGGGGCGGGAGAAGGAGCGATTCGGCGGATTCCACTTCGGGGCGGCGTTCTTCGGCTGGCTGACCGCGGTCGGCGCAGTGGTGGTGCTCGGCACCCTCGTGGGCGCGATCGGCCTCGCCGTCGCGTCAGAGGCGACGCTCGAAGAGGTCGTCGATGCCGCCGCCAGTGACACTGCGGGCATCGTCGGCGCGATCGTCCTGGCCGTCGTGTTGTTCGTCGCCTACGTCGCGGGCGGTTATGTGGCCGGGCGCATGGCCCGCTTCAGCGGAGTGAAGCAGGGTCTGGCGGTCTGGATCTGGGCGGTGGTCATTGCGATCGTCATCGCGGTCGTGGGTGCCATCACCGGAAGCCGGGACAGCGCCCTCAGCGGACTGCAGGGGCTGCCGCAGATCCCCGTCGACGCCGAGTCGGCGACCCTGACGGGCATCCTCACCGCCCTGGGGGTGGCGATCGTCACCCTCCTCGGCGCACTGCTGGGCGGGGCAGCCGGAATGCGTTATCACCGCCGGGTCGACCGCGTCGGCCTCGGCAGACAGGAGAACGGAACATGATCGGATCCCATGACATCGCCAGCCTGGTGGGCCGCCACGTGGTCGACACCGACGGCGACAAGGTGGGCACGGTCGGACAGGTCTACGTCGACCCGACCACCGGCACCCCCAACTGGATGACCGTGAAGACCGGACTGTTCGGCACGTCCGAGTCGTTCGTCCCCCTCGAGCAGGCGGAGGAGGTCGACGGCGGCGTGCGCATCCCCTATGGGAAGGATGCCGTCAAGCACGCTCCGCGCATCGATTCGGATGCAGAGCTCACCCACCGCGAGGAGGAGGAGCTCTACGCGTACTACGCGCTGCGCGACGCCCCAGAAACGGATGGCGACGACCGAGGGCACACGCACGAGCACGAGCACGACGGGCAGAGCCACGAGCACGAGCACGCTCACCGCGACGACCACGACCACGACCACGACCAGGCGAGCCCCGCGGATGCCGGAGACGCCGCCACCGCTCCCCCGGCGGCATCCGGCGGCCTGCGGCTGCGGCGGTACGTCGTGACGGAGCAGGTCACCGTGACCGTGCCCGTCACCCGCGAAGAGGTGCGGCTCGAACCCGACCCGTCGCCCGCGGCGGCCTCCGAAGACGGCGCCGCCACAGAAACCCCCACAGACCGCTGACGCGGTCGTGGACCCCCAAGAGAAGGAGATTGCCATGGGCATCGGAGACGACATGAAGCACAAGGGCGAAGAGCTCAAGGGTCAGGCCAAGGAGGGCATCGGCAAGGCGACCGGTGACAAGTCGATGGAGACCGAGGGTCACGTCGACCAGGCCAAGGGCAAGGGCAAGCAGGCCGTCGACGAGGTCAAGGACGCCGTCACCGACAAGTAGGCACCCACAAGAAGCGGCCGCTCCCCTTTCGGGGGGCGGCCGCTTCTCTGCGCGCCGACGGAGCCGACGACGACGGACTAGGCCATCGCCACCAACGCCGCGTCACGCGCGTTGCGCGCCCGGGCGAGGTGCACCGCGGCGTCCAGCGCCTGACGCAGCTGTGTGCTGGATGTGTGCGCGGTGTAGGGGAAGTACACGACTTCCACTCCCACCGCGGCGAACTCGCGCTCGAGCTGCTCCCCCCGAGGGGTGCCGCGCCAGTCATCGCCCTTGAAGAAGTGCGTGAAGCGCAGCTCCTCCCACACCTGCAGCTTGTCGGGGACGGCCTCGATGTGCACCTCGTCCACGAAGTCGACGTGGCGCACGATCTCGGCGCGCTCGTCCGTGGGGATGAACGACGACAGACCCTTCGTCTGCAAGAGCATCTCGTCGCTCACCACCCCGGCGATGAGGTGATCGCAATGCTCGCGAGCAAGACGAAGGATGTTCAGATGCCCCACGTGGAACAGGTCGAACGCCCCCGCCGCATAGCCCACTCGTTGTGTCATGACGCCCCCAAAACGCATGTCACACGCTCCCGGCCCCAACCGGGTCACGCGATTTCCCCAAGGTCGACGAGTTCCCCCACGTCGACTGACGCCGACAGTACACCTCACCCGCCGGTGTGCCAACTCGGCTCCCGCGCCCCTCGATGGCGGCGCGCGGACGTCCGCGAAGAGCAGATGCTTTGCTTCGCGGCGGATCAGTGTAAGAATCACCTTGCACGGCCGGTGGGACGGCCGCGGAGAAATCCGAGCACCGGATGAACGCCTGGGGGCATCATCCGACGACATTGGGGAATCAGCGGCTTCGGCCGCTCATTGGGGGATCGCGGCGCTGCCGCAATGTTCCTGGGGGGGAGCAACATGCAGTTCGACATCGTCGTGCACGCAGCCGCAACCGAGGCGGGTGGATGCCATGGTGCTTGAGCAGACCACGGCATCCGCTTCTTCGGCGATCACCGAGCTGGCGCCGGGCGAGGCGCCGCGCGCGGTGGCGCACGCCCGGTCCACCGAACGCCGGCGGCCGACCGCACATCTGTCCATCGCGATGTTCGGAACCCGCGGGGTTCCTGCCGCATACGGCGGCTTCGAGACCGCCGTCGAAGAGGTGGGCTACCGGCTGGTCGAGCGCGGTCACCGCGTGACGGTCTACACCCGCGGCGGCGAGCGCGACCTCACCGAGTACCGCGGCATGCGCGTCGTTCAGCTGCCCGCACTGTCGGTCAAGCAGCTCGAGACACTCAGCCACACCGGCTTCTCGGTGCTGCACGCCGTGACCCACCGCCGCCCCGACGCGGCATTCGTGTTCAACGCGGCCAACTCGCCGTTCATCCCGATGCTGCGTGCCCGCGGCATCCCCGTCGCCCTGCACATGGACGGGCTCGAATGGCGCCGCTCGAAGTGGGGCCGCGGCGGAGCCGCCTACTACCGGTGGGCAGAAGAGCACGGCGTGCGGGCGGCCGACGCGCTGATCGCCGACGCGCCGGGGATCGCGGAGTACTACGAGGACGAGTTCCAGGCGCCGACCGAGCTCATCCGCTACGGCGCGCCGATCCTCAACGGGGTGTCCGACGAGGGCGTGCGGGCGCTGGGCCTGGAGAGCGGCGGCTACCACCTCGTGGTGGCGCGCTTCGAGCCCGAGAACCACGTTCTCGAGATCGTGAAGGGCTACCGCGCCAGCGCGGGCCGAAAGCCGCTCATCGTCGTGGGCTCCGCGCCGTATGCGGCCGAGTACACCCAGGCGATCGCTGCCGCTGCCCAGGGCGACGAGCGCATCCGCATGCTCGGCGGCGTGTACGACCAGGAGCTGCTCGACGCGCTGTACGCGCACGCCTTCACCTACGTGCACGGGCACTCCGTGGGAGGGACGAACCCGTCGCTGCTGCGCGCCATGGGCGCCGGCACCGCTGTCATCGCCTACGACGTCACCTTCAACCGCGAGGTGCTCGACGATGAGGGGTGGTTCTTCTTCGGCGAGGGTGACATCGCGGGCCACTTCGCCGCTGTCGAGGCGCACCCCGACGGCGTGCACGGCCGCGGCGAGGCGCTGAAGCGGCGAGCCGAAGCGCAGTTCCGGTGGGACGACGTGGCCGACGCGTACGAAGACCTGGCGCTCCGCCTGGCCGCTGGCGAGTCGGCGCACTCCGGCATGCGCCGCACCACGCGCTCCGTGACCTCGTGGTCGACGACCAGCTCGTGAGCGCGCAGCGATCTCACGGACATCCGCGCGGCGACGACAGCCGGGGCGGCATCACATGACACAGCAGACGACCCTCCATCCCGATGGCGCGGCAGGCGCCGACACCGCTGCCCCTGCCCGGCGGCGCCGGCGGGGGCTGGCATCCATCGAAGACCTCGGGAGCAGGCGCGGCACGCTGCTGTCGATCGGCAGCAGCGCCGCGGCGCGCTTCATCGTGCTGCCGATCAGCGCGGTGCTCGGCATCGTGGTCACCCGGCTGATCATCGACAACTACGGCGTGGCCTCCTACGGGCAGTACATCCTGCTCGTGGCGATCGCGGGGCTCATTCCGTTCAGCGACCTGGGACTGACCGCCGCGATCATGAACGCCGTCGCCGGGGCGAAGGATCCACGCACCGACAGCAACCTGCGCCTCGTGCTCATCTCGTGCATGCGGCTGCTGTTCATCTGCTCGTCGGTGGTCATCGTTGTGGCCGTGGTGCTCTTCGTCTCGGGGCTCTGGCCCACCGTGCTGGGCGGCGCGCTCACCCCGGAATCCGGGGCCCTCGCCGCCACTCTTTGCCTGGCGATCTTCGGCCTGAACATGCTGATCGCCTACGGGCAGCGCATTCTCGCCGCCCTGGGACTGAACGTGCTGGTCGTGCTGCTCGGCGCCATTCAGACCCCGATCGTGCTCGCCGTGCTGTGGGTGATGATCGCCACCTCTGCCGACGGCGGGTACATCGCCGTCGCGTCCTACGCGGCCACGACGGTGATCTGCCTCATCGCGATGATCATCGCCTCCCGCAAGCTCAAGCCCATGCTCGGCAGCGCGCTGCGCGGGGCCTTGGACCGCCGCATCCGCGGCGCGAGAGTGATGAACACCGCCTGGCCGATGCTCATCCAGATGGTTGCGCTGCCGATCGCGATGTCGTCGGACCGCCTCGTGCTCAGCCTCATCGGCACCCTGGACGATCTCGCGCAGTACAGCCTCGCGAATCAGATCTTCTCCCCCGTGTTCGCCGTGGTGACGGCCGCGGGCTTCGCCCTGTGGCCGGTGTTCGCGAAGGCCCGCGCCGCGGGTAAGGCCGCGCCGGTGTCGCCCATGAAGATGTCCGTGGCGTTCGCCGTCGCCGCAGCGGCGGCATGCCTCGCGCTGAGCCTGGCAGCGGGGTGGCTCGCCGAACTGGCATCCGGAGGGCAGATTCAGTTGCCCGCGAGCCTGCTCATCGCCTTCAGCGTGTTCATCGTGATCCAATCGGCGAAGTACCCGTTCGGCATGTACCTCACCGACGCGTCGGGGCTGCGATTCCAGGCCTACTTGATCCTCGGCATGCTGCCGGTGAACCTCGGGTTGACCATCCTTCTCATCCCGGCACTCGGCTCCCTGGGCCCCGTGGTCGGGTCGATCGTCGGCGTGCTGGCATTCCAGCTCATTCCGAACGCCGTCCTCGTGCGTCGCCGCGTCCGCGAAGTGGCGTCGTCGAGCGCATCGACGGAGGAGACGTGAACGTGGGATCGCCGGACAGCGGCCGCGTCGTGATCGCCGTGCACCCGGGCGCCGAGTTGTTCGGGTCCGACCGCATGTTCCTCCAGAGCGTCATCGGGCTGCGCGAGCGCGGCGTCGACGTGATCGCCGTCCTCGCGTCGGCCGGCCCCCTGGTGGAGCAGTTGCGAGCAGCCGGAGCCCAGGTCGACGTCATACCGATGATGGTGCTGCGCAAGTCATTCCGCACCCCCCTCGGCCTGCTGCGACTCTTCGCCGCCGCGATACGCAACGTGCGGGCCGCGACACGACTCATCGACGAACGGCGTCCCGACGCCGTTTACGTGAGCACCGCGATCGTGCCGGTCTGGCCGGTCGTGGCGCGACTGAAGGGCGTGCGCATCGTCAGTCACCTCCATGAGGCCGAGGCCTCCGCAGGCACGCTGATGAAGAAGGTGCTGTACACACCGCATCGCCCCTCACACGCGGTGATCGTCAACAGTCGATTCACGCGCGAAACCATGCTCTCGTCGGCGCCGCGTATCGGTAGCCGGACGAACATCGTCTACAACGGGGTGAGCGGTCCGCCTGTCAGCGCGAACCCGCCGCGTCCGCGCGTCGACGACGGGCTGCGCGTCCTCTATATAGGGCGGCTTTCGCCGAGGAAAGGCCCCGACGTCCTCATCGAGGCGCTCGCAATCGCGCGCGACGAGGGATTGCCTTGCTCGCTCCGGCTGCTGGGCAGCGTTTATCCGGGATACGAGTGGTTCGAGGACCAACTGCGCGCACGCGTGGATCTGCTCGGCTTGCACGACCAGGTCGAGTTCGCGGGGTTCGACTCCGATATCTGGCCGAGCCTGGCTGCTGCTGATGTCCTCGTCGTGCCCTCGGTCGTAGACGAGCCGTTCGGCAACACCGCCGTGGAAGGCCTGCTCGCACGGCGCCCCGTGATCGTCAGCGACACCAGCGGACTGCGGGAGGCGGCGGGCGGTTACCCGACCGCCCTGCTCACCGCGCCCGGCGATGCCGCAGCGCTGGCCACCGCGCTCCAGACTGTGCGCGCGAGCTGGGCGAGCCTCTGCCGAGATGTGGCGATCAGCGCAGCGACGGCCGAACAGCGCAACGGGATCGCCGCCTACCGGGCAGCCGTCGCGACGTCGGTGCTCGGCGCTGACGAACGCATCGCGGCCCCGGCCCGATGACCGCTACGCTCAGTAGCGCAGTGCCGCACACTCACGGTTGGGGGACCAGTGACGATGTACCACGGGATGCGCTTGCTGCGCACGTCCATGACGAACCAGGGCGTCAGTCGATGACGGCGGTGGATTACTTCCGATCGCTTCGCAGACGCTGGGTCGTCATCGTGGTGCTGACGGTTCTCGGCGGGCTGGCAGGCTTCGCCTATGCCTCGACCCAGACGGAGACCTTCCGCGCACAGGCGGCGGTGGTGGTCATCCCCACGCGAGGCGACAGCACGATGGAGCTCGTGCAGGGATCGAACTACGTGCAGGGCCTCGTGCAGACCTACGCCGTGGTGGCGACGTCGCCCGCCGTGCTGGGGCCCGTGATCGAAGAACTCGAGCTCGATACGACACCCCGTGCCCTCGCCGGTCGCATCACCGTCGATTCGCCGCTGGACACGACGGTGCTCGAGATCGCAGCAACCGGGGCGGATCCGGAGATGACGGCGAACATCGCCAACGCGGTCGCTGACCAGTTGGCGGATGCCGTGGAGGATCTGGCCCCGCAGACGCAGACCTCCGGTCCCGCCGTGCGCGTGGAGACGATCAGCGAGGCGGTCGCACCGCGCGCCCCGATTGCGCCCAACACGCGGCTGATCGCCATCGCCGGCGCACTCGCCGGGTTCGTGCTCGGGGTCGTCTACGCGGTGCTGCGTCAACTGCTCGCAACGCGACTCACGTCACGGGAGGACGTGGCGGCCGTCACCGACATGCCCATCCTCGGCGAGGTGAGCGCCGCCGGCGGCACTTCCCTGCCGGCGGCGGTGCGGGATTCGGCGGTGAGTGCCGCCGCGGAGTCGGTGCGCGGCATCGCCGCGGGTCTGCGCTTCGCCAACATCGATGGCGATGCGAAGGTCATCCTGATCACGTCGGCCGTCTCTGGAGAGGGCAAGTCGTCGATCGCCCTGGCGACGGCGCTCATCCTCGCCGAGCAGGGTCAGCGCACACTGCTGATCGACGCGGACCTGCGCCGAGGGTCCATCGCGACCCTGACCGGGCTCGAAGGTGGTGTCGGTGTGACGACGGTGCTCCTGGGCGACGCAACCGAAGACGAAGCGCTGCATCAGTGGGGTTCGCCGAGCCTTCGGATCATGACGAGTGGGACCATCCCACCCAACCCCGGCCAGCTGCTGGCCTCCGACCACCTGCGCGATCTCATCTCCGCAGCCCGAGAGCGCTTCGACGTCGTCATCGTCGACAGCCCGCCCGTGCTCGCCGTGAGCGACCCGATGTGGCTCGCGCCGATCGTCGACGGGATCGTCGTGATCGCCCGCTACCGATACACCAAGCGGGACGAGCTGGTGCGCGCACTGGGTGAGCTGGAATCCACCCGCGCCCGAGTCTTCGGGCTCGTGCTCAACGGGACCAAGCGTGCGGCGGGCAACCCCTACTACGTCGCCGACGCGCCCGCCAAGCGCGGCTCGCGCTCGCGCACGCCGCGCGCCGTCCTCACCGAGTGATGTCCTCCCCCGTCCGGGCGCGAACGGGCGAGCGCGGCGCCGCGCGCGGCGTGGCCGTGCTGCTCGCCGTCGCGAGCGGCGCGTGGATCCTCCTCCCGTACAACGTGCCCCTGGGGGCAATGCTCGCCGCGGCGATGGTTCCCGTGTGGCTTCCGGTGCTGCGCCGGTTCCGCCTCCTTCTCGCACTCACGGCGCTCTGCGTCGTCGCGGTGGTGAGCGGTGTACTGCTGAGTTGGGCGGCCGTTCCCATGCGAGAGGTGCTGCCGTCGGCGCTCGTGGAACGCTCGGCCATGCTGATCGGACTGATCGCCGTCGTCGGCGCGCTGGTGTGGGCTCGTGGAGTGATCGGTTCATCGGGCGTCGCGATCGCCTTCGGCGTCGGCCTCGTGGTGGGGGTGCTCCCCGATATCGGCGGCGGCGCCTCCTGGCGGTTCACCTACTCCATCCCCGTCACTGTGCTCGCCCTGGCCATCAGCGCCCGGCGCGGCCACCCGGCGACCCAGCTCGCCGTGATCACCGCACTGGTCGTCGTGGGCGCACTGAACGGGTCCCGCTCGAACACCGCCATGCTGGCTCTGGCGGCGACCGTCGTGGTGTGGCAGTGGGCGAACCGGTCCCTGCTGAAAGGGCGGCGCCGCGCAGGAAACCTGGCGACCCTGCTGCTGCTGGGCGTCGCGATCTTCTTCACCGCGCAGGCCGCGATTCTGGAGGGATTCTTCGGCGAAGCCGCGCAGTCCCGCTCAGAGCAGCAGATCGCCGGTTCCGGCTCGCTGCTGCTCGGCGGGCGTCCGGAGCTCGCCGCTTCCATCGCCCTCATCACCGACCATCCACTGGGCCTGGGGTCGGGCACCGTCGCCTCGTCGGCCGACGTCATCTCCGCCAAGACGGCGATGCTGGGGATCGGTTACGACCCCGACAACGGCTACGTCAACCGCTACCTCTTCGGCAGTGCGATCGAGCTGCATTCCCTCGCGGGGGATTTCTGGGTCTGGTTCGGCCTGCCCGGACTCGCCGTCTGCGCCACGATCGCCGTCATCGTGGCTCTCGGAATCGATCGCCAACTGCGTATGGGCACGGCTTCCGCTCTCGTGGTGTATCTCGCCGCGCGCTTCGCATGGGATCTCGCTTTCAGCCCCGCGCTGTCGTCAGTGAAGCTGCTGCCCCTGACGCTTGCGCTCCTCGCTGTGCCGGTCGCCGTGCGGGCGGTCAAACATTCCTCTGCGCGGACTCGGGCCGCTTCGCGAGAAGCAGACGTGGCGGCGGCTCGAACAGCCACCGCAGGGCGCCACGGCGGCTCACGCGGTACAGGGCGAGCGACAGCATGATCGCCGCGATCGCGACCAAGGGCGGGTAGACGATCGCCGCTGCTTCGAGCAGGGGCGCCGGCGGCGCGATGACCCCCACGGCGCTGAGCACGATGATGATCGGCGTGTGCGCGAGATATACGGGCAGTGTCTTCGCCCCCAACGAGACGACAACGGAAACGTGCTGCAGCGCCTGTGATGCGGCGACACCCGCGAGCACGCCGAGCACCCCGAGCGCGGGCATGATGCCCGGCACCGTTGTCAGTCCCCAGTGGGTGACGGCGACAGCGCCGGCGGCCCAGACGAAGAAGACGCCGCCGCGCAGCAGCCACCCGCTGTGCGCCGCGTAGCGGAACAGGGCCGCCCGCAGCACCATGCCGCCGAAGAAGAAGAAGTAGTACTTGCACAGCCCCGTCCACCCCGGCGAGGGCAGAGGCAACAGCCCGGTGAAACCGACCACCGATACCGCGAAGGACGCGATGAGCACGATGGATGCCGGCAGCCGCCGTGTCACGCGGTTGAGCAGAAAGAACAACGCCAGCGCCCAGATGAACCAGAGCTCGAAGCGGGGCACCACGGGCGCCATGAGCGTGTCGAAGATCTCCCGGCGGAAGTTGATCCCGGTGCCATGCAACCCCTGGCCGAGCCAGTAGGGCCCGAGATCGATCACTGCCCACAGGACGAAGACCCAGGCGAAAAGACGAAGCTTGGTGTTCCACAGGTCAGCGACGGGAGCCGTGGCCCACTTCGCAGCGAACAGCCCTGCAAGCGTGAAGAACAGCGGCAAGCGCATCGTCGCCAGCGTGTCATTGACCTGCTGCCAGGCCGCCGTATCCGCAGGCAGGCCGTCGAGCCATCGGGCGGCATGGAAGAGCACGACGAGCGCGATCGCAATCCCCTTGCCCGCGTCGACCCAGCGCACTCTGGCGGGTCCCCCTGTCGCGTCTGCCCGCCACAACGCCCGCACGTGACCTCCCCCAGGTCGACAGATGCACGGTGACCCCCAGTCCCGCACCCCAATGAGAAGTGTCTCATACCGAGACGCGCTGTGTCCTGCCCGTGTTTGTATTGCCCGATCGGCCGAACCCGGTCCCGCTCTCCCCCGACGAAAGCGTTTTTCCGCATGCCTTCTCCCCGTCGTTTCCGCGCGCCTCGCGCTCTCGCTCTGCTGGTCGCAGGGCTGATGACCACCTCGCTCGCGCTGGCGACGTCCGCTCCGGCTGCCGCCGCGACGGATGTCTCGGACGACTTCTCGCGATCGGTATCGCAGGGATGGGGGAAGACGGCATCTGGTCTCACATGGACGAGCAGCGCCGGCAGCAGCGGCAGCGTGGTCGACGGGTCGGGGCGCGTCAGCCACACGCCGGGCACCGGTGCGACGCAGACCCTCTCATCGACCATCGATCGCGACACCGTCTTCAGCGCGCTGCTGTGGCCGGAGAAGGCGACCGCCGCGGGCAACGGCGCGACGATCTCCTTGGGTCTGCGCTCCGACGGAGGTCGGTCGTACCAGGCACGTGTGCGGTTCGGGACGTCTGGCGTGAACCTGTGGATGAGCCGCTTTGACGGCTCGACCGCGAAGGAGACGGTGCTGACGTCGACGAAGCCGATCGCCGCCTTCCGCGAGGGGCAGCGCATCCGCGCGGAGTTCAGCGTCACCGGAGACACCGCGGTCTCGATCAAGGCGCGCATCTGGATCGACGGCACCCCCAAGCCCGCCGAGTGGCAGCAGGTGCACGAGGACCGCAGCGCCGAGCGTCTCGCCCAGGCGGGGTCCGCGGTCGTCGCCACGCACCTGTCGTCTGCGTCGGCCGCCAACGCGGTACGCATCGACGACGTGCGCATCGTCACCGCGGGCACGACTACACCGGCCCCGACACCCGCTCCTGCGCCGACACCCGCCCCGGCACCCGCCCCCGCACCGGCCCCGGCCCCCGCTCCGGCGCAGGGCACCGCGGGAAGCCTCCCTGTGGGCAGCGCGTCCTATCCCGTTCCCGCCGGCGCGGTGTACGTCGTTCCCAAGGGAAAGAATGCCGGGTCGGGAACCCTCGCCGATCCGTACCAGAGCGCCGCACACGCGGCGGCGAAGGCCCCTAACGGCTCGACGATCGTCTTGCGCGGAGGCACCTACCGCGAGTATGTGTACGTCGGCTTCAACCGCAAGCTGACGATCCAGGCCTACCCCGGCGAAGCGGTGTGGTTCGACGGCAGTTCTCCGGTGACCAACTGGACGAAGTCCGGCAGCACCTGGGTCAGCACCGGCTGGAACCACAAGTTCGATCGACGCATCTCCTTCAACGCCAACCTGGATGAGACGAGCCGTTTCGTCGATAGCCGCAACCCCTACGCCGGGTACCCGGAGCAGGTGTGGATCAACGGCGCGGCACTGCGGCAGGTCGGATCAGCGTCGGCCGTGACCTCCGGCACGTTCTTCGTCGATGAGGCCGGGAAGCGCCTCATCATCGGCAGCGACCCTTCGGGCAAGCGCGTAGAGGCCACGACTCTGGCTCAGGCGATCAAGGTGCAGGGCAAGGGCACCGTCCTGCGCGGCTTCGGTGTGCAGCGTTATGCCACCACGCTGAACCTCATGGGCACCGTCACCGCCGAGGTGGACGGGATCACCCTCGAGAACATGGTTGTGCGCGACAACGCCACGGTGGGGGTGTACACCTGGAACGACAACCAGACGTTCCGCAAGCTCACGCTGACCGGCAACGGCATGCTCGGCCTCGGCGCGAACGGCACCGACAACCTCAAGATCACCGAATCCGTCATCAGCGGCAACAACACGCAGATGTTCAAACCAGCGCCCGTGTCCGGCGGCCTGAAACTGTCACACGTCCAGAACGTGGACGTGTCCAGGAACGTGATCTCCGACAACGACAGCGCCGGCCTCTGGTTCGACGTGAACTCGTATGACCTGCGCATCACACGCAACCGCGTCACCGGCAACTCCACCAGTGGCGTGCAATTGGAGATCAGCGAGAAGGCGATCGTCGCCGACAACTACATCGCCGGCAACCACACGGGTCTGCACATCAACAACACCGGCAACGTGAAGGTGTGGAACAACACTATCGACGGAACCAGTCGCGCGCTCAGCTTCGCCAAGGACAGTCGCACGCAATCGGACGGTGCCCTCGCGACCAAGATCCCGTGGCTGATGCGCAATCTGCAATTCCGCAACAACGTCATCTCGTACAGCCCGAAGGGCAGCAACTGCGCCTACCTGACGCAGGACTACCAGCAGAAGGCCCTGGGGAGCGCATTCGGCATCTCGTCCGACAGCAACGTGTTCTACCGGCAGAGTGCGACTGCACCCGCCAATTTCGCGTGCTGGGCGAACGGCACGGCGGGCACGCGCAGCTTCAAGACCCTTGAGTCGTTCTCGAGTTTCACGGGCAATGAGAAGAACTCCGCGGAATGGCTCGGTAGCCCTGTGATCAACAGCGACCTCACCGTGCGCGGCGACGTGCTCTCCGCTCCGCGGGCCGGCCTGGCAGGACTGCCGGCAGACGTCGCGGCGGCGATCGGTGTCGCGGCCGGCCAGAAGCGCATCGGTCCCTTCTCCGCGCCGACGAAGTGAGGCCCGCCGCGGCGACGCTAGCATCGACCCATGGGGCGATCGGGTGGGGGTCAGTCACGTGCGATCGTGCTGTATCCGTCGGGACGGGATCTCGGCGCATGGCGAGACCGGCACGCCCGCGGCGAGGGGCCGGATGAATGGCCGTACGGGCTGAACCACCTAAGGGACCATTTCGGCTCAGTCACCCCGCAGAACCTCACCACTGACTCCGCCATCCGGCGGGCGACACGGCGCGTGCTGGCGGCCGCCCCCGTTCGGCGCAGCCGGTCGGGAGCGGTCGCCTTCACATGGGACGAGAACAGCGCCGCACGCTTGGCGTTCTCCCGAGGCGTGGGCACCCGATACTGCGGTGTGGTGTGGCTGACGGATGCCGTGGACCGCGAAGGACCGCAGGCTCTCGCTCCGATGCGACGCGCCCTGCGCAAGATGGACGGCGTGTGGGTACTCAGCGCCGCGCAGGTGCAGCCGCTGCGGGAGTTCTTGGGGCCCGCCGGTCCCCCCGTGCATCACGTGCTCTTCGGGATCGACGAGGCATTCTTCACCGCTCACCCCTACCCTGAGCGACCGTTGGTGGTCAGCGTCGGTGGCGATCGTGATCGCGATGCGGCCACGCTGTTCCAAGCCCTCGAGAGAATCCGCGCCCAGCGTCCCGACGTCGAGATCGTCGTGCAGAGCACGTCCACCGCACCTCCGCCCAGCGGGGTGCGAGTCGTCCCCTATCTGACCCACGCGGAGCTGCGGAACCTGTATGCCCGCGCGAGCGTGGCGGTCATCGCCACGCGCGACAACTCCCACGTGTCGGGTATGACGGTGGGGCTCGAGGTGATGTCCACGGGTCGACCGATCGTCATCACGGAGACAGCCGGCATGGACGACTACTTCACACCCGAGGGCGGCGCCGCCCTCGTGCCGCTCGGGGACGCCGCGGCACTGAGCGACCACGCGCTGGCCCTTCTCAACGACCCGGCCGGCGCCGCGCGCGCGGGTGCCGCAGCGCGTCGTCGGGTGGAATCGACCTTCACCACACGCCACCTCGCGTCGCGACTCGCCGCTCTCGCCCGCCGCTCGGTGTAGCCGCAGGTCACACCGCGCTGCCCCAATCCGACACAGCTCCGACGGGCAGGGCCGGGTTGCCCACGACGATGCTGCCCGGTTCCACGGAGCGCCGCACCACGGAGCCGGCCCCGACCACTGCACCGGCACCGACCTCGACGCCCTTGAGCACCATGGACCGTGCGCCGATCAGCGCGCGGGGTCCCAGCACGATGGGTCGGGTGTGGCTGCGCCGCCGTCCGGTCTCATCGGCGAGCCAGTGGAAGTCGGTGTCGAGAATCTGCACATCCCACGAGATGCGGGTGCCTTGCTCGATCACGACGGAGGACTGCACGTTCACGATGCTGCGGTCCCCGATCTTCGAGCCCGATCGCATGGTGAGCACGGCACCAGGGCCGACCCAGATCTGCACACCAGAGGTCAACGTGACCCCACGGTCGAACCGACGCTCTCCTGGGCCGCCGAGCTTCACGCCGCGCCCGATGCGCACCCCGGGGTGACCCCGCAGCACCCCCCGCCCGTAGGCGACAAGGTGCTTACGGTGGGCCAGAAGCCGTCGCAGGATGCCTCGCTTCGAGTGGGTTGCATCGGTCACGGCTGCTCCTCCTCGCCGTCGGCGTACATCCACGCGCGGGCCGACTCCCGCCCATCGCGGGAGGGCAGATCGGACCAGACATCCTCCGGCGTGCGGCGTGATGTCAGCGCTGCGACGAGTTCCGCAGACAGCTCCCGCTCGACGGCCTCCTCCGGCACGACGTGGTGCCCGTGATCGCGAAGCCAGCGTGCGATACCCGTCTCGTCGGTGGTCACGACGGCGCACCCCTGCGCGAGGGCTTCAGCGATGGGCAGGCCGACCTGCTCGCGCCACAGCGGTCGACGGCGAGAAGGCAGAGTGAGCACCTTCGCCCCTCTGAGCGCGCGGTAGATCTCCTCGCGGGGCGGATCGATGAGCAGCGACACCTGTGGGTCGGCGTCGGCCAGCCGCCGCGCGTCGTCCTCACCTGCGCCCCGCCCCACGATCACCAACCGCGCGCCGGGCACCGATGCGCGCACCGCCGGCCAAGCCGCGAGCAACGCGGGAAATCCCTTGCGCTCGGACAGATCGCCCACGAATGCCAATGTCTCCGGGCGTGGGTCCCCGGTCGCCTCCGGGTCACGCGTGGGAAGCGCCTCGATCAGCTCGGTCTCGGGATCACGACGCCCGCTCAGTTCTTCCCCGTAGAGCTGCGCCGCCTGTGACGTCCCGAAGGCGACGCGATCCAGCGCCCGCCACACCGCGGGCGCGAGCAGCCGCTGCAGCCGATGCCTCGCCCCCGCCTTCAGCGGCAGGTTGCGCAGCATCTGCGCGGTAGGCATGTTGCCGATGGCGTAGGCCACCGCCACCGGCCGCGGGTCTCCCACGACCCGGGCGCGCAGGCGAGCCGCGACGATGAAGGCGAGGCTGCGCGTGGCAGCTCTGACCACGAGCGGCTCGTTGACCTCGATCACGTCGACGCGATGTGTAAGGGCATGCCGGGTGGATGCCAGGAGGCCTCGCCGCAGCACGTCGACGCCCCGGGCGACGTCGGCGTCGAAGTCGTAGCGCCGACCGCGGTAAAGGATCGTGACCCCCTCGCCCAGTTCAACTGCGCGCTCGAGATGCGCGGTGCGCACCACCTCGTAGATCTGCACGATCGTTCTCACCTTCGGCGTCCGGCCGACAGCATCGGCGACCGGACGCCCCGGGCGTGTGAGTGGAAACTGCGAAGTGGAGACGCTCATCACGGCAGGGCGTTGACCTGGAGGTTGTCGAAGGTGAGGGTGACCGGCACCCGGGTGGCGGCGTTCGGAACGAAAGCGTAAACCCCGACGGAACCAGGCGCCTGCAGTCCGGCGACGTTGTTGGTGCGCTCGACCTGCCAGCCCGGCTCGGGCGTGCCGTCCTTCCACACCTTCGCCGAGATCGTGGTGACCCCCGCGGCGGTCTTCGTGTCGACCCGGAACAGATACTTCGCACCAGGCTCGATCACGACACCCGTCTCGACCGCCGCACCCACCGCGGTGCTTCCGCCCCGCAGCACGTTCAGCCGAGCACTGCCGTCGGCCGCCGTGCGGATGCGCACCATGTACTGGTCGTCTCCCACCCGACGCGCGATCAACCCGATGTACATCGCGTCGTTGATCTTGTCGACAGCGAACTCCCCCGTGAACGACGTCGATGTGCTGTCGATGACCGCGCTGTCGACATTGACCGTCGACGACCCCGGCATCGTGATCCGACCCACGCCATCAGCGACCGCGAACCGGTTCGCCCCCGTACGCAGCGTCCACGCGCCTCCGACGTCCGCCGAACCCCAACCCGACGCCACCGTGCGACCGAACGCATCCGCGAACAGCTGACCCGCCGGCGGCTCCACCGGAGCCGCCACCGTCACCTCAGCCGTCGTCGTCGCCGCCGCGCCGCCGTTGTCGGTCACCGTCAACCGCACCGTGTACGTCCCCGCCGCAGCGAACGCGTGCGACGCCGTCGCCCCGGCACCCGTGCCGCCGTCACCGAAGTCCCACGCATACGACGCGATCGACCCATCAGCATCCGACGAACCCGAACCATCCACCGACACCGACAACCCCGACACCGCCGACGTGAACACCGCCACCGGCGCCACATTCGCGGGCGGGTCGACGGGAGGATCGACCGGCGGAACCACGACGGAATCCGGATTCACGACCTGGAGGTTGTCGAAGGTGAGGGTGACGGGCACCCGGGTGGCGGCGTTCGGAACGAAAGCGTAAACCCCGACGGAACCAGGCGCCTGCAGTCCGGCGACGTTGTTGGTGCGCTCGACCTGCCAGCCCGGCTCGGGCGTGCCGTCCTTCCACACCTTCGCCGAGATCGTGGTGACCCCCGCGGCGGTCTTCGTGTCGACCCGGAACAGATACTTCGCACCAGGCTCGATCACGACACCCGTCTCGACCGCCGCACCCACCGCGGTGCTTCCGCCCCGCAGCACGTTCAGCCGAGCACTGCCGTCGGCCGCCGTGCGGATGCGCACCATGTACTGGTCGTCTCCCACCCGACGCGCGATCAACCCGATGTACATCGCGTCGTTGATCTTGTCGACAGCGAACTCCCCCGTGAACGACGTCGATGTGCTGTCGATGACCGCGCTGTCGACATTGACCGTCGACGACCCCGGCATCGTGATCCGACCCACGCCATCAGCGACCGCGAACCGGTTCGCCCCCGTACGCAGCGTCCACGCGCCTCCGACGTCCGCCGAACCCCAACCCGACGCCACCGTGCGACCGAACGCATCCGCGAACAGCTGACCCGCCGGCGGCTCCACCGGAGCCGCCACCGTCACCTCAGCCGTCGTCGTCGCCGCCGCGCCGCCGTTGTCGGTCACCGTCAACCGCACCGTGTACGTCCCCGCCGCAGCGAACGCGTGCGACGCCGTCGCCCCGGCACCCGTGCCGCCGTCACCGAAGTCCCACGCATACGACGCGATCGACCCATCAGCATCCGACGAACCCGAACCATCCACCGACACCGACAACCCCGACACCGCCGACGTGAACACCGCCACCGGCGCCACATTCGCGGGCAGCGTCGTGTCGACCCCCCGCGTGGTGGTGGCGGTCGCACCACGGTTGTCCGTGACCGTCAGGGTGACGGTATACGGCCCGGGGACGCCATAGCGGTGCGTGGCAGTCGCACCGGTGCCCGTGCTGCCGTCACCGAAGTTCCACGCGTACGACACGATCGTGCCGTCGGGGTCGCTGGACGCAGCCGCATCCACCGAGATGTCCTGTCCCTCCTTGCGCAGGGTGAAGCTGGCCGTCGGCGCCTGGTTCGGCGCGACCAGCTCGACGACCTGGGTCACGCTGTGCGTGGCGCCGTCGTCGTCGGTGACGGTGAGTGTGATGCCCTTGCCGCCGGCCGACGCATACAGATGGGTGGCGGTGGGGCCGGTGGCCGTCGTGCCGTCACCGAAGTCCCATGTGTACGAGGCGATCGTGCCGTCGCTGTCGCTCGAAGAGGCGGCGTCGACACTGACCCGGAGGTCGTCGGCTGCAACCGTGAACCGCGCCGTCGGCGCGACGTTCGGCGGCTCGACCACCACCTGCTGGGTGGTTGTCGCGGTCGCGCCGTCATCGTCGGTCACCGTCAGCCGCACCGTATAGGTGCCACCCGTCGCGTAGGTGTGCGTCGCGAGCGCCTCAGCCGACACGCCTCCATCGCCGAACTCCCACGCGTAGGTCGCGATGCGGCCGTCGCTGTCGGTCGAGGGTGCGGCATCGGCCGTGATCGTCAGCCCGTCGACGGCGACGGCGAAGGCCGCCACGGGGGCCTGGTTCGGGATCGGCGCACCCGAGCCCACCGCGTGGTGCGCGGCGACCTCGTCGGCCGTGAGCACACGCGTGTACATCGCCGCCTCGTCGAAGCTGCCGATGAGATTCTGCGAGCTGGAGCCCCACGTGGTGCCACCGCCGACGCGCCAGTAGCCGGAGTAGGACTGCGCCTGAGTCTGCGGGTTGGTCCCCCGCAGCGTGCCATCGACGTACAGTCGCATCCCGTCGGGGCCCTGCGTGGCGACGACGTGGTGCCACTGCCCGTCATTGAGCGCGGCCTGAGTGACGACCGTGTTCTCCTGCCCCGTCCATGCTCCGAACACCAGGCGTCCGTCATCGCGCATGAAGACGTGGCGGTCGTGGTTGCTCGAGTTGCCCGACTGGGTGTCGGCGAAGCCGAAGAGCTTGCCACCCTCCGACGTCGTGGTCTTGAACCATGTCTCGACGCTGTACACCGTAGGGGCGGGCCCGCTCGCGGTCGTGTAGGCGTTGCCGCCGTTCGTGTTCGAGCACCCCATCTCCCACCACTGACAGGTGCGCTTGTTGAAGGAGATGCCCCGGGTCGATTCTCCGAGGGCACCGGCAGCGCCACGCGTGTAGTCACCGGCAAGTGCCCCCGGGTTCTCCTGCACGCCCGAGTCGACGACCGTCGCACCCGATGTTTCGTCGAACCTCCAGTAGAAGTCGGGATCGGACTTGTAGATGAGTGATCCGTAGGCGTCACGGGGTTCGGCGGGCAGGTCGAGTACGCCACCGGCGGCCTCGAAGTGGCCGCGGATCTGCGTGGTCGACAGGGGCGCCGCGTAGATCGCGACGTCGTCGATCAGCCCGTTGAAGTTGTCGGAGCTCGGACGGTTCGTCCACCCGTTGAGGTTGTCACCGCCGACGCGCCAGTAGCCCTGGTAGTCCTGCCCACCGGTGACGTCGGCACGCTGCGCGACCCGCTTGCCGTCGACGAACAGCTTCATGCCGTCGGAGCCGAGCGAGGCCACCACATGGTGCCACCGGCCGTCGTTGTACGACGCCGTGCTGTTGACGGTGCGCACACCCCCGGGGTGGGCACCGAACCAGAGGCGGCCGGCGTCGTCCATGTAGACCTGCCGGTCGTAGCTGCTCGACAGCCCGGTGTTCGCATTGCCGAAGCCGACGATCTTGCCGCCACGGGTGCTGGTGGTCTTGATCCACGTCTCGATGGTGAAGCTGTTCGGTCCCGTGGCGCTCTGGGCGGCACCGCCGAACCCGTTGACGAACGCCGTGGCGGTGTTGGCGTCACCTTCGATCGCTCCCGCAGCACTGCGGGTGTACTCGCCGCTCAGAGCGAGGTCGTTGGTGCCACTCCAGTCGAAGGCCGTCGCGCCGGCCGCCTCGTTCAGACGCCAGTAGTTGAGAGCGTCGTCACCGAGCACAGCGTCGACGTACGCAGACGGCGCTTCGTTGGAGACGGTGACACTGACCCACGGCGACTTGACGACGTTGCCGCTCGGATCGGTGACGGTCACCCGGTAGCGGTGGCTGGCACCCGGCTGCAGCCCGGCGTCGCTCACCACCTCGCCGGTCGGCTGCCAGAAGGTCGCGGCGATGGTCTTCTCGCTGATGGGTGCCGACGTCTCGTTGTCGCGGTAGACGCGGTAGGTCAGCGACAGGTCGTCGCGGTCCCAGTTCGTCTGATAGCGCAGACGAACCTTGCCGGACTCGTAGGAGGTCACCGACGGCGTCCAGCTCTCACCGGACAGGCGCGGGCCCTGCTTGTTCGGCGCGAGCGACCGCACCGCGAAGCGCACGAGGCCCTGCTGCCGGGTGCCGTTGACGCTGGGGAACTCTCCGCCGTAGATGACGTAGTCGTCGTTTCCGGTGACCGTCCAGACCGCCTGGTTCTGCCCGGTGAACGTTCCGGGAGGCGTCAGCGGGTACCAGTTGAGGATCTCGGGCCGCGGCGTGCCCGGGTGGTCGGGGTAGCCGTAGATGTCGGGCGTGTTGACGCCCCGCGCGTCGGTCGTCCAGGCGGTGGCGTGGTTGAAGCTCCACGGGTTGGTCTGCGGAAAGCCCCCGCTGTTGCCGCAGTAGTGCTTGTGGCTGGCTGAGTAGGCGATGTCGCGCACGATCGCGATGTCGTAGGTGTCGCCGTGGCAGTCCTCGATCCAGGCAAGCGAGCCGTCGGCCCAGTTGCCGGCGAAGGAGCCCTCGAGCGTGCCGGCGCTGCCGTAGTGCCACCCGACGCCATAGAACTTGGTGCCGTCGGTGGCCAGCGACATGATGCCGGAGCCCTCACCGGCGTTGCGGATGCGCGTGTTCACTCCGAGAGGAAGTCCCGCGCCGGTCGCACCATCGGCGCGGAAGATACCGAAGCCGGGATTGCCTGACCCGCCGACCGAGCGGAAATTGCCGGAGAAGACCACCTGCGAACCGGTGGCGTCGGCCACGATGCTCTGCACCTGGCCCTCGTCCACCGGCACCGAGAACGGCAGCACGGCGGTGCCCGCGGCATTCAGCTTGGCCACGCGGTTGCGCGGCTGCGATCCGACCGCGGTGAAGTAGCCGGCCACGTACACGCCGTCGGCGGTCGGGTACACGGCCTTGCCGATGTTGTTCAGGCTGAGCGTGTTGGCCGTCAGATTGCCGCTGGGCAGGTCGAGCACGGCGAAGCGCGAACGTGCCTGCCCGTTCACCTGCGAGAACGACCCGGTGACGTAGAGCTTCTTGCCGTCGGGCGACGCGGCGAGCTCGTTGACACGGTTGTTGAAGGTCGGCGCGAACGAGGCGATCAGCTGCCCCGTCGTCAGGTCGTAGGCGACGATGTTGGTGCGCTTGGTGAGGTTCTGCCCCACCGCGGCGCCCGCCGGTCGCACGTTCTCGAACTGGCCCGCCGCGTACACCGTGTTGCCGACGATCGTCTGCGTCCACACCACGCCGTTGTCGATCTGCAGCGTCGGCAGGGCGTCAGCCGACACCGTCTCGGGCAGAGGTGGCACCGCTGCGGCGGTCGGTGGCGGCACCTCCTCCGCCAGCGCCGTGGACGGCACGGCCAGAAGGCCGGCGATGACGACGGCTCCAGTGATTACGGACGCAAGGACACGACGGCCCCGAGTGTGCAGCGACACAGCGACTTCCCCCAAGTAAGCGCCGATTCCGCTTCTTCCCCAAGAAGCCGACGCGATTGACCCACCCCCAGTGGGATCGGGCACAGCATATGGGCCGGATCGGCCCGCCCGCAAGAGCGGGTTTCAGCTCAGTGAGCCTTCGAAGGCCACGATGGGCTCGGTCACGACGAGGTCGACCTCCACACGCACGCGCCCGCGCTGGTCTTCGGGTACTTCGAAGACGAACGTTCCCGAGGCCTTCTCCCCCGGTGCGACCGACCGCGGGAAGGGCGACCCCTCCGGCAACGACACCGGGCTCGCCTGCAGCAGGTCGTCGCCGTAGTAGACCGTGACGACGGTCGTCGTCAGGTCGATCGCGGCGTCGGTGTCGTTCGCGATCTCCGCGGTCACGCGCAGCGCGGGCCCACTGATCTCGCCGGGCAGCTTCGCCTCGCCCGTGACGGACTCGATCCCTGTGACCGAGGCGGTGACGCCGTCGGTGACGACCGCCGTCTCGTCGAAGGCGACCGGCTCGGCCGGGCCGCGGTCGGGTGCGGCACCGTCCGCGCCGTCCCCCGGCGTGGCATCGGGGGTCGCGGCCTGCGGCGTCGCGGCATCCGGTGTCGCCGAATCCGGTGCCGGCGTGGTCGTCGGCGTGGACGCCGCGGGCTGCGCCGTGTCATCGGTCCCCGAGTTCACGGCGACGGCGATGCCGACCACGGCACCCACGACGATCACCGCCAGCGCCGCCCACAGCCAGCCTCGCCGATTCGGCGCCGCGCGCTGCGCGCCGTCGTCCGCCGTCGTCTCACGGTCCCCATTCATCGCCGTCTCCCCCCGGTTACGCGATACCCCGCCATGACTGTACTCCGTCAGCGACCCGGCACGTGCCCGGCCGCGATCCGCCGGCCGTCTCGGATGCCGCGCACGGCTGCCCGCCAGGGGGCCGCCGACTGCACCAGCTGCCGCCGGCCGCCCCGCAGCAGGATCTCCTTCGCCGACGACAGCATGCCCGAGCGCCACCGGCGCACGCCGGCGTCGTCGAGGTGCTTGGCCGCGAACAGCATGCGGTTGCGGATGTTGTAGTAGTAGTACAGCTCGGACTTGGCGTGACCGCGGCGGCTTCTGTCGGTCTGCGTGCCGCCTTCGTCATGCACCGCGACGGCGTCGTCGACGACGACCAACTCGCCGCCGGCCCGCTGCGCCCGGCGCGAGAAGTCGACGTCTTCCCAGTACAGGAAGTAGCTCTCGTCGAAGCCTCCGGCGGCATCCCACAGCTCCACGGGAACCCACAGGCAGGCGCCGGTCAGCCACTCCCACCGGTCGTCGCCCGGGTGGACCGGCCGCTTCGCGCGACCACGGGTCACACCGTCGGAGAGATACACGTCGGCTCCGGCGAACCAGGTCGCGCCCGTGCTGGTGACGATGCGCGGCGCGCAGAGCGCCCGGTGGGCGGGGTCGCGCGCACGCAGCCGTGCGACGCAGCCCTCGCGCAGCACCGCGTCGGGGTTCAGCAGCACCAGATCCTGCGCCCCGTGCTCCCGCGCACGGGCGACTCCCGCGTTGACCCCGCCGCCGAACCCCAGGTTGGTGTCGGGTTCCACCAGCTGCCAGGCATGGTCGGCGGCGAGCCGACGCACCCTCTCGCGTTCCGCAGACGTCGAGACGTTGTCGACGACGACCACGATGTCGGCTGCGGCGGCGCGCTGCGAGGTGACGAGGTTCTGCGCCAGCAGGTCGCTGGAGCCGTAGTTCACCACGACGATCGCCAGCGGCCGCGGTGCCGCGGACTCAGCCGACATCGCGCATCTCGCGGAACCACTTGACCGCCGCGGCGACCAGGAACAGGGCGTTGGCGGCGAACAGCAGACCGTACGCGACGAGGAACACCGGCGGCGCGCCCCACAGCACGAACACCAGGCAGACCATGCCGAAGTCGGTCGGCAGCAGCATCATCGAGCGCGCGAAGGTGCCGCCGCCGCGCGAGTGCGTGGACGGCACGCCGCGGGCACCCTTGAGCAGGTCGTTGAGCAGCATGCCGAAGAACGTCGTGGTGGCGACGGCCGAGAATCCGAGCGGGATGAGCAGGGATGCCGCCGGCAGCTCGGGCGCGAACCGGTAGAGGCCGATGGCCACCGCCAGATGCAGCGAGGAGATCTTCAGCGCGTCGACGAAGTGGTCGAGCCACTCCCCGGCGATGCTGCCACCGCCGCGCAACCGGGCGACCTGCCCGTCGGCGGAGTCCCATGCGTACCCGAGCACGAGCAGTGCGGCGACGACGAGACCGAGCCACCAGCTGACCGGTGCGAGGGCGAGCAGCGCGATCGCGGCGAAGGTGTGCACGGCGCTCACGGCGGTGACCTGGTTGGGCGTCAGGCCCAGACCGTACGCCACCGCGGCGAGCACACGACCGAGCTTGCGGTTGACGTACACGGAGTACGCGGGTGCTCCCCGGGCATGGCCTTTCTGCGCCGAGCGCAGTCGGGTGAGCGTCGCCGCGAATGAGCGATCGGTCAGTTCCGTGGTCACGTCATCTCCTCCTGGCGCTGCCGCGCGGCGGTTGCCGCACGTGCGCCGTAATACGCATGATCCCGGCCGGCCAGACCGTCGATCCCTCCCAGACCGCGCGCCAGGTCGCGACGCCCGACCGCATCCGCGCCCTGGGACCGACTGACCGTCGCCGCGGCGATCCTGATCGTTCCGGATCCCATTCGCGCCAGCGCGGCGGCGAGCGCACGCGCCCGAACACCGACCCTGCGCCCGCGCGAGTCCTCGGCGAGCGCCAGGGACACTCGTACGCCTGCTGCCGCCATGCCGCGGGTGCGGTGCAGGGCGTGCTGACGACTCTGACGGTGGGCGGGCAGATGGTCCAGCACCCCGGCGTCCCTGCACCAGACCATGCGCGCACCCCTCGCGCGCAGTTGCGACGTGAAGAGACTGTCCTCCCCGCCACTGCGACCGAAGCGCTCATCGAACCGCACCCGAGACTGCCTGACGAAGCTCATGTCGAGCAGCAGGTTGTTCGACGCCGCCGCGCTGATGGCGTCGCCGGTCTGCAGGTGAGTGCGATGTGCACGCGCGAAGAACCCGCCCGCGACGACCCAAGGGTCCAGCACGCCGTCGACCACAGTGCGCACGGGTCCTGCGACCACATCGGCATCGTGGTCACGTCGCGTGCGCAGCAGAGCGGCGAGCCACCCCGGGTCGGCCGGCGTCTCGTCGTCATCGATGAACACGACGACGTCGCAGTCGCGTGCCTCGTCGAGCGCCCTGTTGCGCACGGCTGCGACGCCGGGCGTGGCCTCGCGCAGGTATCGCAGCGGCAACTCGGTGCGCACGATGACATCGGCGGCACTGCCCGCCGGGTCGTTGTCGACCACGACGACCGACACCTCGCGGCACAGCGCTTCGTCGATCGCGGTCGCCGTCACAGCAGGCAAGGACGCCAGCAGCCGCGCCAGATCTTCGGGACGCCGGTAGGTCGGAATGCAGATGGCCACCGAGCCGGCGGGCCTAGGGACTTCGTGAGAGGACGTCATCTTCCTGTCGCCACCCGGATCTTCATCAGCACCCATCTCGGGTGAAGGGCCGTCGCTGCGGTGATGTTCACCACGAACGAGGCGAGGCGCCGGTCGAGCCACGCGAGCCCGGCCAGGCGGTAGTGCAGAGCTCCTCGGTCCTTGCGATACCAGCGCCAGCGCGTGCGCCGGTCGGGTGCGTTGTTCTCGCTCCAGGTGGCGAAGTCATCGACGTCAGCCCGGGCGAGCTGCTGACGGTTGCGGTAGACGATGTAGCGCGTCATCATCCGCTGCTCGGATATGTGGGCGAACGAACTGGATGAATTGTGGATGCGGTAGAGCACGTGCGGTTCGGTGATCGTGCGCACCTCCCAGCCGGCGTCGTAGACGAGCCGGTTGATGATCTCGAGGTCCTGGGCGTAATCGAACGTCGGGTCGTAGAGCCCGGCCGCCACGACGGCATCGCGCCGATAGGTGATCGCGGGGTGCGGCACCAGAATCTCGCGCCCCGCCGCACGCATCCGAGCGAATTCCTCCCGATTCTTGGGCCCGGCCGAGACGCGGCCGGCGATGCGGCCGCTCATGCCGAGGTATCGCCCTTCGCTGGACACCGCACCCAGCGCGGCATCCTCACGCAGTTCGTGCACTTGCGCGGCGAACCTTCCCGGCAGGACGAGGTCGTCATGCTCTGCGACTGCGATGTACTCGGGGCACCCGGGGTGGGTGATGCCGGCGTTCAGCGCACGGGAGACCCCCTGCGGTTCGTCGTGCCGCAACACCGTGATGCGCGTGTCGCGCTCGGCGGCCTGCTGCACGAGCCGCTCGCTTCCGTCGGTCGACCCGTCGTCGACGACCACCACCTCGCCGTCGTCCGGCAGGTCCGCCAGCACGCTGCGCAGCGCTTCCGCGAAGAACGCGGCGGCGTTGTGGACCGGCATGACGACGCGCAGCGAAACGCCGCCCAGACCGCTCTCATCAGGCATGTGTCCCCCTCACACGAAGCCCTTGCGCAGCGACGATTCCCCTTCGTCGCTGCATCCCCTGCAGGCCAGTATGCCCCGTCGCGGCAAGATCTGCCCCTAGTATGCGTGTGGGGGATGCGGCATCACGGGGAGATGCCGCACGATTTCACCACGACGGGGGTACGTGTGGATTTCGCGACGGCTGTGGGGGCCGAAAGCATGGCGCCGCGGCGCCGAGTGCTGATGAGCGCGTACGCGTGCGGGCCGGATGCCGGCCCTGAGGCGAGCGCCGGCTGGGAGTTCGCGCGCGCCGCCGCGCGCACCTGCGACGTGTGGGTCATCACCCGGCCGCGCTTCGAAGCGGGCGTCACCGAGGCGCTGCGAGCCGAACCCGATCTGGCCGAGCACCTGCACATGGTCTATTACGACCCGTCGGCGCGGGTGGTGCGGATGAAGCGGCGCGCGTGGGATCTGTACTGGTTCTACCCGCTGTGGCAGCGAGGGCTCGGCCGGGTGGCGCAGGCTCTGCATGCCGAGGTCGGCTTCGACGTGGCGCATCACGTGACATTCGCGAACGACTGGATGCCGGCGGGCGTGCGCGCGCTGCGGGATGTGCCGTTCGTGTGGGGTCCCGTCGGCGGATCGAGTTCACTGCCGATCGCACGACTCGCTCGCTGGCTGGGAGTGCGTGGCGTGGTCACCGAGCTTGTCCGCACCGCCGTGACCCGGCCGCTGCGCGCCGTGGGAGGCGATCCGACCGGGCGTCGGGCTGCCCTCGTGGTGGCGCAGAACCCGCAGGTCGCCGAGCATTTCGCGCGCCTGGGGGCGACGACCGTGGTCGAGCCCAATGCCACTCTCGACGACCTGCCGCCCCGGGCCGCACAGCTCGAGCAACGCACCGCCGTGTTCGCCGGCCGCCTGTTGGCGTGGAAGGGCGCTGCCCTGGCGATCGATGCCCTCGCGCATCCGCTGCTGGCCGGGTGGCGGCTGCATGTCTACGGCTCGGGCTACGACCTCGGCAGGCTGCGGCGCCGCGCGCGCCGACAGGGCGTGGCCGATCGGGTCGAGTTCCGCGGCCACGCGCCGCGCGCTGACCTGCTCGCGGCGATCGCCCGCGCCGAGGTGTTCCTGTTCCCCTCGATGCACGACCAGGCCGGCTGGGTGGTGGCGGAGGCGACCTCGATGGGGTGTCCGGTGGTGTGCCTGCCGCTGGGTGGGCCCCCGGTGCTCGCCCAGCCCAACGCCCACGTCGCCGCGTTGTCGGGGGACATCGTGCGCAACGTCGCCGTGCAGGTGCGGCAGGCGGCGGCGCAGGGCGGTGTGGCAACCGACCGGTGGTCGATCGACCGGCTGCCCGGAGTGGTGGCGGGCTGGTACGCGGCTGTCGCTGAGCGGGCCGCGGCATCCGCCCCGGCCGCTGCCCCCGGCGAGCGCCCGCCGCTGGTGGTGCTCGAGTCCTTCAGCATCCCGAAGCCCACGACCAACCCGTACATCACGCAGCTGTACCGGTCGCTGTCGCAGCGCGTCGACGTCGAGGTGATCCCATTCGACTACCGCTCCGCCCTGTGGGGCCGGTACGACGTCGCGCACCTGCACTGGCCGGAGTTGATGATGGGCGGACACCGCTGGATCGGCCGCGCGGCTCGGCGCACCCTGACAGCGGCGGTCATCGTGCGCTGGCGGCTGACCCGCACGCCGGTCGTTCGCACGATGCACAACCTCGAGCGGCCGACGAACATCGACCGCATCGACAACTGGCTGCTCGACCGGATCGACGCGCTGACCGCTCTGGACATCCGGCTGAACGAGCGCACGCCGCAGCGCAGCGCCGTGCCGGGCACGGTGATCCCGCACGGCCACTACCGCGACTGGTTCGGTCCCCTTCGCGCCGGCGCCGAGACCGAGCCGGTGTCGGGACGCATCGTCTACGCCGGCCTCGTCCGTCGCTACAAAGGAGTCGAAGACCTCGTCGCCGCGTTCACCGGCTGGGATGATCCGTCGGTGTCGCTGCACATCGCCGGCAAGCCCTCGACCGCCGATCTGGCGGAGGGACTGCGCGCGTCGGCGCAGGGCGATGCGCGCGTGAGCTTCGACCTGCGCTTTCTCGAGGAGCCCGAGCTGGTGCAGACCATCACATCGGCCGAACTCGTGGTGCTGCCGTACCGCCACATGCACAACAGCGGCACCGCGCTGGCGGCCCTGTCCCTGGGGCGGCCGGTGCTGGTGCCCGACAACGATGTGAACCGCGACCTGGCGAGGGAAGTCGGCCCCGGATGGGTGCACCTCTTCTCGGGCGCGCTCACCACCGACGTGCTGGCGCAGACGCTGCGGGCCGCGCAGCAGCAGCGCGGCCGGCCCGACCTGTCGGCGCGCGAATGGCCCGAGAGCGCCCGCGCCCACGTCGAGGCCTTCCACCGCGCTCACCGCGCGCATCGCGGCGAGCGGCAGGAGCTCGCCGTTGGCTGAGTTCCCGGCGCCGTCGGGCGCACCCGCTCGCGTCGCATCGCCGCAGGAGTCGGCCCTGCCGGGAAGTTCCGCCGCCCTCGAGATCGTCACCGTCTGCACCGGCAACATCTGCCGCTCCCCGCTCGCGGAATTGCTGTTGCGTCGGCGCCTCGGCGATCTCGGCGTCGCGGTGCACAGCGTCGGCACCCGTGGGCTCGTCGGCACGCCGTTGACCGAGCAGACCCGCAAGCTGGCAGTCGCCCGCGGCGTGCCTGCCGCGCAGGCCGCCGCCCACCGGGGGCGGTGGCTCGAACAGCATCACCTCGTCACCCCCCAGCTCGTTCTGGCGATGGCGCGCGAGCACCGACGGGCGGTGGTGGAGCTGGTGCCCGCCCGCCTGCGCTCCACGTTCACGGTGCGCGAGTTCGCCCGGCTGGCCGCAACGCTCCGCGACGCCGAGCTGACCGCGGCCGTCGAGGCGACGGGACCGGATGCCGCGGCGCGCCTGCGCGCCGTCGTCGCTCTGGTAGCGGGGCAGCGTGGCGTCGCTCACCCCCCGGCCGAGCCGTCGGACGACGATGTCGTCGACCCTTACCGGCGCTCGTGGCGCACCTATCAACGATCCGTGGCGCAGTTGGAACCCGCGCTCGACGAGGTGGTGCGGGTGGTGCGGGTGGCTGTGCCGCGGCACGCCCCGGTCGCGGACTGACGCAACCCGTCGCCATCTTCTCCGCAGAAGCTCTGCGTCGCCTGCGGCGCGTTCCGCCATGCCGGCGTCGTCGGCATCTGGCACAATCGGAGCCATACAGAGCGGCTTGACCGCTCCGCCATCACTGGGGGGTCACATGGCGCATAACGCTTCACCACGCGCGGTGGTCATCGACGATGACCCCGACGTGCGACATCTGCTCGTGGAGATCCTCACCAGCGCGGGATTCGTCGTCACCGCCACAGACAACGGGGCAGACGGCGTGGCCGCGGTGACCGCCTACGACCCCGCCATCACCACCGTCGACGTCGACATGCCCGGCATCGACGGATTCGAGGCGATTCGCCGCATCCGCGCCGCAGGCAGTGACACCTACGTCCTTCTCGTCACCGCGCTCTCGGATGAGGCCGACGCCGTCATGGGCTTCGGCGTCGGCGCCGACGATGTGGTCGTGAAGCCGTTCCGCGCGCGCGAGCTGCGCGCGCGGCTGCTGGCGATGCTGCGCCGCCCGCGGGGCTTCAACGCGGAGTCCGGAGCGGTCGGCCGGCCGCTCGTGCCGCGGATCCCCGGCACCCCCGAGGGACCGCCCGACGTGGTGCGCCTCGACGGGCTGCTGCTGGACCGCGAGACCCGCACCGTCGTCGTCGACGGCGCAGACGTGTCGCTCACGCGGTCGGAGTTCGAGATCCTCGCGACCATCCTCGAGTCGGGGCGGCGTGTGCGCAGCAAGGCCGACCTCGTGCTCACCCTGCACGACGAGACCTACCTCGACCCGGCCCGGGTCAGCGATGCCGACGTGCGCGCGATCGAAGCGCACATGACCAACCTGCGCCGCAAGCTCGGCGACAGCGCCCAGGACCCGCGATTCATCGAGACGGTGCGCGGGGCGGGATACCGGGCAGTGTCCGGTCCCGACTACAGCGACGACGACCTCGACGACTGATCGCCGTGCCTGGCTACGCTGACGACAGGGCGCGGGAGTTGCCGTCCGACGCGCCATCTCGGCGCCATGACGCCCCCCATCGGTGGATCAGCTCGCGCACACGGTCGATCTGGCATTGGCAGCTCGCCGTCGCCGTCGCCGTCTCCGCGATCACGGTGACGGTCGCCTTGCTGTCGCCCGAGACCTTCACGAGACCGACCTTCAACGCCGGGGTCACGCTCACGATCGCCGTCAGCGCGGCCGCCCTCGCCGTGCCCTGGCACCGGCTGAGCAAGCCGGCAGTGGCACTTCTCCCTGCCATCGACATCATCACCATCGGGCTCATGGCGCACCAGGGGTCCGAGCTGCTGACGCTGCTCTGGGTGTTCCCCGTCACCTGGCTCGCCACGCACTACACGCTGCCGTGGCTCATCGCCGGCCTCTGCGAGATCGCGGGCATCCTCGTCACCGGCACGCTGGTGACCGCGGTCACCCCCGACCGCACGCTGAGCGTCATCGTGGTGCTGCTGGCACTGGCGTTCATCGGCATCACCATCACCACCACCGCCCGGCGAACGCGCGCGTTCCGACGGCTGCTCGAGCGGCAGTTCCATCAGCTCGAACGCACGCTCCGCCGCGTCGAGGCGCAGGAGAAGCGCGCGATGGCGCTGTTCAATTCCGTCGACACCGCGCTCGCCCGCGTCGACCGGCGCGGCGTGGTCCGCGGCGCCAACCACGCCTACCGGCGTCTGTACGCCATCGGCGACGTCGCCAACCCGCACCCCACCGCCGCGGTCGAATACGACACCTACCGCGGCAACCCGCTGCCGCCGCAGCGCACCATGCTCGCCCGCGCCGGCCGAGGAGAGCTCTTCGACGATCATCGCTTCTGGCTGTTCGACGCCGAGGGCATGTGGCACGCGCTGGATGCCACGACCAGCGCCAGCCCGGCCACGCCCGACGAACCCGAGGTGACGCTGCTGGCTCTGCGCGACGTCACCGCGGCCGTCACCGCGGAGCAGGAGAAGAGCACGATGACGACCATGGTCTCCCACGAGCTGCGCAACCCGCTCACCGCGATCATCGGCCACATCGACCTGCTGCTGGACCGAGACGATCTCCCCGCCGACGCCATCGACAACCTCACCGTGGTGGAGAACGCCGGACAGCGCATGCAGCGCCTGATCACCTCCGTGCTCGACGGCAGCGCACCCACCCCGCCGGCAGAGCGGGTCGATCTGCGCCGAGTGGTGGCCGCATCGGTGGACGCCTTCCATCCGGTGGCGCAGACCGCACAGCTCACCGTCGAACCCGCCATCGACCCCGACCTTCACGTGTCGGGTGACGCGTTCCGTCTTCGCCAGGTGGTAGACAACATCCTCGGCAACGCCGTCAAGTACACACCGCGCGGCGGTCAGGTGCGCGTCGAAGCACGCCGTGTCGGCCGAGAGGTGCGACTGACGGTCAGCGACACCGGCATCGGCATCTCCCCCGCAGACATCGAGCGCGTGTTCGAGCCGTACTTCCGAGCCGAGACCGCGCGGGCCAGCGGCATTCCCGGCACCGGGCTGGGCATGGTCATCAGCCGCGAGATCGTGCACGAGCACGGCGGACGGCTCGAGTTGACCAGCGCGCTCGGCCACGGCACCGACGTCGTGGTGCACCTGACAGCGGTGGATGCCGCCGACGCAGAGAGGATCGCCGAATGATCGACCCCACCATCGCCATCGCGTTCGTGGCGCTGTCGACCGTGAATGCGGCGGTGATCATTGGGCTGGGGTTCCTCCGCAACCCCACCCGTGCCGCCGCCATCTGGTCGTTCGCCTTCTGCCTGGCGATGATCACCGCCTTCGGCTGGGTCGCCGCCGACGCCTCCGGCTCGTCCGCGCTGCGCGCGGGCTGCGGCGCGGCGCTGCTCGGCGCCAGCGCCTTCATCTGGTCGGGTCTGCGCTCGTGGCGGGGAGTTGCGGACCACCTGTGGATCCCCATCGTGTTCACCGTGCTGTCGGCGGTGGCCCTCCCCCTGTCGACCGCCACCTCCACATTCGCGCTGGCGTTCCGCGGGGCCTTCGTCATGGCCGCGGTCTTCGCCGCGCTCACCCTCGTCGAGCTGACACGGACCGAGGCGCGTCTGCGTCACGAAGTGCTGCCTCTCACGCTCGCGTCGGTCGGTTTCATCCTGTTCGCGGTGCTCAGCACCGTCGAAGGAGTACTGAAGGGCATGCCCGCCGCAGGCACCGACGGTCTCGACCTCATCCGCGATCTCAACAGCCTGGGCGCGGTGCTCTACGGCTCGGCGGCCACGACGACGCTGCTTCTGCTCATCCGCGACGGGCAGTCGACGACCGTCGTCGGCCGCGCCCGCAGCACCTTCCGGGTGGTGGCCGAAGACCGGCTGCGCCGGGCCGAGTCGGCCGGCGACCGGTGGTGGTGTGTCCTGGAAGTGAGTCTGGACAACCCCGACGAGTTGCACGAAGCCTTCAGCACCACCGACTTCGCCCGCAGCACCGAGCGCTTCGTTCGCGACGTGCGTTCGGTGCTGCCTGCCGATGCCGACGTCGACGTGCAGGACGACACCCGGGTGGTGGCGCTGCTCCCCCGCCCCGAGGGCGCGGTGCGCCAACTGCTGTCCCGCCTGCTCGAACGCATCGCCACTCCCGACCCTGCCCAGCCGATCGCCGTGCGGGTCTCGGCGAGCATCGGTTGGGCCGCGGTGGACACCGTCGGCTACGACCTCGATGCGCTGCTCAGCGCAGCGCACGACGCATGCGACGAGGCGCAGCGGGCGGGCGGGGACCGGTGGGAGCGGGTCGCCGCCCCCCTGCTCCCTTCCTGACACCCCGCGCCGGACAGGTAATGTTCCCCGTGTGCCTCACCCTGCTGCGACTCCGCGCAACATGCTCGGTCGCCGCCGGCGGGTCCTCCCACGCCGGCTCCCCCGACGCCGGTTCCCTCGCGGCCTCACTGTGGCCCTCATCGCGCTCGGCGTCGTCGTCGTGCTGGGCGGTCTCGCCGCCGTCGGGATCGGGGTGACGCGATTCGCGCAGGCGCTCGGCGCGCAGCCGCCGGCGGTGGGCACCGTCGTGCAGACGCAATCCGGCTCCGCGGCCGCGCGGGCCGCGAAGGACCCTTCGGCCACCCCGCAACAGCGCGCCGCTGCGGACTACCTCGCCGCGCAGCCGACCGCCTACTGGCTGACGCCGGAGCGTGACCCGATCGGCCAGGTCTGGAACCGGATCGCCGCCCTCGCCGCCGAAGCCCGGGAACAGGACGCCGCGCTCGCCGTGGTCGTCTACGGCCTGCCCGGACGGGACTGCGGCAGCTTCTCGGCCGGCGGTCTCGACGAGGACGACTACGCCACGTGGACGGGCGAGATCGGCAAGGCTCTGGCGAACGCGCGCGACCTGCAGCGCATCGTCGTGCTCGAGCCGGACAGCCTCGCGCTCGCCCCCGAGTGCGGCAACCTCGCGGACCGCACCCGGCAGCTCGGCGGCGCCGTCGACCGGCTGGCGGGCGACAACACCTGGATCTACCTCGACGGCGGTCACGCCACCTGGCATCCGCCGGCGGTGATGGCGGGCATCCTCACCCAGACGGGACTGCTCGACCGGGTGCGCGGCTTCGCCACCAACGTGTCGAACTACAACGCGGCCGACGCGGAGTTCGACTACGCGCACGCGCTGGCCGCCGAACTCGGCGGAGGTCATGCGCTCATCGACACCTCGCGCAGCGGCGCCGGGTCGGATGGTGTCTGGTGCAACGCCTCGGGGCGCCTCATCGGCGAGCCGGGCGGGACGTTCGGCGACGAGGTCGTCGACACCAACCTGTGGATCAAGCCCCCGGGCGAGAGCGACGGCTCCTGCAACGGCGGCCCGCCGGCCGGGCAGTGGTGGGCGGATGCCGCGGTGGAGCTCAGCCGCGACGCGCGCTGACGACACGCCACCACCGCGTTTCGTCTCGCTTCGCTCGCTCAACGACCCACGCGGGCAACCGCGTTTCGTCTCGCTTCGCTCGCTCAACGACCCACGTGGGCAACCGCGTTTCGTCTCGCTTCGCTCGCTCAACGACCCACGCGGGCAACCGCGTTTCGTCTCGCTCCGCTCGCTCAACGACCCGGGATTCGGCTCGCTGCGCTCGCTCGGCGACCCGGGCCGATCGGGGGCGTCCGCGCGGCATCCCGGGCGTGTGTAGCATGAGCAGACCCCCCTCTCCGCACCCGAGGTTTCCCCGTATGAGTGATTTCGTCGCGCCCGTGAAGACCGCGGTGATCGTCGAGGACGACCCCGACATCCGCCACCTGCTCGCCGAGGTCCTGGAGGCGATGGGATTCTCGACGGTGTCGGTGGGCAACGGCATCGACGGGGTGCGCGCGGTGCTCACCTACCAGCCGCTCATCACGACGCTCGACGTCTCGATGCCGGGCATCGACGGGTTCGAAGCAGCGCGGCGCATCCGCGCCCAGAGCGACACCTACATCATCATGCTCACCGGACTCGAGGACGAGGCCGACGTCGTGCTCGGCTTGTCGTCGGGCGCCGACGAGTACATCTACAAGCCGTTCCGACCCCGCGAGCTGCGCGCCCGCATCGACGCCCTGCTGCGCCGACCGCGGGCCGGCAGCGCCGCACCCGTCGCCCCGCGCCAGGATCAGGTGGGCCCGTCGTTCCCGGGCGCGCGCCCGGTGACCTCGTCGATCCAGGTGGTGCGCGGGGGTGCCGCCGCCGGCTCCGCCACGGCCGCCGTCGCGGAGCCGATCGAGTACGTGGCGACCCCGGCGGCGACCCCCGAGCGGATGCCGGCCCCCGTCGCGGACACATCGGGGGCGCAGGGGAAGGGCGCGGCATCCGAGGGTCGCGCCGTCATCGTCGCCTCGTCGGAGGGCCCCCAGCCGGGTACCGATCTCGCTCCCGTCGGCACCGTGCGCCTCGGACCGTCTGCCATCGTGCACCGCGACCTGCAGCTCGACCCCGACAGCCGTGTCGCCGTCGCCGGGACCGCGGAGCTCGATCTGACCCGCACCGAGTTCGACCTGCTGGCGACACTCATGGCGTCGAAGCGACGCGTGCGCAGCAAGGCCGACCTGACACTCGTGCTGCGCGGCGAGTCTTACGTCACCACCTACTTCGTCGGCGACGCGGACAAGCGTGCCATCGAGGCGCACATGACGAACCTGCGCCGCAAGCTCGGGGACAACCCCGCCAACCCGCGGTACATCGAGACCGTGCGCGGGGTCGGCTACCGCATGACCTCCGAAGCCCTGGCCTGACCCCGACCCGGCCCGGCCCGCCCGCCCCGGGCCGCCCCCCCCCTGGGCCGCCCCCGCCCTGGGCCGTGAGACGAAAACTGACGGACGAGACCGCGGTTGTTACCCACAGTCTCGGCCGTCAGTTTTCGTCTCAGTGATTCCGGCGCGGCGCCGCCGGTGCGCGGGTCAGACCTTGAATCCCTGGTGACGGCGCAGGAGCTTGAACACCATCGTCAGGGTCTGCAGCACGGTCACCACACCGACGATCGGCCACCCCACCCACAGGATCGTCGACTGCACGAGCGGTCCGAGCATCGACCAGATCACGCTCATCGCGACGATCACGACGACCAGCAGCACGAGCGGCATCCAGTGCGCTGAGCCGCCGCCGGTCTCCGCGCGCGCCTGCATGGCCCAGTTGTCCACCTTCTTACGGGAGAGGAAGCGGGTCCACGAACGCAGAAAGTGACTGATGCGGATCCACATGAAGATCTCCGCGGGGAAGATGAGGCCGGCGAACGCCACATCGCGGGCGTTGCGGTTCTTCATCGTGTACGCGATGCGCAGGTTCAGCAGCACCGCCACCACCGGCGGCAGCAGCCACAGCGGCGAGAACACGAACGCGTTGATCGACAGCGACCCCGCCAGCAGGGTCAGGAAGGCCACGCGCACGAACAGGTTGGTGAGCATGCCGAAGTTCTCGAACCAGCGCATCCGCAGGTTCGGGTGGAACGGCTGGCCCTTCGTGTCACCGCGCTGCCCGGGCCACATCAGCTCGATGGAGCCATACGTCCACTTGACCTGCTGGGCGTCGTAGCCGCGCAGCGTGGTCATGCCGCCGACGTCGGCGCGGGCATAGGGGCTGATCTTGGTGAGGAAGCCGGCGCTCTTGATCTGCAGCGACAGCAGCGAGTCCTCGACCTCACTGTCCTTCACCCACGGCGTCGACTGCCGGTTCTGCTTCATCGCCTCGCGCAGCGCCGTAGTCGAGAAGATCGAGAACTGACCTCCGAGCACCGCCATGTTGCGCCCGTGCAGCAGGTTCTGCAGGTTGAACGCCGCGAACTGGGTGCGCTGCCCGGCGATGAGGAACTTGCCCACCAGTCCCTTGATGGGCTGGTCGTCGATCGAGTAGATCGCGGAGATGCCGCCGATGCGCGAGTCCGACACCGCCTCGGTCTCGAGGTACTCCACCGCACGCGGGTCGGCGATGGTGTCGCCGTCGACGCCCAGCAGGTAGTCGTAGCCCTCGACGAGTGCGTAGCCGTAGTTGAGCGCGCCGACCTTCTTGTCGGGGTTCTTGCCGATGTCGTGCACGAAGACCTCGGTGAACTGCTCCCCCAGGTCGGTGACGATCTCGTGCGGCCCGGCGTACTCCGAGGCGATCTTCACGGTGGCGTCGGTGGTGTTGTTGACCACCAGATGGATAACGTCCGGCACGCGGGTCTGAGCCAGCAGACTCTCGAGCACGGCTGCGATCGACTCCTCCTCGTTGTACGCGGGGATGACGCAGCCGATGGTCGAGCGATGCCCGGTGGCGTTCTCGAGCACCGATGAGAAGTCGTCGGCGAAGCCGTTCTCCGACGTGAGGTCGTCGGATGCCTGAGGGGCGG
The DNA here is from genome assembly GCF_030246945.1 of Microbacterium sp. zg-Y1090. NCBI lineage: Bacteria > Bacillati > Actinomycetota > Actinomycetes > Micrococcales > Microbacteriaceae > Microbacterium > Microbacterium wangruii. The sequence goes on from NZ_CP126742.1 coordinate 2,684,147, forward strand.
ATGCCGGCGCGCTCATGATGCGGGCTCCTCGGTGCCGGCGCCCGAGTCGGTTCCGGCGCCCGGCTCGGAGACCGGGAAGATCGCGATGGGCAGCTGGTGGTAGACGGTCTGCTGCAGGAACGAGGTGTCGTCGTTGGCCGAGCCCTCGACCCAGATCGACAGCTGGAACTGCAGCGTGAGCCCGAACGTATCGGGCGGAAGCTGGTGGATCGTCGTCTCGGGCACGTGCAGTCCGCCCTGGAAGCTGTTCAGCAGCAGCCCTCGGTCGGACCGCAGCGTGTCGGTGGGCACGAGCGTGCGGGGGTCGGCGGCGAACTGGAACGGCGTTGACACCTGCCCCCCGGTCTGTGCGGTCTGCGAGGTGATGCCGACCTGGGAGATGTACACCCGGCGCTTCTGAGTGAGCACCGCCTTGTCGTCCACGCGGTGGTCGTAGACGTTGACGGCGAAGCCGAAGGTCTTCTCCCCCTCCGGCATCCACTCACGGGTGCGCTTCGGCGCGGCGGCCCAGACGTCGAGACGCACCTCGAGCCCGTCACTCACATCGGAGGTGAGCGACACCGACCCGTCGTAGGTGAACTGCGAGTCGAACTCCATGCTGGGCGTCGCCGTCGGCAGCGGCTGAGGCGTGCGCTCCACCGCGGCGGAGTCGGATCCGGTGATCGCGTCGAGCAGCGGCGTGCAGCCTGTCAGTGGCAGCGCGGCCGCGACGATGATCGCGGTACCGGCCAGCAGGCGGGCAGGGTGGAACGAACGGGGGGATGACATGGCTCACCGGCTTCAGCGGGCGCAGAGGTGCGCAGGGGGATGCCGGCGGAGATTCGGTGATCGGGTTCACGCGGATGCCGGTGGTTGAAGTCTAGGAACCGCTGAGGGCGTGGGGAGGCGTCTTGGGGCTTCCTTGTGCTTCCCTTGCGCTTACGCGGTGGCCCGAACACAGGGTCGGGGGGGAACGTCACTCTGCGGCGGCGGGCGGCGCGGCGATGGCGATGGTCAGCACGTCGGTCGCGGTCTGCTTGGCGTACTCGCTCGATGTCGGCGTCGTCTGCACGAGGAAGTCGAACGTGAACTGCACGGTGACGAAGGTGGCGTCGTCGGGCACCGACCCGACGTTGAAGGTCTGCGAGTAGCTGTAGGGGCTCAGCACGAGGTAGCCCGGGCTGACCGTCGCGGCATCCGCCTGCGGGTCGAGCGTCTCGAAGGTCTCGGCCGCGTTGGCGGGCACGACGTTCATGGTGGCCTTCTGCAGGTACACCTTCTGCCCGTCGTTGGGCGTGACGGTCGTGACCATCGACATGCTGAGAGGCTTGACGCCGGTCGGGGTCCAGCGATCCATCGACAGATCCGACCAGTAGTCCACCGTGGCCGACACCGCCCCCGCCGTGAGCTCGCGCTGCGTGCTGCCCCCGGAAAGGTCGCTCGCCACCGGCGCGGGCACGGGCGCTGTGGCCCGAGGGGTCGCCTCGGCCTCGCTCTCGGGCGCCGTCGTCCAGGGCGCCGGGCCGCACCCCGTGAGCGCGCCCGCGGCGATCAGCAGGATCGCGATGAGCCCGCCTGCACGCTTGCCACCTCGTCGCATCGGGTCTCCTGTTCCGCCGCTCTCGCCGCGGCCGGACGGCGCGAGCGGTCCCTGAATTCTACGCGCCTGCAGTGAGCGGCCTGTGCGCCGTCAGGACAGCCCGCAGGTCCCCCGACGCACCGCCATCGACGCCTCCAGTCTCAGCGTTAGATAAAGACCCACAGTTCTAGCGCAACTTTCCCGCAAGAGCCTCAAGGCTCGACTTCCGCCCGTTTCAATTGCCTGAGTGACGACGTGGGGATCGTCTCACAGGGGGTAGCTGTCAGCCGGCCACGAGTTTGGGGGACTCGGGCCGGCTGCAGCGCCCACACCCTGTTACGCGGCGTCGTCAGCCGCGCGTGACAGCGACGACGGGGTCGCCGTCACGAGGATCGGCAGATGGTCGCTGCGGCCCTGCGGAAGCGTCGTGACCCGCTCGATGTCGAAGCCGACCGACGTTGCGAAGTCGTAGTGACCGCGGAAGAACTTGTACCGCGTGTAGGTGCGCATGTCGCTCAGCGTGAGTTCGTAGCCGTGCTCCCGCACCTTCTGGCCCAGGCTCTCCTTGAAGACGGGGTAGTTGTAGTCCCCGACCATCAGGGTGGGCAGCGAGTCGCCCAGATCCGCCAGCTCGGTCAGCGCCGCCTTGATCTGATGGCGGCGCAAGGAGTTCAGCGCCGTCAGCGGCGCGGCGTGGAACGAGGCGACGATGAACTCGCGGTTGTTGTCGATGTCGCGCAGCCGCACGCCCAGCATCCGCTCCTCTGCGGGCTTGAGCACACGGTCGTGCAGCGACTTCTTCAGCGACATCGAGCGCGCCTCGAGCACGCGGAACGTGTTGTCGCGGTAGTACACCGCGAGGCCCAGCCTGTTGCGGCGGGTGGAGTCGGCAAGAGTGAGGCCGCCGATCTGCCGGGGCAGCTCCGCCGTCACCGCCTCCTGCAGGCACAGCACGTTGGCCGCGTGCCGTTCGACCAGCTCCGACAGTTCGCCGGCGGCGCGGTGCTTGCGCAGGTTGTACGAGATGAGTCTCATCGTGAGTCCCAGCGTATGCCCGACGCCTGGCCGCGAGGTGACGGTTGCACGTGCGGTGGCTGAACGCTATTCGGCGTCGCGGCGGTTGCGCGTCTGGGCGGCGCGTGCGGCGAGCAGATCATCGGCGGGGTACCCCACCTCGGTGAGGGTGAGCCCGCGCGCGGCCAGCACCTTGAACTCGCTCGTGCGCACCGCGTCGTCGCGCAGGGTGACGACGTCGGCGGGGCTGAGACGGCCCTCGCCCACCGCCACGCAGGCGCCCACCAGCGCACGCACCATGCTGTGGCAGAACGCGTCGGCCTTGACGGATGCCACGAGCACGCCGAGGTCGTCGCGATGCCACCCGAACTCCAGCAGGGTGCGGATGGTCGTCGCCTCGTCACGCGGCTTGCAGTACGCGGCGAAGTCGTGCAACCCGATCAGCGAGCGCGCGGCGGCGTCCATCCCGGCGACGTCGAGGTGAGCGCGCACGCTGGTGGTGCGGTGGCGCTCGAGCGGGTCGTAGCCGGTGGCGAGATCGGCGATGCGGTACTCGTAGCGGCGGCTGTTCGCCGAGAACCGGGCGTCGAAGCCTTCCGGCGCGATGGACGTGCGCCGCACGACCGCGTCGGGGTACTGGCCCAGCACGCCGCCGATGCGGGCGGCGAGCGCCGCCACGCGTTCGCTGTCGTCATCGTCGACCGCGGCGTCTGCGGCATCCACTCGGTCGTCACGCCGCCGCCCGCGCCGCGAGCGCAGGCGGTGCAGCTGCCCGTCGTCGAGGTCGAGGTGCGCCACCTGCCCGGTCGCGTGCACGCCGGCATCCGTGCGCCCGGCGACGACCAGGCGCGGCGAGCCGCCGAGGATCCGCGTGACGGCATCCTCGATCGTGCCCTGCACGGTGCGCAGTCCGGGCTGACGCGCCCACCCGCGGAAGTGCGTGCCGTCGTAGGCGATGTCGAGACGGATGCGCACCCCGACATCCTAATTCGCGTCGGCGCCGGGCCCGTCAGCGCGTGACGACCGTGACCGTGGCCAGCCGCTGCAGCACCTCGTGGCTGACCGAGCCGAGCAGGAACCGCGCGAGCGCGTTGCGCCCGTGCGTGCCGATGACGGCCAGCTTGGCGCCGGCGGCGAGGTCGTTGATCACCGCGGAGGGGTGCCCCTCCACCGCACGCTCCTCGATGACGAGGTCGGGGTACTGCGACCGCAGACCCGCCATCGACAGGGCGAGGGCCTCGGTGGCCGCCTGCTGCATGTTCTTCAGGTACAGGTCGGGGTAGACCATCGTGGCGTTGCGCGGCATCGCCACCGGCGTCCACACGCACACCGCGGTGAGCGGCTCACCCAGACGGTCGGCCTCGGCTGCGGCGAAGGCGATCGCATGCTCCGACACCGGCGAACCGTCGACGCCGACGATGACGCCGGCGCGGTCGTGGATCTCGATGTCGGGCACGACCACGACCGGGCAGTGCGAGGCGGCGACGATGCGGATGCCGTGCGCCCCGCGTGCGGGGCCTGATCCCGGACCCCGGTAGTCGCTGCCGATCACGAGCAGCGCGGCACGCTCGGATGCCTCGGCGAGGGTCGTCACCGGGTTTCCGGCATCCACCCGCGTCGTCACCTCGACGCCCGCTTCGGCGACCCGCGCCGCTTCGGCCTGCAGCATGCGCTGGGCGGCGTCGAGCACCAGGTCCATCACCGCGCCCTCGCCGACGGTGCCGATCGCGCCGCCGACGACGCTCACGAGCTCCACCTTCTGGCGACGCTGAATGGCTCGACGCGTCGCCCACTCGACGGCCCTGCGTGCAGCGGGGGCTTCGGTCACTCCGACAACGATCGTTCCGGTCATTTCATCCTCCGTGGGAGTCGTGCGCCTGCGGCCAGCCTATTGCGCCGGGGGGCGCCGCGCCCGGGGTCGGCCGGAGAAATCGCCGGGGTCGCAGACTCTCCCTGCGCGCTCAGACTCGGAGGCCGCCCCGACCTAGACTGGGAGGGTCTTTGGCCGCCACCGCCCACACCGGCGCCGCGCCCCGCCACCACCCCCTGCGAGCTGTCTTGAACGCACCGATGACTTCGCGCGCCCTGCGCCATGCGGGGCTCGACGGACTCCGCGCGCTCGCGGTGACCCTGGTGGTCGTCTACCACCTGTTCCCCTCCTGGGGGCTGCGCAGCGGCTTTCTGGGGGTGGACGTGTTCTTCGTCATCTCCGGGTTCCTCATCACCTCGCTGCTGCTGCGGGAGCGGTCCGCACACGGACGCATCCGCCTGCGCGACTTCTGGCGGCGACGCGCTCGACGCCTGCTCCCGGCGCTGGCGGTGGTGGTCACCGTATGCGCGAGCGTGGCCTGGCTGGTCGGCGCGGACGTACTGGTGGGCTTGGACTGGCAGCTGCTGGGTGCGGCGACCTTCTCATACAACTGGGCGTCGGTGATCGCCGGAGGGGACTACTTCGCCTCGACCGCACCCGAGCTCTTCGGCAACCTCTGGTCTCTCGCTGTCGAGGAGCAGTTCTACCTGCTCTGGCCGCTGCTGCTGCCGCTCGTCATGCTGCTGCCGCGCCGGTGGGCGCGGGTGACGGTGGCATCGATCGCCGCCGCCGGCTCGGCGGTGTGGGCCGCCGCGCTGATCGCGGGCGGGGCGGCTGCCACCCGCGTCTACTTCGGCACCGACACCCACGCGTTCGGGCTGCTGCTGGGCGTCGCGCTGGCGTTCGCCACTCACCGCGTCGCCTCGCGTGCGGCGGATGCCGCGGCGTCGACCACCGCCGTCGCGCTGCAGGCCGACGCTTCGGATGCCGCCGGGCGCCGCGCGCCGCGAGTGCGCACGGACATCGCGGGCACGGTGGCGGTCGTCGGCATCCTCGCACTCGCGGCGCTGCCGGTGTTCGAGGGGGCGCTCACCTATCCGGGTGTGCTGGTGGCGGCGTCGGCGCTGACGGTCGCCGCCATCGCCGCCGCCACCCGGCCCGGCTCGCGGCTGGGTCCGGCGCTGGATATGGCGCCGCTGCGGTGGGTGGGCGAGCGGTCGTACGGCCTCTACCTCTGGCACTGGCCCGTGGTCGTGCTGGTGGCGTACGCCGCCACGGGCCGCGGCCCCGACACGGCCACGCCGCCCTGGGCGGGCGCGATCGCGCTGGCCGTGACCCTCATCGCCGCAGAGGCGTCGTACCGGTGGGTGGAGACCCCCGTCCGCCGACACGGCTTCCGCGCAGCGCTGCGCGAGCTGCGCGGGCGGCTCGCGAGCAACCCCCGGCGCCGCTTCAGCGCCGTCGCGGCCCTCACCGCGGCGGCGATCGCGCTCAGCGGCACGACGGCAGCGCTCGCGACGGCACCCGCCGCGACCACCGGCGGGGCGGCGATCGAAGCGGGGCACGCGGCGCTGCAGGCCGCCGCAGACGAAGCGCGGCAGCGCGCGGAAGACGCCGCCCGTGCCGAGGCGGAGTCCGCCGATGCCGGGCGCGACGCGGACCAGGAGGAGTCGACCGACGCCTCCCCGGAGCCGCACGCCTCGGGCGGCCCGGAAGCGGACGCCGAGGCCCCCGACGACGCCGGTGCGCACGAGGCGATCACCGGCGACCAGATCACCGCGGTCGGCGACTCGGTCATGCTGGCGTCGGCGCCGGCGCTGCTCGAGCGCTACCCCGGCATCGCGATCGATGCCGCCGTCTCACGCTCGATGTGGGCAGGGCTCGACGTGCTGCGGGCGCTGGAGGATCACGGGGCGCTGCGCCCGGTGATCGTCGTGGGACTCGGCACCAACGGATCGGTGCCGGCGGAAGCACTGCAGGAGATGGCACTCATCGCCGGTCCCGACCGGCGCCTCGTGCTCGTGGACGCGTTCGCGCCCCGCGATTGGATCCCCGGGGTCAACGACGATCTGCGCGCGTTCGCCCGTGGCCGCAGCAATGTCAGCCTCGCGACCTGGAGCGATGCGATCGCCGCGCACACCGATCTGCTCGCCGGCGACGGCGTGCACCCCGGCCCGACCGGGGCCGACCTCTACGCGGCGACCGTGCAGGATGCCGTGAAGGCGCTCGATGCCGAATACCCCGCCGGCCGGGAGCGGGCCGCGGTCCGCGAGTCCACCTCACCGCTGCGGGGTCGCCCGTCGGCGCAGTGACGCCGGGTCAGTACCGGCGCACGAGCGCCCGCTCGCGCGCTGTCGCGACGAACCCGAGACGCTCGTAGAGCGCGTTGGCACCCGTCGGGCTCTCGGTGTCGACGTCGAGCACCGCGCGCTCGAGGCCGGCATCGGCGGCGGCGCGCAGGCTCCGCGCGATGACGGCCGGAGCCAGCCCCCGCCCGCGGTGCGAGCGCACGACACCGATGAGGTCGATGTAGGCGTGGGAGGCTCCCAGCGCATCCCAGTCGTCCTCGTTCACCGACGCGAGGCACAGGGCCACCACGCGGTCGCCGTCCAGCGCGAGGGTGGACAGGTCGGGGCGCAGGAAGGGCCCTTCCACGAACTTCAGCCAGCCTTCGCGCTGCGAGGGCAGGCTCCCCCAGTGATCACGGAAGGCGTCGTTGCGGGCCTCGAGCACGTCCAGCGCGCGATCGGCCGTGTAAGGCACCAGTGTGATGTCGTCGGGTGCCGGCCGCTCGTCGGCGGGCGCGGTCAGATCCCGCTCCATCGTCGAGAACCAGCGCTCGACCTGCAGCCCGCGCCGTTCGAAGAGGGCGGCGGCATCGTCGTTGCTGCCCTCGGCGTAGGCCTTCACCACCCCGGGCAGGGGCGAGTCGACCTCAGCGAGGCGCCGGAGCGCCTGATCATGCTGCCACGCGACCAGCTGCGTGCCGATGCCGCGTCGGCGGACATCGGGATGCACCGCGCCCTGCAACTCGACCTGCACACGCACGTCCCGGGACGGGTGAAGGAACACACTGCCTACGGCGACCGGGCTGCCCTCGGCGGTGAAGCCGATCACGGTGTCGCGTTCGTGGTCGATGTGCGGCAGCTCGAATGAGTCGGCGACGTCTTGGCGCGGCGTGGTCCACGTGGGGTGGTCCACACGATCTGCGGCCAGCAGCACGCTGTGCATCGCGTCGATGTCGTCACGCGTGGCCATGCGCCACGTGGGAACGTCGGGATGCTGCGGCAGTGCGGGCTCGGGCACGACGCCGATGCGCTCGGGCAGGTTCGGATCAGTCACCGCTCCACGCTATCGCGCGCGGGATGGCGCACGAACTGTCGCGTTAACGAGAGAAAGCCACCCAACTTTGGGTGGCTTTCTCACGGAAGAAGTCCGGCGGTGTCCTACTCTCCCACAGGGTCCCCCCTGCAGTACCATCGGCGCTGAGAGGCTTAGCTTCCGGGTTCGGTATGTGTCCGGGCGTTTCCCTCTCGCTATGGCCGCCGAAACACTATTGATGTTTCAGTCTGCACACAACAAAAGATTGTTGTCATGCGGTTCTCGACCGTACATCGAGAACCACTCAGTGGACGCGTAGCACCTCAAACGGGTGTGTTATCAAGTCATCGGCTTATTAGTACCAGTCAGCTGCATGCATTGCTGCACTTCCACATCTGGCCTATCAACCCAGTAGTCTAGCTGGGAGCCTCTCGCCCGAAGGCATGGAAGTCTCATCTTGAGGCCGGCTTCCCGCTTAGATGCTTTCAGCGGTTATCCATCCCGAACGTAGCTAACCAGCGGTGCTCCTGGCGGAACAACTGGCACACCAGAGGTTCGTCCAACCCGGTCCTCTCGTACTAGGGTCAGATCCTCTCAAACTTCCTACGCGCGCAGCGGATAGGGACCGAACTGTCTCACGACGTTCTAAACCCAGCTCGCGTACCGCTTTAATGGGCGAACAGCCCAACCCTTGGGACCTACTCCAGCCCCAGGATGCGACGAGCCGACATCGAGGTGCCAAACCATGCCGTCGATATGGACTCTTGGGCAAGATCAGCCTGTTATCCCCGAGGTACCTTTTATCCGTTGAGCGACAGCGCTTCCACAAGCCACTGCCGGATCACTAGTCCCGACTTTCGTCCCTGCTCGACCTGTCAGTCTCACAGTCAAGCTCCCTTGTGCACTTACACTCGCCACCTGATTGCCAACCAGGTTGAGGGAACCTTTGGGCGCCTCCGTTACTTTTTGGGAGGCAACCGCCCCAGTTAAACTACCCACCAGGCACTGTCCCTGAACCGGATTACGGTTCGAAGTTAGATATCCAGAGTGACCAGAGTGGTATTTCAACAATGACTCCACATGAACTGGCGTCCATGCTTCAAAGTCTCCCACCTATCCTACACAAGCCACACCGAACACCAATACCAAGCTGTAGTAAAGGTCACGGGGTCTTTCCGTCCTGCTGCGCGTAACGAGCATCTTTACTCGTAATGCAATTTCGCCGAGTTCGCGGTTGAGACAGTTGGGAAGTCGTTACGCCATTCGTGCAGGTCGGAACTTACCCGACAAGGAATTTCGCTACCTTAGGATGGTTATAGTTACCACCGCCGTTTACTGGGGCTTAAATTCTCAGCTTCGCCTTGCGGCTAACCGGTCCTCTTAACCTTCCAGCACCGGGCAGGCGTCAGTCCGTATACATCGTCTTGCGACTTGGCACGGACCTGTGTTTTTAGTAAACAGTCGCTACCCACTAGTCTCTGCGGCCTCCAAACGCTTTCGGAGCAAGTCCTAATACGTCGAAGGCCCCCCTTCTCCCGAAGTTACGGGGGCATTTTGCCGAGTTCCTTAACCACGATTCTCTCGATCTCCTTGGTATTCTCTACCTGACCACCTGAGTCGGTTTGGGGTACGGGCGGCTAGAACCTCGCGTCGATGCTTTTCTTGGCAGCATAGGATCACCCACTTTTTATCCGCATCGTGTCTCAGCCTGTATGAGTGACGGATTTGCCTATCACTCGGCCTACGCACTTGCCCCGGGACAACCATCGCCCGGGTTGGGCTACCTTCCTGCGTCACACCTGTTAATACGCTAACCGCACCAGCATGGGGTCGTGCGCTAGCTCCAACGTTCTCACCCCGAAGGGATCGAATCAGAGGAATTCGGGCACTTAGCACCACTGGATTAGCTTGGGCGGTTCTTCGCCGGTACGGGAATATCAACCCGTTGTCCATCGACTACGCCTGTCGGCCTCGCCTTAGGTCCCGACTTACCCAGGGAAGATTAGCTTGACCCTGGAACCCTTGGTCTTTCGGAGGACGTGTTTCTCACACGTCTTTCGCTACTCATGCCTGCATTCTCACTCGTGTAGCCTCCACGGCTGGTTCACACCGCCGCTTCGCTGGCCACACGACGCTCTCCTACCCATCAACACGGCTGGACCACGAAGGCCTACCAATAATGTCAATGCCACAACTTCGGTGGCGTGCTTGAGCCCCGTTACATTGTCGGCGCGGAATCACTTGACCAGTGAGCTATTACGCACTCTTTCAAGGGTGGCTGCTTCTAAGCCAACCTCCTGGTTGTCTAAGCAACTCCACATCCTTTCCCACTTAGCACGCGCTTTGGGACCTTAGTTGGTGGTCTGGGTTGTTTCCCTCTCGACTATGAAGCTTATCCCCCACAGTCTCACTGCTGCGCTCTCACTTACCGGCATTCGGAGTTTGGCTGACGTCAGTAACCTTGTAGGGCCCATCGGCCATCCAGTAGCTCTACCTCCGGCAAGAAACACGCAACGCTGCACCTAAATGCATTTCGGAGAGAACCAGCTATCACGAAGTTTGATTGGCCTTTCACCCCTATCCACAGCTCATCCCCTCAGTTTTCAACCTAAGTGGGTTCGGTCCTCCACGACGTCTTACCGTCGCTTCAACCTGGCCATGGATAGATCACTTCGCTTCGGGTCTAGGACATGCGACTGAATCGCCCTATTCAGACTCGCTTTCGCTACGGCTACCCCTCACGGGTTAACCTCGCCACATATCGCTAACTCGCAGGCTCATTCTTCAAAAGGCACGCTGTCACCCCTACTAAGGAGGCTCCAACGGTTTGTAAGCAAACGGTTTCAGGTACTATTTCACTCCCCTCCCGGGGTACTTTTCACCTTTCCCTCACGGTACTTGTCCGCTATCGGTCATCTGGGAGTATTTAGGCTTATCAGGTGGTCCTGACAGATTCACACGGGATTTCTCGGGCCCCGTGCTACTTGGGATACTCTTCGCGTCAAGAGAGGCATGTCGACTACGGGGTTCGCACCCTCTATGACCAGGCTTTCAATCCTGTTCGTCTATACCTTCTTGTAACGCCGACAATTCGGCAGAACTGTCTGAAAAGTCCCACAACCCCGAATACGCAACTCCTGCCGGATATCACACGTACTCGGTTTAGCCTGTTCCGGTTTCGCTCGCCACTACTAACGGAATCGCGGTTGCTTTCTCTTCCTGTGGGTACTGAGATGTTTCACTTCCCCACGTTCCCTCTACCCGCCCTATATATTCAGGCGGGAGTCACTGGGTCGGCACGCCGCCCAGCGGGGTTTCCCCATTCGGAAATCCTCGGATCAAAGTGTGCTTATCCACTCCCCAAGGCTTATCGCAGATTGCTACGTCCTTCTTCGGCTCCAGATGCCAAGGCATTCACCGTTTGCTCTTAAAGACTTGAAAATCACATGAGTTTGAATCAAAACTCGCAACCCAAGCTGCAAGCAGCTCGGATCAGAAATTGACTAATGATCTTTAAGATCATCGATCGAAACAATCCATAAAGGATCATCTCGAAGATGCTCGCGTCCACTGTGTAGTTCTCAAAGTACGGGCGGTACCCACCCCGCTCACCAGCAAAGCCGGCAAACAAAAGCAGGTCCAGAGGATCCGTCTGACACTCAACCCCGAAAGGCCAGTGCGCATCCGGTCCCTCAGGACCCAACAGCGTGCATGTGCCGGCAGCCTCACCCCACCCGTTCCAGCTGCAAGCAGCGTACTGAGATGAAGGTCAACCCTCCGACACCAAGTCAAATGTTCCACCCATGAGCTACCGGCGGGAACGTATGTCCCGATCCGGCGCCTGGACACCCGAGGGTGCCAGATGCTCCTTAGAAAGGAGGTGATCCAGCCGCACCTTCCGGTACGGCTACCTTGTTACGACTTAGTCCTAATTACCGATCCCACCTTCGACGGCTCCCTCCACAAGGGTTGGGCCACCGGCTTCAGGTGTTACCGACTTTCATGACTTGACGGGCGGTGTGTACAAGACCCGGGAACGTATTCACCGCAGCGTTGCTGATCTGCGATTACTAGCGACTCCGACTTCATGAGGTCGAGTTGCAGACCTCAATCCGAACTGGGACCGGCTTTTTGGGATTCGCTCCACCTCACGGTATTGCAGCCCTTTGTACCGGCCATTGTAGCATGCGTGAAGCCCAAGACATAAGGGGCATGATGATTTGACGTCATCCCCACCTTCCTCCGAGTTGACCCCGGCAGTATCCCATGAGTTCCCACCATTACGTGCTGGCAACATAGAACGAGGGTTGCGCTCGTTGCGGGACTTAACCCAACATCTCACGACACGAGCTGACGACAACCATGCACCACCTGTTTACGAGTGTCCAAAGAGTTGACCATTTCTGGCCCGTTCTCGTATATGTCAAGCCTTGGTAAGGTTCTTCGCGTTGCATCGAATTAATCCGCATGCTCCGCCGCTTGTGCGGGTCCCCGTCAATTCCTTTGAGTTTTAGCCTTGCGGCCGTACTCCCCAGGCGGGGAACTTAATGCGTTAGCTGCGTCACGGAATCCGTGGAATGGACCCCACAACTAGTTCCCAACGTTTACGGGGTGGACTACCAGGGTATCTAAGCCTGTTTGCTCCCCACCCTTTCGCTCCTCAGCGTCAGTTACGGCCCAGAGATCTGCCTTCGCCATCGGTGTTCCTCCTGATATCTGCGCATTCCACCGCTACACCAGGAATTCCAATCTCCCCTACCGCACTCTAGTCTGCCCGTACCCACTGCAGGCCCGAGGTTGAGCCTCGGGATTTCACAGCAGACGCGACAAACCGCCTACGAGCTCTTTACGCCCAATAATTCCGGATAACGCTTGCGCCCTACGTATTACCGCGGCTGCTGGCACGTAGTTAGCCGGCGCTTTTTCTGCAGGTACCGTCACTTTCGCTTCTTCCCTGCTAAAAGAGGTTTACAACCCGAAGGCCGTCGTCCCTCACGCGGCGTTGCTGCATCAGGCTTTCGCCCATTGTGCAATATTCCCCACTGCTGCCTCCCGTAGGAGTCTGGGCCGTGTCTCAGTCCCAGTGTGGCCGGTCACCCTCTCAGGCCGGCTACCCGTCGACGCCTTGGTGAGCCATTACCTCACCAACAAGCTGATAGGCCGCGAGCCCATCCCAGACCGAAAAATCTTTCCAACTGCTGACCATGCGGTCGCAGCTCGTATCCAGTATTAGACGCCGTTTCCAGCGCTTATCCCAGAGTCAGGGGCAGGTTGCTCACGTGTTACTCACCCGTTCGCCACTGATCCACAGAGCAAGCTCTGCTTCACCGTTCGACTTGCATGTGTTAAGCACGCCGCCAGCGTTCATCCTGAGCCAGGATCAAACTCTCCGTAAAAGAAAAATACTGACAACGACCGGAAAAAGGCCGAAGCAGCGAGTTTGAACTGACCAAATGGATGTCATTACTGACTTATCCGTTGCCGACACCGAAGTGCCGGACTTTGATCCAAAGGAATCTCACCCGGTAAAAACCGGGACGAGGTTATTTGGCATTTGACAAGTGCACGCTGTTGAGTTCTCAAGGATCGGATGCTCCTCCCGACAGACCTCTCGGCCTGCCCTGAAGGGCGTCGTTTCATGTTTGCGGTCCGACGTTCCAGATCGGCGCTTCGGCGGGCGGTTGCCTGCCAGTGGTCCCTGACCTGGTTCTGCGAACCGGAGTCCCTATCGTAGCACAACCTCAGTGAGGCGTAACCAGGATGGGGGATGTTGGCTGCATGAGAGGAGCGGGGCCTTCCGGCCGCTTCGCTTTCCCCTTTGGGGCCAACAGAGAAAACATTACGCGGGATCCGGGGGCCCGGCAAATCCGGGCCGCCCCCCGGGCGTGTCGCCCGGAATCACGCGGAAGTCGCGGGGGTGCCGGCCCCGTCCCTCGGGGAGCTCCGGCGGCGCAGCAGCTGCACGGCCGCAGCGAGCGCGACCGTCCCCGCGCCCCACAGCGCGCAGGCCGGCGGAAGCACCCGGTACGCCAGGTGCGCCACAGTGAACTCCGCATCGAGCGGACCGTAGAGCGCAAGGCCGATGACCCAGGCACCGACGAGCACGGCGGGAAGCGACAGCCACCATGCCGCACGCACGGCACGCGGCAGCATCCGCGCCGGGAGCCCGGTCGCCTCCTGCGTACGCAGGCGCAGCAGCGCCCAGGCCGCGATCACTGCGATACCCACCACGCCGGAGCCGTACTGCAGCCACTTGAAGCCGGTGAATGGACCCCACGCGTCACCCAGCGCCGGAAAGACCGCGACGCCCCAGCGCCCCTCGTGCGTGAAGGCATCCCACACCATGTGCGTCAGCACGCCCAGCAGCAGCGAGAGCGCCACCAGCACGAGGTGACCGCGGGCGTAGCGGCCGCCCGGCAGCCGCCCCACCGTGTCCCGTGCGGCCGCGGCCGCTCCCCTGTCCCATTCCGGCGGCAGCCGCACGGCCAGCCAGGCCGGGGAGAGTTCGCGCACGGCCGGGCGCAGCACGCACCGCCACACCAGCAGCAGGACGAACGCGGTGAGCACGGTGACGAGCAGGCCGCCCACCGAGTGGGTGAGGCCGTAGGTCAGCGGCGTCCCGCGCAGGAACAGCGGGAGGTCCGGCGTCATCGCCCCGATCGCGATCGCCGCCGGGATCAGCGGGGTGCGGATGAACGGCAGCGCGACGACGGCGTGACTGGGAGTGAACGGCATCCTTCGCTCCCCCGGCCGCCTACCGGGTCAGACCGCGGCCGGCGCCGGGAACAGCCCGGCGAGGGTCTTCTTGCCGCGCCGCAGCACCGACACGCCCCCGGGGAGCCCGCCGGTCACCAGCGCCGCCTCATCCTCGACACGCACGCCGTCGAGCGACACCCCGCCCTGCGCGATCGCGCGACGCGCCTCCGAGAGGCTCGCCGTCAGGCCGGTGTCGACGAGCGCCTGCACCACCGTCGTGCCGGCGGGCACCTCGGCGTGGGGAAGCTCCTCGAGCGCGGAGCGGAGCGTGCCGGCATCCAGCGTCGTCAGGTCGCCCTTGCCGAAGAGCGCCTCGGATGCCGCGATGACGGCTGCCGCGGCGTCCGTGCCGTGCACGAGCGCCGTCACCTCCAGCGCGAGCCGCTTCTGCGCCGCACGCCGGAAAGGCTCTTCGGCCACGAGACGTTCGTACTCCGTGATCTCGTCGCGCGTGAGGAATGTGAACACCTTCAGCCTGCTGACCACGTCGGCGTCGTCGGTGTTGAGCCAGAACTGGTACATCCGGTACGGGCTGCACATCTCGGGATCGAGCCAGACGGCGTTGCCCTCGCTCTTGCCGAACTTCGTGCCGTCGCTGTTGGTGATCAGCGGCGTGCCGATCGCGTGCACCGAGACGCCCTCCACGCGGTGGATGAGATCCGTGCCGCTGGTGAGGTTGCCCCACTGGTCGCTGCCTCCGGTCTGCAGCACGCAGTCGTACTGGCGGTAGAGCTCGAGGTAGTCCATCCCCTGGAGGATCTGGTAGCTGAACTCGGTGTAGCTGATGCCGGCGTCGGAATTGAGCCGCGCCGCGACCGCGTCCTTCTTGAGCATCGTGCCGACGCGGTAGTGCTTGCCGACCTCGCGGAGGAAGTCGATGGCGCTCAGCGGGGCCGTCCAGTCGAGGTTGTTGACGATGCGCGCGGCGTTGTCCCCCTCGAAGCTGAGGAACCGCTCGACCTGTCCGCGCAGGCGCGTCACCCACTCGGCGACCACCTCGGGGGTGTTCAAGGTGCGCTCGGCCGATGGCCGCGGGTCGCCGATGAGACCGGTCGATCCGCCGACCAGCCCGAGGGGGCGGTGCCCGGCGAGCTGGATGCGACGCAGGGTCAGCAGCTGCACCAGATTGCCCAGGTGCAGGCTCGGCGCCGTCGGGTCGAAACCGCAGTAGTACGTGATCGGGTCGCCCGCGAGCAGTTCGCGCAGCGCCTGCTGATCCGTGGACACATGCACGAGGCCGCGCCAGACGAGCTCGTCCCAGACGTTCTCGAACGTGGGGTCGATGGCAGGCTCGGCGACCGTCAAGGCTTCGGTTGACACGCGCTCCAGGCTATCAGCGCCGGGGCGGCGAGCCCGTCGGATCAGGCCGCCGCCACCTCGTCGTACAGGCCGATCAGGTTGCCCTCGCTGTCGCGGATGTACGCCCACCGCGACGTCTCATCGAGCGGCTGGATCGCCCCCACCAGTTCGCCACCGCGGGCCTGCGCGAGGGCCACGGTGTCCTCGATGCGGTCGACGGTGAAGACCACGGTCGGATGCGGGGCGGTGCCGCGCTGGTGCAGGTCGCCGCTGACGCCCTCGCCATCGGGCTGTCGCAGCATGCCCATGTCGTCGCCCCACGGCTCATACTCGAACCCGAGGACCTCACGGTAGAACTCCTGCGCACGGCCGATGTCGTCTGCGGGGATCTCGAAGTGCTCCATCTTCGCCATGGTCAGAGGATGGCCTAGGCGACACGGGGAGGCAAGAGTCGCATCTCGCGAGCGTGCGGGAGGGCCGTGCGAGACTGTGCCGCATGCCGGTCGTGTTCCCCGATGCCCTCGTCTCCGCCTTCGTGACGATCTCGCTGTTCCTCGCGCTCGCAGCGGCGCTGGCGCTCATCGTGGTGAACCTGCGCAGGCCCCGGAACACCACGCTGGCGGTCGCCGGCGGCATCGTCGTGCTGTGCCTGCTGGTCGTCGCGGTGCTGCCGTGGAACGCACCCGGTCTGCTCGGCCTCATCGTCGCGCTGCCCGCGGTCGCGCTGGCCGTGCTCGGCGGCGACCCGGTCGTGCGCCGCGTGCTCGCGATCGCGACGCACGGCACCGTGCGCGAAGGCGTCGCCGGCGGCATCCTCGTCTCGGCGCGTGCGGATGCCGGAGACGACCCGGGCTCGATGCAGGAGATCCTGCGCGGCGGCACCACCATCGGCTACCTCGAGCGGCTCGGGGTCGTGCTCGGCATCATCGCCGGCTTCCCCGAGGCGATCGCCGTGGTCGTGGCCCTCAAGGGCATCGGCCGCTTCTCGGAACTGGCGACCCCCGCCGCGCGCGAGCGCTTCATCGTCGGCACGCTCGCCAGCCTGCTGTGGGCCTGCGTCGTCGGAGCGATCGTCCGCCTCGCGATCACGTAGGGCGCTTTTCGGGGCCCGCACACGACGAAGCCCGCCCCGGCGAACCGGAGCGGGCTTCGTGATGCAGCGGATGCCGCGAGTCACTCGGACTTCGCGGGCTCCTCGACGGCGTCCTCGGCGGCGGCCTCAGCGGCAGCGCCCTCCTCGGGCGACTCGGCGCCGGCCTCGGCGACCGGGGTCTCCTCGGCGGGGGTCTCCTCGACCACGGTCTCCTCGGCGGGAGCCTCGGCCTCGGCGGCCGGAGCAGCAGCAGCGGCCGCGCCCGACTTCTTCGCCGACTTCGGCTTCGGGTTCACCGGCTCGAGCACGAGCTCGATGACGGCCATGGGGGCGTTGTCGCCCTTGCGGTTGCCGATCTTCGTGATGCGGGTGTAGCCGCCCTCACGCTCGGCGACCTGCGGCGCGATCTCCGTGAACAGGGTGTGCACGACCGTCTTGTCGCCGATGACCGACAGCACGCGACGGCGTGCGTGCAGGTCGCCGCGCTTGGCGAACGTGATGAGGCGCTCTGCCAGCGGACGCACGCGCTTGGCCTTGGTCACGGTGGTCGTGATCGAGCCGTGGGTGTACAGCGCGGCGGCCAGGTTCGCGAGAAGCAGGCGCTCGTGGGCGGGGCCGCCTCCGAGGCGGGGACCCTTGGTGGGCTTGGGCATGTCAATTACTCCAGTTGGAAAGAAGAAGGCTCTGCATGTCGCTTCCCGGCTTCAGGCCGAGTCGCGGCATCGGGGACCGATCAGATGTTCTCGTCGTCGTAGCCGCCGTAGAAGTGCGCGCCGTCGAACCCGGGAACCGAGTCCTTCAGCGACAGGCCGAGCGAGACGAGCTTGTCGCGCACCTCGTCGACCGACTTCTGACCGAAGTTGCGGATGTTCATCAGCTGCGTCTCGGACAGGGCGACCAGCTCCGAGACCGTGTTGATGCCCTCGCGCTTGAGGCAGTTGTACGAACGCACCGACAGGTCGAGGTCCTCGATCGGCATCGACAGCTCGTTGGAGAGCACCGTCTCCACGGGCGCGGGGCCGATCTCGATGCCCTCGGCCTCGACGTTCAGCTCGCGCGCCAGACCGAACAGCTCGGTCAGGGTGCGGCCGGCCGATGCGACGGCGTCACGGGGAGCCATCGAAGCCTTGGTCTCGACGTCGAGCACGAGCTTGTCGAAGTCGGTGCGCTCACCGGCACGGGTCGCGTCGACGCGGTAGCTCACCTTGAGCACCGGCGAGTAGATCGAGTCGATCGGGACGACCCCGGCCTCGGCGTACTCGTTGCGGTTCTGGGTGGCCGAGACGTAGCCGCGGCCACGCTCGATCGTCAGCTCGAGCTCGAACTTGGCGGTGTCGTTGAGCGTCGCGATGACCAGCTCGGGGTTGTGCACCTCGACACCGGCCGGGGCGGAGATGTCCGCCGCGGTGACCTCGCCCGCACCCGTCTTGCGCAGGTAAGCGGTGATGGGCTCATCGCGCTCGCTCGAGACGACGAGCTGCTTGATGTTGAGGATGATCTCGGTGACATCCTCCTTCACCCCGGGGATGGTGCTGAACTCGTGCAGCACGCCGTCGATGCGGATGCTGGTGACGGCGGCGCCGGGAATCGACGACAGCAGGCTGCGACGCAGCGCGTTGCCGATCGTGTAGCCGAATCCGGGCTCGAGCGGCTCGATGATGAACCGGCTGCGGAACTCGCCGATCTTCTCCTCGGTCAGAGTGGGACGCTGTGCGATGAGCACGATGTGTTCCTTTCAATCACGTGACCGCTATATGACACGTGGGTGTGGTGAGGTGTTGAGTTGTCTCGAGGATGCCGCGCGTCGCGGCATCCGGAAAGCGCGAGTTCGACCGGCTCGGGGCGGGACGGCTCGAATGGCCGTCCCGCCCCCTGAGCCTGTCGAGGAATCAGACGCGGCGACGCTTGGGCGGGCGGCAGCCGTTGTGCGCCTGCGGGGTGACGTCCTGAATGGACCCCACCTCGAGGCCGGCGGCCGTCAGCGAGCGGATCGCGGTCTCGCGGCCCGAACCCGGACCCTTCACGAAGACGTCGACCTTCTTGACGCCGTGCTCCTGAGCCTGGCGCGCAGCCGACTCCGCAGCCATGCCTGCGGCATAGGGGGTCGACTTGCGCGAGCCCTTGAAGCCCACACCGCCGGACGAAGCCCAGCTGATGACGGCGCCGGACGGGTCGGTGATCGAGACGATCGTGTTATTGAACGTCGACTTGATGTGGGCGTGGCCCAGCGCGATGTTCTTCTTCTCCTTGCGACGCGGCTTGCGCGCGGCGCTCTTGGCCTGTGCCATGTTGTGCGTTCTCCCTAAATCCTGGGGCGCCGGCGGAGGCCTAGCGCGCCTTCTTCTTGCCGGCGACCGTGCGCTTGGGGCCCTTGCGGGTACGCGCGTTGGTCTTGGTGCGCTGGCCGCGCACCGGCAGGCCGCGGCGGTGGCGCAGGCCCTCGTACGAACCGATCTCGACCTTGCGGCGGATGTCGGCGGCCACCTCGCGGCGAAGGTCACCCTCCACCTTGTAGTTGCCCTCGATGTAGTCGCGGAGCGCGACGAGCTGATCGTCGCTGAGGTCCTTGACGCGGATGCTCTCGTCGATCCCGGTGGCGCTGAGGATCTCGTGGGAACGGGTACGGCCAACGCCGTAGATGTAGGTCAGGGCGATGACCACGCGCTTATCGCGCGGGATGTCGACGCCGGCAAGACGTGCCATGCGGCTCTCCTAGGAGTGAGTGGAGGTGTGGAACAGGATCGGTGCCCGGGCCTCCGCCCCGAGGTGTCCCCCGCTCGCGCGGGTTCTGATCCTGCCGTGTGTATGTGTTCAGTTGTACGACTGGGTGGGCGGGGATGCCGTGGCATCCCGCCGCGTCAGCCCTGGCGCTGCTTGTGGCGCGGGTTGGACTTGCAGATGACCATCACGCGGCCGTGGCGGCGGATGACCTTGCAGTGGTCGCAGATGGGCTTGACGGAGGGATTGACCTTCATGATTTTCCTGTTCGCTGTCTTCGCCGGGCGGGCACGCGAGGGCCCGGGGCGTTACTTCTCGACCGGTCTAGCGGTAGCGGTAGACGATGCGACCGCGCGTGAGGTCGTACGGGCTGAGCTCGACGACGACACGGTCTTCGGGGATGATGCGGATGTAGTTCTGCCGCATCTTGCCGGAGATGGTCGCGAGCACCTTGTGTCCGTTGCTCAGCTCCACGCGGAACATCGCGTTCGGGAGAGCCTCGGAGATCACACCCTCGATCTCGATGACACCGTCTTTCTTCGCCATACGCTCGCTTACAGTTGTGCGGACCGGTCGGTCTGCGGTGGATGGGATTCGGTGCGGCGACACGCCAAAGCGGGCGCAACGCACCAAACGTCAAGCATACGTGGTAGTGACCGCGGCGGCAACTCGGGCGTGTCGGTCGCGGCGTGTCGCCGGGGGACGCGTGGGGTTCACGCAGGGAAGACCCGGAAGTGCGCAAGCCGCTCCCCCAGCGTGTCGGCGCTCTCGAGGTGGGCCTGCCCTGCTCTGACGAAGGGTCGCCCGGTCGTGCCGCGGATCCAGTCCTCCCTCTCCTTCTCGGCCAGCAGCACCGCCTCGAGGTCGACGGCCCCCCGCAGCGCCGGGTCGGTGTACTTGCCCCTGCCGTCGAACTCGAACCAGGCGGGCACCGCCTCCAAGCCGATGTCGATCCAGAACCAGCCGCCGCGCGGCGCGCGGACCGGCACCTGCGGCACCAGCGCGGTGAAGCCGAGGTCCCGCAGGAACAGGCGGCACAGCGTCTCGCCTGCGGTCTCGGCGCGGCCGTCGGCGAAGGTCAGCACTCGACGGCCCAGCCGCACACCCCGTGCGCGCGGATGTCGGACGAGGTGCTCCGCCACCTCCCGGCGGAACGCGGCGTCGGCATCGTCGTCGTAGGTGCGGGTGCGCGCCGTGTAGGCGACCTGATGGAGGGCGGCATCGGCGATGGCGAGGCCTGCTGCCTCGGGCGCGAGACGGATGACGTCCGCCACCGTGCGGGAGAGCGTCGTGCACGGGATGCCGCACACGACCGTGCGGTCGTGTATCGGCACCTCGATCTCGTGGCGTGCGACGATCCGGTCGCCGCCTGCGACGAGACCGTTCGTTCTGGCGCCACTCACATGCACCCGCTGCGGCCGCAGCCGCAGCAGGGGAAGACCGTGCAGCACCGCCGCGGACACGAAGGAGAAGACGGCATCCGTCCCGCGCCGGCGTTCGTGCGCGGCCACGACGCGGAGGAGGTGGCGGTCCTCGGAGTAGGCGGCACGCCAGGTCGCATCCGGCACGTACCAGCCACGGTGGATTCGGCGCAGCTCCCCCGCCTCGACCGCGCCGGCCAGCCGGCGGGGCGACATGCCGGTCGCTTCGAGTCGGCTGCGGGACAGCAGGTGGCCGCGGGCCTCGGGAACATCCATGCCCCCACGGTGGCCCACTCCGGAGACGCGTGCCGCGGCATCCCCCAGTTCCGCGCAGGTTCCCGCGTGATGGCCGCTTGTGGAGACATCGCCGCCACCACCCCGCACCCCCGCGGCCGGTCCGCGAGGCGGCCGCGCACGACGATTCGGGCTCGCCAGCCCACACCGAGAGGACGAACCCACACTTCCCGCGCGTTCGCCGCGTGTGGGTTGGTGCGTTGCATGTGGGTTCGAGACGTCGCGGTACCTGTCTGCGACAGATCACGAGCCACGAGCCCCGCCGGACCGACGCGAGCCCCCGGTCCTACCTCCGACCCGCCGAAGCCCTGCCCCGGCCCCGCCCCGCCCTCGCCCGGGTCCGCCCAAGCCCCGCCCCGATCCCGCTCGCCCCGCCCCGGCCCCGGCCGGGCCCACCCCGCCCCGGCGCCGCCCCGGTCCCGGCACGTCCTTCGCGCAGCTCCGATCCCGCTCGCCGACGCCACCCCCGCCCGGGCCCGCCCGGCCCAGTCCCGGCAGCTCCTTCGCGCGGCTCTGTGCGCGGCCACCCCACACCGAATGCACGAAACCACACCTCCCGCGCGTTCGGGGGGTGTGGTCTCGTGCGTTGCGTGTGGGTTCGCGGTGCGGATGCGCGGATGCCGGGGCTCCCGGATGCCGGGGCTCCCGGATGCCGGGGCTCGCGGATGCCGGCGGCCAGGATGCCGGGCCGGCGCGCGCCCGCGGGAACTACTGACCCAGGCGGTCGGTGATGTCGGCGGCGACGTTTCCGCTGATGGTGACGTACTCGCCGTTCACCAGCAGCGTGGGGGTGCCCGCCTGGCCCTGCTCATTGGCGGGGAGCTTCTGCGACTGGGCCTGCACGAACTTGTTGTAAGTGCCGTCCTCGATGCAGGCTGCGGCGTCGGGGGCCCCGGCATCCGCGGCCATCGACGCCATCAGCTCGTTGCTGAGGCCCTGGCCGGTCGGGTGCTCGGCGAACACGGCCTGCATGAAGTCGTAGGCCGCCTCGCCTCCGGCCTCTTCGGCGACGCAGTACATCGCGCCGGCGGAGCGGGCAGAGAATTCGGTGCCGGATGCCGCGTTCAGCCCCGACAGCGCGACCGGCTGCAGACGCAGCGTGATGTCACCGGACTCGACCAGCGACGCGATCTCAGGGCCGTAGAGGTCCTCGAAGTCCTGGCAGTGGGGGCAGAAGAAGTCGGCCCACACCTCGACCTCGTCGGGCCCGTCGCCCACGATGATGGCGCCGGTCTCGGCCTCGACGGCCGCGCTCTCCGGCGGGGAGCCGGGCGAGGTCGCCGAGCTGTTCATGAACCAGACCAGCGCGCCGACGCCGACGAGCACGACGACGACCGCCACACTCACCCAGATCGCGAACCAGTTGGTCTTGTTGCCTGCCGCTGCCACGAGCCGCCCCTATCCGATCTTGCGCGGGACCACGCCGAACGGCGCGAGGCCCGCTGCTCCTCCATCGGGCGCCGTGAGCACCCAGATGCCTTCATCATGCACCGCGACGCTATGTTCCCAGTGTGAGCCGGCCGAGCCGTCGATGGTCGAGACCGTCCAGTCGTCGTCCTCGACGAAGGTCTCCTCGCTGCCGGCGACCACCATCGGCTCGATCGCCAGGCACAGACCCGGCTTGACCTCGGGTCCGCGGTCGGCGACCCGGTAGTTGAACACCGACGGCGCCTCGTGCATCTTGCGGCCGATCCCGTGGCCGACATAGTCGCGCAGGATGCCGTAGTCCTCGCCGGAATCCTCGATGTACCCCTGCACGGCCGCACCGACCTCACCGATGTGACGGGCGTGCGCGAGCGCGGCGATGCCGGCCCAGAGCGACCCCTCGGTCACCTCGGACAGCCGCTCGCGGGCGGCGACGAGTTCGGGCCGCGACGGGTCGGGCACGACGACGGTGATCGCCGAGTCCCCGTTCCACCCGCGGTACTGGGCCCCGGCGTCGATCGACACGATGTCGCCCGGCTCGAGTGCGCGGTCGCTGGGGATGCCGTGGACGACCTGCTCGTTCACCGACGTGCAGACGGTGTGGCGGTAGCCGCGCACCAGCTGGAAGTTCGACTCGGCCCCGCGTGCGCGGATGACCTCGGACGCGGCGGCATCCAGCTGCAGCGTCGTCACCCCCGGCGCCACCAGCGCCCGCACGGCGTCGAGCGCGGCGGCGGTGATGAGTCCGGGTTCGACCATCGACCGCAGCTGCGCGGGGGTCTTGTAGATGGAGCGGCGCAGCACGTCGATCAGGCGCCGACGAGATCGCGCGCGGCCAGCGCGGCGCGGATCCGCTCGGTGATCTCGTCCAGCGTGCCGACGCCGTCGATCGTGTCGACGATGCCGCGCCCGCGGTAGACGTCGAGGATCGGCGCGGTCTCCCGCTCGTAGATGCCGAGGCGGTTCGCGATGACCTCTTCGGTGTCGTCGGTGCGGCCCTGCTCGGCGGCGCGCAGCGTGAGCCGCGAGATGCTCTCATCGCGGGGCACGCTCAGCTCGATCACGCCGGTGAGCTCCTCGCCGCGGCCATCCAGGAACGCGTCGAGGTCGGCCACCTGGCCGAGATTGCGGGGGTAGCCGTCGAGGAGGAAGCCGGCGGCGGCGTCGTCCTGCGTGAGCCGGTCGCGCACGATCGCGCTGGTCAGCTCGTCGGGGACGAGGTTGCCGGCCTCGATGATGGCCTGCACCTGCTTGCCGAGCTCGGTGCCGGCCTTCACGTTGGCGCGGAACACGTCGCCGGTGGAGATGACGGGGATGCCGAAGGCCTCGGCGACGCGCACGCCCTGCGTGCCCTTGCCCGAGCCCTGCGGTCCGACGATGAGAAGACGGGGGATGGTCATCGGAGGAGTCCTTCGTAGTGGCGCTGCTGCAGCTGGGCGTCGATCTGCTTGACCGTCTCGAGACCCACGCCGACGATGATGAGGATCGACGCGCCACCGAACGGGAAGTTCTGGTTGGCGCCGACCGTCGCGAGGGCCAGCAGCGGGAGCAGGGCGATGAGACCCAGGTAGATCGATCCCGGCAGTGTGATGCGCGTCAGCACGTAGTCGAGGTACTCGGCGGTCGGCCGGCCGGCACGGATGCCGGGGATGAATCCGCCGTACTTCTTCATGTTGTCCGCGACATCGACCGGGTTGAACGTGATGGCGACGTAGAAGTAGGTGAAGCCGACGATCAGCAGGAAGTAGACCGCCATGTAGAACGGGCTGTCACCGGTGGTGAAGTACTGCTGGATCCAGGCCACCCAGCCGGGGATGTTGCCGTCGGCATCGGGCGTCTGGTTGAACTGCGCGATCAGGGCGGGGATGTACAGCAGCGACGAGGCGAAGATGACGGGCACGACGCCGGCCATGTTCACCTTGATCGGGATGTAGGTGTTGGTGCCGCCGTAGGTGCGCCGACCGACCATGCGCTTGGCGTACTGCACCGGGATGCGCCGCTGGGACTGCTCGACGAACACGACCAGCGCGACGGTGAGGATGCCGACCGCGAGCACCAGGAGGAAGATCTCGAAGCTGCGTGCCTGCCAGATCGACCACATGGCCGAGGGGAAGGTCGCTGCGATCGAGGTGAAGATGAGGATCGACATGCCGTTGCCGACGCCGCGCTCGGTGACGAGCTCCGCGAACCACATGATGAGGCCGGTGCCGGCGGTCATCGTGATGATCATGAGCAGCTGGGCCCACCACGCGTCGTTGGTGAGCACCTGCTCGCAGTCGGCGATGCCGGTGATGCCGAAGAGCTGGCCGCTGCGGGCCACGGTGATGAGCGTGGTCGACTGCAGCATCGCGAGGGCGATGGTGAGGTAGCGCGTGTACTGGGTCAGCTTGGCCTGGCCGGCCTGGCCTTCCTTGTACAGGGCCTCGAAGTGCGGGATGACCACACGCAGCAGCTGCACGATGATCGTCGCGGTGATGTACGGCATCACGCCGAGCGCGAAGATCGACAGCTGCAGCAGGGCGCCACCGGAGAAGAGGTTCACCAGTGAGAGCAGGCCCTCGGTGCTGCCGGACTGCGCGAGACACGACTGCACGTTCGGGAAGTCCACGAACGGCGTCGGCACGTGCGCGCCCAGGCGATAGATGGCGATGATCGCGAGCGTGAAGCCGATCTTCCGCCGCAGGTCGGGTGTGCGGAAGACCCGCGCGATGGCGCTGAACAAGTCGGATTCCTCCAGTGAGATCGGCGGCGGCACAAGGCGCGCCGTCAACCAGAGTACGGCACAGGGGCCGGAGCGCTGCTCCGGCCCCTGTGGCGCGATTACTTGATGGTGCCGCCGGCGGCGACGATCTTCTGCTCAGCGGAGCCGGAGACCTTGTCCACCGACACCGTGAGCGGGACCGAGATGTCGCCGGTGCCGAGCACCTTGACCTTCTCGTTCTTGCGAACGGCACCCTTGGCGACCAGGTCGCCCACGGTGACGTCGCCACCCTGCGGGTACAGCTCGGCGAGCTTCTCGAGGTTCACGACCTGGTACTCGACGCGGAACGGGTTCTTGAACCCGCGCAGCTTCGGAGTGCGCATGTGCAGCGGCATCTGGCCGCCCTCGAAGCCGACCTTCACGCTGTAGCGGGCTTTGGTGCCCTTGGTGCCACGGCCCGAGGTCTTACCCTTCGAGCCCTCACCGCGGCCGACACGGGTCTTGGCCGTGTTGGAACCGGGGACCGGGCGCAGGTGGTGGACCTTCAGCACGCCGGGACGGGATGCCGGGGCATCCTTCTTCGGCGCAGCCTTGGGGGCAGCCGACTTCTTGGCGGCAGCCTTCTTGGGCGCGGCCGTCGTGACGGCCTCGTCCTTCTTCTCGGCCTTCTCAGCCATTAGTCGATCTCCTCAACCTTGACGAGGTGGGCGACGGTCTTGACGTAGCCGCGCGTCTGCGCGTCGTCGGGACGGACGACCGAGTCGCCGATCCGCTTGAGACCGAGGCTGCGCAGCGTGTCACGCTGGTTCTGCTTCTCGCTCACCTTGGACTTGACCTGCGTCACCTTCAGACGGGCAGCCATCAGGCACCTACCTTCTTCGCCGCAGCGGCCTTGGCTTCGTTGCGGATGATGATCGCCGGAACGACCGCGTCGTAGTCCAGACCACGACGGGCGGCAACGGCACGGGGCTCCTCGAGGCTCTTGAGGGCCTCGACGGTCGCGTGCACGATGTTGATCGTGTTGGACGAACCCAGCGACTTCGACAGCACGTCGTGGATGCCGGCGCACTCGAGCACGGCACGCACGGGACCACCGGCGATGACACCGGTACCGGCGGCAGCCGGACGCAGCAGCACCACACCGGCGGCGGCCTCACCCTGCACGGGGTGCGGGATGGTGGAGCCGACGCGGGGCACGCGGAAGAAGTTGCGCTTGGCCTCTTCGACACCCTTCGAGATGGCCAGGGGCACCTCGCGGGCCTTGCCGTAGCCGACACCCACGAGACCGTTGCCGTCGCCGACCACCACGAGGGCGGTGAAGCTGAAGCGACGGCCACCCTTGACGACCTTCGACACGCGGTTGATCGTGACGACGCGCTCGAGGAACTGGCTGTCGTTGCGGTCGCGCGAGTTGCGGTCGCGGGTCTGGCTGCGCTCGCGACCCCCGCGGCGCGGCTCGCGCTCCGCAGTCGCCGTCTCGGGCGCGGCCTCGGCCGCAGCCGGAGCGGTTTCGGTCACTTCGTTCTCCTTGTTCTCGCTCACAGGTTCAGGCCTCCCTCGCGGGCGCCGTCGGCGATCGCGGCGACGCGGCCCGCATAGCGGTTGCCACCACGGTCGAACACGACGTCGGTGACGCCGGCGGCCTTGGCACGCTCGGCGACCAGCTCGCCGACCTTGCGGGCCTTGGCGGTCTTGTCACCGTCGAAGGCGCGCAGGTCGGTCTCGAGGGTCGACGCCGACGCAAGGGTGTGACCCTTGCTGTCGTCGACCAGCTGGACGAAGACGTGACGGGCCGAACGGGTGACGACAAGACGCGGACGCGCCTCGGTGCCGACGACCTTCTTGCGCAGACGCGCGTGACGACGCGCGCGTGCGACGGACTTGGAAGTCACAGCCATGGTTACTTACCAGCCTTTCCGGCCTTGCGCCGAACGACCTCGCCGGCGTAGCGCACACCCTTGCCCTTGTACGGCTCGGGCTTGCGGATCTTGCGGATGTTGGCGGCGGCTTCACCGACGGCCTGCTTGTCGATGCCGCTCACCGTGAGCTTGTTGTTGCCCTCGACCGTGAACGTGATGCCGGCCGGCGGGTCGACGAGCACGGGGTGCGAGAAGCCGAGGGCGAACTCGACCGAGCCGCCCTTCTGGGCCACGCGGTAACCGGTGCCGACGACCTCAAGGCCCTTGGTGTAGCCCTGGGTGACGCCGATGATGTTGTTGTTGATGAGCGTGCGCGTCAGACCGTGGAGCGAACGCGACTCGCGCTCGTCGTCGGGACGGGAGACCAGAACCTGGTTCTCCTGGACAGCGACCTCGATGGGGCGCGCCACGGTGAGCTTGAGCTCACCCTTGGGGCCCTTGACGGAGACATCCTGGCCGGAGACCTCGACGGTCACGTCGGCGGGGATGTCGATGGGAAGACGACCGATGCGGGACATTCAGATCACCACACGTAGGCGAGGACTTCCCCGCCGACGCCCTTCGACTCAGCCTGGCGGTCCGTGAGGAGACCAGAGGAGGTGGACAGGATCGCGACGCCGAGGCCACCGAGAACGGTGGGCAGCTCGGTCGAGCGTGCGTACACGCGCAGACCCGGCTTGGAGACGCGCTTGATGCCGGCGATGGACCGCTCGCGGTTGGGGCCGTACTTCAGCGACAGCGTGAGGGTCTGGCCGACACGGGCGTCGGAGACCTCCCAACCGGCGATGTAGCCCTCCTGCTGGAGGATCTCGGCGATGTGAGTCTTGAGCTTGGAGCTCGGCATGGACACCGTTTCGTGGTGGGCCGAGTTCGCGTTGCGCAGACGGGTCAGCATGTCTGCGACCGGGTCTGTCATTGTCATGTGTTGTTTCCTTTGTTCACGAGGTTTCGGATGCCGTTACGCGACAGCCGACCTTCGATGACTTGCGATGTTCAGTTGTAGCGGGCGTTCGGTCCCGGACACGAAGCCCGGGACCAAACGCCCCACTCTATCGGATCACGCCTGGGCGTCGTCCCCACGGAAGGGGAAGCCCAGCTGACGCAGCAGCGAGCGGCCTTCTTCGTCGGTGGACGCCGTGGTGACCACGGTGATGTCGAAGCCGCGAACGCGGTCGATCTTGTCCTGGTTGATCTCGTGGAACACCGACTGCTCCTGCAGGCCGAAGGTGTAGTTTCCGTGACCGTCGAACTGCTTGGGCGACAGACCGCGGAAGTCGCGGATGCGCGGCAGCGCCAGGTTCA
The DNA here is from genome assembly GCF_030246945.1 of Microbacterium sp. zg-Y1090. Lineage (NCBI taxonomy): Bacteria > Bacillati > Actinomycetota > Actinomycetes > Micrococcales > Microbacteriaceae > Microbacterium > Microbacterium wangruii. The sequence goes on from NZ_CP126742.1 coordinate 2,712,778, forward strand.
CGAGACGGTCCAGGAACTCCCACGCACGGTCCCCACGAAGGGTGACGTGCGCGCCGATGGCCTGACCCTCGCGCAGCTTGAACTGCGCGATGGACTTGCGGGCCTTGGTGACGACCGGCTTCTGGCCGGTGATCTTGGTGAGGTCGTCGACCGCACCATCGATCACCTTGCTGTCACGCGCAGCCTCACCGACACCGGTGTTGACGACGACCTTGACGATCCGCGGGGTCTGCATGACGTTCGAGTAGCCGAACTCCTCCTGCAGCGCCTTCTGGATCTCGTTCTTGTACTTCTGCTTCAGGCGGGGCTGGATCTTGCCAGCCTCCGCGGCAGGTGCAGTGCTCATTCTCAGAGGTCCTTGCCTGACTTCTTCGCGTAGCGCACGCGGACCGTGCGCTTGACGCCGTCCTTGACCTGCTCCTCGACGCGTCGACCGACACGGGTCGGCTTCTTCGTCTCGGGGTCGACCAGGGCGACATTCGAGATGTGGATGGGAGCCTCGAACGTCTCGAGACCGCCCGTCTTGGTGCCGCGCTGGGTCTGACCCACGCGGGTGTGCTTGGTGACGTAGTTCACGCCTTCGACGATGACGCGGTTGCGCTCGACAAGGACCTCGAGGACCTTGCCCTGCTTACCGCGGTCTCCGCCGCGCTCGGGCTTGGCGCCCGTGATGACCTGAACCAGGTCGCCCTTCTTGATCTTCGCCATGATCAAATGACCTCCGGGGCGAGCGAGACGATCTTCATGAACTTCTTGTCGCGAAGTTCACGACCGACGGGTCCGAAGATGCGGGTGCCGCGGGGCTCCCCGTCGTTCTTCAGGATCACGGCGGCGTTCTCGTCGAACTTGATGTACGAACCGTCGGGACGACGGGTCGACTTGACGGTGCGCACGATGACGGCCTTGACGACATCACCCTTCTTGACGTTTCCGCCGGGGATGGCATCCTTCACCGTCGCGACGATGATGTCGCCCACGCCGGCGTACCGGCGAGCAGAGCCGCCGAGCACACGGATCGTGAGCAGCTCCTTGGCGCCGGTGTTGTCGGCGACCTTGAGTCGGGATTCGTTCTGAATCACTTCTTACTCCTTGGATTCCAAGAAGGCCGAGGCCTTACTTGGCCTTCTCGAGGATCTCGACCAGGCGCCAGCGCTTGGTGGCGCTCAGCGGGCGGGTCTCGTTGATGAGCACGAGGTCGCCGATGCCGGCGGTGTTGCCCTCGTCGTGGGCCTTGACCTTCGACGTGCGGCGGATGACCTTGCCGTACAGCGGGTGCTTCACGCGGTCCTCGACCTCGACGACGATGGTCTTGTCCATCTTGTCGCTGACGACGTAGCCGCGGCGCGACTTGCGGTAACCACGGGCGTTCTCGTCGCGCACGTCGCGCGCGGCCGACTCGTGGCCGGCGGCCTCGGTGGCCGGCGCCGCCTTGGCGGCGGTCTTCTTCTCGGTGGTCTCAGCCATCACTCGGCCTCTTCCTTCACGGCCTCGTCAGCGGCATCCGCCTTCTTGGCCTTCGTCTTCTTCGCCTTCGTCGCGGTCTCGGCGGGGGCGGGCGTGGCACGGATGCCCAGCTCGCGCTCGCGGATCACGGTGTACAGCCGCGCGATGTCGCGCTTGACCGCACGGATGCGGCCGTGGCTGTCGAGCTGGCCGGTGGCCGACTGGAAGCGCAGGTTGAACAGCTCTTCCTTGGCCTTGCGCAGCTCCTCCACGAGGCGCTGGTCTTCGAACGTATCGAGCTCGCTCGGTGCGAGCGTCTTGGTGCCGACGGCCATTACGCGTCGCCCTCCTCGCGCTTGATGATGCGTGCCTTCAGGGGCAGCTTGTGGATGGCACGGGTCAGTGCCTCACGAGCGAGCTGCTCGTTGACGCCGGCGACCTCGAAGAGGACGCGACCCGGCTTGACATTTGCGACCCACCATTCCGGGGAACCCTTACCGGAACCCATGCGGGTCTCGGCGGGCTTCTTGGTCAGCGGACGGTCGGGGTAGATGTTGATCCACACCTTTCCACCACGCTTGATGTGACGGGTCATGGCGATACGAGCGGACTCGATCTGACGGTTCGTCACGTACGCGGGGGTCAGGGCCTGGATGCCGAACTCGCCGAAGGAGACCTTCGTGCCGCCGGTGGCCTGGCCTGAGCGACCCGGGTGATGCTGCTTGCGGTACTTGACCTTGCGGGGGATAAGCATTACGCCGATGCTCCTTCTGCGACGGGTGCCTCGTTGCGCGGGCCACGACGACGGTCGCCGCCGCGGTCGTCGCGACCGCGGGACTTGGGCGCGTTGGCCTGCTCGCGAGCGAGCTCCTTGTTGGTGAGGTCGCCCTTGTAGATCCAGACCTTCACGCCGATGCGGCCGAAGGTGGTCCTGGCCTCGTAGAACCCGTAGTCGATGTTCGCGCGCAGGGTGTGCAGGGGCACACGGCCTTCGCGGTAGAACTCCGAGCGGCTCATCTCGGCGCCGCCGAGGCGGCCGGAGACCTGGATGCGGATGCCCTTGGCACCGGCACGCTGGGCGCCCTGCAGGCCCTTGCGCATCGCGCGGCGGAACGCCACACGTGCGGAGAGCTGCTCGGCGATGCCCTGCGCGACCAGCTGGGCGTCGGCCTCGGGGTTCTTGACCTCGAGGATGTTCAGCTGGATCTGCTTGCCGGTGAGCTTCTCGAGGTCGGCGCGGATGCGCTCGGCCTCGGCGCCACGGCGGCCGATGACGATGCCCGGGCGGGCGGTGTGGATGTCGACGCGCACGCGGTCACGGGTGCGCTCGATCTCGATGTTGCTCACGCCGGCGCGGTCGAGCTGCGTCTGCAGGAGCTTGCGGATCTTGATGTCCTCGGCGACGTAGTCGGCGTAGCGCTGGCCCGGCTTGGTCGAGTCGGAGAACCACCGCGACACGTGGTCGGTCGTGATGCCGAGGCGGAAGCCGTAGGGGTGAACCTTCTGTCCCATTACTTACTCGCCTTCTTCGTGTTCGTGGCGGGGGCAGCAGCGTCGACCTCGGGGGTCGCCAGCTCCACCGTGATGTGGCTGGTGCGCTTCTTAATCTGGAAGGCACGACCCTGCGCACGGGGGCGGAAACGCTTGAGCGTCGAGCCCTCGTCGACGTACGCGTTCTTCACGTACAGGTCCTGGTCATCCAGGAACTCGCCGTTCTTGTCGGCGGCGACGCGTGCGTTCGCCATCGCGGAAGCGACGAGCTTGTAGATCGGCTCGGACGCACTCTGCGGCGCGAACTTCAGGATGGCCAGAGCCTCCTGAGCCTGCTTGCCCTTGATGAGAGCGACGACACGACGAGCCTTCTGAGGGGTCACGCGGATGTGTCGCACGCGGGCGATGGAATCCACCATCTCTCTCTCCTCTCTGCGCCACCGCGTCAGCGGCGGCGGCCCTTCTTGTCGTCCTTCACGTGGCCGCGGAAGGTGCGGGTGGGCGCGAACTCGCCCAGTTTGTGACCGACCATGGTCTCGGTCACGAACACGGGGATGTGCTTGCGACCGTCGTGCACGGCGATGGTGTGACCCAGCATTGCCGGGATGATCATCGAACGGCGCGACCAGGTCTTGATGACGTTCTTGGAACCGGCTTCGTTCTGCGAGACGACCTTGCGAAGCAGGTGCTCGTCGACGAAGGGGCCCTTCTTAAGGCTGCGAGGCATCTTCCTCTACTCCTACTTACGCTTCTTGCCGGCGTTGCGACGACGGACGATGTACTTGTCGCTTTCCTTGTTGGCGTGGCGGGTGCGACCCTCAGCCTGACCCCAAGGAGAAACCGGGTGACGACCACCGGAGGTCTTACCCTCACCACCACCGTGGGGGTGGTCGACCGGGTTCATCGCGACACCGCGGACGGTCGGGCGGATGCCCTTCCAGCGGTTGCGGCCGGCCTTGCCCCAGTTGATGTTCGACTGCTCGGCGTTGCCGACCTCGCCGATCGTGGCGCGGCAGCGTGCGTCGACGTTGCGGATCTCACCCGAGGGCAGACGAAGCTGCGCGTAGGGGCCGTCCTTGGCGACGAGGCGCACGGAGGTGCCCGCCGAACGCGCCAGCTTCGCGCCGCCGCCGGGGCGGAGCTCGATGGCGTGGATGACGGTACCCGTGGGGATGTTGCGCAGCGGCAGGTTGTTGCCCGGCTTGATGTCAGCGCCGGCACCCGACTCGACGATGTCGCCCTGCGCCAGCTTGTTCGGCGCGATGATGTATCGCTTCTCGCCGTCGAAGTAGTGCAGCAGCGCGATGCGCGCGGTGCGGTTGGGGTCATACTCGATGTGAGCGACCCGGGCGTTGACGCCGTCCTTGTCATTGCGACGGAAGTCGATGACGCGGTACTGGCGCTTGTGGCCACCGCCGATGTGGCGGGTGGTGATGCGGCCCTGGTTGTTGCGGCCACCGGTCTTGGAGAGCGGGCGGAGGAGCGACTTCTCAGGCGTCGATCGGGTGATCTCGGCGAAGTCGGCCACCGACGAGCCGCGGCGACCCGGGGTCGTGGGCTTGTACTTGCGAATAGCCATGTTCTCTAGTCCTCTGTCCCGACCGTCAGCCGACTGCCGTGAAGATGTCGATGGTGCCCGACTTGAGCGTCACGATGGCGCGCTTGGTGTCCTTGCGCTTTCCCATCCCGAAGCGGGTGCGACGCGCCTTGCCGGGGCGGTTGAGGGTGTTCACCGAGGCGACCTTGACGTTGAAGATCTTCTCGACGGCCAGCTTGATCTCGGTCTTCGAGGCACGGGGGTCCACGAGGAACGTGTACTTGCCCTCGTCGATGAGCCCGTAGCTCTTCTCCGAGACGACCGGCTTGAGGATGATGTCGCGCGGGTCCTTGTTCACTGCGATGTTCGCCGTGGTCATGCCGAGACCTCCTCGGTGGTGGCCTTCTTCGACGCGACGAAGGCGTCGTAGGCGGCCTTGGTGAAGACGATGTCGTCGGAGACGAGCACGTCGTAGGCGTTGAGCTGGTCGAAGGTCAGCACGTGGACGTACGCGAGGTTGCGCACGCTCTTCACGGTGATCTCGTCGCCGCGCTCGATGACCACGAGGACGTTCTTCGTGGCCGAGAGCCCGGAGAGCACCGCGGCAGCGGCCTTCGTCGAGGGGGCACCGTCGATCCCGAAGGACTCGACGACGTGCAGACGCTCCCCGCGAGCGCGGTCGCTGAGCGCGCCCAGCAGGGCGGCGGCGACCATCTTCTTGGGGGTGCGCTGCGAGTAGTCGCGCGGCTTGGGGCCGTGCACGATGCCACCGCCGGTCATCTGAGGAGCACGGATCGAGCCCTGACGAGCGTTACCGGTGCCCTTCTGCTTGAACGGCTTGCGGCCTGCACCGGAGACCTCACCACGACGCTTGGTCGAGTGGGTGCCCTGGCGGGCAGCGGCGAGCTGCGCGACGACGACCTGGTGGATCAGGGGGATGTTCGTCTTGACGTCGAACAGCGCGGCGGGCAGCTCCACAGAGCCGGCCTTCTTGCCGTCGGCAGTACGGACGTCGAGCGCGAGAGTCGAGTCAGCCATGATCAGGCACCCTTCACTGCGTTGCGGACGTAGACGATGCGGCCGCGCGCGCCGGGGACGGCGCCCTTGACGAGCAGCAGACCCTTCTCGGCGTCGACGGCGTGCACCGTGAGGTTGAGGACGGTCACGCGCTCGCCACCCATACGGCCGGCCATGCGCATGCCCTTGAAGACGCGGCTCGGAGTCGACGAGGCGCCGATCGAGCCGGGCTTGCGGTGGTTGCGGTGTGCACCGTGCGAAGCGGAGACACCCTTGAAGTTGTGACGCTTCATGACACCCGCGGTGCCCTTGCCCTTGCTGGTGCCGACGACGTCGACCAGCTGGCCGGCCTCGAAGGTGCCGTCCACCGTGAGCTCCTGACCGAGTGAGTAGTCAGCGGCGTCGGCGGTGCGCACCTCGGTGAGGTGGCGGCGGGGGGTCACGCCGGCAGCCTCGAAGTGGGCCGTCTGCGGCTTGTTGACCTTGCGGGGGTCGATCTGCCCGTACGCGATCTGAACGGCCTTGTAGCCGTCCTTCTCGGGGGTGCGGACCTGGGTCACCACGTTGGGGGCGACCTCGATCACGGTGACGGGAACGAGCTTGCCGTTCTCATCCCAGACCTGGGTCATGCCGAGCTTCGTGCCCAGGAGACCCTTCGAAACCTTGTTGTTGATGTCAGCCATGTCGGACCTCAGAGCTTGATCTCGATGTTGACGTCGGCCGGCAGGTCGAGCCGCATCAGCGAGTCGACAGCCTTGGGCGTCGGGTCGATGATGTCGATGAGGCGCTTGTGGGTGCGCATCTCGAAGTGCTCGCGGCTGTCCTTGTACTTGTGGGGCGACCGGATGACGCACACGACGTTCTTCTCGGTCGGCAGGGGCACGGGGCCCACGACCGTCGCGCCCGCACGGGTCACGGTGTCGACGATCTTCCGCGCCGACGTGTCGATGACCTCGTGGTCATACGACTTCAGGCGAATGCGGATCTTCTGTCCCGCCATTGTCTGCTCACTCTCTTTCCGCGTCTTACGTCTCACGGGTCGTGAGCGCATTGGACGCACGGTGGCGCTCTGTCGCGCCGGGCACTTGTCCACCGCCGGAGGACGGGGATGCTGCACCGCTGTTCTGCTGTCAAACCGCACGCCGATCGACGTCCGGCTCCTCACTCCCCCGTGCGCATGCAATGCGACCCGGGTGACCGGGTTGGGGTGTGTGGGATGTGGTGTTCTGCTGCCCGCGGCCTAGGACCCTGCGCGTTCGCGCCGCCTATGCACTGCCGTGACAGTGATCCGGGGCACGCTCAGCGGCCACCGGAATGTGGAACTTCACTAGTGTACGCGGCGCCCGGGCGTGTCGCAAACTCGGGCGTGTCGGCGAAATCCGCCCGCCTCTCACGCCTCCTGGCGTCTGCGGCGAAGGATCATCAGCAGCAGGATACCGCCGACCAGTGCCGTGCCACCCAGCCAGCCGGTCGCGATGGGCGGGGTGCCGCCGGTGCCGGCGAGGCCCGGCACGGGTGCCGGTGCGGGACGGATGACGGGCACCGCACAGCCGCTGTCGGTGACCGCACCGCTGGGTTGCGTGGCGGTGGCGGTGTTGAAGAATCCGCCGCCGTCGGCGGTGCACTCCCGTGCCGTCGCCGGGAGCGGGTTCTGCGACGAGGTGGCATCCACCCGATAGGTGTACGTGTCCACCCCGCCGGGCTCGATCACGACGTCGGCGACCGGCGGCGATCCCACCCACCCCTGCGCCACGATGGCGAACGCGGCGTCGAACTGCGGCGCGTCGGTGAGCGTGTACGTCGTCGGGAGCAGACCCGGGTTGGTGACCGTGACCAGGTAATCGATGCGCCACCGTCCCTCGCCGAGGGTCGTCACCGTGCCATCGGACTTCTCCAGCACCACCGGGACCACGACGAGCTCGCTGCAGTCCGTGGCGACGGAATCGGTCACGCCGTTCTCCACCCTGGCGAGGTTCCACACGCCGCCGCCGGTGTCGGGCGAATCACCGCAGACCAGGTCGTCGGCAGCCGCGTCCACGGCGCTGACCTGCGCACTCACGATGTAGGTGTGCACCGCGCCGTCCGGAAGGAGGCCCGTCGCGACCTGGGTCTGCGCAGTGCCGTCCCACCCGGGGGTGAGTGCGGCGGAGCCCGCGCCGGCCGGATCGATCTCCGGGCCGGTCACCGTCCACGCCGTCACGAGCGTGATCGCGCCGGTGAGCGACTCGGGGACGTCGTCGAGCGTGTACGCGACGGTGACGCCGCTGGTGTTGGACACCAGCACGGCATACGAGACGTTCCAGACTCCACCGCCGAGCGGGGTGGCGGGCTGGGCGATCTTGTCCACGGTCGGCCCGCCCGGTTCGGCGCAGCCGTCGTCCTCTGCGGTGCCGCCGGGGAAGGCGACCGTGGCGGTGTTGAAGAATGCTCCGCCCTCACCGGGTTCGCACACCAGCGACGGGTCGTCCGCGGCGTCGACGGTCGCCACGATGCGGTAGGTGTACTCGGCGGTCCCTCCTGCCGCGAGAGGGATGTTCGGCGCGGGGGCGGTTCCCACCCAATCGCCCGACTCGAGGACGAGGCCCTCGCCCAGGTCGGGGGCGTCGGTGAGGGTGTAGACCGTCGCGACGGTGTCGCTGGTATTGGCGACGGTCACGACGTAGTCGATCTGCCACCGGCCGTCGGGAAGCTGCTGCGCCGCACCGTCGCTCTTGTCGACGGTCACCGGGGCGGTCTCCACGGTCACGCAGCCCTCGGCATCCACCACGATCTCGCCGGAGGTGACACCTGCGGTGTTGACGATTCCGCCGCCGGTGGTGGCGCACGGGCCCGGGTCCGTCGCCTCGACGGTCGGACGCAGCACGCCGCTGACGGTGTACGACAGGGATGCCGCCGGCTGCACCTGCCCGGTGAACACCGCCGCGGTCTCCCCGGGGCCCGCGGTCGTGGCGGTCGGGGCCGGCGCCTCGCCGACAGCGGCGATGCTCCACACGTCTCCGTCGAGCTCCCAGCCGCCGGGGACGCTCGGGAGCGTATCGGTCAGTGCTGCCTGCACCGCCACCGCCCCCGGGTTGCTCAGCGTCAGCGTGTACGAGACGTTCCACGAGGCGTCGGGGTTCTGCGTGGCGGGGTCGACGCCCGTCTTCACCAGTGCCGGGAACGCCGGCTCTCCGCAGCCGAACACCGTCTGGTCGTCCTCGCCGGTCGCCGACAGTGTCGCCGCATTGAGGAAGCCGCCCGCTTCGGGCTCGCCGGGCGACGCGTCGCACCGCCAGGCATCGCCGTCCTGGGTTCCGTTCGCGATCGTCGCCGTCACGGTGACGGTATAGGTGTGCGTCGCCCGCGCCGCGGGGTCACCGCTGGTCGGCAGCGAGACGTCGGTGGCGAGGGTGGCGGTCCCGGCCGGCAGCGTGAACTCGCCTGAGGTGCCGTCGGGGCCGGTCCAGGTGGCCGCGGTCGGCGTGATCCCCTCGCCGTACTGCAGGGCGTCGGCGAGGCTGTAGATGTACGTCGAGGTGTCGGAGTTGTTCGTGACGACGATGTCGTAGGAGATGGTCCACGTGCCGTCGGCGTTCTGCACCGGCGAACCGTCCGTCACCTGCTTGTCGATCGTCCCCTCCGCCCGGATCGCCGTGTTGACGATCTCGCAGGTCACGTCGACGCCGAGGCTGAGGCGCACCACTCCGGCCGAGACGAGCGGGTACTCCGCGCCGCCGTCGGTCTCGACGCAGGCCCAGTCGCCGGCGGTGTATCCGGAGGGCCCGAACGTCTCCGACAGTGCGTAGTCGACGTCGGCGGCGACCTGCCCGGACACCGCGGCGGTGGTCGTCCCGGTGCGGGTGCCTTCGCCCGACAGCACGGGGTCGCTCTCGCCCGCGACGGCGTTGAGCGTCCACTGCTCGGGCGTGGCGGTGCCGACGCCACCCTGGTTGTCGACGTTCTTCACCAGCGTGAGCGTCGGGGCGATGGCCGCATTGGTGAACGTGCACGTGACGGACTGGCCGTTGGCGACGGTCACGACGGGAGCGTCGCGGGTGACGCCGCCGGTGTCGCACGACAGCGCCGTCCACGCGTAGTCCGCGATCTGGTCGACCTCGGCCAGCGTGTAGCTGCCGGCGGGCACCGACTGGGTCTGCGCGTGGTCGAAGACGAGCGCCTCGCCCGTGGCGGGCTGGGCCGTCAGTCGCTGGTTCCAGTCGGCCGGTACCGCGCTGCCGCCCAGGGTGTTGTCGACGTCCTTGACCAGGGTGAGGGAGCCGGGCACGTCGGTGTTGCCGAACGTGCAGGTGACGTCCTCGGCGATGCCCAGTGTGAGGGTCGGATCCTCGGGCGAGATGGTCGCGCCGTTGTCGCAGGCGAGAGAGGTCCAGTCGTATCCTGCCGGACCGCCGGATTCGGCGAGGGTGAACTCCGCGCCGGCCGGGACGGCAACGGCGGTGACGGCGGGCGTGCCGGTGACGCCGCTGAGTGCGGGTCCGCCGGGGGTGCTCGCCGCGAGCGTCCACTCGGTGGGCTCCGCGGTGCCGCCGTTGGCGTTGGTGACGGTCTTCACCAGCGTCAGGGTGGGTGCGACGTCATCGTTGGTGAAGGAGCAGGTGACCTCTTCGCCGTTGGCGACGGTGACGGTGGGCGATTCCAGCGTCGTCGACCCGGTGCTGCAGGTCAGTGCCGTCCACTCGTAGCCTTCCGGGCCACCGGACTCGGCGAGGGTGTACTCACCGGCGGTGACCTGCTGGGACACGTCGTGGTCGAAGGCGATGGCCGTCCCCCCGGCGGGCTGCGCCGTGAGTGCCTGGTTCCAGTCCGCCGGCACGGCGGTGCCGCCGTCGTCGTTGACGACCTGCTTGAGCAGGGTGAGGGTTCCCGGCACGTCGTCGTTGACGAACGTGCAGGTGACGTCCTCGTCCAGCGCCAGGGTCACCGTCGGGTCGGCCACCGAGGCATCGGCGCCGTTGTCGCACGCGAGCGACGACCAGTCGTAGCCATCCGGTCCGGTCTCGGCGAGCGTGTACTCGCTGTTGGCCGGGACGGTGACCGCGGTGACGGCGGTCGCGCCGCTCGCACCCGACAGGTCGGGTCCGCCCGGGGTCGTCGCCGACAGCGTCCAGTCGGTCGCGGCCGCGGTGCCGCCGTTGTCGTTCACGACGGTCTTGACGAGGGTGAGCGTGGGCGCGATGTCGTCGTTGACGAAGGTGCAGGTGACGTTGTCCCCGTTGGGCACCGTGACCGTCGGCGAGGTCAGGGAGGTCTGGCCCGTGGTGCAGGACAGGCCGGTCAACTCGTAGCCCGCGAGCTGGTCGATCTCAGCGAGGGTGTACGTTCCGCCCGGCACGCCGATCGTCTCGCTGTGGTCGAAGACCAGGGTGTCGCCGGTGGCGGGCTGCGCGGTGAGCCGCTGATTCCAGTCTTCCGGCACGGCTGTGCCCCCGTTGTCGTTGACGATCTCCTTGACCAGGGTGAGGCTGCCGGCGAGGTCGGTGTTGCTGAAGGTGCACGTGACGTCCGCGGCGAGACCGAGGGTCAACGTCGGGCTCTCCGGAGAGATCTCCGCCCCGTTGTCGCACGAGAGCGCGACCCAGTCGTAGCCGGCGGGCCCACCGCTCTCGGCGAGCGTGTAGGTCGCGCCCGCCGGGACGGTGACGCCGGTGACGGTCTCGGCGCCCGAGACGCCCGTGAGGTCCGGCCCCCCGGGGGTGGTCGCCGACAGGGTCCAGTCCGTCGCCACGGCCGTCCCGCCCTGGGCGTTCGTGACCTCCTTGACCAGCGTGAGGGTGGGGGCGATGTCGTCGTTGACGAACGTGCAGGTGACGTCTTCGCCGACCTGGAGCGTCAGCGTCGGGCTCGACGGCGACACGGCCGCCCCGTTGTCGCACGTGAGCGACTCCCACGTGTATCCATCAGGGCCGCTCTCGGCGAGGGTGTACGGCACGCCGCCGATCACGGAGACGCCGGTCACCTCGGCACTGCCGGAGACTCCGCTCAGGCCGGGCTCACCCGGACTCGTGGCCGACAGCGTCCAATCGGTCGCTGCGGCGGTGCCGCCGCTGTCGTTGGTGACGGTCTTCACCAGCGTGAGGGTGGGCGCGACGTCGACGTTGACGAAGCGGTAGGTGTTGGCCCCCAGCGCCGGCACGCTCACGGTCGGGTCGACCTGTGTCCACACGCCGTTGATCAGCTGTTCCAGCGCGAACTGTCGGTACCCGGGGCCGCCCCCGGCTTCGGAGAGCGTGTACTCCTGGCCCGGCCGTACGGAGAAGGTGTTCGCCGCCGTTGCGCTGGGCGCTCCGGTGACGGTGGTCGGCGTGAGGCCGGGGACGCCGGCCGCCGGGTCTGCGGTCAGCTCCCACGCGTCGGCGGTGAGCGTGCCGCCTTCGTCGTTGACGACCTCCTTGAGCAGCGTGATGACGGCCGTCTGGTTGGTCGCGGTGCAGGTGACGTTCTGTCCGAGCGCGACCGTGACGCCACCGTCTGCGCCGTCGTAATCGCTGCCGCCGACGACGCAGTCCCAGCTTCCGGTGGCGCCATCGATCAGCGTTGCGCCCTCCTCCACCGTCTGCAGGTACGTGGCGGGTCCCGTCTCCGTGAGCAGGTAGCGCACGCCCGGCGAGACGGGGGCCGACGTGCCGCTCACTCCGGAGGGGCCGTCGAGGCCGGTCCCGCCGATCGGGGTCGCCGTCAGAGTGAAGTCGCTCGCGGTCGCATCGCCATTGGCGATCGACTTCACCAGCGTCAAGGTGCTCACGCACGTGACGGTGTTGGTGACCGTGACGACATTCGGGTCATCGGTGGTGATGACGTAGTCCCCTGCTCCGCTGGAGGTGTAGGTGCACCCCGGTGGCAGGTTCGTGACCTCTTCGTCGATCGCCACCGTGTCGCCGGGTGTGAACTGGGTGTAGGTGGTGCCGAACGTGCGGGGCTCACCGTCGAGCAAGAGGTCGGCGGTGCCCACCGGCTGCTCCCCGTCGGCGTATTCCACGCCGTCGACGATCCACTCCTTGTCCACACGCAGCGAGACCGTGGGGCTCGGTGCCCGGTTGTAGACGGAGCAGGTGACGATTCCGCCCTGCTGGGCCGCTGTGGTGAATCCGAGATCTCCGCTGTCGGTGACCGCCACCGGCGCGCCGGTGTTGTCTCTGCAGACGGCGTTCGCCCCTCCCTGCGGAACGAGCTCGAACCCGGCCTGGAGGGATTCCGTGATGGTGACATCCGCCGTGCCACCGGCGGCGATGCCGCTGGCAGCGAAGCTGACCGCTCCGGTGTCGTTGGTCTGGCCGGTCGCGGGTTCCACCGTGACGCCGGCGGCGTCGGTGGTCGCTGCGAACGTCCACCCGGGCGCGGGTACGGCGTCGTCGACGTCGCCGTCCGAGGGGATGACGAGCTTCGTGACGTTGACCGTTCCGGCGCATTCGCCCAGCGCCCGTTCCTCGAGGAACTCCCGGAGGTCTTCGTAGTTGTCGACGAGGAAGTAGTCCGCGCCGAGGGTGGGGCCGGAGATGGCCTGCAGGTTCTGCACCTCCGCAGCCGAGGCCGCGCCGATCCCGACACCGACGACGCTCGTGCCGCGGTCGAGCTTCAGGGCATTGGCGGAGAAGACGGCGTTCTCCATCTCCACGATGCGTGTCGTGCTCCCCGGCCCCGAAGGCGCCCCACCCGCGCCGGTTCCCGGGGGGCCGTAGAACGTGGGGCTGCCGTCGGTGAGCACGAGTACGACGTCGAGGGTGTCGGCGGCACTGGCCTGGGTGACCTGCCAGAGCCCCTGGTCCCAGTTCGTCCCCTGCCGCCAGTCGCCGGTGTTGACGACCGTGAGGCCGTTCGCCTTGTTGCGCACCGTGGCCGCGCCCGACGCGGTGGACACGGGCGTGAGGGGCAGGGTGGTGTTCGCGGCACCGGCGGCGGGGGCGCCGCCGGCGAACGTCCAGATGCCGATGGAGGACGGGGTGCCCTCGAGCGTGTCGACGAAGCTTGCGGCTGCGTTGCGGAGGTCCTGCTGTGAGCTCAGCAGGGAGTTCGAGAGGTCGACGAGCAGGCCGACCCGCAGTCCGCAGGTCTGGGCCAGCGTCGGATTCTCGGCCTCGTTCGCCCACTGACTGCCGCGCGCCTGCAGGTTGCTTGCGCCGGTGGTCTGCTGGGGGTAGGTCACGCTCTCGCCGGGCGGGATCACCTCGGTACGCAGGCGGTAGGGCTGCTGGACCACCTCCGTGCCGGTGCCGAGGTCGAAGCTGTCGATGATGCGGTATCCCGCAGGCGCCCCGGTCTCGATCACCCAGTACTGTGCGCCGGAGGACACCGTCACGTCGCACAAGCCGTCCGCCCCCGTCACGCAGGTCCCGACGAGGTTCGCGGGATCGGTGTCGGGCTCGGTGTCCGTCCCGCCGCTGTAGACCGAGAACGTCGCCCCGGCCAGCGGCCCGACAGTCTGAGCGCCCGTGCGCTCGCCACCCTTCCTCAGCACCAGCGTGGTCGGTTCGACGGAGGTGTGCGTGAAGGTGCACGAGGCGACGAGCGAGGCGGTTCCGGTGCCGATGTACTGCAGCAGCGCCTCCGCCTCGGTGAACTGCAGGCGAGTGCCACCCGTGGTGTCGTTGAGGAAGCAGCTGACGGTCGTGGTGTAGTCGTCGGTCACCCCAGGGGTGCCGATCGCCTGGAGCGTGTACGAGCCCGGCTTGGGCACCCGGCGGCTCTGGCCGCTCGCGAACGTGTACCAGTCGGTGCTGCCCACGATGTTGGCGCGCAACTCCCAGTCCGCGGTCGTGGCGGCGCCTCCCTGCACGACGTTGACGATGCTGAGCGTGCCGCAGACGGAGTTCCCTCCCACGCAGTCGTTGGGGACGGCGGCGAGGGGCGTCACGATTCCGGGCTCCGGGGCGACCTCGGCCTCCGGCGCGGGGGCCACGGGTTCGGGGTCGACGGCGTCCGGGGCTGCTGGCGTCGAGGGCTCCGCGTCGCCGGGGGCGGGGGCGGGAGCGGTCGGCGGCAGAGCCGGATCCTGCGGCCGGGGTGTGTCGGTCGCAGGATCCGGTGGTGCGGTGGGCGGCGCGGACGGCTCCTCCTCGGGCGCGGGTGCGACGGGACCGGGATCGACCGGGGCCTCCTCGGCGGGGGCCTCCGCCGCCGCAGACGTGGGCGGCTCGGTCGGTGGGGGTGTCACGGTCGCCGCGCCGGCGGGAACGGCACCGGCGAAGGTCAGTGCGGCGGCGAGCAGCACGGCGAGCAGAGCGCTCGGCTGGCGGAGACCAACCCTTCCCACGTGCCCCTCGCGGAGACGTCGGGGAGTCCGTCGTTCGGAATTGCGCGCACGCCGATCACCGTTCATGTCCACACCCTCATCGCACCGCCGACGTCCGGATGGCCCGGTCGGACCTCCCAAGTCGCGTGTTGTTCTGCGGGTGTGTGGCCCCCCAGGACCGCTCGCAGCACGTGCTCACGGACAAGCTACAAAGGGCCTGTCAAACCGTCAAGGGGGGTCTCGCGTCGCCCCGCCGCACGCACGACACCCCCGGAGCGTGCTCCGGGGGTGTCGTGCGTGCGGCGCTCAGTTCGCTCCGTCCGCCTTCGGCGCGGCATCCCGCTGGTCGCCCGCCTGGGCCTGCGCCGAACCGTCATTGCCGACCGCGCCGTCCACCTTGTCGCGCACGTCGTCGACCTTCGCGTCGGCCGAGTCGGGGGTGATCTTCTTGACGAACTCCGCGGCCGCATTGATGACGTTGTCACTGACCTGCTCCGCTTTGTCGGAGTGCAGCGCCTGCTCGATCTTCTCCTTGTTCTGCTCGAGGAACTGCTTGCTCTTGTTCACCACGTCGTCGATGCCCATGAGGACTCCCTTGTCGGTGCGCGGACGATCCGCTCGCGTTCATCATCACCCCGCGCCCGAACGCACGAAACCCCCCGGATCGCTCCAGGGGGTTTCGTGAAGGAACTCGAAAGAGTTACTTGATGATCTTGGTCACCGTGCCGGCGCCGACGGTGCGGCCACCCTCACGGATCGCGAAGCCGAGGCCCTCTTCCATGGCGATCGGCTGGATCAGCTCGACCGTCATGTCGGTGGTGTCACCGGGCATGACCATCTCGGTGCCCTCGGGCAGCGTGATGACACCGGTGACGTCCGTGGTGCGGAAGTAGAACTGCGGACGGTAGTTCGTGTAGAAGGGGTTGTGACGGCCACCCTCCTCCTTCGAGAGGATGTACGCGGTGCCCTCGAAGTTGGTGTGCGGCGTGACCGAACCGGGCTTCACGATGACCTGGCCGCGCTCGACGTCGTCACGCTTGGTGCCGCGCAGGAGCAGACCACAGTTCTCGCCGGCCCAGGCCTCGTCGAGCTGCTTGTGGAACATCTCGATACCGGTGACGATCGTCTTCTGCGTCGGGCGCAGACCCACGATCTCGACCTCGGAGTTGATGGCCAGGGTGCCGCGCTCGGCGCGACCCGTGACGACCGTGCCACGGCCGGTGATGGTGAAGACGTCCTCGACGGGCATGAGGAACGGCTTGTCCTTGTCACGCACCGGGTCGGGGATGGACTCGTCGACGGCCTCCATGAGCTCGACGATCGACTGAACCCACTTCTCGTCGCCCTCGAGAGCCTTCAGGCCCGAGACGCGCACGACGGGGGCGTTGTCGCCGTCGAAGTCCTGCGAGGAGAGGAGCTCGCGCACCTCGAGCTCGACGAGCTCCAGGATCTCCTCGTCGTCGACCATGTCCGACTTGTTCAGCGCGACCAGCAGGTACGGCACGCCGACCTGCTTGGCGAGCAGCACGTGCTCACGCGTCTGAGCCATGGGGCCGTCGGTCGCCGCGACCACGAGGATCGCGCCGTCCATCTGAGCGGCACCGGTGATCATGTTCTTGATGTAGTCAGCGTGACCGGGCGCGTCGACGTGCGCGTAGTGACGCTTGGGGGTCTCGTACTCGACGTGCGAGATGTTGATCGTGATGCCGCGCTGACGCTCCTCGGGGGCCGAGTCGATCGACGCGAAGTCGCGCTGCACGTTGGTGGCCGACGGGTACTTGTCGGCGAGCACCTTGGAGATCGCCGCGGTCAGCGTGGTCTTGCCGTGGTCAACGTGACCGATGGTTCCGATGTTGACGTGCGGCTTGGTCCGCTCGAACTTGGCCTTAGCCACTGGGTCCTCCTCAGGACAGTCGTGTAGTGCACGGGCGCTGGATTGCGACCGGGGCGCTACGGGGATTGGTTCAGTCTAGTAGACAGGTCGGTATTCAGTTGGGTGGATGCCGGGAGCTCACCGCGAAGGTGAGGCGAGCCCCGGCACCAGGGTTATTCGCCCTTGTTCTTCTGGACGATCTCGTCGGCCACGGCGCGGGGCACCTCGGCGTAGCTGTCGAACTCCATCGAGTAGACGGCGCGACCCGAGGTCTTCGAGCGCAGGTCTCCGATGTAGCCGAACATCTCCGACAGCGGCACCAGCGCCCGCACGACCTTGACGCCTGCGGCATCCTCCATCGACTGGATCTGGCCACGACGCGAGTTCAGGTCGCCGATGACGTCGCCCATGTACTCCTCGGGCGTACGCACCTCGACGCTCATGAGCGGCTCGAGGATGACCGGGTTGGCCTTGCGCAGCGCTTCCTTGAAGCCCATGGAACCGGCGATCTTGAACGCCATCTCCGAGGAGTCGACGTCGTGCGAAGCACCGTCGAGCAGCGTCGCCTTGACACCCACGATGGGGTAGCCGGCGAGCACGCCGACGTTCATCGCGTCCTGGAAGCCCTGGTTGGTCGGCTCGATGTACTCGCGCGGGATGCGGCCACCGGTGACCTTGTTCTCGAACTCGTACGTCTTGTCGGCCGTGACCTCGAGGGGCTCGATCGCGAACTGGATCTTCGCGAACTGACCCGAGCCACCGGTCTGCTTCTTGTGGGTGTAGTCGTGACGCTCGACGGCCTTCTTGATCGTCTCGCGGTACGCCACCTGCGGCTTGCCGACGTTGGCCTCGACGCGGAACTCGCGCTTCATGCGGTCCACGAGGATGTCCAGGTGCAGCTCGCCCATACCCTTGATGACCGTCTGACCGGTCTCGGGGTTGAGCTCGGTGCGGAAGGTCGGGTCCTCCTCGGCGAGCTTCTGGATCGCCAGACCCAGCTTCTCCTGGTCGGCCTTCGTCTTCGGCTCGATCGCGACCTCGATGACGGGCTCGGGGAAGGTCATCGAC
Source organism: Microbacterium sp. zg-Y1090 (assembly GCF_030246945.1). Classification (NCBI taxonomy): domain Bacteria; kingdom Bacillati; phylum Actinomycetota; class Actinomycetes; order Micrococcales; family Microbacteriaceae; genus Microbacterium; species Microbacterium wangruii. The sequence goes on from NZ_CP126742.1 coordinate 2,730,433, forward strand.
TCGAGCACGACCGGGGCGGCCGGGTCGGCGAGGGTGTCACCGGTGGTGGTGTCCTTCAGGCCGATGACGGCGTAGATATTGCCCGCGGTGACCGAGTCGACCGGGTTCTCCTTGTTGGCGTGCATCTGGAAGATCTTGCCGATGCGCTCCTTCTTGCCCTTGGTGGAGTTGACCACCTGAGCGCCCGAGTCCAGGTGACCGGAGTACACGCGGATGTAGGTCAGGCGACCGAAGAAGGGGTGCACCGCGACCTTGAACGCCAGCGCGGCGAACGGGTCGTTGGCGTCGGGGTGACGCTCGATGATCTTCTCTTCGTCCTTGGGGTCGTGGGCCTCGATGGCCGGCACGTCCAGGGGCGAGGGGAGGTAGTCCACGACGGCGTCGAGCATGGGCTGCACGCCGCGGTTCTTGAACGCGGAGCCGCAGAGCACGGGGTACAGGTCACCGTTGACGGTGAGCTTGCGGATGGCGCCCTTGATCTCGGCGAGCGTGAGCTCCTCACCGGCGAAGTACTTCTCGAGCAGCGCCTCGTCGGTCTCGGCGACCGTCTCGAGCAGCTTCTCGCGGTACTCGGCAGCGCGGTCGGCGAGGTCGGCGGGAATCTCCTGCACCTCGTACTTGGCGCCCATGGTGACGTCACCCTTGGAGTCGCCGGGCCAGACCAGCGCGCGCATCTCGACGAGGTCGATGACGCCGACGAAGTCGTTCTCGGCGCCGATGGGCAGCTGCAGCACGAGCGGCTTGGCGCCCAGGCGCTTGATGATGGTGTCGACCGTGAAGTAGAAGTCGGCGCCCAGCTTGTCCATCTTGTTGACGAAGCAGATGCGGGGGACGTCGTACTTGTCGGCCTGACGCCACACGGTCTCCGACTGGGGCTCGACGCCCTCCTTGCCGTCGAAGACGGCGACGGCGCCGTCGAGCACGCGCAGCGAGCGCTCGACCTCGACCGTGAAGTCGACGTGGCCGGGGGTGTCGATGATGTTGATCTGGTTCTTGTTCCAGAAGCAGGTCACGGCGGCAGACGTGATCGTGATGCCGCGCTCCTTCTCCTGCTCCATCCAGTCGGTCGTCGAAGCGCCGTCGTGCGTCTCACCGAGCTTGTGGTTGACGCCCGTGTAGAACAGGATGCGCTCGGTCGTCGTCGTCTTGCCGGCATCGATGTGCGCCATGATGCCGATGTTGCGGACCTTGTTGAGGTCGGTGAGCACGTCTTGTGCCACGGGGTGTCCTTACGTTTCGTTGCGGATGTCGCGGGGGCCGGCACCGCCGTCGAGGCCGGGGGTCGGATCTGCATCCGACCCCCGGACCGTCGACAGGGGTTTACCAGCGGTAGTGGGCGAAGGCGCGGTTCGACTCGGCCATCTTGTGGGTGTCCTCGCGGCGCTTGACCGCGGCACCCAGGCCGTTCGAGGCATCCAGGATCTCGTTCTGGAGGCGCTCGGTCATCGTCTTCTCACGACGACCCTTCGCGTAGCTGACCAGCCAGCGCAGGGCCAGCGTGTTGGCGCGGTGAGGCTTGACCTCGACCGGCACCTGGTAGGTCGAGCCACCGACACGGCGGCTCTTGACCTCGAGCGTGGGGCGCACGTTGTCGAGCGCCTTCTTGAGCGTGGCCACGGCGTCCTGGCCGTTCTTGGCCTCGACGCCGCGCAGCGCGGTGTAGACGATCGACTCGGCGAGCGACTTCTTGCCGTCGACGAGGATCTTGTTCACCAGCTGGCTGACGATCGGTGCGCCGTAAACCGGGTCGTTGACGACGGGGCGCTTCGGGGCGGGTCCCTTACGAGGCATCTAACTCAACCCTTCTTCGCACCGTAGCGGCTGCGAGCCTGCTTACGGTTCTTGACGGCCTGGGTGTCCAGGGCGCCGCGGACGATCTTGTAGCGCACACCCGGCAGGTCCTTCACACGACCGCCGCGCACGAGCACGAGCGAGTGCTCCTGCAGGTTGTGGCCCTCGCCGGGGATGTAGGCGGTGACCTCGGTGCCGTTGCGGAGCTTGACACGGGCGACCTTGCGCATGGCCGAGTTCGGCTTCTTGGGCGTGGTCGTGTAGACGCGGGTGCAGACCCCGGCCTGCTGCGGGTTCGCCTTCAGCGCGGGAGCCTTGGTCTTGACGACCTTCGGCGAGCGCCCCTTGCGAACCAACTGCTGAATGGTTGGCACGTTCTCTCCTTGTTGTGCTGCACGGTGACAGCGTCGTGGTTTCACCACAGATCCACCGGCGCGGCGCGAAGCGGCCGAACGTTTCGAGGGTGGATATGCCGTGGGGGTGGCCTGTTCGCAGGCCGGTCCCTCAGGTGCGGCGCGTCCCGACCCCGTTCCGTGCCATGGCACGACGCAGGGCGCGCAATGCGCACACCCGATCCATGATACGTCGCGCCCGGGTGCCGGTCAAACGAGGCTCTCTCAGGCGTCGGCGCGCACGAGGCGGAACACAGCGTCGCCCAGCAGGAACCTCTCCCCCGGCGCCAATTCCGCACCCGGGTCCGCCTCCACCTCCGTGCCCATGAGGGTCGGCAGGAGCACGCCGTTGGTGGACCCGAGGTCGGTGACCCGCCAGCGGTCGCCCGCGAGCTCGAGCCGCGCGTGGGTCTTGGAGACGGTGCGGGTGTCGTCGGGGACGGCCACGAGCTGCGCGCCGCGGTATGCGGGGTCGCCCGCAGGCTGGCGGCCGAGGATGACGACGTCGGCGGTCAGGTCGATGCCCGGTCCGGATGCCGGCTGCAGCGTCCACCGGGCGCGGCGGCGGCGCGTGAGCACCGTCTCCTCGGCGAAGTCCTCATGGGAGGATGCGGGATCGGTCTGCGCCGCGGCCACCAGGGCGGAGCGCGGTGCTCCCGCCACGGGTGCGCCGGCGACCGCGGAGACCTCGTCTGCAGTGTCGAGGGGGAACTCGGGGCCGGGACCGGCGGGCGTGCGCGGTGTGCCCACCGGCGCGCGGGTGACGGCGGGGAAAGAGGGGTCGATGTCGACGGGTGAGGTGCGCAGCGACGTCACCGGCGCCGTGGGCACGCGCGGCGGCGTGGCGGGCACCGCACCACCGGAGCGAGCGCGCTCGGGTCCGGTGCTGCCGTCCTCCGCCAGCGGCGGGAGCCCGGTGGGGACGGCACGCGCGGCGATCGGATCGCCCTGCGGCGGCTGCGAGATCGCCGACACCTCATCGAAGCCGCTGGCCCACCGCTCGTCGAACGCCTGAGCGGCGGGCGCTGCCGGCTCGCCGGTGGGCGTCCACGGCACCGCCCCGGCGCCATCTGCGGGGCGCTCCGGCGGGGGCGCGAACCGATCATCCGGCATGGCGTCCGACGCGACGACGGCGACCGGCGCCGTGTGCAGACCGGGGAGCGCCGGGGCCGGAGCGGAAGCCGGGAACGATGTCGGGGGCGCCCAGGCCGACGCCGCCGCATCCCCGATCGCGGCGGCATCCGCGATCGCGGCATCCATCGCCGCTCCCTCCGCCGACTCGGGGACCGCCGACGCCGGGACGGCAGGCGCAGTTCCTGCGGCCGGCTGCGCCCACGGATCGGGCTCGACGGACGCGACCGCGGCTGAGCGGTGAGGCTCGGGGGCGGGGGCGGCGTACCGTTCGGCGCGCGCGGGCGGCAGGGTGCCGCCGGAGGCTTCGACGTCGCGCGTGCGGGCGTAGACGGGCGCCGAGACGGTGTCCGTGCGCTGCCAGCGGGCCACGCCGAACCCGACGACGCTGGCCCACACCGGGAAGAGCACGGCGGCCAGAGCCGTCATGCCGCCGCCCAGACCGAAGCCGCGGTTGATGCGGTGCACGGCCACGATGGTCGCGACCCAGAAGGCGATCCATCCGAGCACCGGCACGAGCACCAGCAGGAACAGCCAGCCCGACATGCCCGCGACCATCAGCAGGGTGATCTGGTTGACGATCGGCACCCAGGCGCGCCACTGCTCCTGGCCGATCTTGCCGAACACCGCGGAGAGCCCGAGGGCGGTCCAGATGTAGACGGCGACGGTGGGGATGACCGCGACGAGCAGGATCAGCACGAACACGGCGGGAGAGACGTCGGACACGATGATCAGGGGCGCTGGGGAGCGCCCGCACCTCCTTCCCGGCGGGTTGTGCGGTGCGACACCGCGCTTCGAGATGCCTCCACCCTAGGGCGCGCGGCAGCGCCGCTGTGCGCAGCGGGCATCACGCGGGCTCCGCTCCATCGAGACCGGAGTCGAGCCCGGGGCCGGGGTCGGGTCCGAAGGGCGCGTCGAGCGAACGGGTGAGCTCGTCGAGCATCGCGGCGACCTGGGGCTCGACGTACTGGGCGACCCCGGCCTGGATGCGCAGACGGTGCCGCAGCAGCACGGCGCAGATCTCGCGGCCGATCATGTTGGCGTAGTCGTCGGCCAGACCCACCTCCTGGCGCAGGGCGGCCTTCGCTTCGGGGGTGAGCGGCGGGAGGTCGGGGACGTCGGCGTCGGCCTGCTCCGCCATGCCGGCGAGGGTGAACAGGAACGGGGCGCCGGGAACAGGCTCCGGATCCAGCGGCAGTCCTTCGAACTCGGGCTCGAGGTTCTCGGCGGGCCGATAGCTGCGCGCGCGGTTGCGGGCCGCCTGCTGGTCGAGCTCCGCCTGCAGGAGCGGCAGGTTCTGCGCGGTGTATGCGGCCACCGCGCCATCGACGATCGCCTTGATGCGGGTGGACAGGCCGTGCTGCACACCGTGCGGCACATCGGAGCCGAGCCCCGCCGCCGACAGCACGGGCGAGCCGAAGCAGCGACGGCACGGGGCCACGCGCCCGCGGTGAGTGGCCGGCTCCCAGCGGGGAAGCCAGCGCAGCCAGGCATCCACGGCCTGGCCGACCTGCGTCTCGAGCGAGCGCTCCACGGTCACATTCTCGCCTGTGCGCGCCCGGGGCGCACGGTGCGCCCCGCCGTGACCGCGCCGATCACTCGTCCTCGTCGCTCTCCCACGGCCAGCGCGGTCGCTCCGCCCGCGTGCGCACGAGCGCCACGGCCGACCACCCCGCCACGGCTGCCGCGAGGGCCAGCACGACCGAGAACCACGACAGCACGAAGCTGCCGATCGCCGCCGTGAGGGCCGACGACGGGACACCCCCGAGCACGGCGCCCACCACCAGGCCCAGGAGGTATCCGAGGAAGCCCAGCAGGGCCGAGACGAACGCGGCACCGTAGGACGGGCGCGCCGAGCGCAGCATCACCACCAGGCCCACCGCGATCGCGCCGGCGGACACGGCCATCGCCACGACTCCCGGCAGCGGACCGGCGCCGGGGGCTTCGAGCACGTCCCGGGACGTCACGAGGCTCGTCACGCCCAGCCCTGCGATCGCGAGGGCGAGATAGCCGACGAGCGCGAGGGCCACCGCCGTCGCCGGCGGGACCCCCTGACGCTCGGACATCACTGGCGGTAGAGCTGCGGCCCGGCCTCGAGGGTGCGCTCGTACTCGCGCTGCGCCTCGGCGTTGAGCTCGGTGACTCGACGGCCGCGTGCGGCGACCCAGGCGCCGAACCAGATCGTCAGCTCACGTCCCAGGATGAACGCGGTGGCGGCCAGCGGCACGAGCAGCTGGCTCTCGACCAGCGCCGCACCCTGGGAGGCCGTGAGCGTCCAGAACGGCGCATCCATCAGCTGGCCGAGCAGGTGACCGCCGTAGGCGGCGACACCGACCAGCAGGCCGAAGATGACCCACAGGCCCCAGCGGCCGCGGTTGATGATCGCGCCGAGCAGCCAGAACGCCAGGAAGAACGAGATGACCGGCATCCACAGCGCCCAGGTCGTGAGCGCGCCGAGCGTGACCTCGACGAGGTTCTCCTCGGTGATGTCACCGGCGATCGCGGCGAAGCCGAGCCAGGCTGCTAGGTACAGGGCGCCGAACGCCACCGCCGCGAGCAGGCCGATCGCTCCGGCGGCGCCCCGGTTGCCCCGCGGACGCGGCGCCTCGGGCGCCTGCACGAAGATGGGCTGCGGCCCGGGCGCTGCCGGGTAGGCGTCGGGAGCGGCCGTGTCATATGCCGTCGCGGCAGGGGCGTCGTATGCCGTCGCCGCGGGCACCTCGGCCGCCGGCGAGGCCGCAGGGGCGTCGTACGCGGCCGCTGCGGGCGGCTCGTAGGCCGTCGTCGCGGGGGCGTCGTAGCTGACGGCCGCCACCTCGCGGTCGGTCTCGTACGTCTCTGCCCGCTCGTCGCGGGCGAACGTCTCGGACCGGTCGCCGGCCGCCCCTGCGGTGGCGGCGGGTGCGGCGTCGCTGAGGTCGCGCACCGGCGCCACGGGGTCGGCGGGGTCGTAGCCCGCCGCGGCGTAGTCGTCTTCGGTGGGCTCGTAGTCCGGCGACAGCGGGTCTGCGGTGCGGGGGGCGTCGGCGTTCGTCGACGCCGGCTCGGCCGGGTAGCCGTCGGCCACCGCGTCGCGCCCGGCGGCTTCGGCATCGGCCAGACCCTCGTGGGCGCGCCCGACGACGTCGTCCACCGTGGTGGGTTCCTCCACCGGCTCGCCGTACTTGGGGTCGGTCATGGGATGCACTCCTCCCGCGGAGGCACACGCCACCGCAGTGGAGAGGCTAACGCGCGCGAACCCCTCACCCGCGCAGGCGTGCCGCCGTGTGTCGCACTCCGATGCGAGCGGATGCCCGATCTAGAGTTGCGGCATGGCTGACCCGACGCCCACCCGGAGGGCCGCGCGCGCCTGCTCCCTCGCCGCCCTCGCCCTCGCCGCCGCGACGCTGGGCGGCTGCGCGGCGGAGCAGCCCGCCCCGGCATCCACCGTCGTCGCCACTCCCCCTGCCGCGACGAGCACGCCCACGCCGTCGGCCACGCCGCTGCCGGGGGCGGCCGACCTGCCGCGCGACTGCCGCGCGATCGTGTCGGGGTCGGTGCTGGCGCAACTGGGCGACACCCCGCTGAACGACCCCGCGTTCGCGGACACCGGCACCCAGCCGGACGGCACCCTCGTGTGCGTCTGGGGCGCTGCCGACGCCGCGACGACGAACCTCCGCACCGTCATCTCCGCCGTCGAGCACAACCCGACGATGGATGCCCTCAACGGCCTCGTCGCCGAGGATGAGTACCTCTGCTACCAGCCCGACGAGGGCGTGCGCTGCGAGAAGAGCTGGCAGAACGAGCGGTACCCGGTGACCGACGGACGCACGCTGTACTACCGCGAGGGCGTGCTGATCGACACGACCTACTCCAACCTGGCACCCACCGGCTTCACCGACGCCGTCGTCGAGGCCGTGTTCGGCTGATCAGCCGCGCCACACCGCTTCGGCCACGCGCGAGGCGTAGCGCTCCGGGTGCCAGGCGGTCTCGGTCGTCGACAGCCAGAGCCCTTCGCCGAACTCCAGCGTCTCGTACACCTCGTCGGCCGCCTTCGTGCAGCGCACCCGCCCGTCCGCGACGACACCGCACCCGTAGCCGAGGTCGGGGAGAGCCGCCTGCGCGATCGCGCCGGCGTCGGAGCCCACGGCGGCGAGGGTGGTCGAGATGCTCCCGGCCTCCGACGTCCACGTGCAGGTGAAGCGCACATCCGGGGCGAGCGAGTCCACGAGCACGGTGGCCGACGTCTTCGGCACCGAGCGGTCCTGATCCAGCTCCGAACCCGGCTGCCACGACAGGCCGGCCCACAGCGCGTCGGAGTAGAGCCTTCGGCACTCCCCCGGGGTGACCGCTTCGGGGGCATCCGCCGCCTCGGCCTGCTGACCCTGCTGACCGTCGCGCAGCGAGTCGCCGGTCAGTCCCACCACCGCGGGCAGCCCGGGAAGCGCCAACCACACCAGCGCCGCCACGATCCCCGCGGAAAGCACGCCCGCCGTCCACGCCAGCCAGGTGCTGCGTCCACCGGTCCTCGCCATGCCTCACCTCTCCGCAGACCACGCTAGAACCTCGCGGGGTCGCGGTGGGGAGGCACGCGGACGACGAAGGCCCCCGGCGCGAGCCGGGGGCCTTCGTGCGGTTCCGGGCGGGCGCCGCAGCGCCCGCCCGGATCGCTCAGTTGTACGTGCCGGGCGTGAAGTCGTCCGTCGAGAAGCTGTCGAAGTCGACGTAGCTCAGGTCGGTGTCGCTGTACGTCCCGTCCGAGGCGAAGATGCGGTTGGGGTACCGCTCGCTCTTGGCCTCCTCCGTCGCCTCCACGGCGACGTTGCGGTACTTCGCAAGTCCCGTGCCGGCGGGGATGAGCTTTCCGATGATGACGTTCTCCTTGAGACCGACGAGCGGGTCGCTGCGACCCTCCATCGCCGCCTGCGTGAGCACGCGGGTGGTCTCCTGGAACGACGCCGCCGACAGCCACGACTCCGTCGCGAGCGACGCCTTCGTGATACCCATCAGCTCGGGACGGCCCGATGCGGGACGCTTGCCCTCGGCGACCGCCTCGCGGTTCATGCTCTGGTAGCGCTTGAAGTCCACCAGCTCACCCGGAAGCAGCTTCGTCTCGCCGTGGTCGACGACCGTCACCTTGCGCAGCATCTGGCGCACGATGACCTCGATGTGCTTGTCGTGGATCGGCACACCCTGCGACCGGTACACGCCCTGCACGCCGTTCACGAGGTACTTCTGCACCTCGCGGGCGCCCATGACGCGCATGACCTCCTTGGGGTCGAGCGTGCCGACCTGCAGGGGCTGGCCGACCGTGACGTGCTGGCCGTCCTCGACCAGCAGCGTGGCGCGCTTGAGCACGGGGTACACGTGCGGCTCGTCGCCGTTGTCGGGCGTCAGGATGACCTTCTTGGCCTTGTCCGTCTCGTCGATCGTGATGCGTCCGGCGGACTCTGCGATCGGCGACGCACCCTTGGGGGTACGGGCCTCGAAGAGCTCCTGCACGCGGGGCAGACCCTGCGTGATGTCGTCGGCCGAGGCCGAACCACCGGTGTGGAACGTACGCATCGTCAGCTGCGTGCCGGGCTCACCGATCGACTGGGCCGCGATGATGCCGACGGCCTCGCCGATGTCGACGATCTTGCCGGTGGCCAGCGAGCGGCCGTAGCACTTCGCGCAGACGCCGACGGCCGAGTCGCAGGTCAGGACCGAGCGGACCTTGATGGTCTCGATGCCGGCCTCGACGAGCTTGTCGATGAGCACGTCGCCCACGTCGTCACCCGCGGCGGCCACGACCGTGCCCTGCGCGTCGACCACGTCGGCGGCGAGGGTACGGGCGAACACCGAGTTCTCGACGTTGTCGTCGCGACGCAGCGTGCCGTCCGCCCCGGGGGCGGCGATGGTGAACTCCAGGCCCTTGCCGGTGCCGCAGTCCTCTTCGCGGATGATGACGTCCTGCGAGACGTCCACGAGACGACGGGTCAGGTAACCCGAGTCCGCGGTACGCAGAGCCGTGTCGGCCAGACCCTTTCGGGCACCGTGGGTGGCGATGAAGTACTCCGCCACCGACAGACCCTCGCGGTACGAGGAGATGATCGGGCGGGGGATGATCTCACCCTTGGGGTTGTTCACCAGGCCTCGCATACCCGCGATGTTGCGGATCTGCAGCCAGTTACCACGGGCGCCGGAGCTGACCATGCGGTTGATGGTGTTGTCGGCCGGGAAGTTGTCCCGCATCGCCTTCTGCACCTCGTCGGTGGCCTCGGTCCAGATCTTGATGAGCTCCTGACGACGCTCGGCGTCGGTCGTGAGGCCCTTCTCGAACTGTCCCTGCACCTTGGCGGCCTGCTTCTCGTAGCCGGCGACGATCTCGGCCTTGTTCGGCGGCGTCAGCACGTCGCTGAGCGCGACGGTGACACCCGAACGGGTGGCCCAGTAGAAGCCGGCGTCCTTGATGCGGTCCAGCGATGCGGCGACCTCGACCTTGGGGTACTCCTCGGCCAGCTTGTTGACGATCTGCGACAGCTTGCCCTTGTCGGCCTGCTCCCGCACGAACGGGTAGCCCTTGGGGAGCGTGTCGTTGAAGATCGCCTGGCCGAGCGAGGCGTCCACGAGACCGTGGCGCTCGTAGCCCTCGGGCGCTTCGCCCTCGAGGAACGACAGGCCGGGGATGCGGATGCGCACCTTGGCCTGCAGGTCGAGGGTGCCCTCGTCCTTGGCCAGGATGGCCTCGCCGACCGAGCCGAACACGCGACCCTCGCCGGTGGCGCCTTCCTTGACCGTGGTCAGGTGGTGCAGACCGATGATCATGTCCTGCGAAGGCAGGGTCACCGGGCGGCCGTCCGACGGCTTCAGGATGTTGTTCGACGCCAGCATCAGGATGCGGGCCTCGGCCTGGGCCTCGACCGACAGCGGCAGGTGCACGGCCATCTGGTCACCGTCGAAGTCGGCGTTGAACGCGGCGCACACCAGCGGGTGGAGCTGGATGGCCTTGCCCTCGACGAGCTGCGGCTCGAACGCCTGGATGCCGAGGCGGTGCAGCGTGGGCGCACGGTTCAGCAGCACGGGGCGCTCGCGGATGATCTCCTCGAGCACGTCCCAGACCTCGGGACGGGTGCGCTCGACGGCGCGCTTGGCGGCCTTGATGTTCTGGGAGTGACCCAGGTCGATCAGGCGCTTGATGACGAACGGCTTGAACAGCTCCAGCGCCATCTGCTTGGGCAGACCGCACTGGTGCAGCTTCAGCTGGGGTCCGACGATGATCACCGAACGGCCCGAGTAGTCCACGCGCTTGCCGAGCAGGTTCTGACGGAACCGGCCCTGCTTGCCCTTGAGCATGTCGGACAGCGACTTCAGCGCACGGTTGCCCGTGCCGGTGACGGGACGACCGCGACGGCCGTTGTCGAACAGCGCGTCGACGGCCTCCTGCAGCATCCGCTTCTCGTTGTTGACGATGATCTCAGGGGCCCCGAGGTCGATCAGACGACGCAGACGGTTGTTGCGGTTGATCACGCGGCGGTACAGGTCGTTCAGGTCGCTGGTGGCGAAGCGGCCACCGTCGAGCTGCACCATCGGGCGCAGCTCCGGCGGGATCACCGGGACGACGTCCAGCACCATGGCGGCCGGGCTCATGCCCGTCGACAGGAACGAGTTGACGACCTTCAGGCGCTTGATCGCGCGGATCTTGCGCTGACCCTTGCCCTCGGAGATCTGCAGGTGCAGGTTCTCGGCCTCCGCGGCCAGGTCGAACGCCTCGAGGCGGCGCTTGATGGACTCGGCGCCCATGTAGGCCTCGAAGTACTGGCCGAAGCGGTCCTGGAGCTCGTGGAAGACGTCGTCCTCCTGCTTCAGGTTGCCCACCTCGAGGGTGCGGAACTCCTCCCAGACCCGCTCGAGCTTCGAGATCTGCTCGTCGAAGTTCTTGCGGATGGATGCCATCTCCTTCTCGGCGGCATCCTTGACCTTCTTCTTCTGGTCGGCCTTCGCGCCTTCCTCCTCCAGCGCGGCGAGCTCTTCTTCCAGCTTCGCCAGGCGGGCGGCGACGCGGGCGTCGCGGCGGTCGCCGAGGTTCTTCATCTCCAGGCGGAGGTTGGCCTCGTGCGTGGGCATGTCACGGTGACGAGCATCCTCGTCGACCGAGATCACCATGTAGGCGGCGAAGTAGATGACCTTCTCGAGGTCCTTCGGCGCCATGTCCAGCAGGTAGCCCAGGCGCGACGGGACGCCCTTGAAGTACCAGATGTGGGTGACGGGCGCGGCGAGCTCGATGTGGCCCATGCGCTCGCGGCGGACGGAGCTCTTGGTGACCTCCACGCCGCAGCGCTCGCAGACGATGCCCTTGAAGCGGACGCGCTTGTACTTTCCGCAGGCGCACTCCCAGTCGCGGGAGGGCCCGAAGATCTGCTCGCCGAAGAGGCCGTCCTTCTCGGGCTTGAGCGTGCGGTAGTTGATGGTCTCGGGCTTCTTGACCTCGCCGAAGGACCAACGACGGATGTCGTCGGCGGTGGCCAGACCGATGCGAAGCTCATCGAAAGATGTTGCGTCGAGCACTAGTTCTCCTGTGTCTCAAAAAGTTTTCGGTGATCGGGCCGCCCGCGGGCGGCCCTGCGTGATCGGCCGGATCAGATCTCGTCGATCGAGGTCGACTCGAAGCGGGTGGAGATGTTGATGCCCAACTCCTCCGCGGCGCGGAACGCCTCGTCCTCGCCGTCGCGGAGGTTGACCGCGGTGCCGTCTGCCGAGAGCACCTCCACGTTCAGGCAGAGCGACTGCATCTCCTTCATCAGCACCTTGAAGGACTCGGGGATGCCGGGCTCCTGGATGTTCTCGCCCTTGACGATGGCCTCGTAGACCTTCACGCGGCCCACGATGTCGTCGGACTTGATCGTCAGGAGCTCCTGCAGCGCGTATGCGGCGCCGTAGGCCTCGAGGGCCCACACCTCCATCTCACCGAAGCGCTGACCGCCGAACTGCGCCTTACCACCCAGCGGCTGCTGCGTGATCATCGAGTACGGACCGGTGGAGCGCGCGTGGATCTTGTCGTCCACGAGGTGGTGCAGCTTCAGGATGTACATGTAGCCCACCGAGATCGGCGCCGGGAACGGCTCGCCGGAGCGGCCGTCGAACAGCAGCGTCTTTCCGGTGGAGTCGATCAGGCGCTCACCGTCGCGGTTCTTCAGCGTGGAGTCCAGCAGACCTGCGATCTCCTGCTCGAACGCGCCGTCGAACACCGGGGTGGCGACCTTCGTGCCGGGAGCGGCCTCGAGCGCCTCAGCGGGGAGGTTCGCCGCCCACTCCGGGGTGCCTTCGACCTTCCAGCCCTGCTGCGCGATCCACCCGAGGTGGAGCTCGAGCACCTGACCGAAGTTCATGCGGCCCGGGATGCCCAGCGGGTTGAGGATGACGTCGACCGGCGTGCCGTCGGCGAGGAAGGGCATGTCCTCGATCGGGAGGATCTTGGCGATGACGCCCTTGTTGCCGTGACGGCCGGCGAGCTTGTCGCCCTCGGTGATCTTGCGCTTCTGGGCGATGTAGACCACGACGCGGCGGTTGACGCCCGAGCCGAGCTCGTCGTCGCCGTCCTCGGCGTTGAACTCCTTGACCGCGATGATCGTGCCCTGCTCACCGTGGGGGACCTTCAGCGACGTGTCGCGCACCTCGCGGCTCTTCTCGTTGAAGATCGCGCGCAGCAGGCGCTCCTCGGCGCTCAGCTCGGTCTCGCCCTTGGGCGTGACCTTGCCGACGAGGATGTCGCCGGGGCGGACCTCGGCGCCGATGCGGACGATGCCGCGCTCGTCGAGGTCCTTCAGCAGCTCGGGGCTGACGTTGGGCAGATCACGGGTGATCTCCTCCTTGCCGAGCTTGGTGTCACGGGCGTCGACCTCGTACTCCTCGATGTGGATCGAGGAGAGGGTGTCGTCCTTCACCAGGTTCTGGCTGAGGATGATCGCGTCCTCGAAGTTGTGGCCTTCCCACGTCATGAACGCCACGAGGAGGTTCTTGCCGAGCGCGAGCTCGCCGTTCTCCGTCGCGGGTCCGTCGGCGATGACCTCGCCGGCCTCGATGCGGTCGCCCGCCGAGACGATGACGCGCTGGTTGTAGCTCGTGCCCTGGTTGGAGCGGTCGAACTTGCGCAGGAAGTAGTCCTGGGTGCCGCCCTCGTCGAGCTGCACGGTCACGACGTCGGCCGAGACCTCCAGCACGACACCGGCCTTCTCGGCGGTGACGACGTCACCGGCGTCGATCGCGGCGTAGCCCTCCATACCGGTGCCGACCACGGGCGACTCGCTGCGCAGCAGCGGGACGGCCTGACGCTGCATGTTCGCACCCATCAGGGCGCGGTTCGCGTCGTCGTGCTCGAGGAACGGGATGAGCGAGGTCGCCACCGACACCATCTGGCGCGGCGAGACGTCCATGTAGCCGATCTCGTCGGCGGGGAACAGGTCGACCTCGCCGCCCTGGCCGCGACGGGCGAGAACGCGCTCGTCGGCGAAGGCGCCGTCTTCCTTGAGCTCCACACCGGCCTGGGCGACGATGAAGTCGCTCTCCTCGCTGGCGGTGAGGTAGTCGATCTGGTCGGTCACGCGACCGTCGACGACCTTGCGGTACGGGGTCTCGATGAAGCCGAACGCGTTGATGCGCGCGAAGGACGCGAGCGAGCCGATCAGGCCGATGTTCGGGCCTTCCGGGGTCTCGATCGGGCACATGCGGCCGTAGTGCGAGGGGTGGACGTCACGGACCTCGACGCCGGCACGCTCACGGGAGAGGCCGCCGGGGCCCAGCGCCGACAGGCGGCGCTTGTGGGTCAGACCCGCGAGCGGGTTGTTCTGGTCCATGAACTGCGACAGCTGCGACGTTCCGAAGAACTCCTTGATCGCGGCGACGACGGGGCGCACGTTGATCAGGGTCTGCGGCGTGATCGCCTCGATGTCCTGCGTGGTCATGCGCTCGCGGACGACGCGCTCCATGCGGGACAGTCCGGTGCGCACCTGATTCTGGATGAGCTCGCCGACGGCGCGGATGCGACGGTTGCCGAAGTTGTCGATGTCGTCGACGTCCAGGCGGATCTCGGCGGGCTGGCCGTTGCGGATGCCGTCGAACGTGACGTCGCCGCGGTGCAGGCGCACCAGGTACTTGATCGTCGCGACGATGTCGTCGACGGTGAGCACCGAGTCGCTCAGCGGCCTGTCGAGGCCGAGCTTCTGGTTGATCTTGTAGCGACCGACCTTCGCGAGGTCGTAGCGCTTGGAGTTGAAGTAGAAGTTGTCCAGCAGCGCGCGGGCGGCCTCGGCGGCGACCTGCTCGCCCGGACGCAGCTTGCGGTAGATGTCGCGGAGGGCGTCTTCCTTCGTGAGGATGGTGTCCTTGGACAGCGTCTCCTCGATGGAGTCGAAGCCGGCGAACTCCGCCATGATGTCCTCGCTGGACAGGCCCAGGGCCTTCAGGAACACCGTGACGGACTGCTTGCGCTTGCGATCGATGCGCACGCCCACCTGATCGCGCTTGTCGATCTCGAACTCGAGCCAGGCACCGCGGCTGGGGATGACGCGCGCCGAGACGATGTCCTTGTCGGAGGTCTTGTCGGGCGTCTTGTCGAAGTAGACGCCGGGAGAGCGCACGAGCTGCGAGACGACGACGCGCTCGGTGCCGTTGATGATGAAGGTGCCCTTGCCGGTCTGCAGCGGGAAGTCCCCCATGAAGACGGTCTGGGTCTTGATCTCACCGGTGAGGTGGTTCATGAACTCGGCCTCGACGTACAGCGGGGCGGCATACGTCTTGCCGCGCTCCTTGCACTCCTCGATCGAGTACTTCTCCGGCTCGAGGTACGGGTTCGTGAACGACAGCTGCATCGTCTCGCCGAGGTCCTCGATCGGGGAGATCTCCTCGAAGATCTCCTCCAGACCGCTGATCTCGGGGACATCGGTGCGGCCCTCGGCCTGCGCCTGAGCGACGCGGGCCTTCCAGGCGTCGTTGCCGACGAGCCAGTCGAAGGACTCCGTCTGCAGCGCCAGGAGGTCGGGGACCTCCAGCGTGTCGGAGATCTTCGCGAACGAGAGCCGCGAAGCTCCGCGTCCGTTCTTGAGGTTGGTGGTGGGGGTGGATGCGTTGCGCGCAGCAGCCAAGGGGATTACCTCCGTGGGCCCGGGCGAGGGCTCGTTTTCCTTGTCGTCAGGTGGAGTGCTCCCTGTAGATCCCGAAGCCTGACGACCGCACGCCGCGATGAAGCGGGGGAACGCAGGCACAGCCGACCACCATATGAGGGCAAGGGGAGGGAGCGCAAAGAACAACTATATGCCGCGCGACGCGCCATGTCCAGCCGAATTCTTGACGAGGTCTGGATGCTGAGGTATAACCGCGCGGCGTCCTCATTCTCGCGCCCCGACCTGACGTTCGGCTGTGCGGTTCCGCGCCGTGCCGGGGGCCGAACCACGCGACTTTCGCGGGCGGCCCGCAGGGGTCACGGTGCGGGACGGGCATGGCGGAACCGCACCTTCCGCCCGGGGAGCAGCTGGGCGAGGGCATCGAGGGCGCCGTCGGTCGCGACGGCGATCACGGGGTAGCCGCCCGTGACGGGGCCGTCGACGCCGAGGACCGTCGGACGGCCGCCGGGCGGCACCTGGAGGGCGCCCGGCACCATCGCCTCGCTGGGAAGCTCGCCGGCGCGGGTACGGGCGAGGGCCGGGCCGTCCAGGCGGATGCCGACGCGGTCGGCCTCGGCGGTGACCGTCCAGGTGGCCGCATAAAGGGTCTCCAGGGCCGACGGGGCGAACCACCCGGCACGCGGCCCGGGAGCCAGCTCGAGTTCGACCAGCGCGTGCGGCGGGGGCCCCCAGGGATGCACGTCCAGCGCGGGGATGCCGCCGGCGACGTCTCCCGCGAGCGACAGGATGTCGCCCGCGGCGAGCGGTGCGGGCCCGAGACCGGCGAGCACGTCGGTGGCCCGGGAGCCGGCCGCGCGGGGCGCGTCGAACCCGCCGCGCACCGCCAGGTAGGCCCGGGCACCGGCGGTGAACCGGTCGAGGCGCAGCTCGGCGCCGGCGGGCCACGGGAACGGCACGTACGGGTCGACCGTCCGCCCCGCCACGACGAGCGGGCCCCAGGCGCCGGTGACGACGGCGACGAGGTCGCGGCCGGCCCGCAGGCGGCATCCGCCCATCGTCACCTCGATCGCCGCGGCGTTCTCGGCGTTGCCGAGCAGGCGGTTGGCCGTGCGCAGTGCCCCGCGGTCGGCGGCGCCGGAGCGGGCGATGCCCTCGGCGGCGCGCCCCGGGCGGCCGAGGTCCTGCACGGTCGCGAGCGGACCCGGCGCGACAACCTCGACCGCCTCCTCCCCGTGAGACTGCATCTGGCGCGCGAGACGTGGGGAGTTTCCCACGGTCTCGGCCGCCAGATGCGGTCTCAGCGAAGCGGCGGGGGCGGCGTCGACGGATGCCGCGACGGCGGCGAAGCGCACGCGGCCGCCCGGGGCGAGCAGGGCCGGGGATGCCGCGGCAGGGTCGAACAGCGTTGCGTCGGTGCGCCCGATGAGCCGCCATCCGCCCGGGGTGGCTCGGGGGTAGGCGCCGGTGAACGCGCCGGCGAGCCCGACGCTGCCGGCGGGCACCCGGGTGCGCGGCGTCGACAGCCGCGGCACGTCGAAGGACCAGTCCTCGCTGACGAGGTAGCCGAACCCCGGCGCGAAGCCTGTGAACGCGACGGACCAGCGCGCTTCCCGATGCCGACGCACCAGCTGCTCGACGCTCATCCCCAGCAGATCGGCCGCCGCGGCGAGGTCGGGGCCGTCGTACACGACCTCCAGCGTGACCGTCTCCCCCCGGGTGCGCTCCGGCGGCACCGGCGGCGCGGAGGCGATCCAGGTGCGCGCCGCCGCGACGGACAGCACCCCCGGATCCACCCGCACCAGCACGGTGCAGGCCGCCGGCACGAGGTCGACCACCCCCGCGGGTCGCGACGCCTGCAACCGAGAGAACAGCGCGACCGCCTCGGAGGTGCCGTCCACCTCGGCCAGCACGCCGTCGCGCCCCATCGGCAGCAGCCGCGCGGCCGGCGCGGCGCCGCTCACCACGGCGCCCGCACGACGATGCCCGCCGCCGCCAGCGCCGCCCGCACCGCGCGGGCCATGCCCACTGCACCGGGCGAATCGCCGTGCACGCAGAGCGAGGCGGCATCCGTCACCACCGTCGACCCGTCGACGGTGGTGACAACGCCCTCCACCGCCAGGCGCACGGCCCGTGCCGCCACTGCGTCGGCCTCGTGCAGCAGCGCCCCCGGCTCGCCGCGCGGCACGAGGGTGCCGTCGGGGCGGTAGCCGCGGTCGAGGAACGCCTCCCGCACGAACTCCAGCCCCGCCCCGGCGGCGGCCGCGGCGATCGCGCCGCCGAGCCCGAGGACGGGCACCGCGCGGCCGAGGCGGTCGGACAGCTCCGCGACGGATGCCGCAACGGCCGCCGCCGCACGGGAGTCGGCGGAGACGGCGTGGTACAGCGCTCCGTGCGGCTTCACGTAGCGGATGTCGGCGCCGGCAGCGGCGAGCGCGGCGAGCTGACCCGTCACCTCCGCCCGCAGCGCCGAGGGATCGGTGGCCATGTGCACGCGCCCGAAGTTGGCCCGGTCGGGAAACGACGGGTGGGCGCCCACCGCCACGGTCCTCGCGGCGGCCGCGGCCACCGCCGCCCGCATCGACGCGGCATCCCCGGCATGGCCGCCGCACGCGATGCTGGCGCTGGAGACGACGGCGAACATCGCGGCGTCGTCGGCGGTGGGCACACCGTCGACCGTCTCACCCAGGTCGGCGTTGAGGTCGATCGCGCGCATGCCCCCACGGTAGCCCGCACGGCGGCAGCGATCCGTTCCGTCGTCCCCGCGGAGCGCGCACCCACCGCAGCGGCGTGGCCCTCCCCCGCCGGCGCGCGACACGGCGCGCGTTACGAACCCGTAAAGGCTTCCCACCGACCGGTGCGGCGGGGGCGGCGGCACGGCAGGATGGAGCGCATGCCCCAGGACGCCGCACCGCTGCTGCAGGTTCGAGATCTCGCCGTCGATTTCCGCACCATGGACGGCTCGGTGCGTGCGATCGAGCACGTCGAGTTCGACCTCGCCGCCGGGGAGACCCTCGCGATCGTCGGAGAGTCGGGATCGGGTAAGTCCACCACCGCGATGGCCGTGATCGGGCTGCTCGCCGGCAACGGCCGCGTCGCGGAGGGCAGCATCCTGCTGGACGGACGCCAGCTGGTCGGCGCTTCGGAGTCCGTGATGCGCGGGATCAGGGGCAAGACGATCGGCCTCGTGCCGCAGGACCCGATGTCCAACCTCAATCCGGTGTCGAAGATCGGCACGCAGATCGCCGAGACCCTCCTCGCCCACGGCATGGCCACCCGCGCCAACGTCGCGCAGAAAGTGGTGGAGACCCTCGCCGCCGCGGGCCTGCCCGACGCCGAGAAGCGCGCGAAGCAGTACCCGCACGAGTTCTCCGGCGGCATGCGCCAGCGCGCGCTCATCGCCATCGGACTGGCCTGCAACCCGCGACTGCTCATCGCCGACGAGCCCACCAGCGCTCTGGACGTCACCGTGCAGAAGACGATCCTCGATCAGCTCGGGCGCATGACCGCCGACCTCGGCACCGCCCTCATGCTCATCACCCACGATCTGGGACTCGCCGCCGAGCGCGCCTCCCGGGTGATCGTCATGCACCGCGGCCGCATCGTCGAGCAGGGTCCCGCGCGTCAGATCCTCGAGGACCCGCAGGCGGAGTACACCAAGGCGCTCGTCGCCGCAGCGCCCTCGGTGGCCGCCGTTCGTCTGCGCCCGCAGGTGTTCCGCCGACCGGATGCCACGGGTGCGCAGCCCGCCGCGGGCTCCGATGCCGCGGGCACGGGCACCGGACCGGCGCCGATCCCCACCGCGAGGGCGGCGACGACGACCCCGCGCACCGGCGCCGCCGGGGCGGCCGACGCCGGTGCGGCATCCGCCGTCGACAACATCCTCGAGGTCGAGGGCCTCACCAAGGTGTTCCCGGTGCGCGGCAGCAAGGAGGACTTCACCGCGGTGAAGGACGTCTCCTTCGCGATCCCCCGGGGGGAGACGGTGGCGGTGGTCGGCGAGTCGGGCTCGGGGAAGACCACGACGGCGCGCATGGTGCTGAAGGTCGTCGAGGCGACCTCGGGGTCGATCCGGTTCGACGGCCAGGACGTCGCGTCGCTGAAGGGGCGCGAGCTGCGCACCTTCCGCCAGCGGGTGCAGCCGATCTTCCAGGACCCCTACTCGTCGCTGAACCCGATGTTCACGATCGAGCGGATCATCGAGGAGCCGCTGTCGTTCTACAAGCGCGGCTCGGCGAAGCAGCGCAGCGCGCGCGTGCGCAAGCTCATGGACGACGTGGCCCTGCCGCAGTCGATGCTGCGCCGCTACCCGGCGGAGCTGTCGGGCGGCCAGCGGCAGCGCGTCGCGATCGCGCGGGCGCTGGCCCTCTCCCCCGACCTCATCGTGTGCGACGAGCCGGTCTCCGCACTGGACGTGCTCGTGCAGGCGCAGATCCTGACGCTGCTGGGCGACCTGCAGCGCGAGTACGGGCAGAGCTACCTGTTCATCTCCCACGACCTGGCCGTGGTGCGCCTCATCAGCGACTACGTCTGCGTCATGAAGGACGGTGTGCTGGTCGAGGCTGCCACCTCCGAGGAGATCTTCACCAACGCCCGTGACCCGTACACCCGCAAGCTGCTGGCATCCATCCCCGGCAACGAGCTCGACATCGCGGTCTGACCCGCCGGGCGGGCGTTTCGTCTTGCTGCGCGCGCTCAACGACCGGGGGGCAGCGGGGGCGGGCGTTTCGTCTTGCTGCGCTCGCTCAACGACCGGGGGGGCAGCGGGGGCGGGCGTTTCGTCTCGCTGCGCTCGCTCAACGACCGGGGGCTGCGCGCGCTCAACGACCGGGGGCTGCGCTCGCTCAACGACCGGGGGTCAGCGGGCGCGGGTGCGGGGGTCCATCGCCTCGCGCAACGACTCGCCCAGCAGCGTGAAGCCGAGCGCCGTGATGGCGATGCAGATGCCGGGGAGGAAGGCCAGCCACGGCGCGATGGCCAGCTCCGCCTGCGCGTAGGTGAGCATGCGGCCCCACTCCGCCGTCTCCGGGCGTCCGCCGCCGAGGCCGAGGAACGACAGCGCCGCGGCGTCGATCACGGCGGTGGCGAGGGTGAGCGTGCCCTGCACGATGACCGGTCCGAGGCTGTTGGGCAGCACGTGGGTCATCGTGATGCGGCCGCGGCCGAGCCCCAGCGTCTGCGCCGACAGGACGTAGTCGCTCGAGCGCTGCTGCAGCATCGACGCCCGCAGCAGCCGTGCGAAGATCGGCACCTGCGATGCACCGATGGCGATCATCACCGCCAGCTGCGACTGGCCGAGCACCGCGGCGATCGACACCGCCAGCAGCAGGTTCGGCACCGACAGCAGGATGTCGACGAAGCGCATCACGACGTTGTCGACCCAGCCGCCGAATGTGCCGGCGACGAGTCCGAGCAGCGCGCCGCCGGCCAGCCCGAACGCGGTGGAGATGACGCCGATGAGCAGCGACGCCTGCGCACCCCAGATCAGCTTGGACAGCACATCGCCTCCGAAGCGGTCCAGCCCCAGCGGGAACTCGGCCAGCTCCCCCGGCCCGGGGATCGACGTCGGCGTGATGAAGCGTGCGCCCGGCAGCGCCAGCTGCGGGTACGGCGCCAACAACGGCGCGAGAACCGAGACCGCCACGAAGAGGAACACGATGACCGCGCCGATCCAGGCCGTCGGGTTGCGCCGCAGGCGGCGGAAGACGTCGCGCCAGAAGCCGCCCTGCGTCGTGGCGGCGAGCAGCTGCCCATCGACGACGGCGGTGTCGTCGACGGGTCCGCCGCTCGGGGCGGGGGGAAGGATGCTGGAGCTCACGAGACCCTCACTCTCGGGTCGATCACGCTGTACGACACGTCGACCAGCAGGTTGATGAGCGCATAGGCGATGGCGATGAAGATGATGAAGCCCTGCAGCACCGGGAAGTCGCGTGTGAAGATGGCGCGGGCGAGGAACGACCCGATGCCGGGGAAGGCGAACACCGTCTCGGTGAGGATCGCCCCCGACAGCAGCAGGCCCGCCTGCAGACCCACCGTGGTGATGACCGGCAGCATGGCGTTGCGCAGGATGAAGCGCTCGCGCAGCGTCCTCTGCGCCACCCCCTTGGCCTTGCCGGTGCGCACGTAGTCGGCGTTCTGCACTTCGAGCACGGAGGCCCGGGTGATGCGCACGATGATCGCGAGCGGGATGGTGCCGAGCGCGAGCGCCGGCAGCAGCAGGTGCAGGAGAGCGTCGCCAGCGGCATCCCACTCGCCGGTCAGCAGCCCGTCGAGCACATAGAACCCGGTGTAGTGCGTCGCGTCGATGCGCGGGTTCTGCCGGCCGTCGCTGGGGAGCCAGCCCAGCTGCACGGCGAAGATGTACTTGAGGATGAAGGCCAGGAAGAACACCGGGATGGTGATGCCGACGAGGCTGAACACGACCGCGGCGTGGTCGGTGAAGCGGCCGTGGCGACGGGCCGCCCAGTAGCCGAGCGGGATGCCGATGCCCACCGCGATGATCAGCGCGAGCAGCGACAGCTCGATGGTGGCGGGGAAGCGGCGGAAGAACTCCTCCGTGACCGGGCGGCCGGTCTGCAGCGACGTGCCGAAGTCTCCGGAGAGGAGCCTGCCCATCCACACGAGGTACTGCTCGATGATGGGCCGGTTGAAGCCGTAGAGCTCGTTGATGCGCTCCACCGCCTCGGGAGTGGCCTTCTCACCGAGCAGGGCCACCGCGGGGCCGCCGGGCAGCGCCCGGACCCAGAAGAACAGCAGCAGGCTCAAGCCGAACAGGGTGGGGATCAGAAGCAGCAGCCTCTTGCCGATGGTGCGCAGCAATGCGTGATCTCTCGTCGTCGTCGTCATCGGGCGTGCGGTGCGGGAGGAGGGGGCGCCTCCTCCCGCACCGCACCTTACGGCACGGCCGCGCTTACTCGGTCAGGACGATCTCGCTGAAGACCTCGTCGTTGACCGGGCTGGCGGGGTAGCTCTCCACGCGCGGGTCGAACGCCAGGGTCGGCGCCGGGTGGGCCAGCGGCACGCCCGGGATGAAGCTCGCGACCATCTCGTTGATGTCCTCGTACAGCGCCGACTGCTCCTGGAGGTTCGGGATGCCGCGGGCCTCCTGCAGCGCCTGGAACAGCGCGGGGTTGTCGAAGCCCCACTCGGCCGACTTGCCGCCGAAGAACACACCCACGAAGTTGTCGGTGTCGTTGTAGTCGCCGGTCCAGCCCAGCAGGTGGATGCCGTGATCGGTGCCGCCGGTGATGAGGTCGAGGTAGTCGCCCCACTCGTTCGAGACCGGGTTGGTCACGACGCCGGCCTCGCCCAGCTGGGCGGAGAGCACGGTGAAGATCTGCTCCGGGTCCGGCATGTACGGCCGCGACACGTTGACGGGGTAGTTGAACGTCAGCGTCAGCGGGTTCGCCTCGTCGTATCCCGCCTCGGCGAGCAGCTCCTGGGCCTTGGCCGGGTCGTACTCATAGGTGGTGACGTCGTCGTTGTAGCCGTTGACCGTGTCGGGCATGAACTGCGTCGCCTTCTCGGTGCCCTCGGGGAGCACCTGCGAGATGAGCGCGTCCTTGTCGATCGCGTACGACAGCGCCTCACGCACGAGCGGGTCCTGCAGCTCGGGCACGGCCTGGTTGAACGCGAGGTAGAGGATCGTGAACGGCGGGCGCGAGACCATCGTGAAGCCCTTGTCCTCGAGGGCGGCGGTGTCGGCGGGGCCGACGAGGTCGTAGCCGTCGATGGAGCCGGCCTCGAGAGCCTGACGTCGTGCGGTCGGGTCGTCGATCACGCGGAAGATGATCTCGTCGATCTGGCCGGTGTCGCCCCAGTAGTCCTCGTTGGCCACGAGCGTGAGCTGCTCGCCCGGTGCCCACTCCGAGAAGACGTAGGGTCCCGTGCCCGACGGGTGGCCCATCGCGTACTCCGACAGCGTGGGGGCCTCGGCGGTGCCGCCCACCTCGTCGGCGGCGAACTCCTCCATCGCGGCGGGGCTCTGCATCGAGAACGCCGGCAGCGACAATGCGGGGATGAACCCGGCGAAGGGCTGGTTCAGCGTGACGGTCGCCGTCGTCTCGTCATCGGCGGTGCAGGACGCGTAGACCGCGGACTCCGGGTCGGAGGCGTAGCCGCGGAACAGCTTGTTGTAGTAGTAGCCGAGCGCCTCGCTGGCGGCCAGGCCCTCCCAGTTGTACCAGCGGTCGAAGTTGGCGCAGACGGCCTCGGCGTTGAAGTCGGTGCCGTCGTGGAAGGTCACGCCCTCCTTGAGCGAGAAGGTGTGGGTGAGTCCGTCCTCCGACGACTCCCACGACTCGGCCAGCAGCGGCGCGGGGTCGGCCGTGCCGGGCTCGGTGCCGACGAGGCCCTCGAAGATCTGGCGGGCGACGCGGAACGTCTCGCCGTCCTGGGCGAAGGCGGGGTCGAGGCTGGCCGGGTCCGCGGACGCACCGAAGACGAACGTGCCGTCGACCTCAGCGTCGGTGGTCGCGTCGTCGGTGCCGGTGTCCCGCTGGCTCGAGCAGCCCGACAGCACGAGCGCGGCCAAGGCCACACCCGCGGCGGCCATCATGGCCCCGCGTCGGTTACGTGAGTGGATCATGGGTCGTGAACCTTCCCTGAGAGCGAAGCCGCAGAGCCGCTCGGGAGCAACGCGACGGCACGTGAGATGATCTCCGACGCTACCGCTGCGGCACGGTCGGGTTGATTACACCTTTGTCTCGATCCTGTTTCGTCTGCGGCGAGGCGGATGCCGCACGCCCGCGGGTAGCGTGGAGGAATGGCCCGAGCGAGCATCGAGGAACCCCCGCCGCAGGCGCGACTGTCGGACGGCACGCTCGCGCGGATCGTGCCGTCGCGCTACGTCTCGGGGTACGAGCTCGACGTCGACGGCACGCCGCAGTCCCACGTCGACCTCGATGACCCCACCCATCTGCACTTCGAGTACATCGCCCGCATGGGCGCGGTGATCGACCGGCTGCGGATGCCGGGACAGCCGCTCTCGGCGGTGCATCTGGGGGCGGGCGCGCTGACGCTCCCCCGGTACATCGAGGCGACGCGGCCCGGCTCGCGCCAGCAGGTCATCGAATTGGAACAAGCACTCGCCGACCTCGTGCGCACCGAACTGCCGCTGCCGCGCGGCGCGCAGGTGCGCATGCGCATCGGTGACGCCCGCGCGGGGCTGGACCGCCTGCCGCCGGCGCTGGTGGGCAACGCCGACCTGCTGGTGTCCGACGTCTTCGCCGGCGCGCAGACCCCGGCGCACCTGACGACGGTGGAGTTCTACCGTGCCGCCGCCCGCGTCCTCTCCCCCGACGGCGTGCTGCTGGTCAACGTCGCCGATGGTCAGGGGCTGGCGTTCGCGCGCCGCCAGGTGGCCACGGTGCGGGAGGTCTTCGCGCACGTCATCGTGCTCGCCGAGGTGCAGCTGTTCAAGGGACGCCGGTTCGGCAACCTCGTCATCGCCGCTTCGGCGGCACCCCTTCCCACCGAGTGGCTGCCGCGGCTGATGGCCGCCGGCCCCCACCCGGCGAAGGTGGCCCAGGGCGCGGAGCTGGACGAGTTCGTGCGCGGGGCGAAGGTGGCCACCGACGCCGATGCGACGCCGTCTCCCAAGCCGTCGGCATCCGTCTTCGCCCGCTGACGCGCGGCGGGGACGGCCGGGGTCGACGGTCGCCCGGCGCGGATGCCGGGGCGTCGGCGTGCCCTCGGGCCGGTCGCCGTGAGCCGGGTGAGACTGTAGGGCGAGCGAGCACGGAAGGAGTCGATCGTGAGCTACATCCTCGGGTACGACCCGGACACCCTGCGCGAGCAGGTGGATCCGGAAGCGTGTCAGGCGCGCCTCGACGAGATCGGCGAGCAGCGCAGCCTGGCGGCGCTGCTCGAGCGCGTGTGGCTGCTGAAGGTGCTCGACCGGCTCGATGACGCCCTGGCCGTGTCGGAGCAGTCGGTGCGCCTGGCCCGCATGGCCGGCACCCGCAAGGACCTGCTGCGGGCGCGCGTGCTGCACGCCACCGTGATGCAGTTCCGTGGCGCTTTCGCCGCAGCCGAGCAGGAGCTCACCACCTGCGCCGAAGAGGCCGACGGGCAGGGCTGGGCCGCCCTCGGGGCCTTCGCCTACCAGCACCGCGGCAAGGTGCACTTCGACGCCGGCGATTTCGCCGCCGCCCGTGTCGACTTCAAGAGGGCGCTGTTCCTGCGACAGGAGGCGGGCGCTCCAGAGGACGAGCTCGAGTCGACGCTGCTGGCCATCGACGCCGCCGAGCGTCGGCGCGGCCGCGCACTCGCCGGCTGAGTGTCGTAGGTACGTTCTACCCTTTCGTCATGTCAGATCTGCAGGACGTGCGGCGCATGGCGCAGCAGCTCATCGCCGCCCACCTCGAAGAGTCGTGGTCTTTCGGGTTCGACAACGCCAAGCGTCGCGCGGGACTGTGCAACTACCGCGACCGCCGCATCAGCGTCTCGCGCTACCTCGCGGCCCGCTACGACGACGAAACCAACCGGCAGACGCTGCTGCACGAGGTCGCCCACGCACTGGCGGGCGCCCCGGCCGGGCACGGCGCCGCCTGGCGGCGCACCGCACGCAGCCTGGGCTACACCGGGGGAACGACCCACCACGGCGAGCCGGCCAACGACCTCGCGCCCTGGGTGGGCGAGTGCCCCGCCGGGCACGTGGCCTACCGGCACCGGCGCGTCAGCCGCGCCACCTCGTGTGCGAAGTGCGCCCCGACCTTCGACGAGCGGCACCTGTTCCGCTGGCACCGGCGCGAGATCACGACCGCCACCCGGCTCGCCGCGCTCACCCCGCGCTGACGGCGTCCGTCCCCGCGCGGCCGGGCGCCCACCACGCGGACCGGAAGCACCCGGGCACCGGGGCACCGGGGCACCGCCCGGATCAGAACCGCTCGAAGACCCCCTGGCGCAGCACGGGCACCGCATCGACGGCGTCGATCTCGGCCGCGGCCCGCACCTCGTCGCCCCGGCCGTGCTCCCCCAGCTCCTGGCCCGATCCGCTCGCGCTGAGCAGGTGGCGCGCGGCGGCGCGCAGGCCGCGGAAGGCCTCACAGGCCGCCGCGGCCTCGGGCGAGGAGTGGTCGAGCCCCCGCTGGGCGAGGGCGTCGATCACCGCGCCGGCGCCGAGCTGATCCTCGACGGCGAAGCGCACCGGCGCTCCGGCATCCGCCGACTCGCGCTCGCCGGCCGCGAGCACCACGACGCTCGTGCGGGTGCCCCGCCGCACCTGCTCCGCCAACACGGCGTCGGCCACGGCGGAGGCGTTGCGCAAACTCCCCAGCAGCACCGTGGTGCCGGTGCCGGCGAGGGATGCCGCCAGCGGAGCGCCGTTGCGCGATCCGGTGGCGGCAGCGTCATCCGCCGTCACCTGCTCACCCGCCGCGACCCGGTCGGCCACGGCGGTCGAGAAACGCAGCACGTCGACCACCACGGTGACGTCGGCGGGGGCCAGGCGCGCGCTCCCCGCCTCCCCCCACTCGAAGCGCACCTGGTAGCGGGACTGGTCGAACGGCGAGGGCATCGATCCAGGCTACGCGTCGGCGCGAGCGGCGATCACCGGCCGCAGGGCCAGCGCCAGCCCGAGCACGTTGCGGGCGCCGCGCTGCAGCTCGCCCAGCGTGATGCCGTCGGGCCGCGCCAGCGACTCGAGGATCGTGTCGTCGGCGTAGTCCGCGGGCCCCGCCTCGGTCTTCACACCGCCCGGCATGAGCACATCGACCTGGGCGCGCACGCGGTAGGCGTTGTCGGCGAGATCGGGGAAGTCGGGGTCGACGGCATCCTCCATCCACCAGTCGGTGATGACGCAGCCGGCGTAGCCCCACTCCCCGCGCAGGATGGTCGTGACGAGGTCGTAGTGGTAGTGCGCCCAGACGCCGTTGACCTGGTTGTACGAGGTCATGATCGTGCGGGGAGCGGCCTCGGCCACGCAGAGCTCGAACCCGCGCAGGTAGATCTCCCGCAGGGCGCGCTCGGAGACGCGGGAGTCGTTGCGGGTGCGGTTGGTCTCCTGGTTGTTGGCGGCGAAGTGCTTCGGGCACGCGGACACCCCCACCGACTGCACGCCCTGCACGATGGCGGCGCCGAAGCGACCGGTCACCAGGGGGTCCTCGGAGAAGTACTCGAAGTTGCGGCCGCACAGCGGGTCGCGGTGGATGTTCATGCCCGGGCTCAGCAGCACGTCCGAGCCCTTGCGCAGCATCTCCTGGCCGTGGAGGGCCGCCATCTCCGCCACGAGCGCGGTGTTCCACGTCGACGCCAGCGCCGTCCCGGAGGGCAGCAGCGAGGCATAGGCCGACAGCCGCAGGCCGCTGGGGCCGTCCGTGGTGGTCACCGGCGGCACGCCCTTGGCACGCAGCGACGGCGAGACGCCGCCCAGCACGCCGGCGTTGCCGGGGGCGCCGAGCGGGCTGTGCATCGTGACGTCACCGCGTGCGAGCAGCGCCAGCTCCTCAGCGGACAACTGGGCGACGAACTCATCCAGGCTCGCACGGCCGGCCGCGACGTCGTCGAGCACGATGCCGCGGTCGCCGGTGGCGGGGATCTCGGCGGGAAGGCCGGCCAGCACCCGCTCGCGGCGGTCGACGGTGGCCAGGGGCACGTCCTCCCACGCCACGACGGCGGTGCCGTCGGCGTCGCGAGCGAGCGTCATGCGCGGGAACAGGGTCTGCGCGGCGGCGGCCTCGGTGACCTGCCGGACCACCTCGAGGGCGTCGAGGGTCACCGTCAGCGCCGGGCGCGCCGAGCGCACGTCGGTGCCGACGTGCACGACGTAATCCCCGGGCTCCAGCACGAAGGCGCTGCGGTTGCCGGTGACCCCGGAGTCGTCGTAGGAGGCGAGGTCGGACAGGCGGAACTCCAGCGTCAGCCGCTCGGACTCCCCCGGTGCCAGCAGCCGCGTCTTGGCGAACGCCGCCAGTGCCCGAGCGGGCTTGCCCAGCGCGCCGTCGGGAGCGGCGAGGTAGGCCTGCACCGTCTCCTTGCCGCTGTGCACCGCGTCGGTGTTGCGCACCTCGACGGCCAGCCGCACCGTGCCGCCCTCCGACCCCGCCTCGACCACGGTGACCTCGAAGGCGGCGTAGCCCAACCCGAAGCCGAACGGGAACTGCACCCGCTCGGGGGCGAACGTCTCGAAGTAGCGGTAGCCGACGAAGACGTCCTCGGCGTAGACGTTGGCGTCGAGGCCGCCGAAGTTGGGGGCGCTGGGGTAGTCGGCGTAGGTGTGCGCGATAGTGTCGGTCAGCTTGCCGCTCGGCGCGATGTCGCCTGCCAGCAGCGACGCGATCGCGCGGGCGCCCTCCATGCCGCCTTGCCAGGCGTAGAGCACGGCGCCGATGCGCTCGCCGTAGGTGTCGAGCCACGACAGGTCCATGACGTTGCCCGCGTCGAGGACCACGACGGTGCGCTCGAACGCACCGGTGACGAGGTCGAGCATGGCCCGCTCGTCGTCGGTGAGGTAGAAGCTGCCCGGCTCGAGCACGCTCTCGCGCGCCTCGCCGGCGGCCCGGCCGATGACGACGACGGCCGTGCCCGCGCGAGAGGCGGCGGCCGTCACGAGCCCGGCGTCGAGCGGCATCTCGGGGAAGTGGTGCGGCCACTGCCCCCACGTGCCGTCGTAAGAAGGACGGTTCGCGGAGGTCCACGCCGTGTAGACGTCGGCGATCTCGCCGTCGACCTGCACACCGGCATCGCGCAGTCCCGCCAGCAGGTTCCAGATGTAGGGCACCTTCACGTCGCCGCCCGAGCCGTAGCCCACCGCGAACCAGTCGATCTGCACCCGGCCGAACACCGCAACGGGGCGCTCGGTGCCCAGGGGCAGCACGCCGTCGTTGCGCAGCAGCACGGCGCCTTCGGCGGCGGCCTGGCGTGCGACGCCGGCCAGCTGCGGGTCGAGGCTCGGGTCGGTGTCGAGCAGCAGCGCGGAGATCTGCGCGACGGACTCGACGGGCGGGCGCGCGTGGGAGCGGTCGCCGGACTCGGTGGCGGGATTCGTGGTCATCGGTCGTCCTTGAGAGTGAGCAACGTGGGAGCGCTCCCACACTACCGCGTGGAAGACTGCGTGGATGCGGATTCTGCTGAAGCTGGTTCTGGACTGCGATGCCGATGCCGCCTGGCGTGCTCTGCACTCGCCGCGGGCGGTCGCCGAGCTCTACGGCCCGCTCCTCGAGATGCACCCCATGGATGCCGCGGGCCTGCCGTCGCGGCTCGAACCGGGAGCCGACGTGCCGGTGTCGCTGCGCGCCGCCGGCGTCGCCGTGGGCCAACAGCTGATCCATGTGAGCGACCGGCGCCTCGAGGACACCCGCGGTCCGGTGCGGGTGCTGCGCGACAGCGGCATCCCGCTCACCGGTCCGCTGGCGGTACTCGACACCTGGGACCACCAGATGGCGGTCTCCCCCGCCCCCGGCGACCCCGACCGCACCCTCTGGCGCGAGCGCCTGGTGATCGGCGGGG
Source organism: Microbacterium sp. zg-Y1090 (assembly GCF_030246945.1). Classification (NCBI taxonomy): domain Bacteria; kingdom Bacillati; phylum Actinomycetota; class Actinomycetes; order Micrococcales; family Microbacteriaceae; genus Microbacterium; species Microbacterium wangruii. The sequence goes on from NZ_CP126742.1 coordinate 2,760,269, forward strand.
CCGCCGCTCCCCTGCTGTGGCCGGTGCTGTGGGGGGTGTGGCAGTGGCGCGCGGCGCGGCTGCGCACCCTCGCCCCCACGTGGGCCTACGACCCGCCGGCCGCCGCGCCGGGTGACGGCGCCCAGCCCGGCGACGGCGCCGCCGCCGCGGACTGACCGCCCGCCACCCTCACGGTCAGTCGGCGAGCGCCGCGACCGGGGCGACCCGCGTCGCGAGCCGTGTCGGCACCACCGCGGCGACGAGCGTCAGCACGGCCGTGGCGATCACGACCACGAGCACCGGCAGCAGCGGCAGCGCGGGGGCGATGAACGTCGGCGCCGACCACGCCGGCGGAATCCTCACCGAGCCGAGCAGCGACTGGGCCCCCACCCAGCCGTACGCGACGCCGAGCAGCAGTCCGAAGGCCAGCGCCGTCACCGTGACGTGCGCCGCCTCCAGCAGCACCATGCGGCGCACCTGCCCGCCGCTGAGACCGAGCGCCCGCAGCAGTCCCAGCTCCCGGCGGCGCTGCACGACGCCGATCGTGAGCAGGTTCACCAGCCCCACCGCCGCGATCACGGCACTGACCCCCACCAGCGCCATCATCACCGCGGCGAACGAGTCCAGCATCCCCGCGAACGAGGCGTCGATCTCGCCGCCGGCGGAGACCGCGACCAGCACCTTCACCGACTCCGCCGCGACGGCGAACATCGTCACCAGCGCCACGCCCATCACGACGCCGATCGCCATGCGACTGGAGCGCTCCGGGTAGCGCAACGCGTTCTCGGCGGCCAGGCGCGCCGGCGCCGAGCGGCCGAACGCCCGCGCGGTCAGCCGCAGCAGCGGCGGCATGATCACCGGTGCCGCGAGGGTCAGCCCGGTGAACGACAGCAGCCCGCCGAAGAACGAGATCACCACGCCCAGCGGTGTGACGAAGCCCGCGACGACGCCCAGCGCCAGCAGTGCCACGCCGACCCCCAGCAGCACCAGCGCGGTGACGGTGCGGCCACGCCGCCCCGCGACCTGTGCACGGGACATCTCGACCGACCCGCCCAGCGCCTGCAGCGGCGTGACCGAGAGCACCCGTCGCGAGCCGACCCAGGCAGCCGCCCACGTCGTCAGCGCCACCGCGATCGCCGGCAGCGGCAGCGCCGGCTGCGCGACGACGTAGCCGCTGTCGATGCCGACCAGCCGGTCGAGCAGGGGCACCACGAGGATGCAGGTGACCGTGCCGAGCGCGAGCCCCCCGAAGGCGCCGATCGCCCCGACGACCAGACCCTGCCCCGCCACTTCGGCGCGCTGCGACCGTGCCGAGGCCCCGATCAACCGCATCAGCGCGATGCGGCGGGTGCGGCCCGCCACGATCGTGGCGAAGGTGTTGGCCGTCACCATCGCGCCGACGTAGACCGCCACGCCTGCCAGCAGCACGCTCAGGATGCCGATGACGGCCGCCAGGGTCTCGGAGTCGCCGAAGAAGGGGTCGGCCCGCAACACCGTCGCGATGTAGCCGGTGGCCGTCAGCAGCAGGACACCGAACCCGGCGGAGATCCCCGAGACCAGCACGGTCGCCCCCATGCCGCGCTCGCGCAGCCAGGCCAGTCGACCCGGCACCCGCCGGGCCGACTCGACGGCACCGGGGTGCGGTGCCGTCGCCACGTCGGCGAACGCGGTCACGACCGCACCCCGGCATCCGCGTCCGCGGCCACGCCGACGCCGCCGAGCTCGGCGGCCAGCATGAACGCCGAGATCTCCTCCGCCGTCTGCCGGGGCTTGTCGGCCACGATGCGACCGTCGGCCAGGTGCAGCACGCGGTCGGCGTGCGAGGCAGCGACGGGGTCGTGGGTGACCATCGCGATCGACTGGCCCGCGCTGCGCGCGGCGGTGGCCAGCAGGGCCAGCACCTCTCGCCCGCTGCGGGAGTCGAGGTTGCCGGTGGGCTCGTCGGCGAAGACGAGGTCGGGCCCCGTCGCCAAGGCGCGGGCGATCGCGACGCGCTGCTGCTGACCGCCCGAGAGCTCGTGCGGCCGGTGCCCCAGGCGGGCGCCCAGGCCCAGCGTGTCGATGAGACCGTCGATGCGGGCCCGCTCGATCGCGCTCGGGCGCCGGCCGTCGAGGTCGAACGGCAGCAGGATGTTGCCGAAGGCGTCGAGGGTGGGCACGAGGTTGAACGCCTGGAAGACGAAGCCGACGCGGCGACGGCGCAGCACCGTCAGCTCGAGGTCGCTCAGCCCGGTGATCTCGGTGTCGCCGATCCAGGCGCGGCCGCTCGTCGCGGCATCCAGTCCGGCCATGATGTGCATGAGCGTCGACTTGCCCGAGCCGCTCGGCCCCATGATCGCGGTGAACTCTCCGCGGCGGATGCCGACGCTCACGCCGTCGAGGGCGCGCACCGCGGTGCTCCCCTCGCCATAGGTCTTGGTGAGGCCCTGCACCCGGGCAGCGAGCCCCAGCTCTGTCGTGGTGATCTCCATGACATCGACGCTACGGAGCCACCCCCGTCGGCCGCGTCCGCCCAGAGGCTGCTGCGGGGTACATCGCAAGGATGATCTGCACTCCCCCGCGCGGCTTGCGGGGGGCGGCGCGTCAGGCCAGGCCGTGCTCGAACGCGAAGACCACCAGCTGCACGCGGTCGCGCAGTCCCAGCTTCGCGAGGATGCGACTGATGTGGGTCTTCACGGTCGCCTCGGAGAGGAACTCGCGTCCGGCGATCTCGGCGTTGCTGAGGCCGCGAGCGGCGAGGGCGAAGATCTCCTTCTCCCGATCGGTGAGCGAGGCGAACTGGGGCGGAACGGCCTGCACGGGCTCGGCGAAGTGCGCGAACAGCTGCGTGGTGGCCGCCGCCGCGATGACGGCGGATCCGGCGTGGACGGTGCGGATCGCCGCGAGCAGGAACTCGGGGTCGGCATCCTTCAGGAGGAACCCGCTCGCCCCCTGCCGGATCGCCCGGGCTGCGGCCTCGTCGAGGTCGAAAGTGGTGAGCATCACGATGCGCGGCGGCGACCCGTCGAAGACCGGGTCGTCCAGCAGCGCGGCGGTCGCGGTGAGGCCGTCCATGACCGGCATCCGGATGTCCATCAGCACGACATCCGGGCGGGTGCCGCGCACCACCCCGATCGCCTCGCGTCCGTCGGAGGCCTCACCGACCACCTCGAGGTCGGGCTGGGAGTCGACGAGCATGCGGATGCCGGCGCGGAACAGGGCCTGGTCGTCGACGAGCACGACGCGCACCGGGGCGCTCACGCCGCACCGCCGATCGGAAGGGACGCGCGCACGACGAACGCGCCGTTCTCACGTCCGGCGTCGAGGGTGCCGCCGGCCAGCAGCGCGCGCTCGCGCATGCCGATGAGCCCGTGCCCGCGCGCGGGCTCGTCGGTCGCGGGGGCATCGCCGGCGGGATTGTCCACGAGGATCGTCACCCGGTCAGGATGCCACGCCAGCTTCACCGTGACCGCACCGCCCGCACCGTGACGCAGCGCGTTGGTGAGGGCCTCCTGCAGGATGCGGTAGACCGCCAGCTGGATCGCCGCGGGCGGGGACCCGGGCGACACAGGGTCGACGTCGACCCGCAGGTCGACGCCCGCCGAGCGCACCTGCGCGTAGAGCTCCTCGAGGTCGGCGATCGTCGGCTGCGGCCCCTCCCCCTGGCTGTGGCGCAGCTGCGTCAGCAGCAGCCGTACGTCCGCCAGCGCCGAACGGGCGGTGGTGGAGATGGTCGCCAGCGCCGTCGTGGCGGCCTGCGGATCGGCCGCCGCGGCATAACGGGCGCCGTCGGCCTGGGCGATCACGACGGCCAGCGAGTGGGCGACGACATCGTGCATATCGCGGGCGATGCGCACCCGCTCCTGCTCGGCGGCGGTCTCAGCTTCCGCCGCCCGCTGCGCCTGGCGATTCTCGCGGGCGCGGATGCCGGTGCGCACCAGCGCACCCAGGGTCCACCACAGCCCCAGCCCGAAGGCCGCGGCGATGAGCAGGGCGACCGCGGTGGGGAGGTTCGACCAGCTGAGGATGTTGACCCCCGGCAGCAAGCCGAACACATAGACGGTGATGACGACGGCACCGAGGATCGACGACGCGAGCCCGGCCCAGAACACCCGTCGCGATCCGTAGGCGGCGGTCGCGTACAGCACGGCGAAGATCGCGATGTCGGCGAACCCCGGCGTGCGCAGGAACCCCATCTGCAGAATGGCGCCGGCCCAGGCGACCCCCAGAGCGAGGGCGGGCGAGGCCCGGCGCAGCGCGAGGGCGATCGCCATGGACAGCACCAGGAACGTCGCCGACACGGTGCCGAACGCGGCGGCCGAGGAGGTGACCAGCTCGTACGGCAGCGCCATCAGCGCGAAGAGCCCCGCCACGACCACGTCGACGACGATCTGATAGGGCTTCAGCGGGCGGAACACCCTTCGACGCTACGCGAGAGTGGGGCAGCGCCGCGTCCGTCGCAGGATGTATCCGGCCGACCCGGCCGCGGCGGGCGGGCCGGGCGGGCGGGGCTGCCGGGGCTGCTCGAGTGTCACGAAAGGTGAGTGCCGCGGACGAGGACCGTGCGCACGCGACACCGGAGCAGCGCGGTCGCCGCGGGGCATCGTCCACTAGCATCGCCGGTACCGGAGAACGGTCGACGAGGACCGACACCGGCGGCAGCGCAGCCTCGTGCTCCGCCGGACGCCTGCCTGTCGTGCCGCCGGCCGTCGGCGCCGCCACCGCGGCCCCGACCCGACGCGGATGCCACACCCCGGCATCCGGAAAGGACATGACGTGACCGACATCCTCGACCACTGGGTCTCCGGCAGCAGCTGGGCGGGCGCCTCCACGCGCACCGCACCCGTCTACGACCCGGCCCGCGGCGCCGTGCACACGCAGGTGCGCCTGGCGACCGCAGCCGACGTCGACGCCGTCGTCGCCGCAGCATCCGAGGCCTGGCAGGACTGGCGCGACGCCTCCGTCGCCCGGCGCACCGCCGTGATGTTCGCCTTCCGGGAGCTTCTCCACGCCCGCAAAGACGAACTGGCGCGAATCCTCACCCGCGAGCACGGCAAGGTGCTGGCGGATGCGCACGGCGAGATCGCCCGCGGCATGGAAGTCGTGGAGTTCGCCTGCGGGCTCGGACACCTCACCAAGGGCGCCTACACCGAGAACGCCTCGGGCGGGGTCGACGTCTACACGCTGCGTCAGAGCCTCGGCGTCGTCGGCATCATCAGCCCCTTCAACTTCCCCGCCATGGTGCCGCTGTGGTTTTTCTCCGTCGCCATCGCCGCGGGCAACGCCGTCGTGCTCAAGCCCAGCGAGAAGGACCCGACCGCCGCGAACTGGATGGCCGCCCTGATGCGTGAGGCGGGCCTGCCCGACGGCGTCTTCAACGTCGTGCACGGCGACAAGGAGGCCGTCGACGCGCTGCTCGTGCACCCGGACGTGCGGGCGGTGTCGTTCGTCGGCTCGACCCCCATCGCCCGCTACGTCTACGAGACCGCCACCGGACACGGCAAGCGCGTGCAGGCGTTCGGCGGCGCGAAGAACCACATGCTGGTGCTCCCCGACGCCGACCTCGACCTCGTCGCCGACGCGGCCGTCAACGCCGGCTTCGGCTCGGCCGGCGAGCGCTGCATGGCCGTGTCGGTCGTGCTGGCCGTCGACGCGGTCGCCGACGAACTGGTGTCGAAGGTGCGCGAGCGCATGGCGACGCTGCGCACCGGCGACGGCCTGCGCGGCTGCGACATGGGACCGCTCATCACCGGCGCCCACCGCGACCGTGTCGCGTCGTACATCGAGCGCGCGCCCGCCGACGGCGCCACCGTCGTCGTCGACGGCCGTGACGTCGAGGCCGACGGCGACCCCGACGGGTTCTGGCTCGGACCCACTCTGCTCGACCGCGTGCCCACGACGTCGCCGGTGTACAGCGACGAGATCTTCGGCCCGGTGCTGTCGGTCGTGCGGGTCTCCGGCTACGAAGAGGGCCTCGCGATCATCAACGCGAGCCCCTACGGCAACGGCACCGCCATCTTCACCAACGACGGCGGCGCGGCGCGGCGGTTCCAGCGGGAGGCGCAGGTGGGGATGATCGGCATCAACGTGCCGATCCCAGTGCCGGTCGCCTACCACTCCTTCGGCGGCTGGAAGGCGTCGCTGTTCGGCGACGCCAAGGCGTACGGGCCCCACGGCTTCGACTTCTTCACCTCGGAGAAGGCCATCACCAGCCGGTGGCTCGACCCCTCGCACGGCGGCCTGAACCTCGGGTTCCCGCAGCACGACTGACGGGGGCTCCGGCGGGTCGGCACCGGCCCGCCGGACCCGGTTGGCGCGCCGGCCCAGCCGCGCGCGCAGGTCAGGGCGCGTAGACGCGCAGGTCAGGGCGCGTAGACGCGCAGCCCGTCGGGCACGGCCCGCACGGCGAGGGTGAAGCCCGACGGCGACGCCTCCTCCAGCTCGCCGTCGTGCACGTACACCGCCGGCGCCCCGTCCGGCTGCACGCGCACGCGCCAGCTGTCGGCCACCTCACGCTCGAACTCCGTCGCCGGCGGCATCACGCGCAGCGCCCGCAGCACGCGCAGGGTGCGGCGGCCGAATGCCAGCGACGCCATCGCCCGCACCCGGGAGCCGCGCGCGTGGTGCAGCCGCACGTCGAGCACGGGGTCCGCCAGCGTCACGCGCTGCATCATCGCGTGCCGCTGGGGATCGTTGCGCCCCACCCCGACGAAGGCCGACCAGACCGTTGCGGTGCGGCCGTCCCGACGCACCCGCACCGGCTGGGCCTCGCGCAGCGCGACGATGATCGCCCCCACCCCTCCCAGCCACTTGCCCAGGCTCGCCCGTTCGGTGCGCTCGGCGAGGAACTGCGGATAGTTCCCCAGCGACACCGCGTTGAGCACGGTGATCGGTGCGCCGTCGTCGATCGAGAGCTCGGCGACGACCACGTCGCGCAGCGTCCCCGCGGCGAAGGCGGCGAGCGCGGCATCCACGTCGTCGAGACCGGCGGAGCGGGCGAAGTGGTTGAACGTGCCACCCGGGACCACCAGCAGGGGCACGCCGTGCCGCCGGGCCAGGTGCGCCATGCGCGACACCGACCCGTCGCCGCCGAGCACGCCCAGCACGCGCGGTCGATCGTCGCCGGCCATCGCCGTCGCCACGGCGTCGTCGAGGTCGCCGTCGGGACCCAGCTCCTGCACCCGCGCGCGCGGCAGCCGCTCACGGATCACCGGCAGCGGGTCGGCCCGCAGCACCGCCTCGCCGGCGCTGCTGTTGGCGAGGAGGAGAAGCCCGTCGCCGTCGGGACGGGCGGGCGAGATGTGGTCGGGCATGGCCGCGACGCTACCGGCCGGGCACAGTCGAGGAGACGACTTGACAGCGCCTCGATATGCTGGCCCAACCCTGACAGCCGCCGGCGCACGGACGCGCCGGCCGACCCCGAAGATCGGAGGTTCCATGTCCATCGATGCCGCCACCACCCGTGAGCGCAAGTCCATCGTCGGCGAACCCGAGGTCGTCGAGGACGGCCGGGCCGCCGGGGTCGAGCACTCCCCCGAGTGGCGCGCGCTGGCCGCCGCCGCCACCGCCCTGCAGCAGCTGCAGGCGCAGGACGGGTCGGTCCCCGACCCGGACGACCACGCCGCCGCCCGCGGGCTCGTCGCCGAGATCACCGACGCCATCGACGCGCTCGCTCCGCTGTTCCCGCACGACGCGGAGTACCTGACCGCCGTGATCGAGGACTTCGACCGCTGGGTCGAGGGCGGCTTCGGCGTGCCCGACTTCCTCGACTCGCTCATCGCTTTCCAGCCGCAGCGGAACCGCGTCGACGGCATCCGCCACCTCGTCGTGTTCCCGATGTACACGCAGAACGGATCCCGCAACCGGTTCATCGAGGCCGTGCTGGCGGAGGTCATCTGGCCGGAATTCGTCGCCGACCTCGAGACCCGGTACACGAACGGGCTGTTCGTCTCGTTGCGGCTGGTGGACTTCACGCCCGGGTACGACACGAACTCCGCGGTGCTGTTCCCCGAGACGGTCGCGATGCGCGAGATTCCGCCGTTCACGTGGGGCGCGATCTTCCAGGACCGCGAGGCGGCACGCTACCGGCGCGTGGTGCGCGCGGCATCCGAGATCACCAAGCTCGACCTGCCGGACGAGGCGGCCCGTCTGCTGGAGGATCAGCAGCTGGCGGAGAAGACCTTCGTCATGTGGGACATCATCCACGACCGCACGCACATGCGCGGCGACCTGCCGTTCGATCCGTTCATGATCAAGCAGCGGATGCCGTTCTTCCTCTACTCGCTGGAGGAGCTGCGCTGCGACCTCACCGCGTTCCGGGAGTGCGTCGGCATCCAGCAGGAGCTGCAGGCGCGCGTGGATGCCGGGGAGCACTTGTCCCCGGCTCAGGCCGAGACGCTCGAGCACGCCGGGCTGGTCCAGTACGCGGTGATCTTCGACCGCATCTTCCGGTTCGCGATCACCGGCAGCCGCGTGCGCAACTACGACGGGCTCGGCGGTCAGCTGCTGTTCGCGTGGCTGCACCAGCGCGGGGTGCTGCACTGGACCGACACGGCCCTCGCCTTCGACTGGGATGAGGTGCCCGCGGCGGTCGTGGCGCTGGGAGCGGCGATCGACGAGCTGTACTGGCAGTCGATCGACCGGCCGAAGGTGGCGCACTGGCTCGCCGCGTACGAGCTGGTCAGCTCGGTCGTGACCCCGCACCCCGCCTCGGCGTGGGCGCGAGGTCTGCCGCATGAGGTGCTCGCGGGTCCGCCGAAGGGCTACACCGACGCGGTGCTGGACGACGAGTTCCCGCTGTCGATGTTCTACGAGGCGCTCGAGAAGAAGATGCGCGACGTGATCGCCTCGACCTCCGGCATCCGCGGTACGGACTGACGCCGCTTCGCCCGCCCGCTGGGGAATCGCTATCCCCTGGGGCCTCGCCGTGCGGGGTGTCTCAGCCGGATGGTGGTTTCTCAGCGGCGGGCGCCGGCGCGTCGGCGGCCGTGTCGGGTGCCACGGTGTCGGGTGCCACGGCGTCGGATGCCACGGCGTCGGATGCCACGGCGTCGGATGCCACGGCGTCGGCCGCCGGGGCGTCGGCCGCCGGGGCGTCGGCGTAGTACGTCGACAGCCGCCGGTACGACCGGGTGGTGAAGGCCAGCAGCGCTGCAGCGACGAGCACGGCGCCGGCCGCGAGGAAGACGAGGGCGATGCCACGGGCCTCCCCCTCACCGAGGACCCACCGCCAGGCGTCGGCGCCGGCATCCCCCGCCATGTACGGGATGATCCAGAACTGCGCGATCGGGGCGATGAGGAAGGCCGTGAGGGGCGACGCCGCCGACTCCAGCGCCTGCGCGAAGCCGAAGACCCTCCCCTGCCGGCGGAAGGGCACGACCTTCTGGATCACCGTCTGCTCCGCCGCCTCGACCGCCGGGATGAGCGCCATGTAGACCCAGATGCCGGCGGCGTAGAGCCACCACCACTCCCGGATCGTGAACACCGCCCCGAGCACCCCCATGGCGACGACCGCCAGCAGCAGGGTGCGCATCGGGTTGCGCCCGAGGCCCCAGCGGGCGATGACCGCGCCGCCGACGATGAAGCCGGTGGCGGTGACCCCGAGCACGACGCCCCACATCTCCACGGGGAAGAGGGTGAGCCCGTACGGGTCCATGAGGGCGACGTAGACACCGCCGATGAAATTGTTGAACGTCGCGAAGATGATCAGTGCGAACAGGCCCGGCACCGCGGAGATCGCCCCGATGCTGCCGCGCAGATCGACGCGCGGCGCCCGCCCGTCCACCTGCGCCGGGGCCGCCTCGGGGATGCGCACCCACAGCAGGTGCCCGAGAGCCGCGGCAGTGAGCGCGATCGCGATGACCAGCGTCCACCCCATGCCGAGCAGACCGATCGACAGGCCCGAGAAGACGCTGGTGACGATGAACGCGAGCCCCTGCACGGTGCCCACGAGGCCGTTCGCGTTCGCGTGGCGCTCGGTGGGGACGAGCAGCGTCACGGTGGTGGACAGCGCGATGTTGCGCATGTTCTCGATGACCGCGCCGAACAGCACGATGGCCGAGAACACCCAGAACCACGGCCGCCGGAGATCGATCAGGATGACCTCGGGGAAGAGCAGGTACAGGACGCCGGCCACGATGAACGCCGCCAGCGTCACCAGGCTCGACACCACCATCACGCGGTGCTTGCGGTGCCGGTCGACGAGCGTGCCGAACGGGATCGAGAACACCGCGACGAGCAGCATGTACGCCCCGCCGATGAGGCCGGTCGCCAGCACGGAACGGGTCTCGAGGTACGCCCAGAAGGTGAGGGCGAACCACAGGAAGCTGGTGGTGATGTTCGCCACCGCGGTGTTCACCAGCACCTGCACGAACACGCGCATGCCGCCGGCCGGCGCGAGGGGTGAGGCGTTCCCGGTTGCGTCCGCCGGGAGGGCGTTCTCCGCCATGGGGGCGAGGGTAATCGCCGCCTCCGACACCCGACACCCCCTCCGCGGCCGCCGACCCCCGGTCGCTGCGGGCCGGCTCCCGCCGGTCACCTGCGGGCCGGCCCTCGCCGGTCCCGTGCACAACGTCGCTGATCCGTGGCCGAACCGGGGCCGCAGCCGCGAAAACCACGCCCCCAGGGGCGGAAAGGCGACGTTGTGCACGCCGGCGCGGCGCGGAGCATGGCCGGAGCGGCGCGGAGCATGGCCGGAGCGGCGCGGAGCATGGCCGGAGCGGCGCGGGCACGGCTCGGGGACCGGGCGGGGCGTGACGGCCGGGCCGTGCACAACGTCGCTGATCCGTGGCCGAGCCGGGGCCGCAGCCGCGAAACCACGCCCACAGGGGCGGAAAGGCGACGTTGTGCACGCCGGCGCGGCGCGGGGGCGAGCTCCCGCGCCGCCGAGACCAGCGCCCGCGCCGCGGAGACCGGGCGGGGCGGGTCCGCGCGGCGAGGTGAGCCGGCGTGGCTAGGCTGGACCACCGTGACGACCCTCCACGACACCACCGTCCGCGGCTTCGCCAGTGACAACTACTCCGGCGTGCACCCCGAGGTGCTCGCCGCCATCGCCGCGGCAGGCGGCGGCCACCAGACCGCCTACGGCGACGACGTCTACACCGCCCGCCTGCAGGAGGTGTTCGCCCACCACTTCGGCGGTGAGGTCGAGGCGTTCCCCGTCTTCAACGGCACCGGCGCGAACGTCACCGGCCTGCAGTCGATGCTGCCCCGCTGGGGCGCGGTCATCGCCGCGAGCACGGCGCACATCAACGTCGACGAGGGCGGCGCTCCCGAGCGCGTGGCCGGCATCAAGCTGCTGACCGTCCCGACCGACGACGGCAAGCTCACGCCCGAGCTGGTCGACCGCGAGGCGTGGGGCTGGGGCGACGAGCACCGGGCCCAGCCGCTGGTCGTCTCCATCACGCAGTCCACCGAGCTGGGCACGCTGTACACCCCCGACGAGATCCGCGCCCTCGCCGACCACGCCCACGCGCGCGGCATGCGCCTGCACCTCGACGGCGCCCGCATCGCCAATGCCGCCGCGGCCTTGGACCTGCCCCTGCGCGCCTTCACCCGCGACGCCGGCGTCGACGTGCTGAGCTTCGGCGGCACCAAGAACGGTGCGATGCTCGGCGAGGCGATCGTGGTGCTGGACCCCGCGGCATCCGAGGGACTGCGGTACCTGCGCAAGCTCAACATGCAGCTGTCGTCGAAGATGCGGTTCGTCTCGGCGCAGCTGATCGCCCTTCTGGAGCGCGACCTCTGGCTGCGCAGCGCCCGCCACGCCAACGCCATGGCGGCACGCCTGCGTGCTGGCGTCGAGGCCGGCATCGCCGACGGCTCGATCCGCGGCGTCGCGTTCACCCAGCCGACCCAGGTCAACGGCGTCTTCGCGACGCTCCCCGACGGCGTGGCCGATCAGCTGCGCGAGAGCTTCCGCTTCTACGACTGGGATGCCGCGCGCCGCGAGGTGCGCTGGATGTGCTCGTTCGACACGCAGCCCGAAGACGTCGACGCGTTCGTCGCCGAGCTGGCGCGTCTGACGCGCGGCTGACCGGCCCCGGCGCGCGCTACGGCGCCGCAGGCCGGGTCATCGGGATGTGGGGGATGTCGTCTTCGACGAAGACCTCCCCGGAACGGGTGAAACCGAAGCCCGCGTACCAGCCCTCGAGCTGCAGCTGCCCGTCCAGCACGATCTGCGCTTCGGCGCACGCGTCGACGGCGCGCCGCATGAGTTCCGCGGCGAGCCCCCGACCCCGAGCCGCCGCGGCCGTCGCGACCCGTCCGATGCGGCGGCCGTCGGTCTCCCGCAGCACGCGCAGCGTGGCGAGGACCTCGCCGTCCTCCTCCGCCCAGTACAGCCGGGCGCCCGGCTCGACGTCCCGGCCGTCGAGGTCGTCGTAGGCCGCGCGCTGCTCGACGACGAACACGTCGATGCGGAGCTTCAGGATCGAGTACAAGCGGACGGGGTCCATTTCGGCGGGGGCCGCCTCATGGAAGCTGACGGGCACGTCGAACACTCCTTCTTCACCGGGGGTGACACCCTCGATTATTTCAGGCGTGCGGATGCCGCGCCGCGCCGCCGACCACGGGTCAGTGCCCGAGCGCGGCCACCACGTCGAGAAGGGTCGACGGCCCGCCGACGTTTCCCGGGACGACGACGTACAGGCGGTCCTCGCCGTCGGCGGAGACGAGATCCCACACGGAGACCCCCGGCAGCACCTGGCCGCGCACGCGGGCGCGCGTGGCGCCGACGCCGGTGCGGGCCAGCTCCGCCGACGTGATGCCGCCCTTGGCGACGACCGCCTCGACGTCGGGGACGAGCGTCTTGACCGCGGTGGTGAGGGCGCGCATCACGAGCTCGCCGTGGCGCAGGGTGTTGTGCTCGGGCCGTCGCGTGCGCTCGGTCGAGATGATCGCGAGCCCGGTCTCAGCCAGTCGCTGCCTCGCCTCGGCGGCCGCCGCGCGCCCGGCGGCATCGGGGTCGGCGAACGCGTCGTCGGTGGCGATCACGACCGCAGGCCCGTGCCGCACCTCGAGCGGGGCGAGCTGCGCAGACGCCCCCGCGGTGTGCGACCCGCACGCGACGATCATGCGTGCCGGCTGCGTCACGAGCGGGGTGGGCAGCAGGCCGTCGGATGCCACTCCCGCGAGCGCCGCCGCGAGAGGCGCCGCGCTGCGCACCACCACGTCCCTGCCCGCCGCGCGCGCCTCGCGGATGCCGGCGGCGACGAGATCGATGTCGGTGTCGTCCGCCGCATCGGGAATGATCACCGCTCCGGCCGGCGCTGTCGCGATCGTGTCGGCGAGACCCCCGGCGCGCAGGTCGGACAGCGGCACGGCGACGGCGGGGCGTCCGGACTTCTCGGCGACGTAGTCCACCAGCACACCGGTGGTGAAGGGGAAGACCGGGTCGTCGGCGTACTCCGTCTCGTGCGCGGGAAGAGTCTCGTCGCCGATGCGCACGAGGTGCACGCCGTCGACCGTCGTGCGGCCTCCCGCGGGGAAGGCGGGGCAGAAGACGATGACGGATCCGTCGCCGACGAACTGCGTGGTCTCTGCGAACACGTGCCCCCGCAGGGTGGAGTCCCCCCGCAGCACGAACTGCACGTCTTCGCCCAGTGCGGCGGCGGCCGCCCGCGCGGCGTCGCGCACGTCGCGCACGAGGGCGACGGCGGCATCCTCGTCGATCGCCCGCGAGTTCGTCTGCACGTACACGCTGTCGGCGTGGGTGAGCGCCTCGCGGATGCCGTCGGCGTCGACCGCGAGCAGCACGTCGACCCCCGTGGCGGACTGCGTGCCGGTGGGGTCGTCGTCGAGCACCACGGTCTTCACGAGGCACTGCCCTCCCGGTAGGTCTCGATCACGCTGGAGTCATCGCGCCGCCCCAGACCACGCGCCTCCGCGGCAAGGAACCGCTCACGCGCCGACCGCAGCACGGGCAGGTCGATCCCCGCCGCCTCGGCCGCCTCGGCGACGAGCCCGGTGTCCTTGACGAAGATGCCCACCTGACTGAGCACCGGGGCGTCCTCGCCGGCGAGCATGCGCGGCCCGCGGTCACCGAGCATGAAGGATGCCGCCGCTCCCCCGCCGACGACGTCGAGGACGAACGCGGGGTCGAGGTCCAGCCGCTCGGCCAGGGCGAGCGCCTCCGCAGCGGCGACGATGTGCACCGCGGCGAGGTGCTGGTTGACGACCTTCACCGCCTGCCCCTCACCGACCCGGCCGCCCACCACGCGGGCGGTGCCGAGGGCGTCGAGGACCGGGGCGGCGTCGGCGAGCGCGGCCGGGGACCCCGACGCGAACAGCACCAGGTCGCCGCGGCCGGCGCGGGCGACTCCGCCGCTGACGGGCGCGTCGACGACCGCGGCCCCTGCCGCCTCCAGCCGCGCGGCCTCGGCGCGCACGACATCGGGGCCGACGGTGGCCGAGATGATCCAGGTGCGGCCGGCCGCGGCATCCGCGGCGAGCGCGGCATCCACCACCGCCGCCAGCTGCGCGCCGGTGGCGACCATGACGACCACGACCTCGACGTCACCGGCGTCGGCGATGTCGGCGACGGCGCGCACGCCGGCCGCCTCTGCCCGCTCCCGGCCGGCGGAGACGGGCTCCACCCCCACGAGCGGCAGTCCCGCGCGCACGATGCTCTCGGCCATCGGCAGCCCGATCGCGCCGAGTCCGACGAAGGCCACCTGGGGGTGACGGGCCATGGGATCTCCTCTTCCGGACGACGGGGGCACCGCGGTGCGGGGCGCTCAGGCGCCCCGCACCGGCGTCAGTGACCGGGGACGGGCGCGGCCTCCGCGTCTTCGAGCAGCGCGTCCGCCCGGGAACGGAAGAACTTCGTGCACGCCATCATGATCGCCGCGAGGAATCCGAACACACCGAGCGAGACCACGCCCCACGCCCCGGAGTCCGTCGGGAAGGCCTCGTTGATGCCGGTGCGCATGATGGGCGCGACGAAGCCGCCGAGGTTGCCGAGCGAGTTGATGAGGCCGATGCCGGTGGCCGCGGCCGCGCCGGTGAGGAACGCCGTGGGGAAGGACCACGTGATGGGACCGGTCGACAGGAACGATGCCACGGCGACGGTGATCGCGGCGATGCCCAGCAGCGCCAGCCCGTTCGCGCCGGCCCAGGCCGACACGAAGATCGACAGGCCCGTGATGATGAAGAATGCCGTCCCCCACGTGCGCCGGCGACGCAGGGTGTGCGCGTGCTTGCCGACGTAGTAGCAGGCGAAGAGGCCGACCGCCCACGGGATGGCGGTCACCAGACCCACCTCCCAGCCCACGGCCTTGCCGATGAGTCCGGAAACCTGCTGAGGCAGGTAGAAAGTGGTGCCGTACACCGCGATCTGCAGGCAGAAGTAGATGACGGTGAAGTACCAGACCTTCCAGTTCACCAAGGCCGCGCCGATACCTCGGGGGCCGTCGTCGTTCTTGATGGCATCCTCATGGTCCATCACCGCCTTCATCGCGGACTTCTCGTCGTCGCTGAGGAACTTCGCCTTCTGCGGTGAGTCGACGAGGAAGAAGATCGCGGCGATTCCGGCCACGACGGCGAGCATGCCCTCGGTGAAGAACATCACCTGCCAGCCGGCCCAGGGGGTGAACTGCTCGCCGAAGCTGATGAGGCCACCCGACAGCGGGGCGCCGATCATCTGCGAGAACGGCTGCGCGAGGTAGAACAGCGCGAACATCTGCACGCGGCGCTTGTTGGGGAACCACTGCGCCAGGAACATGATGACGCCGGGGAAGAGCCCCGCCTCGGTGACGCCGAGGAGGAACCGCAGCCACACGAACATCGTGTCGTTGGTGACGAAGGCGAACAGCGCAGCGACGATGCCCCAGGTGATCGCGATGCGGGCCAGCCAGAATCGGGCGCCGAACTTGTTCAGCAGCAGGTTCGACGGGATCTCGAAGATCGCGTAGCCGATGAAGAAGATGCCGGCTCCCAGGGCATAGGCCCCGGCGGTGATGCCGCGGTCGACCGAGAGGGCCTCCTCGGCGAACCCGACGTTCGTGCGATCCAGGAACGCGACGAAGTACAGGATGATGAGCATCGGCATGAGGCGATAGGTCGCCTTCTTGATGCCGCTGTTCAGGTGCGGGCTGTCCAGCAATGCGCGCGCGGCGGCGCTGTCCGAGGTGGTTGACACGGTCCGACTCTCCTTCGAGCAGTGTGTGGAACGGGGCGCCCCGGCTAGCCGCCGAGACCGGGCAGAATGAGTGCGACGCCGACGGCGAGGCAGATCACTCCGATGACGAGGTAGGCGATACGACCTTTCGACCAGGAACGGGACATGGGTTTCCTCAGTGCATGTAGAGACCGCCGTCGACGTTCAGGGTCTGACCCGTCACGAATCCGGCGTCTTCGCTGATGAGATACGCCACCGCTGCCGCGATGTCGAGGGGGTTGCCGATGCGCGGCAGCACGCCGTCGGCGGCCATGGCCTGCTTGCGCTCGTCCGAGAGCGTGCCGCCCATGATGTCGGTGTCGATGGGCCCGGGCGAGATGACGTTGGCGGTGATCCCGAGCGGCCCGAGCTCCCGCGCGATCGAGCGCATGAGGCCGATGACGCCGGCCTTCGACGCCGAGTAGGGGGTTTTGGAGAAGGTTCCGCCTCCCCGCTGGGCCGATACCGACGAGATGCCGATGATGCGCCCGACCCCCGACGCGACGAGGGATGCCGCCACGCGCTGGGTCACCCAGTGCACGCCTTCGAGGTTGACGCCGAGCACCCGGTGCCACTCCTCGGGGGTGACCTCGAGGTAGGGCACCGGCGAGGACACGCCGGCGAAGTTCACGAGGGCCACCAGTTGCGGCAGCTCAGCCTCGAGCGTGTCGACGGCGGCGACGGCCTGCTCGCGGTCGGCGAGGTTCGCGCCCACGCCCGCGGCCTTCACACCGTGGGTGGCGGCGACGTCCCGTGCGGTGGCCGCAGCCGCCTCACCGTCGACGTCGATGATGCCGACGTTCCAGCCGAGTCCGGCCAGGTGGTAGGCGGTCGCCCTGCCGATGCCGCGGGGGCTCGCGGCGCCGGTGAGGATGACGGTGCGGTCAGCGGGGAAGGGAGTCACCATCGCCGGTCCTTCAGCTCTCACCGGCGGCGGCCGGCTGGATGGGGGCGGGACCGAGCTCATCGAGGAGCTTCTGCATCGCCACGTACGCCTTGTTGCGGTAGGCGATGAGTTCGGGGGTGCGCTCAGCGGGCACATCGAGGAAGCCCGCTCCGGACTTCGTGCCGAGCTTGCCTGCTGTGACGAGGTCCTCGAGGATCTTCGGGGTGGCGAACCGCTCGGGGAACTCCGTCTGCAGCGACGCGTAGCAGAACGCGTACACGTCGAGCCCGGCCATGTCGGCGACCGCGAACGGCCCGAAGAAGGGCAGCCGGAATCCGAAGGTCGTGCGCACGATCGTGTCGATATCCTCCGGGGTGGCGACACCCTCCTCGACCAGCTGCGTCGCCTCGTGGAACAGCGCGTACTGCAGTCGGTTGAGGACGAACCCGGTGGCATCCTTCACGCGAGCCGTCTGCTTGCCGGTCGCGGCGACGATCTGCTCGACGACCGGGATGATCGCGGGATCCGTGGCGGCATGTGGGATGAGCTCCACGCCGGGGATGAACGGTGCCGGGTTGGAGAAGTGAACGCCGAGGAAGCGCTCGGGGTTGACCACCGCCTCGGCGAGCTTGCCGATGAGGATCGTCGACGTGTTGCTGCCGATGATCGCGTCGGGGGCGGCGGCTTCGCTGATGCGGCGGAGCGTGGCGTGCTTGATCTCGATCTTCTCCGGCACCGCCTCTTCGATGAAGGTCGCCCCGGACACGGCTTGCTCGATCGTGGTCGCCGTCACGCGTGCGGCGATGATCGCCGGCGCGTCGGCGGGGAACAGCCCATCGGCGGCGAACTGCTCGGCCTCGGCGATGAGGCGCTCGCGGTTGCCCTCGGCGATGGCGAGGTCGACGTCGGCGATGCGCACGTCGGCGCCCGACAGCGCCAGCACCTGGGCGATGCCGCCGCCCATGTAGCCACTGCCGATCACGGCGTAGACGGGACGGGTGGTTTCGGTCATGGCGTCTCCTTCGACGTCGTGCGGCTCATTCGCTCGCGGGGTCGGGCAGCAGCGACTGCAGGTACGTGCGGTTGGTGGCGCAGACCCCGAGGCTGTCGCCTCCGTACTGCTCCATGAGGAAGGGGCCGCGGAAGCCGACCTCGATGGCGAGGGAGACCATGGCCCGGTAGTTGATGAGGCCCTGCTCCATCGTCGTGGGCACCGAGGTGAACCAGCTGCCGTCGACGGCCTCGTCGCGGGTGTAGTTCTTGACATGCCAGTAGTTGGCGTAGGGCAGCGTCTTCTCGTGCATCTCGCGCCAGTCCTCGATGGGCCGGTGCAGGCGGATGAGGTTGGCGATGTCAGGGTTGAGCCCGACGTTGTCGAGCCCGATCTCCTCGATGAGGCGCACCGCGCTGTCTGCGGTGCCGAGGTAGGTGTCCTCGTACATCTCCAGTGACATCGGCAGCCCGACGGATGCCGCGTGCTCGCCGAGCTCGCGCAGGCGCTTCACCGCGAGGGCGCGGGTGTCGGCATCGTCGGGGTCGACGGGCCCGGGCGCGGTCCAGAACCACAGTGCCCGGCGCTGGGCCTCGGTGAACGGCTGGTGCAGGCCCGTGGAGAACACCTGCAGGCCGAGTTCGGCCGACGCGTCGATCGTGCGATGGGCGTAAGCGAGGTTCTCCTCGCCGCGACCGGGCTGGATGACGCTCTGACGCTGCACGTGCACCGAGATCGGGGTCACGCCGTGGGCGCCGGCGATGGCCAGCAGCTCATCGCGGCGCGACGGCTCCAGGTCGGCGGGGCGGATGTGGCTGTCGGCCAGCTCGATGGCGGTGAAGCCCAGCCGAGCGACCTGGGCGAAGATGTCGTCCCAGACTTCCGGCGCCGCATCGTGCAGCGCCGTCCCATCGCGTCGGACGGGCGGGAATCCGTGCATGCACACTGCGATCGGCCACGTCCGGCTGTCCAGGGCGGGGGGTGGCGAATCTGTCATGACGTCTCCATTGGCGTGTCTGCCGAGGCGCTCTCGGGCTCGGTTCGTCGATCCTACAGGAAATAGGCCCAGAGGGAAGGGGCAGATCACCCCGGTCGTTGAGCGAGCGCAGCGAGACGAAACGCCCCACGCCCTCCCGGTCGTTGAGCGAGCGCAGCGAGACGAAACGCCCGCCCGCCACGTTTCGTCTCGGTCGCTGCGTTCCCTCGCTCAACGACCCCCGCGCCTTCCGGTCGTTGAGCGAGCGCAGCGAGACGAAACGCCCACACCCTTCCGGTCGTTGAGCGAGCGCAGCGAGACGAAACGCCCGCCCGCCACGTTTCGTCTCGGTCGCTGCGCTCCCTCGCTCAACGACCCGGGACCCGCCGGTGCAGTCAGCCGCGCTCGACGTCGAGGGACCGGGAGCGCACCAGCTCGATGTGCCGGCGCATCGCCCGCTCCGGCGCGCGGGAATCGTCGCCGGCGAACGCCTCCACGATCGCGGCGTGCTCGGCGATCGCCTCGCGCACATCGGTGACACCGTGCAGCGCCGCCTGGCGCATGCGGTGCAGCTGCGCCGCGAGGGCGTCGGACATCTCGGTGAGGTAGTGGTTGCGGCAGTGATCGAACACGACCCGGTGGAAGGCGGCATCCGCGGCGAAGTAGGCCGTCGTCAGCGCCACATCGGTGTCACCGGAGGCCATCGTGGCGATGACCTGCTCGCCGACGCTGCGGTGGTGCTCCTGCGCGTCGCGCAGCTCGGCCACCATCGCCGCCGAGGCGGGCGTGGCCAGCCGCGCGGCGGTCGCCTCGAGCATGAGCCGCGCGTCGAACAGCTCGGCCAGCTGGGACGGCTTCAGCAGCGGAGCCACACGGTACCCCTTGAGTGCCTCCCGGCTGACCAGCCCGGTGCGCTCGAGCTGCACCATCGCCTCGCGCACGGGGGTGGGGGAGACCTCCAGCTGACGGGCGATCGTGTCGATCGACAGCCGAGCCCCGGGGGCGACGTCGCCGCTGAGCAGCAGCTGCAGGATGCGCTCGTACACGTGGTCGCGCAGTCCCCGCCGTTCGATGGTGCCGGTGAGGGCACTGAGCCCGCGGGGGTCCTGCTGCAAGGTCATCGGGTGTCCTCCTGGGATGCCGGCGTCAGATGAGACGCCTCATCGAGTATCTCGCCGAATGCGGCCGGCTCGTGCGCGAAGCGGCCGAGGAAGATCCCGTCGACCGCGTCGGCGATGTCGGAGAGGAGGCCGGGACCGGCGCTTCCGCCGTAGATGACCGACGCCTGCTCGGGCGCCGCAGCGAGGTGGGTGCGCAGTGCCGCGCAGACGGCACGGATGTGGTCGGCGCGCGCCGGCTCCGCCGCCCCGATCGCCCAGATCGGCTCGTAGGCGACCACGATCTCGCCGTGAAGACCCGCCGCCCGCGCCGCGGCCAGGCCGGAGTCGATCTGCCGCGCGACCTCCGTCGCCGCAGCCGCGGCGCTGCCGCGCTCCGCCTCCCCCACACACAGGATCGGCACCAGGGCGTTGCGCTGGGCGGCCGCCACCTTGGCCGCGACCACCTCGTCGGTGTCGCCGAAGAGACGCCGACGTTCGGCGTGGCCGACCTCGACGTAGCGGCATCCGAGCTCTGCCAGCACCGCGCCGCTGACCTCACCGGTGTACGGCCCCTCGTCGTGTGCGGCGATGTCCTGCGCCCCGACGGACAGCCCCACCGGGGCGCCGATCTCGACGCACGCCGGAATGGACGGGTACTGCGGGATCACGAACGCCGAGACCCGGCCTGCGGCGACGGCGGGGTGCGCCGCCACCTGGGCGGCCACCTCCTGCGTCCACGCCACGGTGCGGGCGTGCGAGAAGTACATCTTGAGGCTCGTGCCGATGAGCATCCGAACTCCCCCGCGCCGCTGCCGGTCAGGCCTCTTCGTACGCGCAGATCTCCTGCACCTTCTCGTTCGAGGCGCTCTCGGGGTCGAAGGTGTAGGTCAGCCATTCGCGCACGAGTCGTCGCGCGAGCTCCAGCCCGACCACGCGCTGCCCCATGCACAGCACCTGCGCATCGTTGGACAGCACCGCACGCTCCACGCTGTAGGGGTCGTGCGCCGTCACCGCGCGGATGCCGTTGACCTTGTTCGCCGCGATCGCCACACCGAGCCCCGTGCCGCAGATGAGCAGGGCCCGGTCGGCGTCACCGGCGGCGACGCGCTCGGCCGCCGCGATCGCGATCGCGGGATAGTTCGTGTGCCCATCGGCATCCACCCCCACGTCCACGACCTCGGCCACCAGGTCGTTGGCCTCGAGGTCGGCCTTGAGTCGTTCCTTGTACTCGAAGCCCGCGTCGTCCGAGCCGATCACCAGTCGTAGTGCCATGTCAGTCCTCCTCCTTCAGAACGTCGAGTACGGTGTGCGCCACCAGCGCGAAGGACACCGCCCCGGGGTCAGGGGTTCCGAGACTCCTGTCGCCGTGCGACCGCGCCCGTCCCAGCCTGGCGGTCAGCTCCGACGTCTGCTGCGCGGCCGCCGTGGCCACCTCGGCCGCGTGCGCCCAGGCATCCGTCAGCGCGTCGTCTGCGGCGACCCTCTCAGCCAGGTCGTCGACGAACGGGACGATCGCATCGATCATCGTCTTGTCGCCCGGGCGGGCATCGCCGAACGCCATGACGGCGTCCTTCATCCCCACGACGCCCGTCGTCACGCGCTCCGCGGTGACGGCGTCGTCATCGCCGAGCACGGCGCCGAGCGCGCTGAGCATCTCGCCCCAGATGGCGCCGGACGTGCCGCCGCCCTTGTCCGCCCACGCCTCGCCGGCGTGCTCGAGTGCGGTGCGCGCGCCCGCTCCGGCGTCGACGGCGGCCTGGGCGGCCTCAGCCGCCGCCCGGCTGCCGCGCTGCATCCCGATGCCGTGGTCGCCGTCGCCGGCGACGCGGTCGAGGCGCCCGAGCTCGTCGGCGTGGGCGTCGAGCATCACCGCCGTCGCGCTCACGGCGCGGGCGATCACGGTGGCAGCGGCGCGCGAGGCGTCGGTGGCTTCGCCGATCTCCTGGGCTTCGTCCAGCGCGGCGATCTCGTCGTCGCCCACCGCACGGCGGTCGGGGACCGCGCCGCGACGGAAGGCGGGCGTGTCGCACGGCGCCAGCCAGAGGCGCTCGAGCTCGTCGTCGAGCCACAGCAGGGTGAGGGAGGCGCCGGCCATGTCGAAGCTCGTGCAGAACTCGCCCACCTCCGGCGAGACGACGACGGCGCCCGCCGCGGTCAAGAGGCGATCGATCGAGCGATAGACGACGAAGAGCTCCTCGTATTTCACGCTCCCGAGGCCGTTGAGGATCGGCACCACGCGGGCGCCGGGAAGGCTGACACCGTCGGGCAGCTCGTCGAGCAGCTTCGCGACGAACATCTCCGCGAGCTGCGCGGCGGTGGGGACGTCGACTTCGTCGATGCCCGGCTCACCGTGGATGCCGAGCCCCACCGCCATGCGACCGGTGGGAACGTCGAAGAGCGGTCCGTCCGCGCCGGGCAGCGTGCACCCGCCGAAGGCGACGCCGAACGATCGCGTGCGCGCGTTGGCGAGCCGGGCGACGCGCTCGACGTCGTCGAGGCCGGCGCCCTCCTCGGCGGCGGCCCCCGCCACCTTGAACACCACGAGGTCGCCCGCGATGCCGCGGCGGCGGTCGAGGTCGTCCTTCGGCGCGCTCCAGACGTCGTCGGTGACGAGCACCGTGCGGCAGTCGATCCCCGCGTCCCGCAGGCGAGCCTGCGTCTGCCCGAAGTGCAGCACGTCACCGGCGTAGTTGCCGAAGCTCAGCAGCACGCCGCGTCCTTCGTGCGCCGCGGTGGCGACCGACTGCACCTGGTGAGCGGACGGCGAGGCGAAGAGGTTGCCCATCGCCGCGCCGTGGGCGAGCCCGGGCCCGACCAGGCCGCCGAACGCCGGGTAGTGGCCGCTCCCGCCGCCGATGACGACGGCGACCGTCGGCTCAGAGCCGCGGGTGGAGCGCACGACGCCGCCGGTGACCGGACGCACCCAGCGCGCGGATGCCGCGACGAAGCCTTCGATCATCTCCTCGGCGAAGTCGTCGGGATCGTTGAACAGGCGCGTCATCGCGGTCTCCTCTGGCGGGAAGCAGGATGCGCCGATCCTATTGGAAATTGGATCAGACGGGAACCCGCGAGGCGGCATCCGCTTCAGCGCAGGGCGCCCACCGAGGCCAGGGCGAGACGCACGAGCGTGCCCCTGCCGCCTTCCATCTCCGCCGACAGCGCGTCACTGGATGCCTCCTCCGGGGTCATCCACGTGACTTCGAGGGCGTCCTGCCGCGGTTCGCAGGTGCCCGAGACCGGCACCACGAAGGCCAGCGAAACCGCATGCTGGCGGTCGTCGTGGAACGCGCTGACGCCGGGGATCGGGAAGTACTCGGCCACCGTGAACGGCACAGGCTGGGGCGGCAGCAGGGGAAAGGCCATCGGACCCAGGTCGTTCTCGACGTGGCGGAAAAGGGCATCGCGCACCGTCTCGCCGTAGCGCACGCGTCCCGAGACGATGGTGCGGGTGATCTCCCCCAGCGGGGTGGCACGCAGCAGGATGCCGACCTCGGTCACCGCACCCACGCCGTCGGTGCGCACGGGCACGGCCTCGACGTAGAGCATGGGCAGGCGGCGGCGGGCCTCTGCCAGCTCCACCTCGGTGAGCCACCCGGGATTCTGCGCCGAGCCCGAGACGGGCGACCCGAAGCTGCTGCCGCCGAGCGGGTGACCGGGGCGGTCGTAGGGCGCACCGCCGGGGCGGAGGGGATCGCGCGGCGAGTCGTCGTCGTCGCGGTCGCCGGGTTCGGGGTCGGGGGTACGGACGGCCATGCACTTATGTATACCCTCCCGGTGTCGGTGCGTCCTGTCAGGATGGAGACATGGTCGCCGTTCCCGCCCTCGATCCCGATGCCGTGCGCTGGTCGGCGCCGCCCGCCGAGAGAGCGGGGCGGCCGCTGCTGGTGATGCTGCACGGGTACGGCGCCGACGAGCACGATCTGTTCGCCTTCGCACCGCACCTGCCGGCCGACTTCGTGGTGGCGGCCGTGCGTGCGCCGCTGCTGCCGCCGTTCCCGACGCCCGGGTACTCCTGGTATCCGATCGAGGGGCTCCAGAGCCGACGGCCCGAAGACGTCACGGCGGCCGCGGAGCGGCTCGTGCAATGGCTGGATGCCGAAACGGATGCTGCATCCGTCGGACTCCTCGGGTTCTCGCAGGGTGCGTCGGTCGCGCTGCAGGCGATGCGGCTGCAGCCGGACCTCGTGTCGTTCGCGGTGAACCTGAGCGGCTATGTGGCCCCCGGTGCGCTGCCGGGCGACGCGCACCTCGCGGAGCTGCGACCGCCCGTGTTCTGGGGCCGCGGCACGCATGACGATGTGATCCCGCTCGCCCAGATCGAGCACACGGTGCAATGGCTCCCCGAACACGTCGACTTGAGCGGCCGGGTCTACACGGGCCTTGCCCACAGTGTTTCCCAGGAGGAACTCGACGACGTCGTGACGTTCCTGCGCAAGCGCCTCGAGGCCGCCGCTCAATCCCCGTCGTAACGGTCGGGGCCGGCATCCTGCCCGGCGTCCGAACCGGCACCGTCCCCGTCGATCACATGCGGGTCGCCCGCGATGAGGCGCTCGTCGGGTGGGGGTGCCGGCGCATCCGCCGGGGCCGCCGCGGTAGCCGCGGCCGCCGTGACGGAGCGGCCACCGGCCGTCGGCACCTCGTCGGGGTCGAGGTCCACCGATGGCTGGAACGCGACCGCGAACACGAGCGCGAAGGCCACACCCAGCCCGATGCCGAGCGCCACGTTGCTCAGAATCGCGCCCATCGCGGTGCCGATGACGGCGCCGAGCAGCAGCCCGAACGCCCAGGCGCCCGCCGTCGCCCATGCCTCCCTGCCCCGCCCGCCGTCCATGCCGGGCAGAGTAGCCCGCCTTCGACCGCAGGGCTATGCTGTCGACGACCTCGTCCCGGACGTGAGGAATGAAATGACGAAGATCGTGGCCGCGCAGCACACGCGCTGAACGTCGATCCTTCGACGCGGAGGCGCATCCCTGCGCTGACCCGTCGATCCCGTCGCCTCCGGCCCGATTCCTCGCCCGCCGTGACCGCGCCCTTCGTGTCAGCGCACCCCTGCATCCACAGGGCCGACACACGAAGGACGCTCATGCCCATTCCCACTCCCCCCACCCCGTCGGTCGTCCTGGACCGCGTCTCGTTCGCCTGGCCGGACGGCACACCCGCGCTCACCGAGGTGTCCGGTGCGTTCGGCGCCGGACGCACCGGACTCGTCGGCCGCAACGGCGCGGGCAAGTCCACACTGCTGCGGCTGATCGCCGGCGACGTCGCCCCCACGGGCGGTCAGCTCGCCGTGACCGGCGACGTCGCCCGCCTGCCCCAGACGCTCACGCTGTCCGTCGACCACCCCGTGGCCGATCTTCTGGGCATGGGTCCCACACTGCGGGCGCTGCGGGCCATCGAATCCGGCGATGCCGACCCCGCTCACTTCGACGCCGTCCGCGACGACTGGGACGTCGAGTCCCGCGCGGTCGCCGCCCTGGCCGACGCCGGGCTGCCACCGGACGCGCTGGACAGGCGGGTCGGCGAGATCTCCGGCGGCGAGGCGGTGCTGACGGCGGTGGCCGGCCTCCGCCGTCAGCGCGCTGCAGTCACCCTGCTGGACGAGCCGACGAACAACCTCGACCGGGAGGCGCGGGCACGGCTGACGGCGATGGTGCGCGACTGGCCCGGTGCGCTGATCGTGGTGAGCCACGACGTGGCCCTGCTGGAGACGATGGACGACACCGCCGAGCTCTACGCCCACACCCTGTCGACCTTCGGAGGCCCCCACTCGGTGTGGCGCGAGGCGATCGAGCGCGAGCAGACCTCCGCGCGGCAGGCCGAGCGGGCCGCCGCGCAGAGCGTCCGCCGGGAGAAGCGCGACCGCATCGCCGCCGAAGCGACCCTCGCCTCGCGTGCCGCGATGGGACGCAAGGCGCAGCGCGAGAAGCGCGTGCCCGGCATCGTCTCCGGCAACCGCCACTCGGCCGCGCAGGTCTCGGCGGGGCGTCTGCGCGGGATGGTCGCCGAGCGGGAGTCCGACGCGCGTGCGGCATGGGACGCCGCAGAGCGACGGGTGCGCGACGACGAGCCGGTGCGCATCGACCTCCCCGACCCCGGCGTGCCTGCCGCCCGCCGGATCGCCACCCTCGGCGACGGCGAGCGCGCCTGGGTGCTGCAGGGGCCCGAGCGCACCGCGCTGGTGGGGCCGAACGGCGCCGGCAAGACGACCCTGCTGGAGCAACTGGTGGCGGAAGACGCGCCCGGTCGTGGCGCGGGCGGCGTGCACGACGTCGCCGATCCGGGCCGGGACGCGGCCGGACCGCCCGCATCTGGCCGCACTGCGCCGTTCTGGCGACGTTGTGCACGCGCCGAGGCGCACACCGACCGCATCGGCTACCTGCCGCAGCGCATCGACGGGCTCGACGAGGCCGCGTCGGTGATCGACAACGTGCGGGCCGCGGCGCCGGACGCTGTTCCCGCCGACCTGCGCAACCGGCTGGCCAGGTTCCTCATCCGCGGAGCGACCGTTGACCGCCCGGTGGCGAGCCTGTCAGGCGGCGAGCGCTTTCGGGTCGCCCTGGCCAGACTGCTGCTGACCGAGCCGCCACCGCAGCTGCTGATCCTGGACGAGCCGACGAACAACCTCGACCTCGACACCGTCGATGCGCTCGTGGTGGCGCTGGGCGCCTACCGCGGCGCCGTGCTCGTGGTCAGCCACGACGACGCGTTCCTCGCCAGGCTCCGCCCCGACCTGGTGCTGCACCTCGCCGCCGACGGCACGATGTCCGAGCGCGGGTGAGATCAGCCGAAGGGAACGGCCGAGACGACGGCGACCTCGAGGGTCGAGCCGTTCGGCGCGGCGAAGCTCACCGTCTCCCCCACAGAGCGGCCGGTGATGGCCGCTCCGAGCGGCGACGACGGGGAGTACACGTCGAGGTCGACCTGGCCGCCCTGCTTCACCAGCTCGCGGCTGCCGAGGAGGAACGTCTCCTCCGAGCCGTCGCGCGTGAACCGCACCGTCACCGTCATGCCGGGCTCGACGAGTCCGTCATCGGGCTTGGCGCCGACCTCGGCGCGGCGGATCAGGTCACGCAGTTCGATCTCGCGCAGCCGGTCGGCGTCGGCGTCGGCGCGGCGGCCCAGCTCTTCGAGCTCGGCTTCCAGCGACGCCAGCGTCGCCGCCGTCATCCACACGGTGTCCTTCTGATCTGACATGACTGCCCCTTCCCGCCCGTGGCAAAGATCTTCCAGCCTATCGCCCTGCGGCGCGGAAGGCCAACGCGCGGCGGGGGCGGCGGTCCTGCGGCGTCGCGAACCCACATCCTCCCTACCGGCCCACACGTCCCGCGCGGGTGCTGCGCGTGGGCTCGTGCACACCATGAGGGCTCGCGGTTCGGGGCGGACGCACCGCGTGGCCTGCCCGGGTGTCGGCGACTGGGGGGAGGATAAGAGGGTGGACGACGTGCTCGCGCGGTTCGGTCCTGCCACGCAGGACTGGTTCCACAGCGCCTTCCCCCGACCGACCGACGCGCAGGTCGGCGCCTGGGATGCCATCTCCCACGGCAAGCACGCCCTGGTGGTCGCCCCGACGGGTTCGGGCAAGACGCTCTCGGCATTCCTCTGGGCCATCGACCGCATCTTCCACGAGAAGCCGGCGCCGGCGGACGCCGCGCCCGACGCCGCCCCCGCGAAGAAGCCGGCGCGCCGTCGCCGCGAGCCGTCGCCCGGCACCAGCGTGCTGTACGTCTCGCCTCTGAAGGCCCTCGGCGTCGATGTCGAGCGCAACCTGCGCTCCCCTCTCGTGGGCATCGGCCAGTCGGCCCGACGGCTGGGCATCACCGTCCCCGAGGTGACGGTCGGCGTGCGCTCCGGCGACACCCCGAGCGCCGACCGCCGCAAACTGGTGGCGGACCCGCCGGACATCCTCATCACGACCCCCGAATCGCTGTACCTCATGCTCACCAGCCAGGCCGGCCTGACGCTGCGCAATGTGCACACGGTCATCGTCGACGAGGTGCACGCCGTCGCCGCCACCAAGCGCGGCGCCCACCTCGCCGTGAGCCTCGAGCGGCTCGAGGCCCTCCGCCGTGAGCACGCCGACGCCCCCGAGACCCTCGCCCCCGCCCAGCGCATCGGCCTGTCGGCCACGGTGCGGCCGATCGACGAGGTCGCCCGCTTCCTGGGCGGCGGCGCCCCGGTGGAGATCGTCGCGCCGCGGGCGACGAAGGCGTTCGACCTGCGCGTCGTGGTGCCCGTCGACGACATGCTGAACCCACCGCCCCCTCCCGGATCGGCCGAGGCGGATCCCGCTGCCCCCGGTGGCGACGCCGCAGCCGGTGACGGCGACGGCGACTGGTTCACCCCCTCATCCCGGCCGCGCCCGGCCGGGGAATCGACCGAGGCGACCGGATCGGTCTGGCCCCACGTCGAAGAGGCGATCGTCGATCGCATCCTGGCCCACCGCTCGACGATCGTCTTCGCGAACTCCCGGCGCCTCGCCGAGCGCCTCACCGGCCGACTCAACGAGATCTACGCCGAGCGACTCGGGCTGGAGCCGCCCGCACCGACCGTGCCCGCGCAGCTGATGGCGCAGGCGGGCTCCACCGCCGGGGTGGAGCCCGTGCTCGCGAAGGCCCACCACGGCTCGGTCTCCAAGGAGCAGCGGGCGCTCGTCGAGGACGAGCTGAAATCGGGGGTGCTGCGCTGCGTCGTGGCGACCAGCTCGCTTGAACTCGGCATCGACATGGGGGCCGTGGACCTGGTGATCCAGGTCGAGGCGCCGCCGTCGGCGGCATCCGGTCTGCAACGCGTGGGACGCGCCGGCCACCAGGTGGGCGAGGTGAGCCGGGCGGCCCTCTTCCCCAAGCACCGCAGCGACGTGCTGCACACGGCCGTGGTGACCGAGCGGATGCTGGCGGGGCAGATCGAGGCGATCGCCGTGCCGCAGAACCCGCTCGACATCCTCGCGCAGCAGACGGTCGCCGCGTGCGCCACCGGACCGATCGACGTGGAGGGATGGTTCGAGACGCTGCGGCGCAGCGCCCCGTTCCGCACCCTCCCGCGGTCCGCCTACGAAGCGACGCTCGACCTGCTGGCGGGCCGGTTCCCCTCCGACGAGTTCGCCGAGCTGCGGCCCCGCATCGTGTGGGACCGCGATCAGGGCACCCTGACCGGCCGGCCCGGCGCCCAGCGCATCGCGGTGACCAGCGGCGGCACCATCCCCGACCGCGGCCTGTTCGGCGTCTTCGTCGCCGGCGAGGCGCGCAACGCCCGTGTCGGCGAGCTCGACGAGGAGATGGTCTACGAGTCGCGCGTCAACGACGTGTTCACGCTCGGCACGACCAGCTGGCGCATCGTGGAGATCACCCATGACCGGGTCAACGTGGTCCCGGCGTTCGGCCAGCCGGGCAAGCTCCCCTTCTGGCACGGCGACGGATTGGGGCGTCCCGCGGAGCTGGGCGAGGCTCTCGGCCGGTTCGCGCGCGAGGTCTCCACCGCCCCGCATGAGAAGGCCGTCGCACGGCTCACCGATTCGGGGCTCGATGACAACGCCATCGTCAACCTGCTCGGCTACCTCGCCGAGCAGCGCGAGGCGACGGGGAGCCTTCCCACCGACCGCACGCTCACCGTGGAACGCGGCCGCGATGAGGTCGGCGACTGGCGCATCATCCTGCATTCCCCCTACGGCATGCACGTCCATGCGCCGTGGGCGCTGGCGGTCAACGCCCGCATCCGCGAGCGGCTGGGGGTCGAGGGTGCCGCCGTGGCGAGCGACGACGGCATCATCGCCCGCGTCCCGGACGCCGCTGCCGAGCCGCCGGGCGCCGACCTGTTCGTCTTCGACCCCGAGGAGCTGGAGCAGATCGTCACCGACGAGGTGGGCGGATCGGCTCTCTTCGCGTCCCGGTTCCGCGAGTGCGCCGCCCGGGCGCTGCTGCTGCCGCGGCTGAACCCCAACAAGCGCGCGCCGCTCTGGCAGCAGCGCCAGCGCTCGGCGCAGCTGCTGGAGGTCGCCCGGCGGCATCCGACCTTCCCGATCATCCTCGAGACGCTCCGCGAGGTGCTGCAGGACGTCTACGACCTCCCCGCCCTGCTGCGCATCGCGCGGTCGATCGGCGACCGCCGCATCCGCCTCGTCGAGACCGATCCCGCCCAGCCCTCGCCCTATGCGCGGGACCTGCTGTTCGGCTACGTGGGCGCCTTCATGTACGAGGGCGACTCGCCCCTCGCCGAACGACGCGCCGCCGCGCTCTCGGTCGACCCGGCGCTGCTGGCGGAGCTGCTGGGCAAGGTCGAGATGCGCGAGCTGCTCGATCCCGAGGTCATCGCGCAGTTCGAACGGGAGGTGCAGCGGCTCGACCCGGAGCGCCACGTGCGGGGCGTCGAGGGCGTCGCCGACCTGCTGCGCCTGCTCGGGCCCCTGGACGCCGGCGAGGTCGCCGCCCGGCTCGACACCGAGACCGACCCCGATGCGGCCGGAGGCACCGACGCCGACGAAGGGCGCCTGGCCGCCGCCACCGCCCACCTCGACACCCTGGTGACGGCACGACGCGCCATCCGCGTGACCGTCGGCGGGGTGGAGCGCGTCGCGGCGATCGAGGATGCCGCGCGCCTGCGCGACGCCCTCGGCACCGCCCTGCCGGTGGGGCTTCCCACCGCGTTCCTCGAACCGATCGCCGACCCGCTGGCCGACCTCGTCGCCCGGCATGCGCGCACGCACGGCCCGTTCCGCGCGTCGGCCGTGGCCGCGCGCCTGGGCCTCGGCCCCGCGGTGGCGCGTCAGGCGCTGCAGCGGCTGGAATCCCAGGGGCGGGTGTCGGCCGGGTTCTTCCTCCCCGAGACGATGTCGACCGGCGCCGCCGACGAGGGCGAGTGGTGCGACAGCGAGGTGCTGCGGCGCCTGCGCATGCGCTCGCTCGCGGCGATCCGGGGCAGCGTCGAGCCGGTCTCCCCCGAGGCGTACGCCCGCTTTCTGCCGGTGTGGCAGCACGTCACCCGGCCGCTGGAGGGCATCGACGGGGTCGTGGCCGTGATCGAGCAGCTGGCCGGGGTGCCGATCCCCGCCAGCGCGTGGGAATCGCTCGTGCTGCCGTCGCGCGTGCGCGACTACGCGCCGGGCATGCTCGACGAACTCACCGCCACCGGCGAGGTGCTGTGGTCGGGGCACGGCTCGCTCCCCGGCCGCGACGGGTGGATCGCCCTGCATGTGGCCGACGCCGCGCCCCTGACCCTCGCCGCTCCCGACGACGACCTCGCCGAAGCCCGGGAGTCCGGCGCGGACGGCCTCGAAGCCCGCATCGTCGCCGCCCTCGCCGGCGGGGGCGCGTACTTCGCGGCGCAGCTGCGCCAGCTGGCGGATGCCGAGAACGAGCAGTCCGTCATCGAGGCGCTGTGGAACCTCACCTGGCAGGGCCGCATCACCAACGACACGTTCGCCCCGGTGCGCACGCTCCTCGCCGGCGGCTCGCAGGCCCACCGCACCGCGCGACGCACCCCCCGGGCGCGGCTGTACCGGGGAACGGCGCTGCCGCGTCCGACCGGCGCCGCCCCGCCCCGCCCTCCCGCGCTCGGCGGCCGGTGGTCGCTGCTGCCCTCGCCCGAATCCGACGCCTCCGCCCGGGCGACGGCGACGGCGAGCCTGCTGCTGGACCGCTACGGCGTCGTCACCCGCGGCAGCGTGCAGTCCGAGGGCGTCCCCGGCGGCTTCGCCCAGACCTACCGGGTGCTCGCCGGTTTCGAAGAGGCCGGACACTGCCGCCGCGGCTACGTCATCGAGAAGCTCGGCGCCGCCCAGTTCGCGGCCTCGGCGACCGTCGACCGGCTGCGCGAGTTCGCCGGCGTCGCCGACCCGCCGCCGCTGCGCGCGGTGACCCTCGCGGCCACCGACCCGGCCAACCCGTACGGCGCGGCGCTGGGCTGGCCGGCGCTGGACGGCGTCTCCCACCGCCCCGGCCGCAAGGCGGGGGGTCTCGTGGTGCTCGTCGACGGCACCCTCACTCTCTACCTCGAGCGCGGCGGCCGATCGGCGCTGGCGTTCACCGACGACGAGGCCGCGCTCTCCGCCGCGGCCGCCGACCTCGTCGCCACGGCGCGCGCGCGGCGGCTGGACACCCTGACGATCGAGCAGGTCAACGGCGAGTTCGTCTACGGCACCGCGGTCGGGCGCGCCCTCCGGACCGCCGGCTTCGTCGAGGCGACGCGCGGGCTGACCCTGCGCAAGGTCACGGCGGGCACGGCGCTGCGCTCCCCGCACGGCACGGCGCCGACGGGCGCACGCGGGGCGACGGATGCCTGAGGGCGACACCGTCTTCCGCACCGCCCGGCGCCTGAACGACGCCCTCGCCGGCGGGGTCATCACGCGGTTCGACATCCGGGTGCCCGGCAGCGCCACCGCGGATCTGCGCGGTGAGACCGTGCACGACGTCGTCGCCCGCGGCAAGCACCTGCTGCTGCGGGCGGGCGCCATGAGCCTCCACTCCCACCTGAAGATGGAGGGCGAGTGGCACGTCTACTCCCCCGACGGCCGGTGGCGCCGCCCCGGGTACACCGCGCGGGCGATCGTCGGCACCGCCGAGGCGGATGCCGTCGGCTTCGACCTGGCGATGGTCGAGGTGCTGCCGACCTCCGCCGAGGACAGGGTCGTCGGCCACCTCGGGCCTGATCCGCTCAGCGATCACTGGGACGCCGCCGAAGCCGCGCGCCGTCTCGCGGCGGACGACAGGGCCGTGCACGTCGCGCTGCTGGATCAGCGCAACGTCGCCGGCTTCGGCAACGTGTACGCCAACGAGGTGCTGTTCGTCCGCGGCATCCTGCCCGACACCCCCGCCTCGACGGTCGACGTCGCCGGGGTGATCGACACCGGCGCACGCATGATCCGCACCAACCGCGATCGATCGCGGCGGGTGTTCACCGGCGATGCGCGCCCGGGGCAGGGAATGTGGGTCTACGGCCGCGACGGCAAACCCTGCCGCCGGTGCGGCACCCTCGTGCGCTCGAGCTCGCTCGGCGCGCGGCCCACCTCGGATCGCAACGTGTTCTGGTGTCCGGTCTGCCAGCACTGACGGGCCGCGCGCCCGCCGTCGTCATCGACCGATGTACCGCCCGGGACGGTGGTTGAGCGCCAGGACGAGGTTCAGCAGCACCGCACCGAGCGCGCTGAGCACGACGTTCGGCCACGGCACCACCAGCAGTGCGGACAGCACGACGAGCACGTCGAAGACCATGAGCGTCCAGCCGGCACGGAAGCCCGTGGCGTCCTGCACGACGAGGGCGACGATGTTGAACCCGCCCAGGCTCCCGCCGTGGCGGAAGACGATGAGCAGCCCGATGCCGCACATGAGGTTGCCGGCCAGCGTGCCGTAGACCGGGTTCAGCTCCGCGATCGCGAAGAACGCCTCATGCACGACGGAGAACCCCGACACGAGCGCGATCGCGACGACCGTACGCAGGGTGAACCGCCACCCCTTCTTCCAGATCGCCAGCACCGCGAACGGCAGATTGATCACGGCGAACAGCAGCCAGAACGGCCATGTGGTGGCGAAGCCCAGCAGCAGGGACAGGCCCGCCGTGCCGCCCGTCACCGCCTCGGAGGCGTTGAGCAGGAACAGCCCGAAGGATGCCGTGAAGGTGCCGGTCAGCATGCCCAGAATGTCCTCGGG
This sequence comes from Microbacterium sp. zg-Y1090, assembly GCF_030246945.1. Classification (NCBI taxonomy): domain Bacteria; kingdom Bacillati; phylum Actinomycetota; class Actinomycetes; order Micrococcales; family Microbacteriaceae; genus Microbacterium; species Microbacterium wangruii. The sequence continues at coordinate 2,793,973 of NZ_CP126742.1, forward strand.
CACGCTGTGCACCACCTGCGTGCGGTCGAACACCAGCGAGGGCCCGGTCTCAGTCACACCCCCATCCTCGCAGGATGTCCATGTGCGGGAATGAATCCCTCTGGATCGGCGTTCTTCCAAGTCCGGCGCCAACAGGCGCTGCAGGAGGGGACTGTGGGAAAGAACTACGTCGACATCGAGAACGACCGCGGCGAGACGCTGCGCTACCGCAAGCACGTCAATGGGCGCGGGCTGATCGCGCACGGGGCGAAGGTGCACGCGACGGCGCTCGTCGAAGCAGGAGCGTACGTCGAGCCCGGCTGCGAAGTCGGCGCGGGTGTGCGCATCCGTCGCGGTGCGTGGATCGAACCCGACGCCGTCATCGGCCCGAACGTCGAGATCGCAGAACTGGCCCACGTGGGCTCGGGAGCCGCGATCGGTGCGGGCGCGAAGATCGGCATCCGCACCTCTGTCGGCGCTCACGCGCAGGTGGTCACCGGGTCGCTCATCGGCGACGGCGAGATCGTCGGCGACGGCGAGAGGGTCGCCACCGACCGTCGCGGGCTGCGTCTCGCGGCCTAGCCCGGGCGCCCGGCCTGGCCGCTGAGCCTCGCCGGCGCCGGTCACGCGGCATCCGCCGCCGCCGATAGGCTCGCGACGTGACCCGCATCATCCTCACCACGATGGCGGCGATGCTCGTGGTGTTCGCCCTGGTCTTCGGCCTCTGGCAACAGTTCGCCGAGCCGGAGGACCGAGCAGACTCGCTGACGCCCGGGCCGTCCGATGCCCTCGTCGGGGTGCCCGAGCCCCGCGATGTCGCTCCTGTCGAGGCCGCCCCGGTGGCGGTGCCGTTGCCCGCCGACGCCGTCGCGCTCACGGTCGAGCGCATCGTCGACGGCGACACCATCCGCGCCGTCGCACCCGGTGGCGACGGCGAGTCACTGCGCATCCGCCTCATCGGCATCGACACCCCGGAGATGGATCCCACGCAGTGCTGGGCGCCCGAGGCCACCGATGCCCTCGCGGCGCTCATCCCGCCGGGCTCCACCGTCTGGGCGGCCCCCGATGTGGAGGACCGCGACCGGTACGACCGGCTGCTGCGCTATCTGTGGACTCCGGACGGGCGATTCGTGAACCTCGAACTGGCCGCGGCCGGCGCCGCGGACACGCTGAGCATCGCCCCGAACACCACGCACGCGGCCACGCTGGCCGCCTCGGTCGCCGCCGCCCAGCAGGCGGGCACCGGGATGTGGGGGGCGTGCGGCTGAGGCCCCTCAGCGCGCCACGAGCAGCAGCACGATGCCGATCAGCGGCAGGGTGCCCTGCACGGCGGCCGGACGGAGGTAGCGTGCCCCCGTCGTGACGAGCACGACAGCGGCGGCGAGCATCGAACCGAGGCTGAAAAGCATGAGCGTGTAACCGGCGACGGCCATCGGCGTGTCCCCACCCGCGCCTGCGGCGCCGTACAGCACCGCCCCCAGCGCCGCCCCCACCGCCAGGAAGAGGTTGTAGAAGCCCTGGTTGTAGGCCATCGACCGCGTCGTCTCCGCTGCCGCCTGGTCTGCCACTCCGAAGCGCTGCCACACAGGCGGGCGCGTCCACAGGACGCTCTCCATCGTGAAGATCACCACGTGCAGCACCGCCGCCAGCACCGCCACCACGATTCCTGCGATCGCCATGCCGTGACCCTAGCGCGCGGGCTACGCTTCTGTAATGGCACGAGGCGGCAGCGGACGATCCCACGGCACCCCCCGCCGGCCCGCCGCACGGCCCGCCGGCAAGGGCGCGAAGGCCGCGCAGGCCGGCAAGGCGGCGAAGGGCGCGCACCGGCCGCAACGCCCTGCGGCGCCGCGCGCCGAGCCCTCCCCCGAGGCGGCCGTGGCGCCCGGCCCGTTCCGCCTCGGCGCGATCCCCGGCGCCACCCCCGGCAAGTGGATCGACCTCTGGACGCAGCGGATGCCGCGCAACCCGCTGGAGCTCGTGCCGTTGACGGTGGCCTGGCAGCGCGAGGCCCTCACCTCGGGCGAGGTCGACGCCGCCCTGGTGCGCACCCCGATCGATGCCGTCGGGCTCTCGGCCATCCCCCTCTACGATGAGCAGCCCGTCGTCGTCTGCTCCGCCGACTCGCACCTCACCGCCGCCGAGGAGCTGACGCTCGAGGACCTCGCCGGCGAGGTGCTGATCGTCCCCGACGACGCCGTGGTCGACGCGAAGGTGCCCGGGGCCGTCCCGCCCTCGTTCGCGGCGCCCACCGACACCGCGGAGGCGGTGGAGACGGTGGCGGCGGGCGTCGGCATCCTGATCGTTCCCATGTCGCTCGCCCGACTGCATCACCGCCGCGACATCACCTTCCGCCCGCTGCGGGATGGACCGACGTCGCCGGTGGCGCTCGCCTGGCCGACGGAGGCGACGACGCCCCTCGTCGAGACGTTCATCGGCATCGTGCGCGGTCGTACGGCGAACTCGTCCCGCGGCTAGGATCACGGCATGGTGACGCTGGCGTACGTGTGTGCGCGACCGCAGGCGGGCGCCGCCGATGGGGAGTACGCCTCCTTCCGCGCGGCGATGCGCCGTGACGACCTCGAGCGCATCGACCTCGTGCGCGATGGGCTCCCCGCCGACGCCTTCGACCGGTACGCCGGCTTCGTCGTCGGCGGCAGCCCTTTCAACGTCACCGACCCGCGCTCGACGAAGACCGACGTGCAGCTGAGGGTCGAAGGCGATCTCGAGCGCATCGCCGAGCGCGCCGCCTCCGCAGCCACCGGGGCGCTGTTCACCTGTTACGGCATCGGGATCGTCACGCGCATGCTGGGCGGCGAGGTCTCGAGGGCCTACCCCGAGGACACCGGACCCAGTGTCATCCGACTCACTCCCGCGGCAGCATCCGATCGCGTCTTCGGCGGTCTCGCCGCGCAGTTCACGGCGCTCACCGCGCACAAGGAGGGGTCGGGCGACGTGCCCCCCGGTGCGACGCTGCTCGCCACGAACGACGCCTGTCCGGTGCAGGCCTACCGCGTCGGCGACACCCTCTACGCCACCCAGTTCCACCCCGAGCCCACCGGGAGCGCGTTCACCGAGCGCATGGCGGTCTACCGCGACGACGGGTACTTCTCCGCGAACGATTACGACGCCATCGCCGCGCGGGTGGTGCGGGCCTCCCTCACCGAGCCGGTGCGCCTGCTGCAGCAGTTCGCACGCGCATTCGGCGCCTGACGCCGCCTGTCAGGCGCGGTTGCGGGAGAAGTGCACCGCCGTCACCACGATGGGGGTGAGCACGACCACGGCGGCCGCGGCCCATGCGGCGAAGGCGATCGGATCGCTGACCGGCTCATCGGCGAACCGGCCGATGCCGATCCACGTCAGTCCCCATCCCATCGCGAGGCCCGGGGCGATGCGGCCGCGGCTGGCGATCGCGATGCCCGCGCCGATGATCGCGACGACGATGAGCACCGCGATGCCCACCGGCTCCGCCGCCTGCTCCCACTCCGCCGGTGCGATCGTGGTGAGCCACGCGGCGGTGTTCGCCACCGTGGCCAGCGCGACCCATCCCAGGTGCAGTCCCACCGTGATGTCGGTGAACAGCGCCTGGCGCACGCCGCGCGGCGGCATCGACACCGCGAGGCGGAAGGTCCACGCGAGGGCGATCAGCAGCAGCACGATGACCAGCACCGTGAGCGGGAGGGTGGCGAACTGCGCGGCGACCAGCCACAGTCCGTTCAGCACGGCGGTGAGGGCGATCCACCAGCCCAGCAGCCGCTGGCGCGCGTCGGCGCGCTGCGACGGCAGTGCCTGCCAGATCGCGTAGGCGGTCATGAGCACGTAGATGACGCTCCAGATGGAGAACGCCTGGCTGGCGGGGGCGAGATACGACGCGTCCGAATCCAGCGACCCGCCCTGCACGTCCTCCACGGGCGTACCGCCCAGCACGCCCACCCCCACGACGGCGGAGATCAGCATGAAGACCACCGCGCTGATGACGGCGATCTGGCGGACGAGGTCGGCGGGCCGGGCCTCGGCTTCCGCCGCCCGAGGACGAGTCGTGGTCGTGGCGCTCATCCCCTCACGCTAGGCGGCGATCGCCGCCGGGGCACGGGGTTGACAGGGCGGCGGCCTCAGGGAAGGGGCGGGCCGACGACGACCGCCGAGTCGGGGGCGACGGCGAGCGCGCCCTCGGTCACGGCATTGCCGGCATCCGTCGTCAGCAGCACGACGTCGCCCGCGGTCAGGCCGACCGTCCACGTCTCGGCGGAGAGGTTCACCAGGACCGTCAGGGAATCGCGTCCGAGGCGATAGCGGCGGCCGCCGGGACCCTCGACCGCGTCGGCGGTGAGGCTTGCGGATGCAGGATCGGTCAGCTCCGGCCGCCGCCGGCGCAGCCGCGCGAGGTCGCGGTACAGCTCCAGCAGGCGCCGGTGCGGCGCGGAGGCCACCCCGTCGGACAGGTGCTCCGACCAGTCCAGTTTCGAGCGGCGGAACGTCTCGGGGTCGTTCGGGTGCGGCACGAGCGACTCGTCCCAGCCCATGCGCGCGAACTCCTCCGTGCGACCCTTGGCGGTCGCCTCGGCGAGCTCGGGCTCGGGATGCGACGTGAAGAACTGCCAGGGCGTCGATGCCCCCCACTCCTCACCCATGAACAGCATGGGCGTGCCGGGCGCCGTGAGGGTGAGCACCGCCGCGATCGCGAGGCGCTCGGGCGGCAGGGTCGCCGTCAGGCGGTCGCCCGCGGCCCGGTTGCCGATCTGATCGTGGTCCTGGGCGAAGGTGACGAGGCGCCACGTGGGCACCTCGGCCGGCAGCGGATGCCCGTGGTCGCGCCCGCGGAACGAGGAATACGTGCCGTCGTGGAAGAATCCGCGCGTCCACACCTTCGGCAGCGCCTCCAGCGCCGCGAAGTCGGCGTAGTAGCCGCTGGTCTCCCCGGTGAGGGCGACGTGCACGGCATGGTGCCAGTCGTCGCTCCACTGCGCGGTGAGGCCGAAGCCGCCGGCCTCGCGCGGGAGGATCAGCGTCGGGTCGTTCAGGTCGGACTCGGCGATCAGGGTGAGCGGCCGGCCGAGATGAGCAGACAGCGCGTCGGCCGCTTCGGCGATCTCCTGCAGCACGTGGCGCGGACGGTCGTCGTGCAGGGCATGCACGGCATCCAGGCGCAGCCCGTCGACGTGGTAATCGCCGAGCCACATCATCGCGTTCTCGACGATGAACGAGCGCACGGCATCCTGGTCGAGGTCGATGCTCATCCCCCAGGTGTTGCGGGACGCATCGCGCAGGTATGGGCCGAACTCGGGGAGGTAGTTGCCGCTCGGGCCGAGGTGGTTGTACACGACGTCCTGCACGACGGCCAGGCCCGCCGCGTGGGCGGCGTCCACGAAACGGCGGTAGGCGTCGGGACCGCCGTACGCCTCATGCACGGTGTACCAGAGCACGCCGTCGTAGCCCCAGTTGTGCACGCCGTTGAAGCCGTTCACCGGCAGCAGCTCCACGTGGGTGACCCCGAGCGAGACCAGATGGTCGAGACGGCCGATCGCGGCATCCAGCGTGCCCTCGGGCGTGAACGTGCCCACGTGCATCTCGTACACGAGTCCGCCGGCCAGCTGCCGGCCCGCCCAGGAGTGGTCGGTCCAGGTGAACTGCGACACGTCCACGTGCGCCGACGTGCCGTGTACGCCATCGGGCTGGCGCCGCGAACGGGGATCGGGCCGCACCGCGTCCGAGTCGTCGAGCACGAAGCCGTACCGCTCACCGTCGGCGAGGTCGACGTCGGCCGCCCACCACCCGTCGTCGCCCGCGATCAGGTCGAGGTCGTCCGCGCCCTCGCGGCGCAGCCGCACGCGCTGCGCCCGCGGCGCCCACACGTCGACGCTCATGCCCGTCTCCTCTCGTCGCTCCCCGCATCGGCGGCAGGGGTCAGCAGCGCCACCGGGTAGGTCGCCAGCACGTCGCCGACCGACGCGGCACCGCCCTCGATGATGCGCCCGGTGAACTCGTCGCGCCAGGGCCCCGCCGGGAGCATCACCGCGGTGTCGCCCCAGCCGCCGCGGGCGGCGAGCGCCACCGGCAGACGGGTGGCGAGGGTGATCGCACCGCCCCGGTCGAACGCCACGAGGTGGTCGGATGCCGCGCCCACCGCCGTGACCGGTCGATAGTGGGTGAACAGCTCGCGTCGGTCGCGGCGCAGCCGCAGCGCCCGCGAGACGACCAGCAGCTTCGCCGCACCGCTGGAGTCCACCCGCGGCATCCACCCCTCGTCGATGCGTGCCAGCAGACGACCGCGCGCGGGGAAGTCCACGGGGCGCCGGTTGTCGGGGTCGACGAGCGAGGTCTCCCACAGCTCCGACCCCTGGTAGACATCGGGCACGCCGGGAGCGGTCAGCTGCACCAGCTTCGCGGCCAGCGAGTTGGACCATCCCGGCATCGCGATCTCGGTCGCAAAGGAGTCCACGATCTCGTGCGCGCCGTCGAAGGCCGCGTCGACCAGGGCGTGCATGCGCCCTTCGAAGGCCGGATCCGGGTCCCACCAGCCCGTGCGCTCGGCCGCCTCGCGCGCCGCCTTCTCGGCGTAGGCGTGCAGCCGCTCGGCGCTCGCCGGCCAGGCGCCGATGATCGCCTGCCACAGCAGGGAGTCGAAGGGTCCGTGACCGGTGGATGCCACGCCCCGCAGCTGCAGCAGCACCTCGGCCCACCGCTCGGGGATCTCGGCGAGCACCGACAGGCGGGCGCGCACGTCCTCGCCGCGCTTGGTGTCGTGGGTCGACAGCGACGTCATGGCGTGCGGCCACTGCGCCTGCCGCCGCGCCTGCGCAGTGTGGAAGCGCTCGACGTCGAGGGCGAACACCGACGGATCGCCGCCCACCTCGGTGAGGGTGCCCAGGCGCGTCATGCGGTAGAACGCGGTGTCCTCCACGCCCTTGGCCATGACCGGCCCGGTGGTCTGCATGAACCGGCGCGCCAGCTCCGTGCCCGGGCGCGCGACGAGCGCCGCGAGGGCCAGGGCGGTCGCGGCGAGGTCGGGCCGGCGGCGCGCGGTCTCGGCGACGGCGTGGTCGAGGTGCTCGATGCCGGCGGGCAGGTATGAGCGGTACACCGGAAAGTTCGCCAGCAGCTCGGCCAGGGCGTCGGTCACCTGCGCGTCGTCGGCGAGCGCGGGATCGGCCGCGGCCGCCTCCCCCGCGGCCTCAGCGCGCAGCGTGCGCACGAGGCGCGCGATCTCGGCCTGCTGGATCGTGTCGGCGATCATGCGCTTGGTGTCATGCATCAGGTCGGCGTAGCCGGTGAGGGGCGGCAGGCCGCTCTCCGCGCGGAGTGCTGCGTCGAGGCGGTCGAGCCCTGCCTCGCCCGCCGGGTCGATGAGCAGCCGGTCGATCTCGGCCATCGCGTCGTAGCCGGTCGTGCCGGTCGTGCGCCACCAGCCCGGCAGCGCCTCGGGGTGGTCGGTCGCGGCGTGCTCGAGGATCTTCTCCACGAGCACAGGCAGGTCGCCGGTGGCCGCGGCGAGCCGGTCGAGGTAGGCGCCGGGGTCGGCGAGCCCGTCGGGGTGGTCCACCCGCAGCCCGTCGACGAGGTCCTCGCGCACCCAGCGGAGGATCTCGGCGTGCGACCGCTCGAACACCTCGGGGTCCTCCACACGCAGCCCGGCGAGGGTCGTCACGGCGAAGAAGCGGCGGTAGTTCAGCTCCGCCGCCTCCCGCCGCCAGAAGATCAGCTCCCAGTTCTGTCGCGCGAGGACCGCGGCGACGTCGGCGGGGTCGAGCCCGTCGAGGGAGCCGGGAGCCAGCGGCAGCGCGTGCTCGTGATAGCGCACGACGTCGGCATCGGCGTCGACGACGATCTCGCCGGCGGTGATGACCTCCGCCGGCTCCGCGCCGAGGATCGGCACGCGCACGCGCCCCTGCCCGTACTCCCAGTCGATGTCGAACGCGCCCGCGTGCTCGCTCTCCCGCCCCCGGCGCAGCACGTCCCACCACCAGGGGTTCTCCGCCGGCTGCGAGATGCCCATGTGGTTGGGGACGATGTCGATGAGGATGCCGAGGCCGGCGGCGCGGGCGGCTCCGGCGAAGCGGTGCAGACCCTGGGCGCCGCCTCGGGCGGGATCGACCAGGGTGGGGTCGACGACGTCGTACCCGTGGTCGGAGCCGGTCGTGGCGCGCAGCAGCGGCGACAGGTACGCCCAGTCGACCCCGAGTCGGCGCAGGTAGCCGGTGAGGTCCGCTGCGGCATCCAAGTCGAACGACGGCCGGATCTGCAGCCGGTAGGTGGAGGTGGCGGGCGTCACCGGCCCGCCTCACTGCGCGGCGAGGCCGCCGGGATCTCGTCGATGACACCGGTCGTCGCCGCGAGCGACGCCGCGACGGAGTGATCGGACTCGACCTCCGGCAGCGAGTGCTCACGCAGCACCACGAGCGACCGCCCCTGCACCGGCACGGTGCCACCGGGTTCGATCGTCGCGCTGTCGGCGAGCAGGCCCGCGGTGTCGACCATCACGTCCCAGCTCGGGGCGAACTCGCGGTCGGGGATGTCGAAGTCGACGGTCTCGTCGCCGGCGTTGAAGAGCACCAGGAAATCGTCGTCGGTGATCCGCTCGCCGCGGCGATCCCGTTCACGGATGCCGTTGCCGTTGAGGAACATGCCGATGGCCAGGCCGAAGCCCGAGTCCCAGTCCTCGGGCTGCATGCGGGTGCCGTCCGGGCGCAGCCAGACGATGTCGGGTACAGGTGCCCCTTCCTCCTGCCGCACCGGGCGGCCGTCGAAGAAGCGGCTGCGCCGGAAGGCGGGGTGCTCGCGGCGCAGACGAGCCAGCGCGGAGGTGAACTCCACGAGCGGCTGGTCCACGGCATCCCAGTGCACCCACGTCAGCTCGTTGTCCTGCGCGTAGCCGTTGTTGTTGCCCTGCTGCGTGCGGCCGAGCTCATCGCCGTGCAGCAGCATCGGCACCCCCTGGCTCAGCAGGAGCGTGGCGATGAAATTGCGCTGCTGGCGCGCGCGCGCCGAGAGGACCTCGGCAACGGAGGTGGGGCCTTCGACGCCGAAGTTCTCCGACCGGTTGTGCGATTCGCCGTCCCGGCCGTTCTCGCCGTTGGCGTCGTTGTGCTTGTCGTTGTAGGACACCAGATCGCGCAGGGTGAACCCGTCGTGGGCGGTGACGAAGTTGATGGATGCCACCGGCCGCCTGCCGGAGTGCTCGTACAGGTCGGCCGAGCCGGTGATGCGCGAGGCGAACTCGCCCAGGGCCTGCGGCTCGCCGCGCCAGAAGTCGCGCACCGTGTCGCGGTACTTGCCGTTCCACTCCGTCCACTGCGGCGGGAAGTTGCCGACCTGGTAGCCACCGGGACCGATGTCCCACGGCTCGGCGATGAGCTTGACCTGGGAGACCACCGGGTCCTGCTGCACGAGCTCGAAGAACGCCGCCAGGCGGTCGACGTCGTAGAACTCCCGGGCCAGGGTCGCCGCCAGGTCGAAGCGGAAGCCGTCGACGTGCATCTCCAGCACCCAGTAGCGCAGCGAATCCATGATCAGCTGCAGCGTGTGCGGGCTGCCGACGTTCATGCTGTTGCCGGTACCGGTGTAGTCGGTGTAGTACCGCTTGTCGTCGTCCTCGAGGCGGTAGTAGGCCTCGTTGTCGATGCCGCGCATCGAGAGCATGGGGCCGAGGTGATTGCCCTCGGCGGTGTGGTTGTAGACCACGTCGAGGATGACTTCGATGCCGGCCGCGTGCAGCGCCCGCACCATGCCTTTGAACTCCTGCACCTGCTGGCCGCGCTGACCTGTCGCGGAGTAGGTGTTCTGCGGGGCGAAGAACGAGATCGTGTTGTAGCCCCAGTAGTTCGACAGCCCCTTGTCCTCGAGGGTGGAGTCGTTGACGAACTGGTGCACCGGCATGAGTTCGATCGCCGTGACGCCGAGTTTCTTCAGGTGCTCGATGATCACCGGATGCGCGATCGCGCTGTAGGTGCCGCGGATGTCATCCGGGATGTCGGGGTGCAACTGGGTGAGCCCCTTCACGTGCGCCTCGTAGATGAAGGTCTCGGCGTAGGGCGTCTTCGGCTGGCGGTCCCCCGACCAGTCGAAGAAGGGGTTCACCACGACGCCCTTCATCATCTGCGCGGCGGAATCGGCGTCGTTGCGCCCGTCGGGGTCGCCGAACGGGTAGGCGAACACCTCCTGACCCCACGTCACCTGACCGTCGACGGCCTTGGCGTACGGGTCGAGCAGAAGCTTGTTCGGGTTGAAGCGCTTGCCGGTGGCCGGATCGTACGGGCCGTGCACCCGGTAGCCGTACCGCTGGCCCGGCTGGACGTTGGGCAGGTAGGCGTGCCAGACGAAGGCGTCGACGTCGACGAGGTCCACCCGGGTCTCCCTGCCGCGGTCCCCGAACAGGCACAGTTCGACGCGCTCCGCCCCCTCACTGAAGATCGCGAAGTTCGTCCCATTGCCATCGAACGTCGCTCCGAGCGGGTAGGCGGATCCAGGCCATGTCTGCACGTTCACACGATAGACCGGCCGAGAACATGGCCCGGAGCGCTTGACAAAGCCCTGCGTGCCCCCGCCTGTCAGGTGGCGCCGGTGGGCGGCTCGCGCAGCAGGGCGATGCGCTCGGCGAGGTAGTCCGTCAGCGCGCGGTAGCCGCCGGCCGCGCTCCACCGCACGACCGGGGCGCCGTCGACGATCGCCAGCGGACCGGATGCCGCGCCGTCGGCGACGGCTTCCAGGTCGATGCGCCGCCACCCCACGTGCACGGTCTCCCCCTCGGCGAAACCACCACGGAACGCGGCGGCGGCCAGTTCGGCGCGCTCCCGCTGCGATTGGGCCGTGTACCCGCGGCGCACCTCACGGCGCGCGCGGACGATGTCGCCGGTGGCCAGCACCGCGTCGTCGGTGATGAGCAGCACCCCCAGGTGCCATGCCTCGCCGACCGGCACGAGCCGCGGGGCGCGCGGGAAGAGGCGCAGGCGCCGCGCGGGAGGCGCCGCGCCCAGCCGCTCGCGCGGGAGCCCCGCCAGTCGCGCACGCGCGTCGGCGACGATCTGCGCGGTCGGCGTCGGTTCGCTCACTCGCCCGTCCCCTTTCCGGACGGCCGGGTCGCAGCATCCACGGCGCGGCGGGCCTCGTCGGCGACGCGACGCGCGGCGCGCGCCCCTTCGGCGGCAGCCGTGCGCTCGTCCTCCGCCGCGGCGACGGCGGCCTCAGCCCTCGCCGCATCCGCCTGAAGTCGCTCGAGTTCGGCCCGCAGCTCATCGGTGCGCTCGGCGAGGTGTCCGGCCCGCTCCCGCGCCTTGGCGACGGCGGCCTCGACGCGGCCGAGACGGCGGTCGGCGTCGGCCGCCGCGCGCTCGGCCTCACGCAGCGCTTTCTCGGCGGCGCGGCGCGCGCGGCGCTCGGCCAGGTCGTCGCGCGGCGCCGGCGGCCTCGCCGGCCGATCGGCGATGCCGGGGATGGAGCCGCCGACCGCGTCGGTGAGGTCGACCGGGTCGACCCCCGTCGCTGCGAGCGGGCGCACCAGGCGGCCCGTCAGCACCGCCGCTGCGGCCGCGTCGTCGCGCACCGCGGCGTCGATCGTCGACTCCACGTCGCCGAGGGCAGCCGCGCTGACGGCGACCCCGCGGTCGCGGGCCAGGTCGGCGGCCTGCCGGGAGAGGGCCGCGACGAGCGCGCGGCGCTGCCTGCCCAGGCGGGTCATCTCGGCGGCATCGAGGTCGTCCTGGGCCTCGCGGAGCGCGGCGGCCAGTTCCAGCGCCTCGCCGAGCGCGCCCGCCTGCGCGAGCAGGTCGACGGCGTAGGCGGCCACGACGGGCTTGCGCAGAGCCCGGATGGCCCGGGCGGCGTCCCCCGACGCCCGATCCGCGCGGGCGTTGCGGGCGGCGGTGAACTCTGCCGGCGTGAGGGCGTAGAGCTCCGCCGCCACGTCGTCGAGGTCGTCGTCCGCCACCCGCCCATTCTGCCCGGACGGGGGCGCGCCGCGCTCAGACCGGGCGGATCTGCGGCGGGCGGCGCCGCTCGCCGTGCAGCTCCTGGTGCAGCCGCTGCATCCGCTCGTCGAGGGCCGAGGCCGAGTCGGCGGCATCCTTCAACTCGTCCAGCAGGGAGTCGGGCACCTGCTGCGCGTACTTGTAGTAGATCTTGTGCTCGAGGCTCGCCCAGAAGTCCATGGCGATCGTGCGGAACTGGATCTCCACCGGCACCTGCACGGGACCCGTGGACAGGTACACCGGCACCGAGACGATGGCGTGCAGACTCTTGTAGCCGTTGGGCTTGGGCTCGGCGATGTAGTCCTTGACCTCCATCACCGTGATGTCGGGCTGCGCGGTGAGCAGATCGAACAGTCGGTAGGCGTCGGCGCGGAAGCTGCAGGTGATGCGCACCCCGGCGACATCGGTGATGTGGGTGCGGATGCTCTCGAAAGACGTGTCGACGCCTTTGCGCGCCACCTTCGCCACGAGGCTGTCGGGCGTCTTGACGCGACTGCTCACGTGCTCGATGGGGTTGTAGTCGTGCATCAGCGCGAACTCGTCGCGCAGGATCGAGATCTTCGTCTCGACCTCCTGCAGGCCGAAGCGGTACTCCAGCAGGAACCGCTGCAGGTCGTCACGCAGGTCGCGCAGCTCCCGCGCCGACAGGGACACGGGCTCCTCGCCCACGGGGATGGCCATGTCACGACCCTACGACGCCCAATGAGGCGTCCGCTGTGAGCGGCCGCGCGCCCGCCGCCATGGCGGGGTCAGGTGCGCAGCAGCCCCGCCGCCTGCCGGGCGGCGCCGAGGGCGACGTACTCGCCGGGCTCCGGGACCTGCACGGGCATGCCGAACACCTGCGGCGCGATCTCGCGCACCGCCTGCGACCGTGCGCCTCCGCCGATCAGCAGGGCGCGCTCGAGCGGCACGCCGAGGCCGCGCAGCGCGTCGAGGCCGGCGCCGAGCCCGGCGAGCATCCCCTCCACCGCGGCGCGGGCGAGGTTCTCCCGGGTCGTGGATGCCAGCGTCATGCCGGTCAGCGACGCGGTGGCATCCGGCAGGTTCGGGGTGCGCTCGCCCTCGAAGTACGGCACGAGGGAGAGACCGCCCGCGCCGGGCGCAGCGGCCAGCGCCAGGCGCGACAGCTCGGCGTGGTCGACCGCGAGGAGCCGGCCGATCGCGTCGAGCACGCGTGAGGCGTTGAGGGTCGCCACCAGCGGCAGGAACCCGCCGTCGGCGGCGGCGAACCCGGCGACCGTGCCGGTGGGGTCGACGGTGCGCTCGGCACTGACGGCGAAGACGGTGCCGCTCGTGCCGATCGACACCACCACGTCCCCGGTGCGGGCGCCCGCGCCCAGCGCAGCCGCGGCATTGTCGCCGGCACCGGCGCCCACCAGCCGACCGGCGGCGTCGGTCACGCTCTCGCGCGGACCGAGCACCCGCGGCAGCACCGCGTCATGGCCGAGCGCGGCGATGAGCAGCTCACGGTCGTACCCGCCGGTCTCGGGATCCCAGTACCCGGTGCCGGAAGCATCGGAGCGGTCGGTCACCAGTTCGTCCAGCTGCGGCCCCAGCGGCGACTCGCCGGCCGGGCCGAAGCCGCGCAGCCGCCAGGTGAGCCAGTCGTGCGGCAGCGCCACCGCGGCCACCCGTGCGGCGTTGTCGGGTTCATGGTCGCGCAGCCAGCGGAGCTTGGTGATGGTGAAGGATGCCACCGGCACGAGCCCCGTGCGCCGGGAGAGCTCCTCCGCGCCGAACTCCGCGATGAGGTCGGCCGCCGCGCCCGCCGAGCGGGTGTCGTTCCACAGCAGCGCGTCACGGACCACCCGGCCGTCGGCGTCGAGCGCCACCATGCCGTGCTGCTGCCCCCCGACGGCCCACGCGACCACGCCGTCGGACGACGAGGGGTCGCCGAGACCCCCCGCCGCGGCGATCGCCGCCTGCAGCGCTTCCCACCACGCCGCCGGGTCCACGCTCGTGCCGTCGGGGTGGGCGGCGCGCCCCTCCCGCACGATGGCGCCCGTCGCGGCATCCGTCACGACCACCTTGCACGACTGCGTCGACGAATCGACACCCATCACCAGTGCCATGTCGGCTCCCTCTCTCGTTTCGAACCCCGGCGCGGACGAGGCGGGGCGCCGCCGCAGCGACGCCCCGCCTGTCGTCATCGCGTCAGCGGGCACCCATCAGGTGCTCGGTGGCCAGCTGCTGCAGCCTCACGAAGCCGAAGCCCTTGCCGCCGAAGTACACCGACGGGTCGAAGTCCTCGTACGCCGAGCGGTCGGCGAGGAAGTCGTCGTACGACTCCCCCTCGCCGAGCGTGGGCACCGAGAGCTCGTCGACGCGAGCGGCGGCGAGCGCCTCCTGCACCTCGGGGTCGGCGCGGAAGGCCGCGGCGCGCTCCTTGAGCAGCAGATAGGTGCGCATGTTCGCAGCCGCCGAGTCCCAGACACCGTTCTCGTCCTCGGTGCGCGAGGGCTTGTAGTCGAAGTGGCGGGGGCCGTCGTAGGCGGGGACGCCGCCGGGGCCGCCGTTCTCCAGCAGGTCGACCAGCGCGAACGCGTTGTGCAGGTCGCCGTGACCGAAGACGAGGTCCTGGTCGTACTTGATGCCCCGCTGACCGTTGAGGTCGATGTGGTAGAGCTTGCCGTGGTACAGCGCCTGCGCGATGCCGGCGGCGAAGTTGAGCCCCGCCATCTGCTCGTGGCCGACCTCGGGGTTCAGCCCCACCAGCTCCGGGCGCTCGAGCGAGTCGATGAACGCCAGCGCGTGACCGAGCGTCGGCAGCAGGATGTCGCCGCGGGGCTCGTTCGGCTTGGGCTCGATGGCGAACCGGATGTCGTAGCCCTTGTCGGTGACGTAGTCGCCGAGCAGGTTGACGGCTTCGCGGTACCGCTCGAGGGCCGCACGGATGTCCTTGGCCGAGTCGTACTCGGCACCCTCGCGGCCACCCCACATGACGAACGTCTTCGCACCGAGCTCGGCACCGAGGTCGAGCTGGCGGAACACCTTGCGCAGGGCGAAGCGCCGCACGGCCCGGTCGTTGGACGTGAAGCCGCCGTCCTTGAACACCGGAGCGGAGAAGAGGTTGGTGGTGACCATCGGCACGATCAGGCCGGTATCGGCGAGGGCGCCCTTCAGGCGGTCGATCTGCGTCTGGCGCTCGGCATCGCTGGAGCCGAAGGCGAACAGGTCGTCGTCGTGGAAGGTGAGGCCGTACGCGCCGAGCTCGGCGAGCTTCTCCACGGCGTGCACGACGTCCAGCGCGGGGCGCGTGGGGCCGCCGAACGGGTCGGCGCCGTTGTAGCCGATCGTCCAGAGTCCGAACGAGAACTTGTCGTCGCGGGTGGGGGTGGGCATGACGCTCCTTCGTTGGTCGCGCTAAATGTTGTTAACGACAACGTATAGCAGAACGGATGCCGCGTCCAGTGCGACGGCGCACCACGCGCCACCCTGTCGGCGGCCACGTCCGGCACCCTTGACCGCAGACGACGGCACCCCTAGGTTAACGTTTACATTCCCACCGCGTCGAAGGAGACTGCGAAGTGAAGAAGACTCTGTCCCTGGTGAGCACCCTCCTCCTCGTCGGCGCGGCGCTCGTCGTCCCGAGCGCTGCCGCGGCCGATCCCGGCCCCACCGCCATCGACCTGCAGCCACAGAACACGCAGCAGACGATCGACGGATTCGGATACTCGGCGGCGTTCCAGCGGACGCATCGCCTGAACCTGCTGTCCGACGAGAAGAAGGCCGAGGCCGTCGAACTGCTGCTCGGAGACAGCGGCGTGGATCCGTCCATCCTGCGACTGGGCATCGGCGCGCAGACCCACGACACGTACGACGTGATGGTCTCCATCCAGCCGGAGGATCCAGGTGGCCCGGACGCGGCACCCGACTACCGGTGGGACGGCTACGACAACGGCCAGGTCTGGTTCGCGCAGGAGGCCGAGGCGGCCGGGGTCGAGTACATCTACGGCAACGCCTGGAGCGCCCCCGGCTACATGAAGACCAACGGCATCCCCACCGATGGCGGGGTCCTCTGCGGAGTCCCCGGCACCGACTGCGCGAGCGGGGACTGGCGGGCCGCCTACGCCGACTACCTCGTGGCCTGGGCGGACTTCTACAAGCAGGAGGGGGTGGAGATCGACGGCCTCGCCTTCACCAACGAGCCGGACTACACGACGTCGTACGAGGCGATGCGGCTGACACCGGCCCAGGCGGCCGACTTCACCAAGGTGCTCGGCCCTGTCGCCGATGCGGCCGGCTACGACGTGCTGTGCTGCGAGTCGTTCGGCTGGAACCAGGGGAAGAACTACCACAGCGCCCTGCTGGAGGACGCGGAGGCCTCCCGGTGGGTCGACGTCCTCACGGCGCACTCGTACGCGAGCCGGTCCGACACCGCGTTCGAGACCGACAAGTCGCTGTGGATGTCGGAGTGGGCCGCCTCGGTGGCCGGCCTGACCGAATTCAACGCCGACTGGGACGGGCCGACCGGCGCGGGGTCGGACGGCATCCGCATGGTCGACCACATGATGGACACACTCACCCGCGCCAACGCCACCGGCTATCTCTGGTGGCTGGGGGTGAGCCAGGGCGGGTCGGGGTCGCTCATGATCGTGGACGTCGAGAACGACACCTTCACCGTCGGCGCACGGCTGTACGGGATGGCGGCCTTCAGCCGCTTCATCCGCCCGGGCGCGACCCGCTTCGACGCGGTCCACGCCGTCGACGGCCTGAAGGTCGCCGCCTTCGACAACGCCGACGGCACGCGCGTCGTGCAGCTGCTCAACACCACCTCGTCTCCGGTGAGCACCGACATCGACCTGGCGACGCAGCCGCGCGCGTTCGTCAACAGCCAGGAGCACCGGCTGGAGGAGATGGAGGGCATCGCCACGACCGCCGACGGCACCACCGCGCTGGCCCTGCCGGCGCGGTCCCTGGTCACGCTGGTCGTCGATCCCGAGGCGCCTTCCGGCGACGGCATCCCGATCGAGGCGACCGTGCCCGAGGGGCAGGAGCCGGGCACGCTGGCACTGACGGTGGACGAGTACGGCGACCGCGTCGAGCTGAGCGAAGTCCGCAACGCCGGCACCAGCCTGCGGTTCGACGGCGCGCTCCCCACGGTCACCGTCACCGATTCCCGCACCGACGCGCAGGCGGACGGCGGCGGCTGGCAGGTCACCGGCCAGGTAGGGGACTTCACCGCCGACGAAGCCACCGTGGCGTCGTCGCACCTGGGCTGGACGCCGCGCGTGGTCACCCCCAGACCGGGCGTGGCCGCGGGCGGCACCGTGGCGACCGCCCCGCAGGGCGGCCCCGGGCTCTCCTCCCCCGCGAGGCTGGCCGGCGCCGACTCCGACGGGCGGGCGGGGTCGACGGCGCTGACGGCGGGCCTGCGCCTGGACCTGCCGGTGGAGACGCCTTCGGGCACCTACCGGGCGACCATGACGCTGTCGCTGTTCCCCGTCGACTGATCGGCCCGGGCGAGGGTGCGGCCGGGCCGCTCCCTCGCCCTCCCGTCACTGCGCGGCGACGGCCGCGGTGGAGTCGCGCACGACGAGCCGCGGCGACAGCTCGCGGTGCGCGCCGGCTTCGTCGCGGGGGCCGTCCACGTGCTCGAGCAGCAGACCGACGGCTTCTTCTCCGAACGCCCGCAGATCCGCGCCGACGCTGGTCAGCCGCGGCGACGACAGCTCGGCGACGAAGGTGTTGTCGAAGCCGACGAGGCTGACGTCCTCGGGCACCCGCAGGCGACGCTCCGACCACTGGGCGAGCAGACCCAGCGCCACCAGGTCGTTGTACGCGATCACGGCAGTCGGCGCCTCGGCGAGCGCCGCCTCGGCGGCCGCGCGCCCTCCGTCGGCGTCGGCGGCGAAGCTGCCCACCTCCAGCAGTGTCACTCCGGCATCCTGCGCCGCCTGCCGCACGCCCTGCACGCGTCGCTGCTGCGACCACGAGCTCACGGGACCGCCGACGTACGCGATGCGGCGGTGCCCCAGGCCGCTCAGGTGGCCGATGGCCGCCGCGCCACCCGCCCGCTCGTCGATGGTGACGGTGGGCACAGGCAGACCGGCGGCGGTGAGGTCGCGGTTGATGAGCACGCAGCGGATGCCGTCGACGGCCTCGGCCAGGCGGGCATCGGGAAGCCGCGACGACGCGAGGATGATGCCGTCGATCTGCGGCCGCAGCGCCGCGATCTCCTCCGCCTCGACGTCGGCCTGCTCGGTGGTGTCCACCACGACGAGGCCGTAGCCGCGCGACCGGGCGATGGCCTGTGCCCCCTTGGTGAGGGAGGAGAAGTAGGGGTTCTCGATGTCGGGCACCACCAGGGCGATGACCCCGGTGCGGCCGCGGCGCAGACTGGCGGCGGCGCGGTTGGGCCGGTAGCCGAGATCGCTGACTGCGGCGAGCACGCGCTCGCGGGTGTCGGCCGAGACCCGGTGCGGCTCGCGCAGGGTGCGCGACACCGTCGCGATCGAGACGCCGGATCGGGCGGCGACGTCGTGTACGGTCACCAATTCTCTGAGCCACCTCGTGTCGATCCAGCCGAAGCGCCCGGTCCCCGCCGGGCGCTATGGACACTTTCGCATAACAGCTACGATAATAACGTTTACATAGCGAGGGAGTGCACCAATGACGGTGACGAGCACGATCGGTGTCGACCAACGCCCCTGGACCCTGCACGCCGACCGCGCGCTGCCGGCCGAGCCGGAGGTGCGCGCCGTGGCGCGGCGCATCCTGGGCGAGACGAGCGCGCTGCCGATCGTCTCGATGCACGGCCACGTCGACGCCGCCCTGCTCGCCGACGACGAGGCTTTCCCCGACCCCGCGCGGCTGCTGGTGACGCCCGACCACTACCTCGTGCGCATGCTGGTGTCCCAAGCGACCTCCCCGGGACCGGTGCGCGATGCGGGCGTGCGCAGTGTCGCCGACCTCGGCGTCGGCGACGACGGCGAGCGCGACCCGCGCGTCATCTGGCGCCGGTTCTGCGCGGGGTGGAGCGCGCTGAGGGGCACCCCGACGCGGTTCTGGCTCGAGCACGTGCTCGCCGAGGTGTTCCACGCCCCGGCGTCGCCGTCGCCGGAGACCGCCGACGCGCTGTTCGACCACCTCGCCGACCGTCTCGCCGAGCCCGCCTTCCGCCCGCGCGCCCTCTTCGAGCGGTTCGGCATCGAGCTGCTCGCCACCACCGACTCCGCCGTCTCGACGCTCGACGCGCACCGCCGGCTCGGCGAGCAGGGGTGGGGCGAGCGGGTCATCCCGACCTTCCGCCCGGACCCGCTGTTCGAGATCGCCCGCCCCGGCTGGCCCGCCCTGCTCGACGAGCTGAGCGCGGTCAGCGGCATCGACGCGCATGACTACGACGGCTTCCTGCTGGCGCTGCGCGAGCGCCGGCGCGCCTTCATCCGCGCCGGCGCCCGCGCCTCGGATCACGGGCATCTGCGCGCCGACACCACCCCTCTGCCCGCCGCCGAGGCGCGCATCCTCTTCGACGTCGCCCGCCGGGGGCACTCCGACCCCGCCGCTGCGGCCGCCTTCACGGCGCACATGCTCTTCCAGACCGCCGAGATGGCCGCCGACGACGGTCTCGTGATGCAGCTGCATCCCGGTGTCGTGCGCGACCACGACCGCGGCGTCGCGGCGCGCTACGGCTCCGACATCGGCTACGACATCCCGGTCGCGACAGAGTTCACGCGCGCGCTGCGGCCGTTGCTCGAGGCCTTCGGGCACCATCCCGGCTTCCGCATGATCGTGTTCACGGTCGACGAGACGGTCTACTCCCGCGAGCTGGCGCCGCTCGCCGGGGTGTACCCCGCCCTGCGTCTCGGGGCGCCCTGGTGGTTCCTGGACACCCCCGACGCCATCCGGCGGTTCCGCGAGGCGACCACCGACACCGCGGGACTGCGCAACACGAGCGGATTCGTCGACGACACCCGGGCGTTCTGCTCGATCCCGGCACGGCACGACCTGTCCCGACGGGCGGATGCCGGCTTCCTCGCGCGCCTGGTGGCCGAGCACCGGCTCGAGTTCGACGAGGCACTCGAGACCGCGGTCGACCTGGCCTACCGGCTGCCGCAGGAGAGCTACCCCCGCCCCGCGGCGGTCTCGGCATGACCGCCGCCGTGACGATCCGACTCGTCGAGGTGCTCGTGGCCAGCCCCTCGCGCAACTTCGTCACCCTGCGCATCACGACCGATGACGGGCTGATCGGCCTCGGCGACGCCACGCTCAACGGCCGGGAGCTCGCCGTGGCGTCGTACCTGCGCGACCACGTCGCGCCGCTGCTGGTCGGCATCGACGCCTCGCGCATCGAGGACACCTGGCAGCTGCTGTACCGCTCCGCGTACTGGCGCCGCGGCCCGGTGACGATGTCGGCGATCGCGGCGGTCGACATGGCCCTGTGGGACATCGCCGCCCGCCGGGCGGGGGTGCCGCTGTACCAGCTGCTCGGCGGCGCGTCGCGCGACGGCGTGCTCGTGTACGCGCACGCCTCCGGGGGCGATCTCGAGCAGCTGGGCGACTCCGTACGCGGCCGCCTGGCGGAGGGCTACCGGGCCGTGCGGCTGCAGGTGGCCGTGCCCGGCATGGGGGCGATGTACGGCGTCGGCGGCGCAGCCGCCCCCGGGCGCTACGCATACGAGCCGGCCAAGCGGGCCGGAATCAGCGTCGAGGAGGGCTGGGATTCCGCCCGTTACCTGCGGTTCCTCCCCGGCGTGTTCGCCTGGGCGAGGGAGCAGTTCGGCGACGAGCTCATGCTGCTGCACGATGCGCACCACCGGCTGACCCCGATCCAGGCTGCGCGCCTGGGCCGGGACCTCGAGCCCTACGACCTGTTCTGGCTGGAGGACTGCACTCCGGCCGAGAACCCCGAGGCACTGCGCCTCGTGCGCCGCAGCACCGTCACCCCTCTGGCGATCGGCGAGGTGATGAACTCCCTCGAGGACCTGCGGGTGCTCATCCAGGAGCAGCTGATCGACTACGTGCGAGCGTCGGTCACGCACACCGGCGGCATCACGGGCCTGCGCCGCGTCTTCGACTTCGCCGCCCAGTACCAGATCAGGTCCGGCAGTCACGGGCCGACCGACATCTCCCCCGTGGGGATGGCCGCGGCGCTTCACCTGGACCTCGCGATCCACAACTTCGGCATCCAGGAGTACATGCAGCACCAGCCGCTGGCCGGCGAGGTGTTCCGCACCTCCTACCGGTTCGCGCACGGCTCGCTGCACCCCGGCGACGCACCGGGGCTGGGCGTGGGGTACGACGACGATGCCGCTGAGCATTTCCCCTACGCGCCGGCGTACCTTCCGGCAGCACGGCTGGTCGACGGAACCGTGCACGATTGGTGACCTGGATGAAGGAGACGGCGATGACGAGAGTCCACCCGATGTGGCTGACGCAGCAGACGCCGCTGCGCGGACGCACCCTGCACCTGGCGGGCGAGCACCGACTGCTCGATTCGGTGCGGGCGGATGCCACCGCTCACGGGCTGCGCCCCGTCGACACCGATGAGGCGGAGATCGCCTTCGTCCCCGCATCGGCTGCCGCGGGCCGGTACGGCTTCGACGACGACATCGCCGACCTCGGGCACGAGGGCTTCGCGATCTCGCGCCTCGACCCCGAGCGCATCGTGGTGGCCTGCGGCGGCGGGGCTGGGGCGCTCTACGGCTGGTTCCAGCTGCTGCGCGACGCGGTCGCCCCCGGCGATCCCGCCGTGGTGGCACGGCACGAGCCCGAGCGGGAGCTGCGGATGCTCGACCACTGGGACAACGTCGCGGTGCATCCGGTGATGGGCCAGGTCGAGCGCGGCTACGCCGGCGGGTCGATCTTCTTCGCCGACGGCCGGGTGCGCGAGGACCTCTCCCGCGTGGAGCGGTACGGCCGGCTGCTCGCATCGATCGGCATCAACCGCGTCGCGATCAACAACGTCAACGTGCACGCCCGCGAGGCGCGGCTGCTCACCGACGGCCTGCCCGACGTGGCTCGCATCGCGGCGGCGCTGCGACCGTGGGGCATCCGCGTGCACCTGTCGGTCAGCTTCGCGGCGCCCATGACGCTCTCCGGCATGCCCTGTGCCGACCCGCTCGATCCCGCCGTGCAGCAGTGGTGGGCGGCGGCTGCGGCCGAGGTGTACGGCGCGATCCCGGATTTCGGCGGATTCGTCGTCAAGGCCGACTCGGAGGGCCAGCCCGGTCCGTTCGCGTACGGCCGTGACCACGCCGACGGGGCCAACATGCTCGCCCGCGCTCTGGCCCCGCACGGCGGACTCGTGCACTGGCGCGCCTTCGTGTACGACCACCGGCAGGACTGGCGCGACCGCAAGACCGACCGCGCCCGCGCCGCGCACGACCATTTCGCCCCGCTGGACGGCAGGTTCGACGACAACGTGCTGCTGCAGGTGAAGTACGGACCGCTGGATTTCCAGACGCGCGAGCCGGTGTCCCCCGTCATTCCGGCGATGCGGCAGACCCGGGTGACCCTCGAGCTGCAGATCACGCAGGAGTACACCGGCCATCAGCGCCATGCGGTGTACCTGGCCCCGCAATGGCGGGAGATCCTCGACTTCGCCCCCTTCGGCGACGACGGGCCGCGCATCGCGCAGCTGGCCCGGGGCGGCATGGCCGCCGTCGCCAACGTCGGTGACGACGCGTACTGGACCGGTCATCCGCTCGCCCAGGCGAATCTCTACGCCTATGGCCGCCTGGCATGGGACTCGACGCTGACGGCCGAGGGCATCCTCGACGAGTGGATCGCCCTGACCTTCGGCGACGACGCGGCGGTGCGCCGCGGCATCCACGACGTGCTCGACGAGTCGTGGCTCACCTACGAGGCGCACACCGCTCCACTGGGGGTCTGCTTCATGGTCAACCCGCAGGGCCACTACGGCCCGTCCGTCGACGGCTACGAGTACTCGCCCTGGGGCACATACCACTTCGCCGACCGCGACGGGATCGGCGTGGACCGCACCGTGGCGACCGGCACCGGCTTCGCCGGCCAATACCCCGAGCCGTGGGCGAGCAGGTATGAGTCTCTCGAGACGGTGCCCGACGAGCTGGTGCTCTTCTTCCACCACGTGCCGTACACGCACCGGCTGCGCAGCGGCCGCACGGTGATCCAGCACATCTACGACACCCACTTCGATGGCGTCGAGCGGGTCGAGCGGGTGGTGGAGCGGTGGCGCGGGCTCGCCGGCGCCGTCGACGACGATCTGCACGCGCGGGTGAGCGAGCGCATGGCCGAGCAGCTGCGTTCCGCTGTGGAGTGGCGCGATCAGATCAACACGTACTTCCTGCGCAAGTCCGGCATCCCCGACGAAGCCGGACGCACGGTCCACTGAGCACGCGAAAGGGGGTGGATGCCTTCGGGCCGGCATCCACCCCCTTCTGCGTCCCCCGGTGTCAGTCCACCGGGAACAGCGACACCGTGAGGGTGCCGCGGTAGGTGCCCGGAGCCGTGCCGACGGGCACGTCGAGCACCAGGCCGGCGCTGAGCTGCGTCGACCCGTACCGGCCGTCGCTGCTCGCGGAGGCCAGACGCTGCGCGGTGGCCAGGCCCGGCCCGTCGCTCAGCGCGGTCGCCACCCATGCACCGGCGGTGACGCCGGGGCGGGGGGTGAGCACCTTGGGCGTCCAGCCGAGGTGATCGGCGGTCAGCGTGCGCTCACCGGAGACGAGCGAGGTCGACTGGCCGGAGGTCGACCACCCGCCGTCGCGCGCCTGCTCGTCGTTGCGGGAGTCGGTGACGGTGACCGTCGGCAGCTGTCCGGTGAACCGCAGCCGGTCGCCGGCGTTGCGCGCCTCCTCGAGCGTGACCGCGTCGCCGTGGTCGGCGACCGTCAGCGTGAGGGTGCCGGGCTCGGTGGCCTCGGGCACGGTGGCCTCGACCACGATCCCGTCGCCGTCGGCCGCATCGCGGTCGTACCAGCCCTGCGGGTCGGACACCGCCCACATCGCCAGCTTCTCCGACCAGTCTCCGTTGAGCAGCAACGGGTTGTGCGTCGCACGCCAGCTGCGCTGGTCGTTCAGGCCCCAGAAGGTGACCCGGTCGATCGCGTCGGCGTACTTCGTGTACACGGAGAAGTACTCCGCGAACCGCTGGGCCTGGATCTCCTCGAGCTCGGCACGGTGCGAGATCTTGTCGACCCAGTAGGTGAACTCACCCCGCGAGATGCGCTCGCGCACCTCGGGGTCGTTCAGATCCCGGTAGTTCGCCGCGTTCGACGTCTCGGGCTCCGCGTTCCAGGCCTCCCACACGAACAGGTCGAGTTCGCTGATCGCGACCCGCAGCCCGGCGTCGATGATCTGCTGGATCGTGGCCTCCACCGATGCCGCGTTCGAGCAGGCGCCCGCCTGCCAGGCCTCGGCATCCTCGTCGACGAGTCCGCCCAGCTGGGTGCGGTCTGCGCAGGCGAAGGCCGGCGTCTGGCTGATGTAGTTGTGCGACTGCATGCCGATCGTCTCGATCAGCAGGCGGGGGTCCTCGGGGTGCTCGGCGGCATACCGGGCGTTGAGGTCCTTCGCCATGGCGATCGCGGCGCGACCCTTGCCGGCCGACTGGAACATGTTGAAGTCGTTGTACTGCAGGTTGACCTCGGGGCCGTACTGGCGCGCGAACACGAACGCGTCGTAGATGAAGTCGCCGGGGGTCTCCCCCGCGTCGGCGTCGGCACCCTCGGCGTAGACCTTGTACCAGTTCGACTGACCGCCGTTCGGGCCGCCGCGCAGGAAGTCCTGCCAGCTCTGGGTGGCCGGGTCGAAGGAGTCCAGCCCGTCGACGAACGCCTCGTTGACGACATCCCACGTGGGAACCCGACCACTGAAGTGCGTGAGCACCTCCTCGATGTAGCGGCGCATGTTCTCGCGCGCCAGTTCGCGGGTGCCTCCCGTGGTGCCGGAGTTCAGCTTGGGCGGCGACTGACCGTGCCACACCAGCACGTGGCCGTGCACGGTGGATCCGCGGGCGATGGTCTCATCGACGAACTGATCGGCCTGACCGAAGTTGAACGTGAAGGCGCCGGTGGTGTCGTCGATGTTGGCGTTGGGCAGCAGCGACTCCGGCTTCATGGCGTTCTCGGCCGTGATCACCTCGAAGTCGCGCTCCATCCGCGCGGATGCCGGCGACCCGGCCTCGTAGGTCTGGGGGCCGGACCAGATGTTGCCCATCTGGAACAGACCGTCGTACACCTCCTTCAACGGACGCGCCTGCGGCCGGAACGACGTGTCGATGACGACGTCGGATGCCGGCATGGTGAACGTGTCCAGACGCGCGCGGAGCCAGTCGAGCTGCTCCGACGTCCAGCCACCCCAGACGTTGCCGTCGGCGGGCGTGGCGCCGAGCTGCACCGTCTCGCCCGGGGCATAGGTGCCGGCGCCCGTGGTCTCCCCGCCGCCGGTGGCGCGGATCTCCACGTCGTACGTCTCGGCTGCCTGCGCCGGCGTGACGAGCCCGGTCAGCGCCAGCGCGAGCGCGGCCGCCGCAGCGACGCCTCCCGCTGAGCGTCGCCTGCCGCCGTCGCCTGCGCGAGCACGGAATGGTGAATGTTGCATCGTGCGACCTCTTCCTTGAGTCCCGATGTGCGAGGCGTCACCCCGCGAGGTCGTCCGAACGTAACCAGCGCCCGCCGAGTCGTCAAACGTTTTCGACAACGTTTACCGACAGGTTGACGGCTGCGGGGGGCGCGCGTACGCTCGCTCTTCCGGCTGCTGTCCGCGTCGCGCTGGGTCAGGGAGCGACGAAGCGCTCGCGCACGTCGGCGATGACACGGCGCTCGGTCGCCAGCGCGAAGGCGGCGAACGCGGATGCGAGCGCGGCCAGCACGACGTCCGAGGCGAACGCGACCACCGCCGTCGCCAGCACCAGGCACGACAGCACCCCGAGCGTCGCCAGGGGCTTCGCCGCGATGTAGAACAGCCCGAGCCGCGCGACGTCGCGTGCGCGGAAGCGGAACAGCGACGCGATCACCAGGGCGTGGAAGGCCCACACCGCGACGAGCACGAGGAAGACCACCGCGGCACCGACGAAGAAGCCGTCGACGTCGGCCGCTGCGCCGAACGCGATCGTCGTGGCCAGCACCGTGGCGGCAGCCAGCGCGGGCACCCACACCCACAGCACGTCCACGACGTTGCGGGCGTACGCGCGCCAGTACCGCGGCCACACCGACAGGTCCTCGGCGCGTGTGCGGCTCTCGAGCGTCGCCATGGCCGCCGAGAACGCCGGCGCCACCGGCAGCAGGCACAGGGCGTAGAGCGGGATGTTGCTGGCCGCGCGCTCCAGCAGCAGGATGCCGGCGAAGCCCGGCAGCGCGGCCAGCAGGAAGCAGCCCTCGACGACGAGCAGCCAGTAGAGCGCGCCGGTCGCGGCCGCCAGGGCGCTGCGGCGCGGGTCGGGGGAAGCGGCAGGGGTGCTCATCGCCTCCATCCTGCCCGGCCGGCCGGCCATCACGACACCGCGATGACGGCGACGTCGGTCGCCGCCAGGTCGAGGTCGTCGCCCACGGCGATGTGTCGGCCGGTCAGCAGGTCGGTGCCGGCGAAGGGCGACGACACGCGCACCGGTCCGGCGCGGTGGTTCAGCACGAACTCGTACCTCGCCCCGTCGACGGTGCGGGTCGTGTGCTCGAGGTCGGCGACGTCAGCGAACGGGCCGAGCGCCTGCTGCTCGGCCAGCACCCGGCGCACGACCCAGTCGACGCCGGCCTGGTCGAGGACGGCGCCGACGTACCAGGCGCTTCCCCGGCCATGGGCGTTGCGCGTGACCGCGGGCGTGCCGGCGTAGAAGTCCTCCGTGTACCGGCCCACCACCTCTGCGCCCTGCGGCATGACGAGGTCGAACACCAGCCGTGCCTGCGCCGTGGCCTGCTCCTGACCGGGCAGGGAGAGCACCACGGGGTTCGCCGCATCGGGGGGCAGGGAGTCCGTCTCGTCCACGCGCACGCCGAACGTGGCGGCGAAGGGCCCGGGCACGTCGGCCAGGAAGGCGTTGTCGTCCTCGTCGACACGGCCCGACATCACCGTGGTCAGCACGGTGCCGCCTCGACGGGCGACGTCGTCGACGCGTGCGGCGATGTCGCCCTTCAGCAGGTGCAGGAAGGGTGCGACCACCACGTCGTAGCGGGACAGGTCCGCACCCACGCCGACGACGTCCACGATCGCCCCGGCCTGCCACAGCGCCTCGTGGTACGACACCAGCTGCTTCTCGTACTTCACCGCGCGGCTGTAGCCGTCGGACATCTCCAGCGCCCACCACGAGTCCCAGTCGAACAGCACCGCCACACGCGCCGGGGTGCGGGCGTTCTGCAGCCGGTCCCCCACCCGGCGCAGCTCGGCGCCGAGCCCGGCGACCTCGCGGAAGGCGCGGGTGTCGGTGCGCCCGGCGTGGTTCAGCACGGCGCCGTGATACTTCTCCGATGCCCCGCGGCTGTGGCGCATCTGGAAGAACAGCACCGAATCGGCGCCGTGCGCGACGGCCTGCCACGACCACAGGCGCATGACGCCGGGGCGCTTGACGGGGTTGTGGTCGCGCGTCGCCGTCATCGTGGGCGTCTGCTCCATGAGCCAGAAGGGCTGACCGTCCTTGAGCCCCCGCATGAGCGCGTGGCTGAGCGCCATGCGCGAGACCGGCGAGCCGTCGGTGGGGTAGTTGTCCCACGAGGCGAAATCGAGGTGCGGAGCCCAGCGGTGGTAATCCAGCTGGCGGTAGATGGCCATCATGTTGGTCGTGACCGGCAGCGGCGAGTGGGCGCGGATGGCGTCCTTCTCCTCGCGGAACGTGCGCAGCAGGTTGTCGGTGTTGAACCGCAGGTAGTCCAGGGTGACACCCTGGAACGCGGTGTGGTCGGGCCCGCGCCAGTGCTCCGACAGCGCATTGGGCGGCACGACCTGATCCCAGTCGCTGAAGCGGTGCGACCAGAACGTCGTGTTCCAGGCGTCGTTGAGGCGCTCCAGCGACCCGTGGCGATCGCGCAGCCACTGCCGGAACTCCACCGCGCACAGGTCGCAGTAGCAGACGCCGCCGTACTCGTTGTTGATGTGCCAGGCGACGACCGCCGGGTGGTCGGCGAAGCGCTCGGCGATGCGGCCGGCGACGGCCGCCGCGAGCCGGCGATAGGCGGGCGAGGAGGGGCACGCGTTGTGCCGCACCCCGTACACATGGCGCCTGCCCTCGAAATCGGTGCGGCAGACATCGGGATGCCGGTGCGCGAGCCACGGCGGCACCGCGGCGGTCCCGGTGGCCAGGCACACCCGGCGGCCTTCGGCGTGCGCGCGGTCGAGGATGCGCGTGAGGGTCGAGAAGTCGTAGGTGTCCTCATCGGGCTGCGTGAGCGCCCAGGTGAAGACGCCGACCGTCAGCAGGTCGATCCCCGCGAGGTCGAACGCCCGATAGTCGGCATCCCACACCTGCTCGGCCCACTGCTCGGGGGTGTAGTCGCCCCCGTAGGGGATGCCGGCGACAGCGGGCAGGGTCATGCCGGGCTCCTTCAGGCGCCGGGTCGCAGACGGCCCCGCGCCGTCGAGGGCGCGGGGCCGTCTGCGGGTGGATCAGTTGGCGTCGGCGTACCGCTGCTGGGCGCCGTTGACGAGTTCGAGGTACTGCGGCATGTTCATGCCCTCGAGCTCGGCGACGTAGGAGTCCCACTCGTCCAGCGAGCGCTGCCCGAGGATGAACGCGGCGGTGTTCTGCCACACGTGGTCCTTCAGCGCCGACTGGTACAGCGAGACCTGCTCGCGCTCGACCTCGCTCAGCGGGGCGGGCGGGGGCAGCTCCAGCACCTCCTTGGTCGACATCGCCTCGACGAAGTCGATGACCTCGGGGCGCAGCATCGAACGGTCCAGTTCCACCGTCGAGCCGTGCACGAGCGTCCAGACGCCGTTGGAGAAGCCGTAGTCGGCCTGCAGGTTCTCGGGCGCCTCGGGGTTCAGACCCATGGCGGTGATGTTCTCGGCGAGCACCCGCGTGCCGTCGGCATCCTTCGTGTAGGTCTCGCCCTCGACGCCCCACTTGGCGAACTCGAGGCCCTCGTCGGAGTAGTACAGCCAGTCGAGGAACTGCAGCATGGCGAGGAAGTTCTCGCTCTCGGCCGCCTTGGCCGACAGCATGAAGCCGCCGACCGTGCGCTGCCCGGCCTGGAAGTTGTCACCGGCGGGGCCGGCCGGCACCCGGATCTGCGTCATCTCCACATCGCTGCCGAGCTCGTCGACCGTTGTGCGGTACCGCACGATCTCCTGGTCGTTCGTGGCGATCGACATGGCGTTGCCCGAGGCGAACTTCTGCACCGCCTGGTCGTCGTCCTGCGTGACCGCCTCGGGGTCCAGCAGACCCTCTTCGACCAGCGATGCGTAGAACTCGATGAGATCGCGGTACTCGTCGCTCGCCCCGGTGTAGACGAACTCGTCGCCGTTCCAGGTGAGACCCTCGCCGAAGCCCCAGCCGGCGGACGTGCCGAAGTTGGGCGAGACGAACGACAGCGTCGCCTCGAGCGGACCGTTGGCCGACCACCGGTCGGTCATGGGGTACACGTCCGGGTACGCCTCCTTGACGGTGCGCAGCTGGTCGCGCAGCTCATCGAAGGTCGCGGGCTCCAGGCTGAGGCCCAGCTCCTCCCAGACGTCCGAGCGCACGGCGAACGAATACTCGGCGCGCGGCTCCTCACGGAACCCGGGGAAGACGTAGTACTTGCCGTCCTCCTGGCGCATCTGGTCGAGGTCGGGCTCGAGGTCCCACTTCTCGACCTTGTCCATGTAGTGGGGCATGTACTGCACGAAGTCGCTGGCGGGCAGGATCGCACCGCCCGAGACGAACGCGACCTCCTGACCCGGGTAGGTCACCGAGATGATCTCGGGGGCGTCGCCCGCGCCAATCACGAGCGACTTGCGCTGGTCCCACTCCGACAGCGGCGCGCTGACCATGTCGAACGTGACGCTCTGCTTCTCCTCCAGCTCCTGGAGGATCAGCCAGTCCTCCTTGAGCGGGTAGTTCGGGTGGTCGCGGTAGAAGAGCCCGAACTCGACCGGCTCGGTGGCCGAGAAGGTGTCGCCCACGCCGTAGTCCGACATGGCGCCGACGTCCTTACCGGTGAAGTCGAAGTCGCCCTCGCTGTCGCCGGACCCGCCGCCGCCACCGGCGTCGCATCCGCTCAGGACGAGCGCGCTCGCGGCGATCACCACTCCCGCGTAGAGGGCGCCGCGTCGCACGGGGCGCCGCGTGGCCTCTCGGATCTGCTGTGTCATGGTCTTCCCTTTCTGAGGTCGAAGCGTCACTGCTTCACGGAGCCGAGCATCACGCCCGAGACGAAGTACTTCTGGATGAACGGATAGAGGCAGACGATCGGCAGCACGGTCAGCAGCATGGTCACGGCCTTGACGTTCGATGCGACCTGGGAGGCCTCGCCGGTGCCTCCCGTGCCGAGCGCCTCGGTGCCGGTGGCCGCGGCGAGCATGTTGCGCAGGTACACCGTGACCGGATACAGCTCCGCCCTGTCCATATAGAGGAAGGCGGTGAACCACTGGTTCCAGAACGAGACCGCGTAGAACAGCACCATGGTCGCGATCACCGCCTTGCTCAGCGGCAGCACGATCTTCCAGAGGATGCCGTACGTGTTCAGGCCATCGATGGCGGCGGCCTCCTCGAGGTCCTCGGGGAAGTTCTCGAAGAACGCCTTCATCACGAGCAGGTTGAAGACGCTGATGGCATTGGGGATGACGATCGCCCACAGCGTGTTCTTGAACCCGAGGGTGTTGATGAGGATGTAGTTCGGGATCAGCCCGCCGTTGAAGAACATCGTGAACACGGCCACGCCGATGAAGAACGACCGGCCCTTGAGGTTCCGCTTCGACAGCGCGTACGCGAACGTCGTGGTGAGGATCATCGCGATGACGGTGGCCACCACGGTGTACAGCACGGTGTTGCCGTAGTTGCGCCAGAACATCGGGTCGCCCATGACGTACCCGAACGTGGTCACGTTGAATCCGCGCGGGATGAGGTTCACCTGGCCGGAGTTGATGTACGCCTCCGAGCTGAACGCCTGCGCGATGACGTTGAGGAACGGGTAGAGCGTGACGAAGCAGATCACCACGATCAGGCCCGCGTTGACCATGCGGAACACGGTGTAGCTGCGGGAGTCCTTGATGCCGCCCTGCACCGCGGGGCGGAACAGCCGGTCGGACATCCGGCGGGGCATGGTGCGGACACTCGAGGTCACCACAGGCTCGTCCCCACTGCTCGGCGCGAGATCGCGTTGGCGGTCAGAATCAACGTCAGTCCGATGACGGCCTCGAACAGGCCGATCGCGGTGGCGTAGGAGAAATTGCTCGAGATGATGCCGACCCGGTACAGATAGGTCGCGATCACATCAGCGGTCGGATACAGCAGCGGGTTGTACAGCAGCAGGATCTTCTCGAACCCGACGGCCATGAACGTGCCGATGTTGAGGATCAGGAGCACGATCATCGTGGGCCGGATGCCGGGCAGGGTCACGTGCCAGATCTGTCGCCACCGGCTGGCGCCGTCGATGCGCGCCGCCTCGTACAGCTGCGGGTCGATCGTGGTCAGCGCCGCGAGGTAGAGGATGGTGCCCCAGCCCACCGTCTGCCAGATCTCCGATGTGACGTAGATGGTGGGGAACCACTGCGGCAGCTGCATGAACGGGATCGCGCCGCCGCCGAGCGCCTCGATGCCCTGGTTGATCGAGCCGCGCAGCGCCGTCAGCTGCAGCACCATGCCCGCCACGATGACGATCGACATGAAGTGCGGCAGGTACGAGATCGACTGGGCGATGCGCTTGAACCGACGCGAGCGCAGCTCGTTGAACATCAGTGCCAGCACGATCGGCAGAGGGAAGACGATCACGAGCGACAGTCCGCCGAGCATGAGCGTGTTCCAGAAGGCCCGCCAGAACGTCGGGTCGCTGATGAACAGCTCGAAGTAGCGCAGGCCGACCCACTCGTCGCCGAACATGCTGCCACCGGGGCGGAAACGCCGGAACGCGATGACGTTGCCCGCCATCGGGAGGTAGCGGAAGATGAGCAGGAAGAGCAGCGGCAGAAGCAGCAGGGAGTACAGCCGCCAGTCGCGCTTGAGCGCCTTGCGCCACGTGACGCGATGCGTGGGGGTGCGTGTCGGCTCCCCGCCTCCGCGTTCGCGCTGTTCCTCCTCTTCGGAGTTCAGCTCGATCGCGCCGGCGACGACGACGCTGTTGTTGACGGACAATGCGCTCCTTCGCGTACGGTCATCCGGGTGAAAAACGGTTTCGAAAGGCTGGACTAGCCCCCGGCACACGTTGACGGTAACCTCTGGCGGAGGCGATGTCAACGTTTTCATTGTATCGTCCTGGACGTGACCTCCTCCCTCGCACGGGAGGCCCGGACGACGGAAGGAAACCGCGATGGCGCGTTTCGATCTCCCCGAGCAGCAGCTGCGGGCCTACCTCCCCGAGCGCCGCGAGCCGGCCGACTTCGATGCGTTCTGGCGGGAGTCGATCGCGCTCGCGCGCGCTGCCGGCGGCGCCGTCACGCGGCGTCGCGCCCCCTCGCCGCTGACCCTCGTCGACGTGCACGACGTGACCTTCCCCGGGTTCGACGGCGACCCGGTGCGGGCGTGGCTGGTGGTGCCCCGCACCGCCGAGACGCCGCTGCCGGCGATGGTGGAGTTCATCGGCTACGGGCGAGGCCGGGGCCTCCCGCACGAGCGGCTGTACTGGCCGGCGGCCGGTCACGTGCAGCTCATCGTCGACACCCGCGGTCAGGGATCCACCTGGGGCACCGGCGGCGACACCCCCGACCCGCACGGTGCGGGACCGTCGGGCGCCGGGTTCCTGACGCGCGGCATCGACGACCCGCACGACTACTACTACCGCCGGGTCTTCGTCGACGCGGTGCGGGCGGTGGATGCCGTGCGCACGCTGGCCGAAGTCGACCCCGACCGCGTCTCGGTCACCGGCAACAGCCAGGGCGGAGCCATCGCGATCGCCGCGGCGGCGCTGAGCGAGGGCCTCGTGGCCGCCCTGCCCACGGCCCCCATCCTGTGCGACCTGCCGCGGGTCATCAGGCTGACCGACGCCGACCCGCATGCGGAGATCACGCGCTACCTGTCGGTGCACCGCGCGGCGGCCGAGCGCACGTTCGCGACCCTGTCCTACTTCGACGGCGTGAACTTCGCCGCCCGCGCGACCGCGCCCGCGCTCTTCGGCGCCGGCCTGCTCGACACCGTCGCCCCGCCGTCGGGCGTGTTCGCCGCGGCCAACCACTGGGCGGCGGGGGCGCAGACCGTCGCATATCCCTGGAACGGGCACGAGGGCGGCGAAGGCACGCACTGGCTGCGGCAGGCACAGTGGCTCGCCGAGCGCCTGGGCGCCACGGTGACGGCGTGACGGTCGCCAGCGCCACGCCCCTGCTGACGCGCGAGGCACTCGTCGGCCGCGGCGGCGGCCGCCCCTCCCCCTCGCCGCGCATCGTGCACATGGGCGTGGGGGCCTTCCACCGCGCCCACCAGGCCTGGTACACCGCCCGCGTCGATGACGCCCGCACGTGGGGGATCGCGGCGTTCACAGGCCGGTCCCCCGGGGTGGCCGAGCACCTCACGGCGCAGGACGGCCTGTTCACCCTCGTCGAGCGCGGCCCGCGCCGCGACCGGTTCACCGTGGTCGACAGCGTGTGCGAAGCCCATCCCGCGACCGCCCACGACCGGTTCCTCGCCCTGGCGACCTCGCCTCGGACGGCCATCATCACCCTGACCGTCACCGAGGCGGGCTACCACCTCGGCCCGCACGGGCGGGTGGACCTCGCCGACGCCGCGGTGGCATCCGACGTCGCCACCCTGCGGCGCGGCGACGTCCAGGCGCTCCAGACGCCCGTGGGCCGCCTGACCGATGCGCTGCACCGTCGGCACGGCGCGGCGGCGGGTCCGGTGGCGGTGGTGTCGTGCGACAACATCCCCGACAACGGCGGCACCCTGCGCCGCGCCGTCGCCGACGTCGCAGCGGCGTGCGGCTGGGACGCGTCCGCGTGGCCGGCGTCGTTCGTCGCGACGAGCGTCGACCGCATCACGCCGCACACGACCGACGCCGACCTGCAGCTGGTGACCGATGCCACCGGCTGGCGGGACACCGCCGCCGTGGTGGCCGAGCCCTTCACCGACTGGGTGCTCTCGGGCGACTTCCCCGCCGGCCGCCCCGAGTGGGAGCGGGCGGGCGCGCGGTTCGTCGCGGCGATCGAGCCGTACGAGCAGCGCAAGCTGCTGCTGCTCAACGGCGGGCACCTGGCTCTGGCGTTCCGGGGGCTGCAGCGCGGTCATGACACCGTTGCGGCGGCGATGGCCGACCCGGTGTGCCGGAACGCCCTGGAGCGGTTCTGGGACGACGCCGAGCGCGTCGTGGATCCCGCCGCCGACCCGGCGGCGTACCGCCCGGCCCTCGTCGAGCGCTTCGAGAACGGGCGCATCGCGCACCGCCTGGCGCAGATCGCCGTCGACACGGCCACGAAGCTGCGGCTGCGGGTGCTGCCGGTCATCGCGGCCGAGCGGGCCGCCGGGCGCGAGGCGCGCGGCGCGCTGGGGGTCGTGGCCGACTGGGCCGGCGGCATCCGCTCCGGGGCACTGGAGCCCGGCGCCGATGCCGCGCAGCTGCACGCCGCGCTGACGTCGGGGCTCTCCCCGGCCGAGGCGGCCCCCCTCACCGCGGCGCTGGCCGCACCGTTCGACGCGAAGGAGACAACGACATGAAGATCGACCGCGCAGAGGTCATCGTCACGAGCCCCGACCGCAACTTCGTGACCCTCAAGCTCACGACCGACGACGGGCTGACGGGGCTGGGCGACGCGACCCTCAACGGCCGGGAGCTCGCCGTGGTGTCGTACCTGCGCGACCACGTCGTGCCGCTGCTGCTCGGGCGCGATGCCCACCGCATCGAGGACACCTGGCAGTTCCTCTACCGCAGCGCCTACTGGCGCCGCGGTCCGGTGACGATGGCCGCGATCGCCGCCGTCGACATGGCGCTGTGGGACATCAAGGGCAAGGCCGCCGGCATGCCCGTGTACCAACTCCTGGGCGGGGCATCGCGCACCGGGCTGCTGGCGTACGGGCACGCATCGGGCCGCGATCTGCCGGAGCTCTTCGACAGCGTGCGCGAGCACCAGGCTCAGGGCTACCGCGCGATCCGCATCCAGACGGGCGTGCCGGGACTGAAATCCATCTACGGCATCGCGTCCAACGCCACCTTCGAAGCCAACACCGGCGTGCGCTACGACCACGAGCCCGCCCAGCGGGGGGCGAAGCCGGCGGAGGAGGACTGGGACAGCCGCTCCTACCTGCGCCACGTGCCCACGGTCTTCGAGGCGGTGCGCGCCGAGTTCGGGCCCGAGATCCCGCTGCTGCACGACTCCCACCACCGGCTCACCCCCATCCAGGCCGCGCGGCTGGGCAAGTCCGTCGAGCCGTACGACCTGTTCTGGCTCGAGGACGTGACCCCTGCGGAGAACCAGGAGGCCCTGCGGCTGGTGCGCCAGCACACCACGACACCGCTGGCCATCGGCGAGATCTTCAACACGGTCTGGGACTACCAGCAGATCATCCGCGAGCAGCTGATCGACTACGTCCGCAGCGCCGTCACCCACACCGGGGGCATCTCGCACCTGAAGAAGGTGCTCGACTACGCCGCGCAGTACCAGATCAAGTCGGGAATGCACGGCCCCACCGACATCTCGCCCGTCGGCATGGCCGCGGCGATGCACCTGGGGCTGTCGATCCACAACTTCGGCATCCAGGAGTACATGCGCCACGGCGCCAAGACCGATGCCGTGTTCCAGCAGTCGTTCACCTGGGCCGAGGGCTTCCTGCACCCCGGCGACCAGCCGGGGCTGGGTGTCGACCTCGACGTCGACGAGGCCGGAAGGTACCCGTACGCGCAGGCCTACCTGCCGTACAACCGCCTCGCCGACGGGACGGTGCACGACTGGTGAGCCCCGACGTGCTGTGCCTCGGCGAGACGATGGCGCTGCTCGCCCCTTCGCCGGGCGAGCCGCTGCAGCCCGGCTCCGCGCTGACGCTGGGGGTGGGCGGGGCGGAGTCGAACACAGCCGTCGCGCTGCGCGGCGCCGGCGTGGATGCCGCCTGGGCGGGGCTGCTCGGCGACGACCCGCTGGGCGACGTCGTCGCGGGCTTCCTCGCCGCGCGCGATGTGGACATCTCGCTGCACGAGCGCCGGCCGCTGCCCACCGGGCTCTACGTCAAGGCCACCGGTCCCGACGGCACGGTCAGGCCGCTCTACTACCGACGCGGCTCCGCCGGCTCCACGATGGATGCCGCGCTGGCCCGCCGCTGGGCGCAGGCCGCGACGCCGCGCATCGTGCACGTGTCGGGCATCACGGCGCAGATCTCCGAGGCCGGCGCGCAGTTCCTGCATGCCGTGTGCGTAGACCGCGTCTTCGGCGAGGCACTTTTGAGCTTCGACGTGAACCACCGCCCCGCGCTGGCAGGCCCTGCCACCCCCGGCACCCTGCGGCACCTCGCCCGGGCGAGCGACGTCGTGTTCGTCGGCGCGGACGAAGCCCAGACCACGTGGGGGGTGGCCGCAGATGACATCCCCCGGCACCTGTCGGGACCGCGCCATCTCGTCGTGAAGGACGCCGGCGCCGACGCCTCCGAGTACGGCCCCGACGGTACCGTGCGGGTGACGGCGGGACCGGCCACGATCGTCGACGCGGTCGGCGCCGGCGACGCGTTCGCCGCCGGGTGGCTGGCCGCCCTGATCGCCGGCACCGACGCGGCGGGCCGGCTGTCGGAAGGACACCGCCAAGCGGCGCGGGTGCTCGCCAGCGCGGGCGACGTCGCCCCCGCAGCCGAGCGGGCCGCCACCGGCGCGTCAGTACAGTGGTGCGGTGAGCGACCTTCTCCACACGCCCGGTGACGGCGTGCGCCAGCGCAACCTGTCACGGCTGCTGCGCCTCGTGCACCACGACGGCCCGCACTCGCGCGCGGCGCTCACGGAGATGACGGGACTCAACCGCTCGACGATCGCCGACCTCGTCTCGGAGCTGTGCCGTCGAGGGCTCGCCGTCGAGCAGGCACCGGCCGCCGTCGGCCGGGTGGGACGCCCGTCGCCGGTCGTCGCGGCATCCGCCGACACCGTCGCCGTCGCCGCCAACCCCGAGGTCGACGCGCTCGAGATCGCCGCGATCGGCCTGGACCGCACCGTGCGCCTGCGTGAGCGCATCGAGCTCGACCACCTCGCCGGCCCCGACGAGATCGCACGCCTGCTGGCGGATCGCGTCGCGACGTGGCGCTCCGGCGAGCTCGCGGGCGCCCGCCTGTCGGCCGTGGGACTCGCCGTTCCCGGGCTCGTGCGCGCCGGCGACGGACTCGTGCGCAACGCCCCCCACCTGGGGTGGACCGATGCCCCGGTGGCCGAGCTGGTCGCCGCTGCCACCGGATTGCCGACGACCGTCGGCAACGATGCGTCCCTGGGCGCCGTCGCCGAGCACCTCTTCGGTGCGGGACGCGGCATCGACGACCTCGTCTACCTCAACGGCGGCGCGAGCGGCATCGGCGGCGGACTGATCGTGCAGGGGATGCCGGTGGCGGGCGCCGGCGGCTACGCGGGCGAGTTCGGGCAGAACCGCCCCGGCATCGCCACCGTCACCGACCGCCGCGCCGGCCGGGGCGTGCTCGAAGACGAGGTCAGCCGTGCACGGCTGCTCGCCGTGACCGGACTCGCCGCCGCCGACGAACAGACGCTCGCCGCCGCGCTGCGCACCGCGACCTCGCCCTCGGTCACCGAGGAGGTCGCCCGACAGCGCCGGATCCTCTCCACGGCGCTGGCCAACGCCGTCAACGTGCTGAACCCGTCGGTGGTGGTGCTGGGCGGATTCCTCGCGACGCTCGCCGGATCCGACCTCGACGGCATGCTGCAGCTGGTGCGCGCCCAGGCGATGCCGGCATGCGCAGAGGACCTGCAGATCCGGCCCGCGCTGCTTGCCGAGGACCGCCTGCTCGTCGGCGCCGCGGAAGCCGCCTTCGAACCGCTCCTGCGGGACCCCTCCCTCAGCGGCTGACGCCCAGCGCGTCGCGCTGCCAGTGCCCCGGGCGGTCGAACGCCCCGTATCGCACGTCCACCCCGTCGGAGCCGACCGTCGCGGTGCACAGCAGCAGCGACAGCGTCGGGTAGCCGAACGGCCGGTTGTCGCGGATGATCGCGCGATCATCCTCCGGGTCCAGCGCCGCGGAGGCGTCGAGCACGGCCAGCCACGGCGCGAAGCCATCGGGCCCGGCGCCGTCGGCGGCGTCGCGGAACCTGTCCAGCCACGCGGCGATGCGCGGTGTGTTCGGGTCGTCGACGTCGTCGTGGGCGATCATGTGGGTGCCGGGCGTCAGGCGCTGCTCCCGCCGGCGCACCCCGTCCCACGAGACGACGCGCACGCCGGCGGCATCCACCTCGACGAGGTTGAAGCCGCGTTCGGTCGGGGTCGGCGCGGGCGGGTTCCCGGCGACCGACTCCAGGGCCAGCCGGCCACGCGTCGTGACCTCGTCGTCACCGCGGTCGGAGAGGTCGGCGCGGTTCAGCACCACCGCCAGGCGATGCGCCATCGGGTCGGCAGCGAGCCACGCCCCGCCCGCACGCCGGTCGCGCACGCCGACCACGCCCGGATGAGTCTGCGGCCACCACCGCCCCAGCGGATCCCACGGCCGACCGGGGTCCTCGTCGCGGACCGCGATGAGCTGCACCGGGGCGCCTGCTTCCTCTGGCACCCGCACGATCACCGTGCACATCGCTCATTCCCCTCTCCGGCCGGCGCGACGCGCCCACGTGCGACAATCGAGCCGTGTTCATCGTGGTCGGCGTGACCGGCGGCATCGCCGCCTACAAGACGGTGCATCTCGTGCGCCTCCTCATCCTCAACGGTCACGACGTGCACGTGATTCCGACCGAGACGGCGCTGCGGTTCGTCGGCCTTCCCACGTGGGAGGCCATCAGCCGCAATCCGGTCACGACGTCGGTGCACGACGACGTCGCGCAGGTGCGTCACGTCGCCCTCGGCCAGCGCGCCGACCTCGTCATCATCGCACCGGCGACCGCTCATACGCTCGCCAAGATGGCCGTAGGCCTGGCAGACGACCTGCTCGGAACGACGCTGCTGGCCACGCGGGCGCCGGTCGTCGTCGCCCCGGCCATGCACACCGAGATGTGGCAGCACCCCGCCACCGTCAGCAACATCGCCCTCCTGCGCGAGCGGGGCGTGCACGTGGTGGGTCCGGCATCGGGCCGCCTCACGGGCAGCGACACCGGGCCCGGCCGCATGAGCGAGCCGGAGGAGATCGTCGCCGCCGCTCTCAGTGTCGTCGAGGGCGGCGGCGCGGGCGACCTCGACGGACTCCGCGTGGTCGTCAGCGCGGGAGGCACGCGGGAGCCGCTCGACCCGGTGCGCTACCTCGGCAACCGATCCAGTGGTCGTCAGGGCGTGCAGCTGGCATACGCGGCCGCCGCGCGCGGCGCCGAGGTCACCCTCGTCGCCGCGCACCTCGACGGCGACGTGAGGGCGGGAGTCCGCGCGCACGACGGCATCCGTCTCGAGCAGGTGGAGACGGCGCTGCAGCTGCGGGATGCGATGACTGCGGCGGCCGTCGGCGCCGACGTGGTCGTGATGGCCGCCGCGGTCGCCGACTACCGCCCGGCGGAGGTGTCCGAGGGGAAGATCACCAAGGAGGCGGGCGGCGGCACACTGTCGGTGCGCCTGGTGGAGAACCCCGACGTGGTCGCCGAGCTGGCGGCGGCGCGCCGGCCGGGTCAGACGATCGTCGCGTTCGCTGCGGAGACCCACGGCGATCCCGCCGAGCGCCTGGAGCGTGCGCGCCGCAAGCGCGAGCGCAAGCAGGTCGATCTGCTGGTGCTCAACGAGGTGGGCTGGCGCCGAGGCTTCGAATCCGACGAGAACGCGGTGACGATCATCGGCGCGTCCGGCGACGTGGCCGCCGAGGCGTCCGGGAGCAAGCGGCGCACGGCGGACGCCCTCTGGGATGCGGTGGTGGCGTTGCGGGCTCAGCGCCGCTGAGCGCGACCGCCGCCCGGGCGTGCGCTGCGGGGCATGAGTTCACCCTCGACCACATCGAACTCGGGGAGCCGGGCGAAGATCGCCTCAGCGGCGTCCGTCTCGGCCTGGTTCGGCTCGTCGGATGGGTAACGCACAATGGCACCTCCTCGCATCTCCTGCTCCCCCACACTCACACCCCGCAGGGGACCGCGGCGAGGTGTTGACAAAGCGTCGGACAGGTGCGAGCAACCCCGGGCGCCGGTAACGTGACGGCCGTGGGCATCATGTACTACGGCGGCGAGAGCACGCCGATCACCATCGACGACAGGGCGCTGGCACACCTGAAGGTCGTCATCGCGACCAAGCTGCGGCGTGGGGAGAGCTTCACGGTGTCGTGGCGGCATCCCGAAGGCGATCCTGAAGGACGCAGCACCATCTGGGTGCATCCCTCCATCCCCCTGCGGTTCGTCTTCGACGACCCCGAGCCGGCGGTGCTCAGCCGCGAGTGGATCGAGGAGCTGGCCGGGTCTGCGAACTCGTCCGGCGGCATCATGCTCGTCGCGGAGCACCTCGACCCGCAGCAGCGCGACGCCGAGTCGTCGGCCTAGGCCGCCGCCGGAGGGCTTCAGCCCTCTTCGACGAGGGAGTCCTCCTTGGGCTCCGGCACCACCGCGAGTCCGTTGGGGCCGCTGGCCGACTGCATCAGCGCTTCGACCCAGACCCGGTTGATGCGCGGCGCGCGGCTGCCGTGGAAGAGGAACTGCAGCGGCACCGAGGGGTGGATCCAGAAGCTGCGGCGATCTCCCCCGGGACCGGCATCCACATCGAACATGAACGGCTCGCCGCGGCGCAGCTTGTTCATGAAGACGATGCGCAGGTGAGCGAG
This sequence comes from Microbacterium sp. zg-Y1090, assembly GCF_030246945.1. Lineage (NCBI taxonomy): Bacteria > Bacillati > Actinomycetota > Actinomycetes > Micrococcales > Microbacteriaceae > Microbacterium > Microbacterium wangruii. Next base: position 2,834,787 of record NZ_CP126742.1, read on the forward strand.
GGTGCGGTCCTCGATCTCCACCGCGTTGCCCACGGTGTCGTAGATGAATCGGCCCATGGGGTCAGCGTAGCGCTCCGGACTGTGACCGCCCGACCAGGCCGTCCTCGGGGCCTGCGTCGGGGATCCGGTCCGTCAGCGACACCGTCAGTCCGCTGGCGGAGTTCGCCGCGGCGGCGAGGTCGCGGACGACATCCGCGTTGAGCGTCTCGGGCTCGGGCGAGCCGAAGACGAAGCGCATCGGGATCGCCGGCTGCATCCAGATCGTGCTGCGGCCCGCGGGCTCGTCCGCCGCGTGCTGCCACGTGAGGGTGAAGCTCTCGCCGCGGCGGAGCTTCGTCGCGATGACCACCTTCAGGTGGGCGAGCAGCCGATCGGGCACCTGGATGGGTGACGCGTTCATTCCGTAATAAAGATCACCCATGCGAATCTCTCCCCCGTGCGGCCAGAGTGGCTTATCGGGGAGATTACTAGTTTATCTAGCAAAAAGCGAGAGCGATGATCACCCGGCGTCGCCGAGCATCTCGCGGGCGCCGTCTTCCACAGCGGCGGGGATGACGAGGGGCCGGCCGGCGCAGAACGCCTCCCACTCGCGCACCAGCAGCGCCTCGATGCGCGCGGCCGGGATGCCGGGGAATTCGCCGGCGAGCCGGGCGGCTGCGGCAGCGAAAGTGACGACCGCCAAGCCCTCGACATGGGGGAAGGCGCCGTCTGCGGGGGCGGATTCCAGGTCGTTCACACCCCCATGTTTCCACGCAGATCCCGCGTCGGGCGACTGTCAATCCTGCGGGTAACTCGGCGGGCGAGTAACTAGTCCGAATGGACCTATTCGTGGGCGTCGACCTGGTCGACGGCGTCCTGCAGGCGGTTGAGGCAATCGATGACGACGCGGCTGTCCTCGGGGGTCATGTCCTGGACCGCCGCCATCATGCGCGCGTGCATCGCACCGAGGGTGTCCCGCACCTCCTGATCGGACTTGTCCGTGGCGATGACGTGGATGCTGCGCCGATCGGTCGGGTGAGGGCGGCGCACGATGTGGCCGGACTTCTCGAGGCGATCGATGATGGCGGTCGTCGACGCGGTGGACACCGCGAGGTAGCGAGCGAGCTCGGACGGCGAGACCATGCGGCCCTCGCCCTGCGCCTTGAGCAGGTAGCGCAGCACCAGCAGCTCGTTCTCCCCCATCGCCATGGCCTCGCGGGTACGGCGGCGCATGGCCAGTTCGGCCGCGCGGTAGAGCCGGAAGGCCTGGAGCACGTCCACCGCACGGCGGCGACGGTCGTCTTCACCATCGCCGTACCAGTAGTGAGCCGTCGGAGCGTCGGGATTGGCCACGACGGCATCATATGGCACACCCGCTCGCAACCCCGGGCCACCCGAACGATACTGTCGGCATGGATGCCGTGAACAATGCCGTCCTCGTCGCAGGCGATTCACTGTGGACGTGGGCAGTGCTCCCCATCCTGGCGGTGCTCGGCATCTACTTCACCGTGCGCTCGGGCGTCGTGCAGCTGCGGCTCATCCCGGAGATGTTCCGCACCCTCGGGGACCGGACGCCACGCTCCGAGGACGGCACCCCGCAGTCGGTGTCGGCGTTCCAGGCGTTCACGCTCTCCGCGGCATCCCGCGTGGGGGTCGGCAACATCGCCGGGGTCGGCACCGCCATCGCCATCGGCGGTCCCGGCGCGGTGTTCTGGATGTGGACGATGGCGTTCATCGGGGGCGCGTCGAGCTTCGTGGAGTCCACCCTCGGCCAGCTGTTCAAAGTGCGCGATGCCGACGGTTTCCGCGGCGGCCCCGCCTACTACATGCAGTACGGCCTCAAGGCGCGGTGGATGGGGATCGTCTTCGCCGTCATCCTCATCGTCTGCTTCCCCTTCGCCTTCAGCTCGCTGCAGGCGAACACGATCAGCGCCACCGTGTCGTCGAGCTTCGGCGGCGATGTCTCGTGGGTGCCGTGGGTGGTCGGCGCGGCGCTGGCCGCCCTCACCGGCCTCGTCGTGTTCGGCGGGCTGCGCCGCATCGCGCACGTCACCGAGGCCGTCGTGCCGGCGATGGCCCTCGCCTACCTGCTGCTGGGCCTGGTGATCGTCGCCCTGAACATCGAGCGACTCCCCGAGGCGTTCCTGTCGATCTACACCCAGGCGTTCGGGTTCAACGAAGTGGCGGCGGCCACGCTCGGCGTCATCATCATGAACGGCGTCAAGCGCGGGATGTTCTCCAACGAGGCCGGGCTCGGCTCGGTGCCGAACGCCAGCGCGACGGCGGCGGTGACCCACCCCGTCAAGCAGGGCCTGGTGCAGACCCTCGGCGTGTACTTCGACACGCTGCTGGTGTGCTCGATCACGGCGTTCATCATCCTCGTCTCGACGCCCGACCTCGCCGGCGCCGGCCGCGGCATCGGGCTGACGCAGAGCGCCGTCGTGGGAACGCTCGGCCCCTGGTCGAACGTCCTGCTCAGCATCATCATCTTCCTGCTGGCGTTCAGCTCGATCCTCGGCAACTACTACTACGGCGAGTCGAACATCGAGTTCATCTCGCCGCAGCGGCGCTTCCTGCTGACCTACCGCGTGCTGGTCGTGCTGGTGGTCTTCCTCGGCTCCATCGCGTCGGCCGACCTCATCTGGAACACGGCCGACGGGATCATGGGCCTCATGGCCCTGGTGAACCTGGTGGCGATCGCCCTGCTCTCCGGGCTCGTCTTCCGGCTGCTGAAGGACTACACCAGGCAGCGCCGCGAAGGCCGGAATCCGGTCTTCACGCGCGACCGTCTCCCCGACGTGACGGGCATCTCCTGCTGGGAGGACGAGCGCACCGTCACGGGCGTGCTCCCGGTGGTCACCGGCAGGAAGCACGCGCGCCGCTGAGTCGGGCCCGCCCGCAGAGGCGCGCGACGTCGGGCGAATGCCGTCGACACGATCATCGACGGGCTGCTCACACCGGCGCGGGCGGGGCCACTACAGTGATGCTCACGCGCCGGCGACCCGACCGGCGCGTGAGTTCGCAGCGCGGCAGAGTCGCCGCGCAGAAGGAGCACTGTGAGCACGCTCTCCCCCGCCCTGCCGCGCACGACGGACCGCCGCCTCCTCACGTGGATGTTCGTGATGAACGCGGCGCTGCTGACCTGCTATGCGGGGTTCATGGTGATCTTCATCCCAGACCAGGTGCAGCAGATCGATCCTGCGAACAAGGTCGGCAACCTCGCTCTGGTGATGACGGCGTCATCGATCGGCGCGATCATCATCCACCCGCTCATCGGCGCATTCTCGGACCGTACACGCAGCCGGTTCGGGCGACGGGCGCCGTGGATGGTCATCAGCGCGGCCACCGCGGCGATCATGATGGTGCTGCTCTCCGGCGCCGCCGACCTGTGGACCCTGGGGGTGTATTGGGTGCTCGTCATGCTGGCGCTGAACGCCCTGGCCACAGCCCAGGCCGCGATCGTGCCGGACCGTATCGCCCGGGAGCGCTTCGGCGCGGCATCCGGAGTGCTCGCGATGGGGACGTTCCTCGGCATGGGTCTGGGCGTCGCCGGGGCGGGGATCTTCATCAACAGCCTCGGCGTCGGCTACGCCACCTTCGGCGGCATGATCCTCATCGCCGCGCTGCTGTTCACGGTCTTCAACCGCGATTTCTCCTCGCGGGACATGGAGGTGGCGCCCTTCCGGTGGAAGGCGTTCTTCTCGAGCTTCTGGGTCGACCCGCGCTCCTATCCCGACTTCTGGTGGGCCTTCGCCGGGCGCTTCCTGCTGATCCTGGCCTACCAGAGCGTGCAGTCGTATCTGCTCTACATCCTGCGCGACTACATCGGCGTCTCGGACGAGGCGTCCACCGCTCTGAGCACGCCCCTCACCGCGGTGATGCTGGTGGGGGCGTTGGCGACGGCGTTCGCTGTCGGCAAGCTCAGCGACCGCCTGGCACGCCGCAAGGTCTTCGTGATCATCGCGTCGCTCATCATGGGGTCGGCCCTCGTCATCCCGCTGCTGTCGCCCACGGTCGCGGGCATGTTCGCCCTGGCCGCCGTCTTCGGGCTGGGCTACGGCATCTACCTGAGCGTGGACGCCGCTCTCATGACCGAGGTGCTCCCCACCGCCCAGGCGGCGGCCAAGGACCTCGGCATCCTGAACATCGCGACGACCCTGCCGCAGGCGCTGACGCCGGTGGTGGTGTGGGCGCTCATCTCCCTGACCGGCAGCTACACCGCCGTCTTCACCGCAGGCATCGTCTGCGCCGTGGCCGGCGCACTGTCGGTGCTGCCGATCCGGAGCGTCCGATGACGGGCCGGGAGATCACCTCACCCGTCGCGCTGGTGGACCGGCGCGGACGGCTGGATCCGGCATCCATCGGCTGGACCCGCCGGCAGCTGCACGACACCGACCGCATCGGGCGGGGCTGGTACGGCTGGGGTCGCAACAAGCGCTGGGAGTACTGGGGCGTGATGACGCCGACGCACGTGGTGGCCATGACCATCGCGGCGCTCGATTTCGCCAACGTGCGCCAGCTCTGGGTCCTCGACAGGGAGACCGGCACCGCGGTCGACCGCTTCGAGATCTCTCCGCTCGGTCGCGGCGTGCGCATGGCGGGCACCCACGGCGGCGGCCCGAACACCTCACGCGGGCGGCGGCTCACCCTGCGCTTCGAGGAGACCAAGGGCGGCACGCGATTGCGGGCGCAGAGCGACCGCGTGCGGGTGGACCTGCTGGCGCGCGCTCTGCCCGGCCACGAGGCGATGGGCATCGCCTCGCCGCACAGCGACCGGCTCGTGGACTACACGGTGAAGGACGTCGACCGGCCGGTGCAGGGCCTCCTCACCGTGGACGGCGTCACGCACGGCGTCGAGGGATTCGCCGTGCTCGACCACGCCCGCTCCCGCCCGCCGTATCGCACCGACTGGAACTGGGGCGCGGCCATCGGCGCCGTCGGCGGTCGGCGCATCGGCATCAACCTCGGCGGCGGGGGCCCGCGGGGTCTGCGTCACGGACTCTCGCACACCGTGCTCACCGTCGACGGCCGGGTGCACAAGATCCCGACCGCGCTGGAGTGGGAGTTCGATCCGAGCGACTGGATGGCCCCGTGGCGCATGCGCACGGCGCGCATCGAGCTGGAGTTCACGCCCTTCTACGACCGGTATGCGCGCACGAACCTGCTCGTCATCCGCTCGACGACCCACCAGTGCTTCGGCACGTTCACGGGGCGGGTGCAGACCGACGAGGGCGAGTGGATCACGGTCGACGGGCTCGAGGGCTGGGCTGAGGACGTCCACAACCGCTGGTGAGCGGCGCTACGCCAGCGTGCGACGGTGGATCTGCGAGGTGAGGGACACCCCGTTCAGATCGAGGTACACCTGACCTTCGGTGACCGACAGCGTGGCGGTGTTGCGCCGCGCGATCACAGCGGCGGCGGCGTCGACGAACCCGGGGTCGAAGCTGTGCAGACCGATCGACTCCGGCCGGTGGATGGGCTTGCCGGTCCACAGCGCGAGCAGCTTCTCGGGGTCGCGGTGGGTGTACACCGCGGTGCGATCGGCGAGCTTGCTGCCGTAGTGCAGGCGCGCGGCATCCGGGGCGCCCACCTCGATCCACGCGGTGACGCGGCCGGTGAGGTCGCGCACGAGCACGGCGGGCTCGTCGGTGGCCGCGATGCCCTCGCTGAACGCAATGCCCTCCTCATACTCGAGGCAGTACGCCAGCAGGCGCGTGACCATGAACGCGTCGGTCTCGGACGGATGCCGCGCGACGCGCAGGGCCAGCTCGTCGTAGACCCCGCGGTCGACGTCGGCCAACTGCACCGTGAAGGTGTGGATCACTGCGCCCGCGGCCATAACGATCGAGCCTACGCGGCGCGCGGCGCCGCTGCGGTCAGAGGCGCTCGATGATCGTGGCGTTGGCCATGCCGCCGCCCTCGCACATCGTCTGCAGCCCGTATCGGCCGCCGGTCGCCTCAAGGTGGGCGAGCATCGTGCCGAGCAGTCGCGTGCCGGATGAGCCCAGCGCATGGCCGAGGGCAATGGCGCCGCCCCACGGGTTGAGCTTGGCGGGGTCGGCCCCGGTCTCGGCCGCCCACGCCAGCGGCACCGAGGCGAAGGCCTCGTTGACCTCGTACACGTCGAGGTCGTCCATGCCGAGGCCGCTGCGTTCCAGAATGCGCGCCGTCGCCGGGATGGGACCGGTGAGCATCATCAGCGGATCGTCGCCGACGACGGCAAAGGAATGGAAGCGTGCGCGGGGGGTGAGCCCGAGCGCGGCGGCCGTCTGCTCGCTCATGATGAGGGCTGCCGACGCGCCGTCGGTGAGGGGGGACGAGTTGCCGGGGGTGATGCGCCAGTCCAGCTCGGGGAAACGCGCGGCGGCGGCGTCGGTGCGGAACGCCGGAGCCAGACCGGCCAGCGCGTCGGCCGTGGTGCCCGGACGCACCGTCTCGTCGGTCGCGACGTCTCCCACCGCGACGAGCTGCGACGCGAAGCGCCCCTCCGCCGCGGCGCGGGCGGCGCGCTCGTGGGATGCCACGGCGAAGCGATCGAGGTCGTCGCGGCCGAGGTTCCATCGCGCGGCGATGAGCTCCGCCGAGACCCCCTGGTTCACGAGCCCGTCGGGGTAGCGCTCACGCAGACGGGGCGAGAATGCCGAAGCGCCCGAAGCCGCGGTCCCCAACGGCACGCGGCTCATCGACTCCACCCCGCCCGCGATGACGATGTCGTACGCGCCGGCGATGACACCCTGTGCCGCGAAATGGGCCGCCTGCTGGCTGGAGCCGCACTGGCGGTCGATGGTGGCGGCCGGCACGGTCTCGTCGAAGCCGGCGGCGAGCACCGCCTGGCGTGCGATGTTGCCCGACTGCTCCCCCACCTGGCTGACGCAGCCCAGCAGCACGTCGTCGATCTGGCGGGATTCCAGGCCGTTGCGCTCGAGCAGGGCTGTCAGCACCCCGGCGGCGAGATCCACGGGGTGGACGCCGCTGAGCGCCCCTCCCGGCTTGCCGCGCCCCGACGGCGTGCGCACCACATCCACGATCACGGCACTCGACATCCGCGGTCCTCCCTCGCACCGGCTGCGGCCGGCAGCGCCGGCACCCACGGTGCCACGCTAGCTCAGCCCAGGATGCTGGGCTCCAGATCGCGCAGCGCCCGGAAGTGCGTCTGCCGGGTCACGCCGATGGCGGCGATCACGAACCCGGCGACGAGCCAGGCCAGGAGTACCGCGGCATCCAGAATGGTGCGACTGAGGTCGCCGCCGTACATGAACTGCCGCATGCCGTCGACGACGAAGCTCATCGGCAGCACCTGGTGCAGCGCGGCGAGAGGGCCGGGGAGCGTCTGCCAGGGGAAGGTGCCGCCGGCGCTGACGAGCTGCAGCACCATCAGCACGAGTCCCAGGAATTGGCCCACCTCCCCCCACCACACGTTGAGCGCGAGGATGATCGCGGTGTACGTCAGGGTCGCCAGCAGCATGATGCCGAGCGTGCCGAGCGGATAGACCATCGGGAACCCGAGCGCGTAGACCAGCACGAGGAAGAGCAGCGCCATCTGCAGCATCCCGAAGAGTCCGGGCGTCAGCCAGCCGGCGAGCGTGATCCGGATGGGCGAGTGCAGCGCCGTGACGGCGCGGCGGGAGATGGGCCGGACGATGAGGAACAGCGCGTAGATGCCGATCCAGCCGGCGAGCGCGCCGAAGAACGGCGCGAGCCCGGCACCGTAGTTCGCGGCCTCTGCAGCCGCCGTCGTGTCGATCGTGATGGGGTCGGCGATGATGCGCGCCTGCGCGGCGCGGACGTCGGCGCTGCTGTCGGGGATCTCGCCCGCGCCGCTGACGAGGGCGTCGCGCAGCTCCACCGTGCCCGAGGAGAGCGTGCCTGCGCCGTCCCGCAGCGTGGCCGTCCCCGATGACAGCTCCTGCAGGCCGGAGGCGAGCGTGCCCAGCCCGTCGCGCAGCGACACCGCACCGTTGGCCACCTCCGCGCTGCCGCGGGAGAGCTCGTCGATCTCGCCGACGACCTCCTGCACGCGCTGGTCGCCGACGCGGATGCCGTCGGCGACGGTGTCGAGCCGCGACAGGATGGCATCGACGGTGGGGGGGTCGAGGCCGAGCGCGACCAGTTCGGCGGTGATGTCGGCGCGGGCCTGCGGCAGATCGGCGGTCAGCTGCGCGACCACCGATCCGACGCGGTCGGCGGCCGCGGCGATCTGTTCATCGCCGCCCGCCACCTGGGCCGCACCGTCGGCCAGTTGGGCGGCGCCGGCCTGCAGCTGCGCGGTGCCGTCGACGGCGCTCACTGCTCCCTCCGCGATGCGCACCGTGCCATCGGCCAGCTCCGCGGCGCCGGAGGCCAGCTGATCGGCACCTTGGCCGGCCTCGACGATCTTGCCGCGGATGGTCGAGATCGAATCGAGCAGCGTGGCGGCCGCCTCACGACTGACCTGCTGGGTTACGGCCGCGCGGATGCGGTCCACCGCCTGCGAGGCGATGTTGCTGGCGAGGTAGCTGTTGGCGTCGTAGGTCTCCAGCAGGATCTTCGCGCGTTGAGGATCATCTCCCGAGACCGATTCGAGGGAGGCGGTGAAATCCGTCGGCAGCGTGATGGCGAAGTCGAACCGGTCGCGCTCCAGGCCTTCCCTGGCCTCGGCCGCGGAGACGCGGCTCCAGTCGAAGTCGCGCCCCTTGAGGAGTTCGTTCGCGACCTCGTCGCCGATATTGCGGGCCGGGGTGTCCCCCTCGGCGGCGACCCCCTCGTCCTCCACGACGAGGGCGACGGGGACGTCGGGGAACTTCGCGTAGGGGTCCTGGTTGGCCCAGAGGTACAGACCCCCGTACAGGATGGGGACGATGATGAGGGCGAACAGCGCGAGCGCCGACATCTTCGTCGACACGAGCCGGCGCAGCTCGGCGAGGATCATCTGCGGCACCTTGAGGTGCGGCACCGGGATCGGCGCGGCCCTCATGAGCGGGCATCCTCGACGGCGGGCTCGCCGGGATCGCCGGCCTCGCGGTCGGTGTCGTCGGTGATGGCCCCGATGACCTTGGCCGAGGAGTACCCGGCGATCATGAGCATTCCGAAGCCCCGGTCGGCGAGCGCGAGTGCCTGGTCCCACCAGATGCGCGGGTCGCCGCCGTGACGGTCGGGGGCGACGACGACGAGCGCCTCGACGTCGGCGCGCAGCACCGCCAGTTCGGTGAGCAGGTGCATCCGCGCGCGGGGGGCGACCGTGGCGATGGGGCGGCGCATGAGGTGGTCGAGATGATGGTGACTGAGCCAGCGATGCACCGTGCGGCGGCCGGACGACACGCCTGCGAACATGAGCTCCTCCGCCGTCACGGCGCCGACCGTGACACGCGGCGCGGGTTCGGAGATGTCGGGCGCATCCACCAGGGCGATCCGCCGGCGCATGCCCGCGGCGTCGGCCATGCCGTCGATCTCGATGGTGCCCTCGTCCGGCTTCATCCGGCCGGAGGCCAGCAGACCGAGCACGGTCGGGCGCTGCTCGGTCTCGGCGCGGGCGAAGACCGCCTGGCCCGTCTCGAACGAGAGGTCGGTCTGCGGCAGGGCTTCGCCGTTGCGCCCCTTGCTCACTCCGCGAAGCTCGATCTTCATGGCGTAACCTCCCGGTGCTGGGCTCCCGACCGCTGCGCTCCTGCGCGCCGGCGTGGAAACCGAGTCTCCCCGGCGGCACCCCCGCCGTCCATAGCCCCGCTCGGCGTCGGGCGTGCACGCCCGATTTGCCATCCGGGACGACCGGCGGCAGGATACCCCTGGGGGTATCTTGCCCCGAAGGAAAGTGAGTACGCGATGACGTCATCCCCCAGCCGCACTGCATCCGCCACGGGACCGCGGGTCGTGATCGTCGGCGGCGTGGCCGCCGGCATGTCCGCCGCCACCCGCCTGCGCCGCTTGGATGAGACGGCTCAGATCACCGTGCTCGAGCAGGGTCGGTACGTGAGCTTCGCCAACTGCGGGCTGCCGTACTACGTGGGCGGGGTGATCGCCGACCGTGATTCGCTGCTTCTGCAGACTCCGCAGTCACTGCGCGCGCGCTTCGACCTGGACGTGCGGGTGGGCCACGAGGTCGTCGCCATCGACCGTGACGCACGCACCGTCACGGCACGTGAGATCGCCAGCGGGGAGACGGTCGTCGCGGCGTACGACCACCTGATCCTGGCGACCGGTGCCGCGCCGCGCATGCACGTGGACGCCGCGCCGGACGCCGCGCCCGTGGTGACGCTGCGGACGATCGATGACGTCGATCGGATCACGGCCGTGCTCGCGGCTCGCGGCGAAGAGCAGGGTCGCGCCGTCGTCATGGGCGCGGGCTTCATCGGCTTGGAGGCGACCGAGAACCTGGTGCACAGAGGCCTGGCGGTCACGCTCGTGCAGCAGGGCACGCGCCCGATGTCGCCGCTCGACCCCGAGATGGCGGCCGCGGTGATGGACACGCTGGTGGCTCACGGTGTGGATGTGCGCACGAGCACCACCGTCGACGCGATCGACGCGGCCGGCGTGCATCTGTCCGACGGCACCGTCGTCACGGCCGACCTCGTGGTGGATGCGCGTGGCGTCGCCCCCGCGGCAGGCCTGGCCCGGGCGGCCGGCCTGCGCATCGGTGCCACGGGAGGGGTCGTCGTGGACGGGCATCAGCGCACCGACGACCCGCGGATCTTCGCCGTCGGCGATGCCGCCGAGAAGACGGATGCCGTCTCGGGCGAAGCCACCCTGGTCACGATGGCCGGGCTGGCGAACCGCCACGGGCGTGCGGCGGCGGACGTCATCGCGTGGGACAACGGCCGACTGGATGCCGCTCCCCGGCTTGCCGGCCCCGCGCTCGGGACGGCCATCATCGGCCTGTTCGACGTGACGGTGGCGATGGTGGGCTGGAGCGAGCAGCGCCTGATCGCCGCGGGCCGTGAGCACCGGGCGATCCACACCCACCCCACCGACCACGCCGGGTACTACCCCGGGGCGCAGCGTATGGCGATGAAGGTGATGGTCGATCCCCTGTCCGGTCTGATCCTGGGCGCGCAGATCGTCGGCGGGAACGGCGTGGACAAGCGCATCGACGTCATCGCGACCGCGATGCACGCGGGACTGCCCGCTGCCGAGCTGGCACACCTCGAGCTCGCCTACGCGCCGCAGTATGCGTCGGCGAAGGACCCGCTGAACATGGTGGGGTACGTCGCGGAGAACCTCGCGACCGGTGTGACCGACTCGGTGCAGTGGCATGAGCTGCCGGCGGCGCTCGCCGCGGGAGCAACCCTGATCGACGTGCGCTCACCGCAGGAGTTCTCCGCGGGCGGGATCCCGGGGAGCATCAACATTCCCGTCGACGCGCTGCGCGAGAGCATCGCGTCGCTGCCCGACGGCGAACTGATCGTGCACTGCCAGGTGGGTCAGCGCGGCCATACCGCCGCGCGCATCCTCGCGCAGCTGGGACGTCCCGCCCGCAACCTCGACGGCGGATACCTCACCTGGAAGGCCGGTGCCGCCGTCGCCGCCGCTCTGCAGCCTGCCTGACAGCACAGCTGACACGTCGGCGGGCAGGTCGCCACCGGGTCGTCCCGTGCGGCACGATGGAGGCCATGGCTCTGCTCCTGCGTCCGTGGACCGGCGAAGACGCCGCGGCGCTCGCCCGTGCTGCGCACCGCGACCCGGACCTCTCCATCCAGTTCAACGGCGGCGATCTATCGGATCCCGCAGCGGCGGCATCCTTCATCGAGGCGAACCTGCGCTTCGACGAGCGGACGAAGAACTGGGCGCTGGTCGACGACGGCGTCGCCGTCGGCAACGTCGGCGCGTCCGGCATCGAGTTCCGGCACGGGACGGCATGGATCTCGTACTGGCTCGCCGCCCCCGCTCGGGGCAAGGGGTACGCGACCAGCGCTCTTCTCGCGGTGTGCGACTGGGCGTTCGGGCAGGGAGTGCACCGCTTGGAACTGGGGCACCGCGTGAACAACCCCGCTTCGTGCCGGGTCGCGACCGCGGCCGGCTTCCGCGCCGAGGGGATCGAGCGCGAGAAGCTCCGCTACGGCGACGAACGCTTCGACGTCGAGACGCACGCCCGCCTGGCCACCGACCCTCAGGTCGTTGCGCAGCCGTCGTCGCCCCCCGTGACCCTCTTCTCCACCGCAGAGGACGCCCTCACGGGCCTGGGCTAGAACGGCGGCGGCACCCCCGCGCTACCCGCCGCGCTGAATGCCAGCACCCGTGCCGGCACGTCGGGGTAGACCCTGCCCGTCGGGCTGGTCCACTCCAGCGCTCCCCCTGCGCGCTGCACCACCGTCCACGCGGAGTGGTGCTTGAGACTGTGATGTCGCCGGCACAGGTGCGCGAGATTGCAGACCTCCGTGGCGCCGCCGCGCGCGAAGTCGACCGTGTGGTCGATGTCGCAGCGCCAGACACCGGAGCGGCACCCCGGGAACCGACAGTGCTCGTCGCGCGCCCGCAGATATCGCCGCTGCGCCTGCGTCGGTCGGTAGCAATCGCTCGCGGTCACGGCGCCGGTGCCGGCATCCACGAAGAGCCGGTCCCACGAGGGCGCACCGCCGGCGAGGTGCCGGGCCGTCGCCGGATCCACCGAGCCGTGGCCGGGGATGAGGGCGACACCGTCGCCCCCATTCAGCGTCGCCGCGGGAACCGTCACCTGGACGTGCGCGACGATCGCCTCGGTCTCGCACCTCGTCGCATCGGACGCCGTGGCCGTCGCGTGTCCGGTGAGCAGCAGGTCCGCCAGCACATCGGCGCGACGCTGATCGATCGTGCGCGCGTCGACAGCGCCGCCGAGGTCAGCCTCGCCGCCGTCGCCGGGTTCGCGACCCTCGCCACGTCCGCCGAATTCTCCCGCGCCCGCCTCGCCACGACCGCCGCACCCGGTCGCATCGTGAGCCGCATCGCTGCCACGCCCCTCGTCGCCGCCTGCCGCGCCGCCTGCCGCATCGCGGAGAGCCCGGGCGTACCGGTCGATGCGGTCGCGGATGCCGTGCGCCAGCGCCGCGGGGAGCAGCGCCACCAGTTCGGCCATGCCGTCGTCGAGATCGCGCACCCACACCCGCCGCCCCTGCGCGGCATCGACGTGCCGCTCGGTCGGCGGCGCAGGGTCGATGCGCTGTGCCAGCATCGCGATGATCGGCCGCGCCCGGCCGGGCGTCTCGCGCTCGGCCACCACCAGCGCCGCCTGCTCGAACAGAGTGCGAGCCTCGGGATCGACGATGCGGGACCCCGCCTCATCGATGACGCGCACGTGCGCTGCGTCGATGCGCCCCTCGCGCAGCGCAGCGACGACCAGCGGGAACGCGACCAGCAGCGCGGCCGTGCGGTGGATGCGCTCCTGCATCCCTCGATCGGACCGCCGCAGCGCGGCCCCCACTTCGGCGGCGATCGACCGTAGGGGCAGCTCGCGCTCCCGCTGCGCGGACACCGGGATGCGTGCGGTCTGTGCCGCGGCGATCTCGCCGGCGCGCCCCAGCAGCTGCAACTCGCGAGCATGGAGCGCCGCCATCGCCCGCCGGTTCTCCTCGAGCCCTTCCACCACGTCGCTCATCGACCGCGCATGGGTCGGCTCGGGAAGAGCGGCGGAGGAGGTGTGCATAAGGAGATTCTCCTCGCACCCTCCGACATTGAGGCAGGGAATTCCCCGGTCAGATGACTATTGTGGACAACTCAGACCGTACCCGACCTGTGCAGAAGGCGCGGCCGCAGCAGGTGGGCGGGCGACGCGCAGCAGGCGGCCGGGCGACGCGCAGCAGGCAGGCGGGCGACGCGCAGCAGGCAGGCGGACGACGCGCAGCAGGCAGGCGGACGACGGCAGCAGGCAGGCGGACGACGCCAGCACCGCAAGCGGGCGAGCCGCCGGATCGGGCTGCCGGCCCTGCGTGCGGCCACGCCGGCCCCACCCCTTCAGTCCCCCAGCCCGCGGACGCCCCCGCACCGCGCACGCCCCCGCCGGCCCTCAGCCCGTCAGTCCCCCAGCCTCCGCCGCACCCGCGGCGGGGGCGGCGGCGGAACCTCTTTCGCCGCGATGATCGCCCCGCGGGGAATGCGCTCCACGCCGCGCTTGCCGTCGACGACCACCGTCGTGGCATCCGCGCTCAGCAGCTCGCCCAGCGCATCGGTCGCCTGACCGGTCGGCAGCAGGTAGCGCACCGCGACGCGCCGACCGGGCTCGGGCAGGGTCACCATGAGCCGGGAGCGTAATCCTTCAGGAACACCCCGAACAGGTCCTCGCCGGCCTCGCCGCGCACGATCGGGTCGTAGACGCGGGCCGCGCCGTCGACGAGGTCGAGCGGCGCGTGGAAGCCTTCTTCGGCGAGGCGCACCTTGGTGGGGTGCGGCCGCTCGTCGGTGATCCAACCGGTGTCGACGCTGGTCATGAGGATGCCGTCGCTCTCGAACATCTCCCGCGCGCTCGTGCGCGTGAGCATGTTCACCGCGGCCTTGGCCATGTTGGTGTGGGGATGCCCCGGACCCTTGTAGCCCCGGCCGAACACACCCTCCATGGCACTGACGTTGACGATGTAGGTGCGGCGCGCGGCACTGGCCGCCAGGGACGGCCGCAGCTTCGACACCAGCAGGAACGGCGCCGTGGTGTTGGCCAGCTGCACCTCGAGCATCTCGAGCGGATCGACCTGCTCGACGCGCTGGGTCCACGAATTGATGCCGTCGAGGTCGGGGATGAGCCCGCCGGCGTCGATCGCCGTGCCGGCGGCGAGCCGCTCGAGCGAGCTCGAGCCCGCAGCCATGGCCTGCTCGGTCAGCTCCTCGGCCCGCGACACGACGGCCGCCTGCGCGGTCAGCTCGTCGGCGCGCGAGGCGGCGGCCGCGAGGATGGGGTGCGCGCTCACCGAGCGCTCCAGCGCCTGCGGATGCCGGTCGTTGGTGTGACCGAAGGTGATCAGTTCCGGCAGCGGCCCGTCGGGGAGGGGCGCCAGCTCGGCGTCCACCAGCGGCTGATACGCGCCGGGCGAGCGCCGCACGGTCTGCGTGGCGTTGTTGATGAGGATGTCGAGGGGGCCGGCGGCCGCGACGTCGTCGGCCAGGCCGATCACCTGCGCGGGGTCGCGCAGGTCGATGCCGACGATCTTCAGGCGGTGCAGCCATTCGGCCGAGTCGGGCAGGCTGCTGAACCGGCGCACCGCGTCGCGCGGGAAGCGTGTGGTGATCGTGGTGTGCGCGCCGTCGCGCAGCAGTCGCAGCGCGATGTACATGCCGATCTTGGCGCGGCCGCCGGTCAGCAGCGCCCGCCGGCCGGTCAGGTCGGTGCGGGCGTCGCGCTTGGCGTGACTCATCGCCGCGCAGGCAGGGCACAGCTGGTGGTAGAACGCGTCGACGATCGTGTACGGCTGCTTGCAGATGTAGCAGCCGCGGGGCTTGATCAGCGTCCCGGCCGTCGGGGCGGTCGTGGTCGTCGAGATCGGGATGCCTCGGGTCTCGTCATCGATGCGATCGGGGGCTCCGGTGGCGGTCGCGGCGACCACGGCGCGGTCGGCCTGAGCCACGGCGTCGCGGATCTCGCGACGGCGCACCTTCTTGACGGCCTTGAACATGGCCGCCGTCGCCTGACGCACGGCGATGTAGTCGGGGTGACTCTGATCCACCCGGTCCATCTCGGCCAGCACCCGGAGGGTGGTCTCGAGGTCGGCGGGATCGATCCCGCTCGAGGTCACGTCGGACGTGGGTGATATCGCAGCGGGCACAAGGAATTCTACGACGGGCCGCATGGGCGAAACCTGTTACCGTGCCAGCGTGACGACAGCGATGGATGCCCCGCCGCGCAGCATCCGCGTCTCGGCGGCGGTCATCGTCGACGCCGAGGGGCGGCTGCTGGTGGTGCGGAAGACCGGCACGACCGCGTTCATGCAGCCGGGCGGCAAGCCCGAGCCCGGCGAGACGGCGAGCGAGACGCTCAGTCGCGAGCTCGCCGAGGAGATCGGCATCCGCATCGCGCCCGACGCCCTGCGCCCGCTCGGCGTCTTCACCGCCGCTGCGGCCAACGAGCCGGGCTTCCTCGTCGTAGCCGACGTGTTCGCCGCCGACATCGGCGGTCAGCAGCCGCGCGCCGCAGCCGAGATCGCCGAACTGCGGTGGGTGACGCGAGCGGATGCCGACGAGCTCGACATCGCCCCGCTGGCGCGGGAGAACTTCCTGCCCGAGTGAAGCCGATCGCCTCGTCGCTGCGGCGGCCGCGGGTGCCGCAGCGACGAGGCGCGTCGATCTACGGGGCGCTGCCGTCCGCCGTCGTGGAGTCCGCCGCGCCGGGCCGGTGCGGCGCGGCATCCGGCGCCGCCGCCTCGCCGACCTTCCCGGGGACGTCCTCCTCGCGGGCGCGCCGGCCGAGCGGGATCGTCGTGAGCAGACCCACGAAGAGCGCAGCCACCGCGACCCACGCGGCCACCGATACGCCCTGCGTCAGCGCGTCTCGCGCCGCGTCGGCGATCGCGGCCGTGGCCGGGTTCTTGCCGAGCTCGCCGATGAGAGCACCGGCGGACGTCGAGACGGCATCCACCAGTTCGCCCACCTTCGGATCCGCCGCGATCTGGTCGCTGAGGCGCGACTCGGTGCCGATGCGCAGCGTCGTGAACAGCGCGGTCCCGAGCACCGCGATGCCGAGGGCGGACCCCACCTGACGCGAAGTGGACTGCACCGACGACGCCTGTCCCGACTTCTCCACGGGCACGTCGATGAGGATGAGCTGCGTCAGCTGCGCCGTGGCGAAGCCGACGCCCATGCCGTAGAAGAACAGCGGAACGCCGGTGACCCACAGGTTCGAGTCGGGGCGGATGAGCAGGGCGAGCGCGGCGAGCGAGACGATCTCCAGGATCACGCCCAGGCGCACCATCTGCACCGGCGACAGGCGCTTGGACAGCGACTGGATCGACCCGCTCGCGAGGAACGAGCCGACCGCGAGCGGCAGCAGGGCCAGGCCCGCTTCCAGGGCGTTCATGTCCCGGGCGTACTGGAACCACAGCGGCAGGGAGAGGATCAGGCCGAACTCTCCGAGCGAGACGGTCAGGGCGGTGATGTTGCCGTTCGCGAACGTGCCGATGCGGAACAGGGACACGTCGATCAGCACCGACTTGCTCGCGGCCACACGCCGGCGCTCCCGCCACACCAGGGCGGCGAGCACGAGGATCGAGAGGACGAACAGCACCGGGATCACGCTGAATCCGCCGAGGCTGATCGGTGCGGAGTCCGTCGCCTCCCACCACCCGTAAGCGCGCCCTTCGATGAGGGCGAACACGAGCAGGCCGAACCCGAGCACCGAGGTGCCCACGGCGATCCAGTCGCTGAAGCGGCCGGCGTCGCGCTGGCGGGATTCGGGGATGCAGAGCATCACGCCGATGATGACCACGACGCCGAACGGCAGGTTGATCCAGAACGCCCAGTGCCACGAGAACGCGCTCGTGAGCCAGCCGCCGAGCACCGGTCCCACTGCGGCCATCGACCCGATCGTCGCACCCCAGACCGCGAACGCGATGCCCCGCTCCTTGCCCCGGAACGTGGCGTTGAGGAGGGCCAGGGTGGTCGGCAGGATCATCGAGCCGCCGACGCCCTGCAGGGCGCGGGCGGCGATCAGCCAGGTGCCGTCGATGGCGAAGGCGCAGAGGATGCTCGACGCGACGAAGACCACGACACCGATGACGAGCAGCCGGCGACGGCCGAGGCGGTCGCTCGTCGTGCCCCACACCATGAGCAGAGCGGCGAAGACGAGCGTGTACACCTCCTGCACCCATTGGATCTGGGTGGTGGTGAGATCGAGCGACTCGACGATGCTCGGGACCGCGACCGAGACGATCGTCGAGTCCATGATGATCAGTGCGACGGCGACGGAGATGGCCGCCAGACCCCACCAGCGAAGGCGGTGGTAACGCTCAGTGTCCTGGTTCACGTCGGGTCACACTACTCCTGCTTCCGGGTTTTGGACGACGGATACCGACACGGTGTCAGCTTCCGCTTCGGGCGGCGAGGCCGGGCTTGTCCGACAGGCGGAGCTCCTTCAGGAAGAACGCCACCACGAACCCGGCCACCCCGAGCGGAAGGAGGTACCAGAACGAGGTCGCGAGGGCATCGGCGTACGCCTCGACGACCCGGTCGCGCAGCTCGGCAGGGAGCTGCTGCACGGCGGAGGGGGTGAGCGATTCGGCCCCGAACCCCGAGGGCACCTGCGAACGGGGGAGCCGGCTGATCGTCTGCTCGAGGTCGTCGCGCAGCGACGTGGTGAAGGCGGTGGAGAACAGACTGGTGCCCACCGCCGCGCCGATCTCGCGCAGGAAATTGTTCGTCGAGGTGGCCACGCCGATGCGCTCGGGGTTCACCGCGTTCTGGGCGGCGATCACGAGCGTCTGCATCACGAATCCGAGCCCGAACCCCAGCACGAAGATCATGGCGCCGAAGGTCACCATCGACATGTCGGCCGAGAGCTGGGTGAGCCACAGCAGCCCGAGCGTCGCGATGCCGAACCCCGCGATCGGGAACACCTTGTAGCGGCCCGTGCGGGTGATCAGCAGTCCCGACGCCAGCGCGGTGATCATGAGGCCGACCGTCATCGGCAGCATCAACAGCCCCGAGTCGGTGGCGCTCGCGCCCTCGGCCATCTGGAGGAACGTCGGGAGGAACGTCAGCGCGGCGAACATCGCCACGCCGAGGATGAGCGAGAGCGTCGCGGCGACGGCGAACGTCCGGCTGCGGAAGATGTCCAGCGGCACGAGCGGGTCGGAGGCCTTGGACTCCACCACCAGGAACAGTGCGAATGCCAGGATCGTCCCGGCCAGGAGTGCCAGGAGCCCTGGGCTGGCCCAGTCGTACGAGGTGGTGCGGGTGAGCGAGGTCCAGCTGGTGAGGAAGACGATGCCGGCCGTCGTCGCGGCCAGCAGCACCGCCCCGGCGAGGTCGAACCGATGCTGCCTGCGGTGCTCCGGAATCCGCAGGGTGAACCATGCGATGAGCAGGGCTGCGATGCCGACCGGAACATTGAGCCAGAAGCACCAGCGCCAGCCCGGCCCCGAGGTGAGCCAGCCGCCGAGCAGCGGGCCCGCCACCGTGGCGATGCCGAACACCGCCCCCATGGGTCCCATGAACTTGCCGCGCTCCCGAGGCGAGACGATGTCGGCGATGATCGCCTGCGAGAGGATCACCAGCCCGCCGGCGCCCAGCCCCTGCAGCGACCGCCAGGTAATGAGGCCCTCGAACGACCCCGAGAGCGCAGAGCCCGTCGAGCCGACGATGAACAGGGCGATGGCGAGGAGGAACGGGGTGCGACGGCCGAAGAGGTCGCCGACCTTTCCGTAGATGGGCATGACGATGGCGATGGCGAGGAGGTACGCCGTGACGATCCACCCCTCCCCCTGGGCCGCCCCCAGGTCGCCGACGATCGTGGGCAGCGCGGTGCTCACGACGGATTGATCGAGTGCCGACAGCAGCATCGCCGCGAGGAGGGCGCCGAAGATCGTGTAGACCTGCCGTCTGGTCAGATCCACCCCGGACCGGTCGATCGACGCCGCGGACGCGCTCACGCGTACGGTCTACCACCGAAACCCTGCGCTCAGAAGGCCCACGCACCGGCTCCATCGTCCCGCTCAGGCTCGAGGCGTACCGTGGGCGGCATGACGCAGAAGCCCGAAGCATCCTGGTACTGGTCCGAGGAAGGCGTGAACTTCCACACGCGCAAGTGGGTGCGCCCCGAGGATCTCAATGCGAACGGCACGCTGTTCGGCGGGAGCCTGCTGCGGTGGATCGACGAGGAGGCGGCGATCTACGCCATCATCCAGCTCGGCAACTACCGCGTGGTCACGAAGTTCATCTCGGAGATCAACTTCGAGGCGTCCGCCGTGCAGGGGGACCTCGTCGAGATGGGGCTGACCGCCACCCACTTCGGGCGCACGTCACTGACCATGCGCGCCGTGGTGCGCAACATGATCACGCGCCAGCGCATCCTCACGATCGAGAAGATCGTCTTCGTGAACCTCGGTGAGGACGGTCGGCCCGTGCCGCACGGCTTCACCGACATCACCTACGACCGCGACCGGATGCCGCGCGAGCACTCCAACACCGGCACGGTGAAGCTGCCCAACATCTGACGGCGGGCGCCGTCAGCGCGGCCGGGTCGCCTGCTCCAGCAGCTCCAGCACGTGCCGGTACTCCCGGCCGGTGGCGCGGGTCATGCCGATCTCGCACGTGCGGTTGCACGACGCGTGCGCGTCGGCGTCGATCGTGGCGACCTCGGCCGCCTCGGCCGCGGTCGCCGATGCGGTGAGCTCGGGATGCAGCATCCCCCGGTCGCCGGCGAAGCCGCAGCATCCCCAGGCGTCGGGCACGGTCACGGTCGAGGCGACCGCCGCGCCCACCGCCTGCAGCGCCGGGTTCAGTCCCATCTGCGTGGACGAGCACGTCGGATGCAGCACGAGCGAGTCGACGATCGGCGCCACGGCGCCGAGCACCGGCAGCACGAGGCGGGCCACGAAGTCGACGGCATCCTCGGTGCGATAGTCGAGCCCGGCGTCGGCGAAGATGTGCGCGAAGCCCTCGGTGCAGCTCGCCCCGTCACTGACGACGACGAGCTCGCCGTCGCCGGACGCCTCCCGCACCGCGTCGACGACCCGCTGGGCCATCACGTCACGACCGCCGGCGAACCCCTTCGACGTCCACGGCGTGGAACAGCAGAGCGACTCGATCCCTTCGGGAACGAGCACGCGGATCCCCGCTCGCTCCACCAGCCGGGTGAACGCCTCGGTCACCCCGATGCCGTCGCCGGCGGGACCGAACATGCTGTTGACGCAGGCCGGCAGGTACACCGCGACGGGGTCGCCGGTGCCGCCGCCCTGGCAACCGGCCTTCGCACGGCGCTTCGCCCCGCCTGCGGGCAGGTCATCCGTGTAAGCGGGCACGGTGTCCGTGCCGAGCACCGCGCGCCCGAGGGTGGTCGCCGCGCCGACGAGGCCCGCCGGCACGGCGTCGGCGGTGGTGAGGGCGACCGCACCGAGGCGCGTCACCGGCCCCCAGGCCTGGGCTGCGGCCTTCCACCCCGCCGCGAGCACGGGGTTCGCGTTCTCCCGCCGCAGCCGTTTGACGAGGGACCCGGTGTTGATCAGCACGGGGCACGCCGTCACGCACATGCCGTCGACGGCACACGTCTGCACGCCCTCATAGTCGTAGTCGCGCTCCAGCGCCTGGACGAGCGCATGATCGCCCGCGGCCTCGGCCCTCGCCATGCCGCGGCGCACCACGATGCGCTGGCGCGGAGTGAGGGTGAGGTCCTTGGACGGGCACACCGGCTCGCAGTACCCGCATTCGACGCAGCGGTCGACCTCGGCCTCCACCGGCTCCGGCAGCTTGATGTCGCGCAGATGCGCGTCGGTGCCGTCGTCGATGATGACGCCGGGGTTGAGGATGCCGGCCGGGTCGCACAGGCGCTTGAGTTCGCGCATCACGTCGTACAGCTCGTCGCCGTACTGCCGTCGCACGTAGGGTGCCATGACCCGCCCGGTGCCGTGCTCGGCCTTGAGGTTGCCGCCCGCCTGCAGCACGAGGTCGACCATCTCGTCAGTGAATCCCACGAAGCGCCCCATCGCCGCGTCGCCCGCGAAGCGGTCGGTGAGCATGAAGTGGATGTTGCCGTCCTTGGCGTGGCCGAAGATGACGCTGTCGCGGTATCCGTAGCGCTCGAACAGCACGTGCAGCGACTCGCAGGTGTCGGCGAGGGCGGGCACCGGCACGACGATGTCCTCGAGCAGCGCGGTCGTGCCGCTCGGACGGGCACCGGCCACCGAGGTGTACAGGCCCTTGCGCAGCTTCCACGCGGTGGCGCGGGCGATCGGGTCGGCGGAGAAGGCGGCGGCGGCCCGCAGCGGAGCCTCGCCGAGCACCCGTGCACCTCGGGCGGTGAGCTCGGCGACCGCCTCGTCGGTCGCGCCCTGGTACTCCACGAGCAGCGCCGCCTCCGCGGCGACGTCGAAGCCGAGGATCTGCGCAGGAGCGTCGGCGAAGGACTGGCCGACGCGGATGCTCGTGGCATCCATCAGCTCGATCGTCGCCGCGCCGGTGGCGACGAGATCGGGCAGCGCACGGGTGGCGTCGTCGAGCGTGGCGAACACGGCGAGCGCCGTCGCCGCCTTCGGCTGGATCGGCACCGTCCGGTAGGTGGCTTCCGCGATGAAGGCCAGCGTGCCCTCGCTGCCGATGAGCAGATGCGTGAGCACCTGCACCGGGGAGTCGAAGTCGACGAACGCGTTGACGCCGTAGCCCATCGTGTTCTTCATCGAGAACTGCCGGGCGATGATCGCCATCGACTGGGGGTTCTCGCGCACGCGTCGCTGCAGGCGCACGAGACCGTCGAACAGTTCCGGCTCCTGCGCCTTGAGCCGCGCGTCGGCGTCGGGGGCGGCGGAGTCGACCACCGTGCCCGAGGGCAGCACGAACACGAGCGACTCGAGCGTGCGGTAGGTGTTCTCGGTGATGCCGCACGCCATGCCGCTGGAATTGTCGGCCACGACGCCGCCGATGGTGCACGCGGCTTCGCTGGCCGGGTCCGGCCCGAGCCGGTGGCCGGTGCGCAGCAGCCGCATGTTGACCTGCCGCACCGTCGCCCCGGGCTGCGCGCGCACCCGGGCGCCGCCGTCGAGCACCTCGATGCGACGGAAGCCCTGACGCGTGTCGACCAGCAGGTCGTCGCCCGACGCCTGGCCCGAGAGGCTCGTCCCGCCGGAGCGGAAGGTCACCCGCGATCCGCTCGCGTTCGCGGCGCGCAGCACGCGCGCGACCTCGGCGGCGTCCTCGGCCACGACGACCGCGTTCGGGGTGAGCAGGAAGTGCGACGCGTCGCTGGCGTAGGCCACCCTGTCGATCGCCCTGGTCTTGATGCGGGACGGCTCACCCACCGCCTCGGCGACGGCGTCCGGGACGCCGCCGACCAGGGCGATGGACGAGGCGGGGACGGCGGTGGTCACGGTGTGGGCACCATCCAGGCGAGCACGGTGGACTGCAGGTAGATGAGGCCGGTGAAGACGACCAGCAGCCCCAGGCTCCACCAGATGAGCTTGCGGAAGAGGTCGCCCTCTTTGCCCGCCATGCCCGCGGCGGCCGCGGCGACGGCGAGGTTCTGAGGCGAGAGCATCTTGCCGAGCACGCCGGCCGACGAGTTCGTCGCCGCCATGAGGATCGGGTTCAGCCCCGCCTTCTCGGCGGCGGTCACCTGCAGCAGCCCGAACAGCGCGTTGGACGACGTGTCCGATCCGGTGATCGCGACACCCAGCCAGCCGATGACCGGCGAGAGCAGGGCGAACAGCCCGCCGGTGGCGGCGAGCGCCGCACCCAGGCTCTGGGTCTGCCCGGAGAGGTTCATGACGTAGGCGAGGGCGAGCACCGCGACGACCGTGACGATCGTGAAGCGCAGCTGGTTCAGGGTGTGACCGTACGCGGCCACGGCGTCCTTGGGGCGGATCCGGTAGATGAGCGCGACCATGATGCCCGACAGCAGCAGCAGCGTGCCGCCGGTGCCGAACACGTTCAGCGAGAAGGTGGTGCCCACCGGGTCGCCCGCGGCGTTGGCGATCTCGAGCCCCGGCCACGGGAACATCAGGGTCACGGACTGGGCCAGGAACTGCTTGATCACGGGGATCTGCGCGACCGAGAACACCGCGATGATGACCACGTAGGGCATGACGGCGTTCCAGGTCAGGTTGCCGCGCGAGCGCGAGGCTGTGTCGACCCGCACGGCCTCGGCCACCCGCACCCGGGAGTCGGAGCGCGTACCGGAGCCGGTGTCCGAACCGGTGCGGCTCTGGCTGGTGCCGGCCGCCGCGGCGGCGGAGGCCGAGGCGATGCCGGCCTCACGGTCGGCGGCATCGAAGACGAGCGTCTCGGAGGGCTTCCAGAACCGAAGCATGATCAGCACCGCCGCGACCGTGACCACGGATGCCACGACGTCGGTGATCTCCACGGCGATGAAGTTCGCCGTGACGAACTGGGCCACCGCGAACGCGATGCCGGCGACGACGGCGACGGGCCACGTCTGGCGCACCCCCCGCATGCCGTCGACGATGAACACGAGGATGAGCGGCACGATCATCGCCAGGAACGGTGTCTGGCGGCCCGCCATCTGGGACAGCAGGTGGATGTCGATCCCGGTGACGCCCGACAGCGCGATGATCGGCGCGGCCATGGCGCCGAAGGCCACGGGCGCGGTGTTGGCCAGCAGCGAGACGATGGCGGCCTTCAGCGGCTTCATGCCTGCCGCGATGAGCATGGCGATGGAGATGGCGACCGGTGCCCCGAACCCGGCGAGCGACTCCAGCAGCGCACCGAAGCAGAAGGCGATGAGGATCGCGAGGATGCGCTGGTCGTCGCTGATGGCGCGGATGCGGTCGCCGAGCACCTCGAACCATCCCGTGACCACGGTGAGGCGGTAGACCCAGAGGGCGTTCACGAGGATCCAGAGGATCGGGACGATGCCGTACAGCGCACCCTCCGCCGTGGCGCTCAGCGCCTGCAGGGGCGGCATCTGCCACACCAGCACCGCGAGCACCAGCGAGAGGACGAGCCCGACCAGCGCGGCCTTCCACGCCTTGACGCGGAAAACGCCCAGCAGCACGAAGAGGGTGGCGAGGGGGATGACGGCCACCAGCGCGGAGAGCGCGAGTGACCCGAAGACCGGATCGAGGATCTGCTGGAACACGGGACTCTCCTTCGAGTCGTGAGAAGCGCATGTATCGCGCCAACGGTTGCCTTATTGTTAGACATGTAGACACGTCAGTCAAGAGTCATTGTCGGACGAACCATAAACTCGGGGGGTGCTCTCACCCCGGGGCACAACGAAGGAGTGTGCGATGGCTGCTCGTATCGCCGTGGTCTCGGTCATCGAGGCTGTCACCGACGACCTGCGTCGCCGCGTGCTCTCCGGGGAGCTCGCTCCCGACACCGCACTGGGCGAGGTCGACGTCGCCGAGTGGTACCACGTGGCCCGCCCCACCGCGAAGGCCGCCATCGAGAACCTGGTGCGCGACCGGCTGCTCGAACGGCGCGCCCACAAGACGGCGCGCGTCGTGCGCCTCACCCCGGAGGATGCCCGCGACATCTACCGCACGCGGGTCGTCATCGAGGCGCAGGTGCTGCGCCTGCTCGCCGCCGAGCGACACGTGCCGGAGGCCGCGCGCGCCGCGAACCGCGAGATCTCCGCGCTGGTCGACGCCTCCCCCCGCGACATCGTCGAGCCGGACATGCGCTTTCACCGCAGCCTGGTCGACGCGCTCGGGAGTGCCCGCACCAGCGGCGTGTACGAGTCGCTGGCATCCGAAGTCGTCTTCTGCATGTCGCAGGTGCAGGGCGCGTCGCTGCTGCCGACGGAGCTGATCGCCGGAGAGCACGAGCGCATCATGGAACTGGTCGAAGCCGGCGACGGCGAGGCCGCGGCCGAGCTGCTCGCGGTGCACGTGGGCCGCGCGCGCGAGCGGCTGGCCGCGCGGCTGGGCGGCGTCGCCGGGCCGGAAGCCGCACTCCCCTCCACCCTCTGAGCCGGCACCCCGGCAGCGCCCGCACACCACGGAAGCGGCGCGCGGATGCCGCCGGAGCGGGGCCCACAGCAGCTCCCGCGGTTTTTGTCACGGTGCATGGCCATTGAGTTGCAGAGCCCGGATGCGGTTGGATGATCGCCGTGCCCGACGCGACCGCGGGGCGCATCGACACGGCCACCCACACGGGAGACAGAAGATGAAATTCATGCAGCGGCTCGGTCGATCGATCATGCTGCCGGTGGCCGTGCTGCCGGTGGCGGCGATCCTCTCGGGCATCGGCTACTGGATCACGTCGGCGGCGGGCAGCAACCTCGTCTCCGCGTTCCTGAGCGCGGCGGGCGGTGCGCTGCTCGACAACATCGCACTGCTCTTCGCCGTCGGTGTATCGATCGGCATGGCGACGAAAGCCGACGGCACTGCCGCCCTGGCGGGCCTGGTGTCGTGGCTGGTCGTCACGACGCTGCTCCGGCCCGAGACGGTGCTGCTGTTCACCGGCGTGGGTGACGTCAACGAGGTGGATCCCGCCTTCCTGCGGGTCGAGAACGTCTTCGTCGGCATCCTGTGCGGCCTCATCGGCGCGTGGTGCTACGACCGGTTCAAGGACACCAAGCTGCCCGACGCGCTGTCGTTCTTCTCCGGCAAGCGCTCGGTGGCGATCGTGACGGCGGCCTTCTCGCTCGTGCTGGCGATCGTGCTGTTCTTCGTCTGGCCGTTCGTGTACGGCGGTCTCGTGGGCTTCGGTGAGTGGATCGTCACCCTCGGCCCCCTCGGGGCCGGTCTCTACGGCTTCCTCAACCGGCTGCTCATCCCCGTCGGTCTGCACCACGCGCTGAACTCGGTGTTCTGGTTCGACGTGGCCGGCATCAACGACCTCAACAACTTCCTCGCCGGCGTGGGCACCTACGGCGTCACCGGGCAGTACATGACCGGATTCTTCCCCGTGATGATGTTCGGTCTCCCCGGCGCCGCGCTGGCGATGTACCTGACCGCCAAGACCACGCGCAAGAAGCTGGCGTACGGCATCCTGCTCTCGGGTGCGTTCGCCTCGTTCTTCGTCGGCGTCACCGAGCCGCTCGAGTTCGCGTTCATGTTCCTGGCGCCTGTGCTCTACGTCGTGCACGCCCTGTTCATGGGCATCTCGATGGCCATCGCCGCGATCCTGCCGGTGAGGATGGGCTTCGGGTTCTCGGGCGGCTTCATCGACCTCGTGCTCAACTGGACCAACCCGATGGCCCAGAACCCCTGGCTCATCCTGGTGATGGGTGTGTTCTGGTTCCTCGTGTACTTCAGCGTCTTCTACTTCTTCATCAAGCGGTTCAACCTGAAGACCCCCGGCCGCGAGGACGACGACACGCTCGAGGCCGGCACCGAGTACGACACGCACACCGCGGACGACCCCTACCTCGTCACCGCCGCCCGCTTCATCGACGGCCTGGGCGGCAAGGACAACATCACCGACCTCGACAACTGCGCGACACGGCTGCGCATGGAGGTCGCCGATGTCTCGAAGGTCGACGACGCCGCACTCAAGCGCGCCGGCGCGGCGGGGACCATGAAGCCGGGCGGCACGTCCGTGCAGGTGGTCTACGGGCTGAACGTGCAGTTCGTGAAGGATGCCATGGAGGAGCTCATCGCCGGGCGCACCAAGGCTCCCGTCGGCGGAGCCGGCGCGCAGCCCGACCGGGCCACGGCGACACCCGATGCGTCGACGGATGCCGGCGGAAGCGCGGTGCTGACCGAGGCCCCGGCGCCCACCCTGGTGCTGCGCCAGCCCGTCGCCGGGCGGGTCGTGCCGCTGTCGGAGGTGCCCGACCCCACCTTCGCCGACGGGATCATGGGCCCCGGCATCGCGGTCGAGCCGACCGGTGACACCGTTATCGCGCCGGCCGCCGCCACCGTGGGCGCGACGTTCGACACGGGCCACGCCATCGCGCTGGTGCTGGCCGACGGCACGGAGCTGCTCATCCACGTGGGCATCGACACCGTGGCGATGAAGGGCGACGGCTTCGAGACGCTCGCCATGAAGGGCCAGTCGGTCAGCGAGGGCACCCCGCTGCTGCGGTTCGACCGCGCCAAGATCGCCGCCGCGGGTCACCCCGCGATCACCGCGATCGTGGTGCTCAACAACGCGAACGCCACCGTCGAGTTGCGCTGAGCGAGAGCGGGCGGCTCCGCGAGGAGCCGCCCGCCTCCGCTTTCAGGCGCCGGCGCCCTTGCGCGGCTTCAGCAGCCCCTCGGGCTCTCGCTTGGCACGCTTGGCTGCGCGCTTCTCCTTGAGTGACTGCTGGGCGACCTTCTTACCGTCGCGCGCTTGCGGTGACTTAGCGGACATGGACTCGCTTCCCCTCTTCGGCTGGCGGGTGAACCCCTGACCATAGCCCGCTTCCTCGCGAAGTCAATTCGCCGCGGCATCCGCCCGCGCCGCGCCGGTCCCGCGCCGCGCCGGTCCCGCGCCGCGCCGGTCCCGCGCCGCGCCGGTCCCGCGCCGCGCCGGTCCCGGCCCGCGCTACTCCGGTGTCGCAAACGGCGGGTCACTCCCCGCGCACCCACCATTCGCGCCACTCGAGCAGCCCCACGGCCCCCACGGCCCCCACGCCACCACCCCGCGCCGCTCCGGTGTCACAAACGGCGGGTCAACACCCCGCGCACCCACCATTCGTGACACTCGAGCAGCCCCACAGGCCCCACGCCACGCGAGCAGCGCCCGGCGGGAGCCGTCGGAGGGGTCGATTAGGCTTGTCCCCGATGTCGAAAACTCGCGCGGAGGCCGCGTATCAGCGCTCGGTCGCCGCGTTCCGAAACCCGACGCTCGACCTTCTCCATGGCCGCCACGCGCCCTTCGTCGTGGCCGTGCTGTCGCTCGTCTTCACCCCCGAACGCCCCGCCGTCGCCGTCGCCGACGCCCACGCGGAGATCGGTGAAGCGCTCGACGAGCTGCGCGCCGCGGGCTACGACGAGGACGACCGACGCCTCCCGGTGGGCACCGCCCGTGAGATCTGCCGCCACTGGGTGCGCGTGGGATGGCTGGCCCCGCAGATCGAGAACGACGTGGAGGTCTACCGCCTGACCGCGCACGCGGTCGGGGCCCTCGACATCGCCGGTCGCACCGGCGGGGGCCGCGCACGGGTCTCCCGTTCCCGCGTGCGCACGCTGCTCGACGCGGTCGAGCGCCTGGCCCGTGACGCCGAGACCGACCCCGAGCAGCGCATCGCCATGCTGCTGGCTGAGCGAGAGGCGCTGGATGCCGCGATCGCCCGGCTGCGCAATGACGAAGCCGAGCCCATCGACGACGAGCAGCTGTTCGAAGAGGCCGAGAACGTGCTGCACCTGGCCCGTGAGCTGCCGGCGGACTTCTCCCGCGTCGCCGAGTCGATCAAAGCGATGCAGCGCGACGTCGTCGCCGACCTCCGCCGCGATGTGCGCCCGACGGGCGAGATCCTGCGCGAGTACCTGCAACGGGGGCGCCATGTCATGCAGGCGACCCCGGAGGGCCGGGCGTTCGAGGGCGCTCTGCGGCTCATCGGCGACGCGGAGAACATCGACCGCCTCACCGAGCAGCTGCACACGCTGCTCACGCAGCCGTTCTCCCGCCTGATGGCGCCCGAGCAGCGCGCCGACCTCGACGCCATCGGCCGTCAGGTCGAGCAGGGCGTGCAGGAGGTGCTGACCGCGCAGCGGCGGGCGTCGCAGGTGATCACCGCCCAGGTGCGCACCCACGACCCGGCGCGTGACCGGCAGGTGGACGAGCTGCTGCGGGGCGTCATGTCCGGGCTGCAGCTGTGGATGCAGGACTCCAGGGCCGGCGACCGCGTCGAGCCGCTGCACACGTTCCCCGTCGCCGACATCGGGCACCTGCGCCAGTCGCTCAGCGACCTGCATCCGCCCGGCGCGCCGGCACCGCTCCCGGCGCCGGAGGATGTCGAGTTCGTGGATGCCGACACGCGCGCCTGGGGCGGCCCTCGCTACGCCGAGCTCGAAGCCTACGTCGCGACGCTCGGCGACCGCTTCGATCTCGCCGCGGCGTTCGAGGGCGCCGCCGACGACACCCGCCGGCCGGTCGACCTTCTCGGCCTGCTGGAGATCGCCCACCGCAACGGCATGACCGAGAGCGACGACATCTCCATCGCCGAGGCCCGCCGCCCCGACGGCACCAGCCGCCGCTTCGCCTTCGGCACCGTGACCGCGAGCACCGTGAAAGAACTCCCGCATGACTGACACCGCCCCCGTTGCCGACACCGTCGTTGACGCCGTCGCCGACCCTGCGACCGAGGAGCCGTTCATCGCGCCGGTCGCGATGGAGCACGACCCTGACGAGCTGTTCCCCGGCGACCGGGGCGTGCTCGACCCCGAAGCCCGGCGCGTGCTCGTGCGGCTGCTGCAGCGCCGGTTCCTGCTGGCCGACCGCAACCGCGGCGAGTGGACGGTGCTGATGGACCACCGGCACGCGATCGAGTCGCGGCTCAACGACCTGTTCGTGCGGCTGGTGGTCGACCACGACCGCGGGGTCGCCTACAAGGAGCAGGTGCGCTCGGACGAGCTCGAGGTCCCGATCCTCCTGCGCGACGAGGCATACTCCCGCGCCGAGACCCTCGTGCTCGTCCACCTGCGCACCGTCTACCAGCGCGAGAGCACCGCCGGGGAGCCCTCGGCACGCGTGGACATCGAGGACATCGAGCAGACGGTGCTCACGTACTTCGCCGAGGCCGACGGCAGCACCGCGCGCCGGCAGAAGGCCATCCGCGCGGCCGTCTCGCGCCTGCGCCAGGACGGCATCATCGAGGAGGAGTCGGAGGGGCGCTACCGCATCAGCCCGCTCGTCGAGATCCTGCTCTCCTCCGAGCGCCTGCGGGAACTGCGCGACTGGCTCGCAGACCGGTCGCAGCACTCGACGGCGATCGATCTCGACGACGCGGCGGACGACACCGACGGTGCGGATGCCGACGGCTTTGCGGAGGCGGCACGATGACGATGCTCGACACCCTCTTCGGGCTCATCCCCGCGGCATCCCGAGGCCAGCAGTGGGTGGCCGACGAGCTGCAGCTGGTGAACTGGGGCGGCTACGACGGAGCCCACCGCGTGCGCTTCTCCCCCACCGCGACGCTGCTGTGCGGCGGATCGGGCTCGGGCAAGTCGACGCTCATGGACGCGTACGTCGCGCTCATGATGCCGCACACCACCCCGTTCAACGGCGCCTCCAACGGCGCCGTCGTGGGGCGCCCGCGCGGCCAGGAGCAGCGCAACATCCTCTCCTACGCCCGCGGGAAGACCGACGAGACCCGCACCGAGGACGGCACGAAGGTGACGGTGCTGCGCGGCGACGGCGTGGACACCTGGACCGCCGTGTCGATGACGTGGCTCGACCACGACGGATCGCGCTTCACGGCGGTGCGCGCCTGGTACATCCCTGCCGGCGCGCGTCTGGTCGAAGACACCGTGCGGGTCCGCGCGACCGTGACGGGCCCCTTCGACCTCAGTTCGCTCGAGGATGCCGCCCGCCAGCGTCTGGCGGATGCCGCGGTCAAGGCCGCCGGGCTCGACACCGTGGCGACCGATCGCGAGTTCTCCGCGCGGCTTCATGCCGTGCTCGGCATCGGCGCCGCGGGCGGCGGCTCGAAGGCGATGAGCCTGCTCGCCCGCATCCAGGCCGGCCAGCAGATCACGACCGTCGACGACCTCTACAAGCGCATGGTGCTCGAGGAGCCCGAGACGATGGCGACGGCCGACGCCGTCGTGGCCCACTTCGACGGGCTCGAGAGCACCCGCAGCCGCATGCTGACCGCGCAGCAGCAGGTGCGGGCGCTGCAGCCGATCCGCGCGGCGCGCGCACGCATCGAAGAGGCCGCCGAGCGCCTGCGCCTGATCGATGAGATCGGGCGGTTCAGCGAGCCCGATTCGCTGGCGACCCTCTGGCGCGCCTCGCGCCGCCTCGATCTGCTGCGCGAGGTCGAGGTCGAGCTGCAGGCGGCCACCCGCACCGCCGAGGCGAAGGTGCGCGAGCACCAGGCGCTGGCGGATGCCGCCGACATCGAGCGGGAAGGCCTCGGCGAGGTGCTCCGCGCCGCCGGAGGCGACCGGCTCGAGACCGCGCACCGCGAGCTTCGCGGCCTCGAGCGCCGCCTCGCCGACGTGGCGCGGGAGCGGGAGCGGCTCGACGCCGCACTCGAGGTGCTGCAGGTGCAGGTGGCCTCGGCGCGCGAGTTCGAGGCGCTGGCCGACCGCGCCCGGCAGGCGCTGGCCGACCCCGACGCCAAGGCGACGCTGCGGGAGGCGTATGGCGAGGCGATCAGCGCGCGCAACACCCTCGCGGCACGCGTGGGCGCGCTCGAAGCCGAACGCCGGGAGGCCGCGGAGCGCCACGACAACATCCCCGCACGCCTGCGCGAATCGCGGGAGCTCCTCGCCCGCGCCGCCGGGCTCCGCACCGACCAGCTGCCGTTCGTCGGTGAGCTGATCGAGGTGCGCACCGAGTTCGAGCCGTGGCGTGAGGCGTTCAACCTCGCCCTCGGCGGCTTCGCCACCACGCTCCTCATCGATGCGGCGCACCTGCCGGCGTTCCGCGCCGCCATCGACACGATCCGCATCCCCGAGCGCCTCCGTTACGAGGGCGTGCACACCGGGCTTCCCGACGCCGCGCCCGGCGATCCCCAGACGCTCCCCGGACGCCTGGACTACAAGAGCACGCCCTTCACGGGCTGGCTGCAGGACGAGCTCTCCCGCCGCTACGGCTACGTCTGCGTCGACACCTCGGCCGAGCTGTCGGAGCACCGGATGGCCTTGACCCTCGCGGGGCAGACGTCGCAGGGCGCCCGTGGTGCGCACGGCGGGCACGGACGACGCAACGTGCTGGGGTTCTCCACGCACCGCCGCGTCGGTGAGCTCGACGCGCAGCTCGGGGCGCTTCGTGCCGAGCTCGAGACGGCACAGACGGCCACCCATGATGCCGAAGCCGAGCTCGACGCGCTCGACGCCCGCCGGGCGGCGTACGAGAAGATCCAGGACCTCACCTGGGACCAGGTGGACGTGGCATCCGTCGAGAAGGAGCGCGAGCGCTGGTCCGCGATCATCGACGAGGTGACCGCCGAGAACCCGACCATCGCCAGCATCCAATCCCAGATCGCCGCGAAGCGCGCCGAGGCGGCCGAGCTGCGTGAGGGCATCGGCCGTGCGAAGGCCGAGCAGCAGCGGCTCGCCGACGCATGGGCGGCCGTCACCGATGAGGTCGATGCCGCTCAGGCCGCGATCGACGCGGCCGACGCCGCCGGGCGCGCGCTCACCGAGGCCCAGGCCGCCTACCTCGACGGGCAGTTCCTGCTGCCGGAGGGCACCGGTCCCACCACGCGCATGCAGGACCTGGCCCGATTCGACGCCGCGCTCGATTCGGCGTCACGACGCTTCCTCGACGACCAGCGGGCTGCGCAGGAGGCGGTCGGCGATCAGCGCGACAGCCTGCGGCGCACCCTCGCCGGGTTCCTCGACCGCTGGCCCAACCCCAACCTGCTGGCCGACCCCGACCAGTCGCTCGGCGACTTCGAGCGCATCCTCGCCGAACTCGAGACCAGCGGTCTGCACGAACTCGAGGCGGAGTGGCGCGACAGCCTGCTGAAGCTCTCGGGCAACGATCTGACGAACCTCGACTCGACGCTCAGCAGGTCGCTGCGCGAAATCCGCGATCGCATCGAGCCGATCAACCTCATCATGCAGGACCTGCCCTTCTACGACGACCATCACCGTCTGCAGATCTCGCCGCGCGAGACCCAGTCGGAGGTGCGGCGGCGCTTCCGCAAGGAGCTGCGCGACGTGCGGGCGCTGATCGATGCGGCCGAGACCGACGACGACCGCGAGCGCGTCTACCAGCGCATGTCCCGGCTCATCAACCGGCTGCGCCGCACCGCACCGGACTTCGCCGACCTCGTCGACGTCCGCAACCACGTGCGGGTCAGCGCCGAACGCGTGCACGCCGTGACGCACCAGCACGTCGCGCTGTATGACCACATCGGCGAGAAGTCCGGCGGCGAGTCGCAGGAGCTCATCGCGTTCATCGTCGGCGCCGCGCTGCGCTATCAACTGGGGGATGCCGGGGCCGAGCGTCCGCGCTACGCACCGGTGTTCCTCGACGAGGCGCTCATCAAGGCCGACGCGCACTTCACCAAGCGGGCGATCGGCGCATGGCGCGGGCTCGGCTTCCAGCTGATCATCGGCGCACCGAACGACAAGTACAGCGCCATCGAGCCGCACGTCGACGTCGAATACGACATCCTGAAGGACACGCAGGGTCGGTCCTGGGCGAAGCCGAAGGTAGGGCTGCCGTCGGACGCCTGAGCGCGGAGCGCACGGCGCGCGGCGCGGTACTACGCATCCGTGCCGCACGTCCACCCCTTTCGCCCCGGCGCCGAAACGCGCGAGGGTGAAGCGTGGACTTCACAGATGACCTCAGCGCCTGGGTGGCGCAGCAGCGGTGGTTCGCCGGCAAGAGTCACGCACCGCGCTTCCGCATCCTCGACGCGCAGCCCGTGCCCGGCGCCACGCGCTACCTGCTCATGGACGACGCCGGTTCACTGCCGGCGCTCTACCACGTGCCGTTGACCCTCGTCGCGTCCTCCTCGCCCTCCGATGCCGTCGCCTGTCGCACCGACGACGGGTACCTCGTCGATGCGACCCGGCACCCCGATTTCGCGGTGGGAATGCTCGCCGACATGGGGGTCGACGTCAGCCGCGTGACCGGCTCTCGGGTGCTCTCGGGCGAGCAGTCCAACACGTCGATCGTGTTCGACGAGGACGGCGAACCCACGATCATCCTCAAGCTCTTCCGCACGCTGCACCACGGCGAGAACCCCGACGTCACCATGCAGCGCGTGCTGAGCGATGCGCAGTCGCCGTACGTCCCGAAGTTCCTCGGGAGCCTCGATGCGCAATGGCCCGACGCGGGGCGCGCGTCCGGCGTCGCCCGCGGAACCCTCGGGTTCGCTCAGGAGTTCCTGCCCGGCGTGCGCGATGGCTGGGAGGTCGCCCTGGAGGCCGCACGGGACCGGCGGGACTTCACCGAGGCCGCGCGGGATCTCGGCATCGCCGTCGCCGCCGTGCACGGCGCCCTCGGCGCGACCCTGGAGACCGTGGATGCCGGCACTCCCGAGGTGGCGGCCACGGCGGCGACCTGGCGCCAGCGCCTGGCCACCGCGGCAGCCGAGGTGCCCGCGGTCGCGGAGCGCCTTCCGGCGATCGACGCCGTCTATCAGGCGGCGCTCGAGCGGCCCTGGCCGCGGTTGCAGCGCATCCACGGCGACCTGCATCTCGGGCAGGTGCTCGCGGTCCCCCAGGGCGGATGGCGCGTGGTCGACTTCGAAGGCGAGCCGCTGCGGCCGATGCACGAGCGCGCGATCCCGGATCTGGCGCCTCGCGACGTCGCCGGCATGCTGCGGTCGTTCGACTACGCCAGCGCCGTCGCCGGCGACGCCGATGCCGGCGCGTGGGCTGCGGCCTGTCGCGAGGCGTTCCTCGACGCCTATGCGGCCGCGCTGGGCGCGGTCGACCTGGACACCCTGCTGCTGAAGGCGCTGGTGCTCGACAAGGCGGTCTACGAGGCCATGTACGAAGCGCGCAACCGCCCCGATTGGCTGCCCGTGCCGCTGGCCGGCATCGACGCCGCCCTGGCCTGAGTCACTCGGCGTCGACGGCCGGCGGCGTGAGCAGCAGGAACATCGCGCCGTAGGCCGGCAGCGCGACCGAGAAGCTCCGCAGATCGTCCACCCGCCCGACGGTCTCGCCCGAGGCCGCGTCGACGACCTCACTGCCGGGTATGAGCTGGTCCGACCTGACGGTGCCCTCCGTGGCCTCGGCGGCGAAGTTCAGCACGGTCACCTGGATCGGCTCCTCCGCCTCGGCATCCCCCTCGTCGAGGCGATGCACGAGCACGAGCATGCCCGCATGCGCGACCTCGGGGATGTCCACCTGGGTGGCGGTGGCGATGCCCGACTCCCGCCGCAGGTCGAGGATGGCGGCCAGGCGTGAGGCGAACGACGCCGGGTCGTCCAGCTGCGCGGGCAGCGGCCCGTGCAGGGCGCGCCCCCGCGGCATCCCCGCCGCGGAGCGGGTGGCCTGCGGGTCGACGTCGAGCAGATCGTGGGCGCCGCGCTCGATCCAGCGGGTGTCGCCGGCGGCGATCAGGTCGGCGATCTCCTCGCCCGGGATGGTGAGCATACCCACCAGATCCCACCCGGACAGCGCGAAGACGCCGGGCTGCCAGGCGTTGTACGCGCAGAGCAGCAGATGGGCGTCCCGGATGGCCGGGATGTCGTCATCGTCGATGTCGTCGAGGCGCGCGATCCCGCGCGTCGCGGCGATGAGGGATGTCGTCGTGCACGCGATGCCGTTCTGCGTGAAGACCCGGTTGTAGTCGGCCGTTCCGGTGAGGCTCTCGGTGAGCTCGGCGCGCACCACCTCGGCGAGCTCGCCACCGGAGATCTCGCCCCCGCGGAAGCGGTACAGGTCGTCGGCGTGGCGGGTCGCCCAGTGCACGAGCTCGTAGGTGAGCTCGTCGTGGTTCTGCATGCCGTGCACGAGCTGCACCGGCTGCACGCCCAGTTCGAGCGACGTCGTGAGCGCCAGGCGCAGGAACTCCGTCTGGCCCGTCGCGAGCGCGTGGTGGTAGCCGGGGCGCCCGATGAAGTCGTAGGAGAGGTCGGCTCCCACCGCGCCGGTGTCGCGGATGTCCTCGATCGTGAGGTTGAGCTCCTGGAAGGTGAAGCCGCCCACCTTGCGCACCATGCCGGCGATGATGTGGTTCGCGGCGTGCGAGAGCGGGTGCCCCTCCGACCACGCGGGCCCGCCGGCGCTCTTCTCCACGCCCAGGAAGCCATTGGCATCCAGGCGCAGGGCGCTCGTGCCGAGCTCGCCGAGGGAGTGCAGGGCATCGCCGATCACCAGACGCATGCCGGCGAAGGTCGGGTCGAGCCAGTTGATCGAGGGCTGGCCCTGCTTGAAGTAGTGCAGGTACACCCACCGGCGCGTGATGCCGTCGGGGCCGATCACCGGTGCCGTCGCGCTCCAGTTGGTCTCCTTCACCCCGGGCGTGTAGAAGATGACGCGCTGCAGCGCGCCGATGATGTAGCCGCGGCTCTCGAGCTCCTGCTCGGTCGCCGGGTCGAGGTTCACACTGTCGACGCCCTCGGGGATATCGGGCAGCAGACCCCAGTCCTCGGGCGGCACCTCGACCATGTGGTAGATGCCGGGGTAGTCCTTGAACCCCATCTCGGCCAGGCGGAAGTCCGCGCCCTTGCCGGTGTGACCCGGCACGATGTCGTCGATGACACTGCCGCCGTGACTGTCGGCGACGTCGCACAGGGCCCGGAACTGGTCCTCGGTGCCGAACGCCGGGTCGATCTCGGTGCTGATCCGGTCGAAGTGCCCGTCGACGCTCGGCGTCTCCCGCCACCCGGCGATGCCGCCGGCGCGCTTGACCGGACCGGTGTGGATGGCGTTGATGCCGATGCGCTCGAACGCCGTCCACAGGTCCTCGTCGCCGAGCGCGGCCAGGAACGACTGACCGGGGCGGGTGATCAGAGAGATGGGGTACGCCGTGAACCACACGTCGGTCGTCGAGATCGCCCGCCGGGCGTCGGGGCGCGCGTAGGGGTTGCGCCACATGGCCGGCTGGCCCGCCAGCTGGCGCGCGAGCACGTCGGCATCCTTCAGCATCGACTGCCGCACCAGCCACTCGACGTACGACGGGTTGGTGCCGTTGGCCGTGCGGGGGTCGGTCTTGATGCGTCGCACGCTCCCGCCGCGGAACTGGTCGCGCGGGCGCAGCCGCTTCGGACGCGCCGGGTAGCGCTGCTCGTCGTAGCTGATCTCGACCTTGTCGGCGTCGGGCTCGTCGTCGCCCTCGGGGTTCACTCCGGTCAGGTCGATGGGGCCGGTGTAGAGGTCCTCCGGCCGAAAGTCGTCGCTCGGCATCGTCCCACGCTAGGGGACGAGACGATCCGGAAACGAGGACTGGCGTTCAGTGCCGGGAGCAACTATGGAGCGCCGCCGCTCACGCGGCGGTGATCTCGACGACGGTCGCCTGCTGCGGGTTCTGCACGGGCGGGCGCACGCCGACGAGGGCCAGCTGGCGCCCGGTGAGCACCGTGTCGTGGTGCGCCCAGTCGAGCGGCGACTGAGCCGGCTCCTGCACGATGCCGCCGGGCGTGACGATGCGCACGCGGTACGTGCGATCGGGGTCGAGACCCGGCATCCGCACCCTCCCCGTCGGCGACGAGATGAGCGACTGCGTCTGGGTGACGGTGAAGAATGCGCAGGCCGCATCGGCGGCGACGACCCCGCGCACGTCGAGCCCCGGATCGGCGACGTCGACGTTCACGACCCGGCCGGCGGCGACGAGCGGACGCACGCGCTTGGCCAGGGCCACCCACTCCGCGACGGCCGCCGCATCGGGCTCGGTGAGCGTCGTGACGTCCCACTCGATGCCGAAGTGCCCGAAGAGGGCGACCGCGCCGCTCATGCTCAGCGCGACGGTGCGGCCGGTGGAGTGCACGTGCGGGGTCGTCAGGTGCATGCCCATCATCTCGGGCGGCACCACCAGACCGGTGTTGCGCTGATTCTCGAGGCGCTCCACCGGGTCGAGGCAGTCGCTGGTCCAGATGCGGTCGGTGCGATCGAGGATGCCGAGGTCCACGCGGGCGCCGCCCGAGGCGCAGCTCTCGATCTCGAGGCCCGGACGAGCGGCCTTCAGCTCGTCGATCAGCCGGTAGACGGCGAGCGTGTGCGCGTGCACCTGCGCGGCGCCACCCGGGCCCGCGGCCGCGTCGACCAGATCACGGTTGTGGTCCCATTTGACGTACGCGATCGGGTACTCGTCGAGGATCGCCCCGATGACCCCGGCGATGTAGGCGTAGGCCTCGGGATGGGCGAGGTTGAGCACCTGCTGCTGGCGCGCCGACGGCGGCAGCTCGACGCGGCCGCGCAGCAGCCAGTCGGGGTGCTGCCGGGCGAGGTCGCTGTCGGGGTTGACCATCTCGGGTTCGAACCAGAGCCCGAACTCCATGCCGAGCCCCCTGACGTGGTCGACGATGGGGTGCAGCCCGTCGGGCCAGACGCCGGTGTCGACGAACCAGTCGCCGAGTCCGGCGGTGTCGTCGCGGCGGGCGCGGAACCAGCCGTCGTCGAGCACGTAGCGCTCCACGCCGAGCGCGGCGGCGGCATCGGCGAGCGCGGTGAGCTTGGGCAGAGAGTGGTCGAAGTAGACCGCCTCCCACGTGTTCAGGGTGATCGGGCGCGGCCGGCGCGGATGCTGCGGGCGGGCGCGCCACTCGTCGTGGAAGCGGGCGGCGAGCGCATCGAGGCCGTCCCCCCACGATCCGAACAGCACCGGCGAGACGATCTCCTCGCCGCGTGCCAGCCGGATCTCCCCGGGGGCGTAGAGCTCGCCGGCGCCGAGGAACGACTCCCCGGTCGGCACCCGTTCGGCGAAGGCGCGCTGGTTGCCGCTCCAGGCGAGGTGGATGCCGTGCACCCGCCCGCGCTCGAACCCGAACCCGGGGGTGCCCGCGGCGAGCAGCAGGGTGGCGTCGGCTCCGGGACGGCCGCGCCGGGTCTCCCGCAGGTGCGTGCCGAAGGTGAGGTCGTGGCGCTGTCCCGAGCGCTCCCGCAGGTGACGGCCGGTCGTGTCGAAGATCTCCGTGGCATCCCACGGCAGCGGCAGCGTCGCGTGCAGCGCCTGCACCGTGTACGGCGCGTCCGCCTCGTTGCGCACCGCGATGCGGCTGCGCACGAGGCCGGACACGCCCAGGCTCAGTTCGACCCGCGCGCTCAGTTCGGTCTCGTCGTCGGCGAAGTCGAGCCGCAGCTCATGCGCCGTCGCCCGGGCGTCGGCGAGCGTGAACCGCGCGCTGACACTCTGCCCATCGCGGTGGCCCTCGAGCGCGGGGGTGCCGAGCCAGCCGGCGGCGGCGGTGGTGAGCACGCCCAGCCGGGCGGTGCTGTCGAGACCCCCCGAGACCCGCTGCAGCCGCGCGGCGCGCGCGAGGGACTGCAGGGTCGCGACCGGCGCATCGCCCAGGTCCTCGCCCCAGTGGACGATGGCCGGTGATTCCGCGCCGAGGTCGACCACGACGCTGGTCCCGCCGCGCCGCAGGTGGATGACCTCGGATGCCGCGCTGGCGAGCGGAGCGGACGAGACGGCGGCGGCGGTGTCGGGCATGCAGTCATTTCTAGCCGAAACCGCGGCGGTCGCCGCACGCGCCCCTCCCCCGGTGCGCCCGCTGCTGACCGTTACGGGTGGGTCGCCGCAGGCGCGTCGGGCTCGTCGCCGCCGGCCACGTGCTGCGCGCTCGCGGCGTCTTCGCGCACCTCGTCCGTGACGGCATCCGTGGGAGCCAGGTCGTCGGCGACGGCGTCATCGGCGTGGTGCTCGTGGGGCTTGTTCAGATCGCTCATGGTGTCCTCCTGGGATTGCGTCAAGGGTGCGGCGCAGCCGGCCTCCGCTCAACCGGGTTGACACCCACCCAGACGCGGGCGGGGTCTTCGCAACGCCCTACGAGGTCGTGTGCGACTCGGTGGCCGCGGGGCGCTTCAGCAGGCGGGAGATGCCCGTGACGACGAGGAAAATCAGCAGTCCGAGCACGAGACCGAAGACGGCGGAGATCAGCGTGTCGACGACCCAGACCACGACGGGACCCGCGGCTTCGATCGCGTGGGTCACGAGGTGCACGAGGTCGTACGGTCCCGTCCAGAGAGTCTCGGCGAGGTTCGCGATCACGAGGTGACCACCGACCCACAGCATCGCCACGGTGCCGATGACGCTGATGACCCGGAAGACGGCGGGCATGGAGGCGACGATCCGGGCGCCGGTGCGCCGCACCCGGCGCGAGGCGCTCTTCATGAGCCGCAGCCCGACGTCGTCGATCTTGACCAGCAGCGCGACCGCCCCGTAGACCACGATCGTCATGGCCAGGCCGATGACGGCCAGCGCGCCGAGCGTCATCCAGATGCCGAAATCGGGGTCGAGGTTCGCCAGGGCGATGAGCATGATCTCGGTGCTGAGGATGAGGTCTGTGCGCACCGCACCCAGCACGAGCTTCTTCTCGTCGCGGGGTTCGTCGTCGGCGTGCGCGTGCTCGCGGCCGAACCACTCCAGCACCTTCTCAGCGCCCTCGAAGCAGAGGAAGCCGCCTCCGATGATCAGCAGGAACGGCAGCACCCAGGGCGCGAACGCCGTGAGCAGCAGAGCGATCGGGATGATGATGACGAACTTGTTGACGAGGCTGCCGAGGGCGATCTTCCACACCACGGGCAGTTCACGGGCGGGGGTGATGCCCTGCACGTACTGGGGCGTGACCGCGGCGTCGTCGATCACGACGCCGGCCGTCTTGGCGCTGGCCTTGAGTGCGGCCGTCAGGATGTCGTCGACGACGGCGAGGAGTCCGACCGACATGTGTGACCTTCTCTTCCCGAAGGGGCGTGGCGGCGACGCGCCGGACACGGGGGCGCTGAAGGCCCCGAGCGAGGATATCCCTTCGCGGGCGGAACTCTCGACGTGCCGCGGGGGCGGGCGGAGCGGCTGGCGGAGGGGATCGGTGCGGATGCCGCCACCCCGCGGCATCCGCACGGTCGACGTCGAGGACGCGTGCGCTGCAGGATGGGAAAGTGACTGTGCGCATCGAGGAGGTCCCCGTCGACGACGCGCGCGCCGTCGGGCTGCGCGGGATGCTGGACGACGAGTTGACCGTTCGGTACGGGCCGGTGACGTCCGGCGAGGATCCGGAACTCACCGCGGCGCGCCGCGAGGCCTTGCGCGTGCGCCCCGACGACGTCATCGCGACCTTCCTCGCGCTCGATGACGACGGCACGCCGCTCGGGCACGTCATGCTGCGCCGCCTCGGCGTGGACGTCGAGCTCAAGCGACTCATCGTGCCCGCCGTGGCACGGCGCCGGGGTGTCGGTCGGGCTCTGACGACCGCGGTGATCGAACGAGCGCGCGCGGAGGGCGCACGACGCGTCATCCTGCAGACCGGGAAGCCGCAGCCCGAATCGATCGCGCTGTACACGGCCGCGGGGTTCACGCCGATCCCCGTGTACGAGCCGTACGTCGCGTCGATGCCCACGTCGCTGTGCTTCGAACTGCCTCTGGTGGCACCTGGCGATCGTGCGGGACTCCGAGATCGTCCCGACACCGACCGACGAAGCCCTCCTAGTTCTCTACTTTGAGGGGCCGGTAGACAGTGAACTCATTGCACGGATTGAAAGGGCGGGCGGCTCGCGGGGCGCCTCACGGAACCCGTACTGGGACGAGCACGGCGTGACGCTCAAGGACCCGGATGGCTATCTGCTGGTGCTTTCCACGTGTTCGTGGACGTGACCCGGTCCCGTGACAGAAGCGACGACAGCGACCCGCAGCAGCATGAGCGGTCCGCTCAGCGCGGTGAGGCGGCGAAGTCCCGGGCCCGGAGGGCTGGCGATCTCGCGGCATGTCATGACAGCTGTTCTCACGCCCGTCAGCCGTTCTTCTTTGCTCATGGACCGCTATCGGGCACGGGAACCGCGCGCCAATCGCTCCCACAACTTCGTGTACTCGGGCAGGTCCCCAGTCGCCGAACCGATGTCGTCGACGGTGACGTCGGGTACAGCAAGTCCGATCAGGGCTCCGGCGGTGGCGACGTGGTAGTCATGGTCGGCTCGCCAAACCCCGCCGGTCAGGGGGCGGGGAACCACGCGGATGCCGTCTGGTAATTCCTCCACCTCACCGCCGATCGCACGAAGGTTGTCTACGAGTGCGTCGATGTGTGTGCTCTCGTTCCCGGTGCGGGGCTTCACTCCGGTGAATGTCGACGGCCCGTCCGCGAAGGCGGCGATGGCGGCCAGAATGGGGGTGAGTTCACTGATCTCCGACACATCGACGCGCGCGCGGCGGATGATGCGCTCGGCACCAGCGGTGACAGTCAAAGCTCCGCCCCGGCGGCGTGCGCGTGCGCCCATCAGCACCAGAATCTCGGCGAGCCGGGAGGCTGGCTGCGCGGAATGAGCGGGCCACCCTGGGACGGATACGCGACCGCCGGCTATCATCGCGGCGGCGACGAACGGTGCCGCAAGTGACAGATCGGGCTCAATGGTCGCGGCTCTGGCCCGTACCGGCCCCCCGGGAACGATCCACTCGGTAGGTGTCGGCTGGTCGACGTACACGCCGCGCCGGCGGAGTGCTTCGACGGTCATGGCGATGTCGGGGAGGCTTCCCAGCGGTTGGCCGACGTGGCGGAGCGTCAGACCGACGTCGAACCGCGGAGCGGCCAGCAGCAGCGTCGAGACAAGCATGGATGAACGGTTGACGTCGATCTCCACGTGGCCCCCCCGGATGTGTCCGCGCCCGTGCACGGTCAGCGGCACAGTCCATGTGCCCGCGTCGTTGAGGTCACAACCGATGCTGCGGAGAACCTTGATCACCTCGCCCAGCGGACGGTGCGACCGGCTCTCGTGAATTTCCACGGTTACACTGCCCGAGGCACGGCCGGCGACGGCGAAAGCGACGGGGGCAACGCCGTCGGGCTCGGTGATGCTCACCACCGCATCGGTGGCGAGCGCAGCGGAGGGATCGACGACCAGATCCGGGCCGAAAGGCCCAGTACCGGCGACCTCCCGGATATCCACGCCCAGCACGCGCGAGGTCTCGATCACGCCCGCCAAAAAGTCAGAATGCAACGGCCGCATCAGCAGGCTTGAGCCCTCTGCACTGGCAGCAAGAACGATTTCGAGATAGGTCTGCGCCTGCGAACCCGGCACAGCGACCACGCCATCCAAGGGCCCCGCGGCCTGGGGGGCCCTCCACTCAGCCGGAGAGGCGATGAACCTTGGAGATAGCTGTGCGTTGTCCATGCCACGCACCATAGGGAACGCCGGTGAGTTGCGAAAGACCCCCGTTCGGCGCCATCCGTAAACG
Source organism: Microbacterium sp. zg-Y1090 (assembly GCF_030246945.1). Taxonomy (NCBI): domain Bacteria; kingdom Bacillati; phylum Actinomycetota; class Actinomycetes; order Micrococcales; family Microbacteriaceae; genus Microbacterium; species Microbacterium wangruii. The sequence continues at coordinate 2,878,188 of NZ_CP126742.1, forward strand.
GGCAGTGCGCGTGGGCGGCGCCTTCGCGTGCGGTGCCGATGCGATGCGTCTCCGACTCCGTTTGCTTTGCCGCATCGCGGATGTCGGATGTCCGTTGCATGATTCGCTCGGGAGGTCACGATGACAGACGTCGTATCCGCAGCAGGAGCTGTCTCGGCTGCGCTCGTTACAGGAAAGATGACGGAGTCGCAGCTTCGATGGAGCCGCCGCCATGCCAGCGGGACGGCACTCATCCATGCGCTATTACCCATCAGTAGGTTGCTGCAGCAGCGGGATATCGCCACGGATACCACGACGTGGGCGACGGCAGTCATCAATTGCATGGCGACCGCGCAGGCCGAGCGCTCCGCAATGCCGCGGCAGTGGGCGCACCTAGAAGGCAGCTTGCGGGCCGCGCTAGGTGAAGCTACTGGCCTTGGTCATGCTGACAGAATTCCGGTCGACGACTGTCGCGAGTTCTTCAACCCTGACCGCCATTGGATCGACTTTGCCGCCGACTACCTCACGCTCGTGCTCGCCGGTGTCGGATATTGGCGCGAAGAGTCGTCTACGCGACGCGCTGGCAGAATTCGGATCCCCAGCTTTGACCGGTGGCTCCAGGAGACCGGCCGCTACTTCCCGGGGCTAGGAACGTGGCCATCCCCCGAGGCGCTCAAGAAGCACCGCGGTGGGCGATCGACCCTTCCCTGAGCAGCCGCCACTCGCCGACCCGCCGGGGGCCATCCCTTGGCGGGCGGTACTCGAAAGCGGGGCCTCGCGGGCGGGTCTCAGTCCGTCCGATCGCTATCCGCATTCGGGCAGTGCACGGCCAGCGGACCGCTTCGCACACTCCAACAGATGACACATACTCGTGCAGCTGTTCAGATCAATGTCGGCGAAGGCTCATAGCCTGGCATCGTGCAAGAACTATTCGACCTAGCTTTCGCCCGCATTGATCGGGCGGGGGCCAGACGCCGCGAATTTTCGAAGGCGTGGGCGGACTACATCGCGGTGCACCCGTGGGATATCGACGTCCGTGAGACGGGCGAGCGGGAGTTCGAGATTCTCGCGGTCATGCGTGAGCCGGCGCCGATTGAGCTTTCAATGATTTTCAGCGACTGGCTTTCTGCGTTACGAGCCGCGCTGGACAACGGACTTTACGCCTGGGTCGCGGCGGCGACCGGCCAGAACCCCCCGCCAAAAGCCGAACGCATCCAGTACCCGATCTGTTCGACGCCCGGAGAGTTCGTTGACCAGCGCAAGCGGCTGTCCGGGGTGCCCGTCGAGATTCTCGACAAGCTTGAGAAGGCACAGCCCTACCGATCCCCGTACGGACCAGAGAGCAATCTGACCTATTGGGTTCACGAACTGGCACGCACCGATCGACACCGTGCGGCCCACGTAGGAATCGGGCGAGTGGACGAGCATCGCATTCGACTTCGGGTACCGCAGGGGGTCACGGCAACTTTCGACGAGACTGTTCGGCCATACAGTCACATCGAAGGTGAGCTCGCTGTGGGCCGGTTCATTACTAGCAAGTCAATCTCGCGCTTCGACGTTGCCGCAGACCTCACGGGCGTTGTCATCGCTCCGGAGATTCGCGCTTGGGCGGACTTCACCCTCAACGGCGGCAGGCAGTCGCTGTGGAGCCGGATGGTCTACACCGAGTTCTTCATCCGCCACCATCTTGAGAACATGGCGGCCTTTAGCGACGCCACTCCCGCCGGGGGATTCAAAACGTTCGACATCGACGAGGCACAGGTCGCCTCCGCCGATGGCCGATGATCCGTGCACCGATTCAGCGAGCGCCGAGCAACGAGCTGGCGCCGCATCGTCGCCTTCCCTAGCGGCCTTCGCCGACCATCGATCCTTGATCGGGCGTGGCGGGGACTAGGTGAGCTCCGAAGCTAGAACAGCAGGTCAGCTTGGTAGGCGTCCCGCCCGTCCGTCTCTTGCACGATCTCCTCCCAGGGCCATTTGACTGTGCTGAACTTGCGGTACAGGAGGAGTTGAAGATCGACGACACTAACCTCCTCTTGGCCTTCGTCATAGGTGACGACGAGACCGCGCCCATCCTGATCGATCTGAAGGCTGTCAAGGTGTCGCAAGATCGTCTTGAGATTCGGCTGCTGGATGCGCTTTTCACGAGCGTGCGCCTCACGATAGATCGTGCGTGCGTGAATGCCGTTGATCAACTTGTCGTCGTCCGAATCGAGTATCACAGCCATGGTGTGAGCGTAGATACCGGTGCTGTTCTGGCGTGTTCGGATTCCCGCCGACGTCCGTTTTGCGAAGGACTGGTAGAGCGGGTTCAGGCTTTCAGCGAGCGCCATGGCGGCACTATCGAACAGATTCGCGTCGGAAACCTCGAACACTTCGGGAGCACTGACATCAAAGCCAGCCTCATCCAGCAACCCGAGCGCCAGCGCTTGGAGCAGGCCGGCATTTCCGTAAGCATGGGAGACGAGCTTCTGCTTTACCTGAGCATCGATAGACAGGTTCAACGCGCTCTGCCCCTTGTCGATGATTCGAAGAAGGTCGTCCTGCGTCCAGCTGAGCGAGAATTCGCGGACTCGCGTGCTCAGGTCGGGGTTCAGGTCGATGAGTGACTGCTGACTCCAGATGCCGACGATGATGACGAAGACGCCGAAGTCCCAGAAAGTCTTGAGATCGTACGCGAGGCGCCGACGCTCTTCATGCGAGAGGTAGTGAACGTCCTCGATCACGAGCCTCCGACCGCTCTCGTTTAGCAGTTCTGCGACGAAGCGAAGGTCGTTGACGTCCTGACTGACGGGCTCGAGCTGTAATTCCTCGGACCTCGTGTAAGACAGTCCAAGCTTCCCGGCCACTTTCAAGATGAGCGACTGCCCCAGCGTCACGGACGACTCAACGTGACCCGCAAAGTTGCCGCCTTTCGTCTCCCGGATTACAAGGTTTATCCCCAGAGCCCCCAGCGCTTCCTTATAGAGGTCTTCGGCTGTCTTGTCGAGGCGGCACTGAACCACAATGGCATCCGGGACTGCCAGCTGTCGTAGCCAGGACTTTCCACTTTTGCTCGGGCCCCGTAGGGAGATATGCACGTCTCTGCGCAGATACTTTGCTACCGTCGCGTCCAGCCCAGCTCGATCTACGTACGAATCGTCGCGGACCTGTTGTGATACGCCGAAAACTTCGTCGGCGCGCTTGCCCGGAGTGGTCATGTGGTCACTCTAGTGATCGCCACGGTCGTAGCCGCGCGATTGGCGCCGCGAAGTACCAAGTCGACCGGCGCACATCGCGCGGATGCCGGTCGTGCTCCGGGCGCACCGGCAAGGATCGTCAGTGCGCTCGAATCAGAGGGATCGTCACCTGGGCGTTGGCAGGACGAAAGTTGCCAGCCAGACGAACAAGCTTGCGGTGAGGTGCCCAGCCGACGTCGCGCGACTCCGCGTACTCGACGGTTTCGACGAACAGCTCGAACCCTCGTTCGCCTCTCTCGCGGGAAATCCAGGCGAGGACTTCCTCCACCGAGTCGGCACCAGAGACTCGCTGCGGGTTGTGCTGCGCCGGCGTTTCAACATCGTCCCCAGTCCAAAAGCACACCCAGTAGACGAATGCGTCCTCCGACTCGGCCTCGAAGAAGGACTCGTCCCACTCGGCTTGCATCTGACCTCCCGGCTCAATCCGACGCTATCGCGCGCAGCCAGAATGGCGCCCTGACAGCCGCCACGTTCGTAGCGGGGTCCTCCCACGGGCGGTGTTCTTCGGTGCGGTCTGATTGAGCGGACGTGCCGAGCGAGCCGATGAGCAGCTCGCATCTGCACCGGGGCTGGTGAACGTGCCGCCGGTCGGCGCCGACGGGTGCCTACCGCGCTCGACTCAGGAAGTGAATGCGAAGAGGTAGTTCGCTTGGGCGAACGCGTATGCGGTGAAGAAAGCGATGGCGCCCACGAATCCTGACCCGATGAGCGTGACCACGCCCCAGAACCACCGGACACCACGGGTGAGGCTCGGAGGGAACACTGCGACCGTGATCGCTCCCGCGAAGGCGACCGCGGCGGCTCCCCACCCGAGCCCGCGCGCCGTGTAGTACACCGTCTCTTCTGCTGGTGTGGCAGGCCAAGGAATGTCACCTTGAACGGTCCCAAAGAGAAAGCCGCTGACCCCGAGCAAGAGAGTCGTGAGCACCGCAGTGACAATCAGCGGAGCCCACGACGTACGCGCCGTGCGTCGAGAAGTGTCGAGTGGTGCCGCCAGGCGCTGCTCTATGGTGTTCATCCCGAAATCCTCACAAGACGTCCGCCCAACCCGCAAGGGTGCTCACCCGGGAATGCGCAGCAGGGTCCTCGATCGCACATATGCCCGCTCTTGGCGCGACGTGCGCGGCTGGCGGCAGGGATTATCGCTCGCACCCGCCGTATGCGGCCGACCAGCGCGATTCCCCGGCTCCGCCTGCGGGAGGGCTGCCCGGCATTTAGTGGTCCAGATTTCGATCTCTCGGCCTCGATCGGCTGACAGCCGCCCTGACCGTTCGCCCTGCCCGGTGTGGTGCCCGATCGCGGGGCGCCTCGTGCGACAGGATGTGCCGCCACATCGTCCCCGGGCAGATGGGGCTCTCGCCGAATAGTCGGGATAAGTGTGATTATCGCGGCCTAAGTACAGACCCCTTGAAGTGAGATGGGGCTGAGCACGTGCGTGATCGAGCGGGCGCACGACGGCCCCGGGTGCGACCCGCGGTGACTACTCGAGTGGGTAGCGGGCCGTGATGCCTGAGCGCACGAGCGCGGCACAGCTCGAGGCGTGGTCGTCCGCGCGACCGGGGCGGTGAGTCACCGGCAGCATGGATCCTTCGCCGCTGCCGCAGGATGAGCACGATTGCGGGGTCTGTGAGAAGCGATTCGCGTAGGCCCGGGTGTGCGAGCACGCGGAGCATCGCCACGTCCCGCACGTCGGGCATGCCGGCGTCGCGGTGGAAGGAGTCGTGCGGGTCGTCATGTCGTACCTCCGCGGCGGATCGAGGTGGCGGCGATCGCCCGGCGGCACGGCGGTGGCAAGGGTGACCGGGCCGACGTGGGCGACCGGCGGTCAGAACACGCGGATGCGGAAGCGATCTGCGACCGTGCGCAGCGCGTCGTCGGTGACGAGGATCGGTTCTGGCGAGAGCACGATGAGATCTCCCGCGAGCGGGTGATCCAGCCAGATGGCCTTGCACCAGGCGGCCCCGTGCTTGCTCCCGAAGTGAATCCCGAGAGGCGTTGAGCCGTCGTCGAGCCTGACATGCTTCACCGTCGCCGCGATCGCGGTCGTCACGACGCGGTCCTCCCCGCGGAGCACACCTGTGGTCAGCTGCGACAGACCGAGCGTCGCCAGCTCCGCCGACATCATCCGCTCGATCGCGGCGATTGAGTCAGGATGCTCGATGTCGACCAGCGCAGCACCGGTGGGCAGGTGAACGCGGACGATGCCGCGGTCAAAGCGCCATCCAGCTGGGATGGCACCCAGGCCCATGAAGTCGAGCTCTGACCACTCGCGGGCGACCTCCTCGACGAACTCCTCTACGGACATCTCGAGGGACTCCCCATCCTTGGCGAGGCTGTCTGTCGCTCCGAGCGCACGCTTGAAGGGTGCAAGAACTTCGGCGTACGCAGCCTCGGTCGTCTCGGCGATGTAGAACGTCTGGCCGGGGGCGTCGTACCGGTTCCAGTACTCCCTCGAGTCACCTGCGGTGCGAGGAGCGGCGGAGAGCGGATCGTACTCGCGCTTGCCCACACGGAATCCGGTTGCGCCGCCGGCGTCGAGGATCCGCAGCCCGGTCCGGCTGCAGGTGCGACCTGTACTCACGCGGCCGCGGAGCCCTCGATGAAGGCTTTCACTGCCGCGGCGACGTCGTTGCGCCGATCCTCGCGGATGGCGGTGATGGGAGTGTCTTCGTGAAGCTGCGGGTTGCTCCCGATGAACCACTGGCGCGCGACGTGTTCGCCGTCGGCGGCGGCCAGCAGCAACCACTGACGGTGGGCAAAGGTGAGCCGGCGGGAGGCCTCGACGCGGGGCTCGGGTCCGTCTTCCTTCGCCCAGCGGATCGGAAGCTTGCGGTCCTTCGAGCCGGCGAGAGCGGCAACCAGCGTCGGGCCGAGCGCACCGTTCAGCTCACGCACGATGTCATGGATGTCCATCCGCATCGTGCGATCGTGTGCTGCCGTGGGGGTGAGCGTCTCCATGCGTCAATGATACCCCCGTACCACCAGAAAAGACACCCTAGTTCCACCTGATAGTCATCCTTGGGGGCCCACTCTACGGTCACTGCGGGCGGGTGGTCTCACGGATCCGGCGGGTCGCCGGCAGTGAACGGGGAACAGGTGCCCGACGGCCTCCGGCGGGCTGGCGACGAGGTAGCGTGGATGCTGGCCGGGACGGCAGGATGAGCGTCCCCCACGCTCGCCCGGCACGCCCCTCGTGTGGCAACGTTCCTGGCTAGGTCTCTGCAGCAGGTCGGACGTCCCCCCGTCCGGCAGTGCTCGGAACCGCATATCGGCGCGCGCCATCCCCGCGTTCTGCGGGCGCACGCTGACACCCGGCGCTTCGCCCCCCCCCCAGACGGGGCGCCGGGCGGCGCGGGACGGTGACGGTGGGGTGGGCCAGACTGTGCTCATGAGAAGGCTCTTATTTCCCGCCGCACCCTTCGCTCTCGCCGCGGCCCTCGTCCTGACGGGCTGCAGTGCGGCTGCCACGACAAGTGAGCCGGAGCCCAGTTCCGTGACCCAGCTTGAGACCGCAGCTCCCGAGGAGACCGACGCCGACGCCGAGGGCGAGGGCGAGGGCGAGCTCCTGCCTGCCGACGCGAAAGCCGGCGACATCCTCGATGCAGAGACGGCCGCAGAGCTGAACGAGAACGCGTACATGGCTTCCAAGCCACGGGCATACCAGCTGCCGTCCGGGGAGCACGTGTTGATCGTCCCCGACGAGCCGCTGCCTCAGCCCGTCGTTGACACGCTCAATGCCAGGGTGGTGGAGCTCAAAGCTAACAGTCACCCTGAAGCGCTCTCGCCCTCGCTTTCAGCGGGACTGAGACTCAAAGAGGAGCAGGAGTCCAAGACGGGTCGCACGATCATCGTCGTGGGCTACAACGATGCCGGCATCGGCGAGAAGTGGGGAACAACCGCTCCCATCGGAAAGGCCTTCTTCACGGAGGCCGAGGCGGTCGCAAACGCTGAGGCGTTCATCTCTGCAGCTCCCCACCGGTACCAGATCATCGTCCTGCGATGAGGATTGCAGGGCGCCGGCACTTGCTCTCACGCGGGGGCGGCGTCACGCATATGAGTATGACCGAGCAGCGCATCACACGGACACCGTCCGGTCGTTCAGGACCAGATCGCGCGGGTACCGGTGCGGTGGTAGCGAGATCGTCGTGACCGGGGAGGTCTGGCTACCACCGCGCCCAGTTCAGACGCGATTCGACGCCGCGTCTCGCGCCCGCCGCCATTTTTCGACGACACGCACACTCGCCTCGGCGTAGAGCGGGTCGGGACTCTGCTCCCTATTGATCGAGTCGAAGAATGGTGTGGCTCTCGAACTCCTTCGGCATGTTTCGCCTGGGAACGCGCCGCACATGCTCCGCGAGTTGCCAGTCGCCGTTCTGCTGTTCGCTCCACTGGTCGACGTCGAGGGCAGATCTCTCGACGATCATCATCACGATCGAGCCTTCCGGGGCCAGCTCGAGGGGGACCTCATTCCGGTCCAGCAGTTCCCTCGCAGTCGACACCGGGTAGAGCCCGAACATGAGGTCGTCCTCGAGGTCGAATAGGCTCATCGGGTTCAATGCCCCTTGCCGTCGCGAGTCTGAGCCAGCCGCTCGCTCTCGGGGGGTAGATAATCTCCGCTGAGCGCCTCGAAGTAACCGAAGGCTCGATCGGCAGCGGCCTCGAGAGCCGTCCAGGCGCCCCGCGCCGCCGGCGTGTCCGAGCGAAGCGGAATCTGGTCGTGGCTCAAGTAGCGCTTGAGGACATCCTCCAGCACCGGGACGTGAGCGTCCGTACGCGCGACGCTGTCCCGCATGGGATCGCGCAGGACCGCCACGAACTCGTCGTTGAGCTCGTCGAGGCCGGGGATCATGAAGATCGAGGTCTTGTATCTGCCGAATGTGATCTCGGACATGAGGACTCCTCTGCTGAGATGCCGCGCCTTCCGGCGGGCAGAGACCCGCTCCGGCGCTCGTAAACGAGCGGGAAGAGGCGGGTCGTGAAACGCTACTGGAAGGCTCGGACAGGGGCATTGCGGGCAAGAAGGACCAGAAGCCGCCCCGGCGTGTTTCTCGGGGCGGCTTCTGGTGCTGCGGCGGCGCTGATGGAGACCCGTCAGCCGCAGAGGTAATACCTGACGGTGTCGCCGCTGACCGTTGCCGACCAGGGGGCACCCAGAGCGCCCATCGAGCCACCACTGGTGGACGTGCCACCCCATCCGACCTGGTGTGAAGCGTAGAAGATCGCGTCGCACTGGTCGTAGGCGACGTAGTTCGCGCCCGTGGTGAACTTCGCGGGCGTCTTGACTGCACCGTGATCTATGTAGCCGCTGTCGGGAGCAGGCGCTGGCGCGGGAGCAGGCGCCGGCGCAGGAGCACCACCGCCACCAGAAGAACCACCAGACGCTCCTCCAGCTGAGCCGGCGCCGGTCGCACCTCCGGAGGACCCGCCGGCGCTTCCGCCGCGGTTGGTGGCGCCGCTCCCAGAGGAATCGCTTCGGCCCTGTGCCTGGCGGGTGGCTTCCTCGGCTGCGGCCTGTTCGGCGGCGACCGCGGCGTCGTGGGACGCCTTCATGGCGTCGGCGGCTCCCCGGTACCCAGCGAAGCGCTCGGCGGCTGGTGTCTCCTGGTCGCCGAGAGCCTTCACCGCAGCGCTGAAGCCCTGGCGTGACGCCTCGTCGGCTTTTTCCATGCCGGAGAGCGCCGAGCCGTACTCGAATGCGGAAGCGAGCACGGCATCCGTGAGCGGCTGCAGCGAGTCGAGGTGCTCGTCGATCGCCTCGGCCGCCTCGCGGAGAGAGGCGGTCCGGGTCTGGAGCTCGGCTGCCAGACCGAGCTGCTCCTCGGCGAGGGTGCGGATCTCGTCGGTGCTGTCCGGGGCCTCCCGGGTCTCTGCCGCGGGCTGAGGGGTCGGCTGCTCAGGCGCGACCGGCGCGCCAGCGTCGTCCAGCTCCAGGCTGGCGACGTCGAGCAGCTGGGCCAACGACGCCGCGAGCGTTTCGAGGGTTGAAGGGTCGCTCAGCAGGTCTCCGCGGGTTTCCTTGACGAAGCGTGCCGTCTCGTCATGCGCAGCGCTCGCACTCATGCGCGCGTCGAACAGCTTCTCTTCGGCTGCCGCGTGCGCGTCGTGGGCGGCGATGACGGCGCCGGTGGCGCGGTTCAGTTCCTCTGTGGCGTTGTTCCGGGCGATGGCCCCACCGACGACGGGCACGAGCGCGAGCACCAACGCGAGGATGGCGAAGCCGACGCCGAGGGTGATCCAGACCGGCTTCGGGACATGCGCGCTCAAGCGGGGCAGCTTGGACGATGGGGGTGAGGTCGACGGCTCAGCGTCGTTACTCGAGGTGCTCATGTGGGTTCCTGGGGTTGGGGGCTTGGTGGCAGTTGGGGCTGCGGCTGCCCCTGGGTGAAGACCCGCCCCCCGTCAGCGGAGAGGCGGGTCTGCGGCCTTGGCTCAGCGAGCGTTGGCGGGATCGATCTCCTGGTGCTCGACGATCCACTTCTGCAGGCGCGGGTACACCCAGAAGCTGTAGATGCCGAAGGTGATGAGCGTCAGCAGGAACCACTTGATCCACATGCCGAACAGACCCACCGACGAGCCGGTGAAGCGCAGGCGGCGACCGTTGACGTAGGTGTGCTTGCACTTCCAGCGGTAGGTCATCACGACCGCCCACGGGTAGCAGATGCCGAGAGTCAACACCGTGATCAGGAAGCCGCCGATGCCGACGCCGAGCCAGGTGGCGGCTCCGCCGTCGAAGCCGAAGTGCAGCTGCGTGGCGGCCGGAGCAGCCGGCGAGAACGAGTTGCGCTGGGCGGCGTGGGGCGCCACCACGGGCGGCTGGATCTCAGGAGTGGTCATGGTTCTCTTTCGGGTCGAGAGGCGCGAGCGCCATCGGGTAACCGGCAGCTTTGCCGGGGTGTTGCGCCGCGGCCGCCCCCGCAGCTTTGCGGAGGTGGCCATCGTCTGAGCCGGAAGCTCAGGAGGGACTATCGGCCGGATGTCGGCCGAGGTGCGCCACCGGGAGGTGTTGAACTCGGGCATTCGCGCGAGCAGGCGCCATTTGGGGCGAGAGCACATCATCGACAAAGGGAACTGGCAGCTCGGAGAGCGCGACTCGTACGACAGCATCCCCGCGATGCGTCGAGCCGACGCTATTGCGAAGTATCGGAGGCAGGTCCCCACAAAGCGTTACCGCTGCGTTACCGCTGCAGCCACGACCCAATGACGAAACCCCCGCGATCCCGGTGTTTCCAGGGGATCTGCGGGGGTTTCGGTGGCGGTGACGGTGGGATTTGAACCCACGGTAGGGGGTTACCCTACACAACTTTTCGAGAGTTGCACCTTCGGCCGCTCGGACACGTCACCGCGGACAATCGTACGCGAGACGGGCCACCGCCGCCAATCGAGCCGCCCGGGCAAGGACAGCCTCAACTTAATTGCCTGAGGCAACTACTGCGCGTAGAATCTGATCATGGACGGGACGACGGCGGACCCCACCCCCGAGGCGGTCCTCCTGACGTCGCTGACACAGTTGATGGCCCAGTGGGCCACCCTCACGCGGCAGGTTGCAGTCGCCCGTGAAGCGGGACTGAGCATCGATGCCGGCGACATCCGCCCCGTCTATACCCTGGGCCTGGTCGGCCCGATGCGCGCGGGCGACCTTGCCGCCGATCTGCGACTGACCAGGCCCACCATGAGCAAGCAGCTCGCCCGGCTCGAAGCGGCGGGCCTCGTGACCAGATCCGCCGACCGGGACGATGGGCGTGCCAGCATCGTCGCGCTCTCTCCGGAAGGCGAGCATGTCTTCGCTCTGCTGGTGAAGCGCGGCCGCGAGATGGTCGACGAGGCGCTTCAGGGGTGGGATGCCGCGGAGCGCAGCCGCTTCGCACACCTCACTTCGCGGTTCGTCGAAGCCGCGATCGGAGCCGACGCCGATCAGCCCGCTGCACCCACGTCCGACCATCCGTCGGCCTGAAGACGGCCCCACCCGGGCCCGGAACAAAGGAGGCAACCATGCCCCGCACCTATGTCGTCACCGGATCAGCATCCGGCATCGGCGCCACGACCGCGCGCATCCTGCAGGAGCGGGGCGAGCGCGTGATCGGCATCGACCTGCGAAACGCCGACATCGAGGCGGACCTCTCCACCCGTGAGGGTCGCGCCCAGGCCGCCGAGAAGGCCATCGACCTCGCCGGCGGCACCATCGACGCCGTCATCGCCTGCGCCGGCATCTCGGCGCCCATCGCCAAAACGATCTCGGTCAACTACTTCGGTGTCACCGAGCTGCTCGAGGCCCTCCTGCCGGCACTGCAGAAGTCCGAGGCGCCCCGCGCCGCCGTCGTCTCGTCGATGGCGTCCCTGCAGCCAAACTCGCCCGAGATGGTCGAGGCGGCCCTCGCAGGCGACGAGCCGCGTGCACTGGAGATCGCTGAAGGACTGGCCGCGCAGGGCCCGCAGATCGGGTATCTCGTCTACCCGTCCTCGAAGCGGGCGCTGTCGCGCTGGGTGCGTCGCGCGTCCGTCACTCCGACCTGGGCCGGCGCCGGCATCCCGCTGAACGCGGTGGCCCCCGGCACAGTCATCACCCCGATGACCGCCGAGCTGCTGAAGACGCCCGAAGGCGCCGCGATGGTGGATGCCGCGGTGCCCATGCCGCTGAACTACCACCAGTCCCCCGAGTCGATCGCGTACCTGCTGATCTGGCTCACCGGCCCCGAGAACACCCACCTCGCCGGCCAGGTCATCTACGACGACGGCGGCGCCGACGCGTCGCTGCGCGGCGATGACATCTGGAGCTGGGCAGACCCGCAGCACTGACCCGCCCGGGCCGACAGGACCAGGCGGGGGATGCCACCCCCCGGGCATCCCCCGCCTTTCCCCTGCGCCCGACGTCCGCGCCTTCCCGCGCCGCGCCCGCCCTTCCCGCGCCTCCGCGCCCGCCCTTCCCGCGCCTCCGCGCGCCGCTCCCGCGCCGCTCCGGTGTCACGAACCGCGGGTCGCACCCCCGCACACCCACCATCCGCGACACACGAGCAGCCCGCCGGGCGCGCCCGCCCGATCGCGCGCCGCTCCGGTGTCACGAATAACGGGTCACGCCCCCGCCCACCCACGATTCCCGACACACGAGCGACCCCCGGGCGCCCGCCCGCCCACCGCCGCCCCCGGCGCACCCGGCGCGGCCCGCGCGACCCCGCGCCGCTCCGGTGTCACGAACGGCGGGTCCGAGCCCGGCGACACCCGCCATACGCGACACACGAGCAGCGCGCGCACCGGACCCCCGCGGCTCAACCCAAGCCCGCGCGCGACCCGCGCGAGGGATAGCGTGTCGGCATGGCCGAGACCATGAACCGGCAGCAGCGCCTCGTCGTCACCATCGCGGTGCTCGCCTCGTTCGTCGCCTTCCTCGACGGCAGCATCGTCAACGTCGCCCTCCCCGCCATCGGCCGGGAACTCGGCGGCGGCCTCACCACGCAGCAGTGGACGGTCGACGCGTACCTCATCACCCTCGGCTCGCTGATCCTGCTGGCGGGCTCGGTCAGCGACGCCTTCGGGCGCATCCTGGTCATGCGCATCGGGCTGATCGGTTTCGGCGTGGCATCCGTCGCCATCGCCCTCGCCCCCGACCCGCTGCTGCTCATCGTGGCCAGAGCGGTGCAGGGCGCCGCGGGCGCGTTCCTCGTGCCAAGCTCGCTCGCCCTCATCACGTCCAGCATGCGCGGCCCACTGCAGGCGCACGCGATCGGGGTGTGGACGGCGCTGACGACCGCCGCCACCATCGCCGGCCCGCTCGTGGGGGGCCTGTTCGTCGACTACCTCTCATGGCGCTTCGCGTTCGTCATCAACGTCGTCCCCATCGCCGTCACGCTCTGGCTGCTCCCCCGGCTCGAGCTGCGCGACACCCGGCGAGAGGATGCCGGCATCGACTGGATCGGTGCGGCGCTATGCACCCTGGGCCTCGGCGGGATGGTCTTCGCGCTCATCGAGCAGCCGAACCTCGGCTGGGCCTCGCCCGCGATCTGGATGCCGCTGGCGGTCGGCGTGACCCTGTTCGCCGCGTTCCTGTGGCGGCAGCGCACGGCGCGGCATCCGATCCTCCCCCTCGGCCTTTTCGGGGTGCGCAATTTCTGGACGGGGAACGTGGCCACCGCGTTCATCTACGGCGCGCTTGCGCTGAACGGCTTCGTCGTCGGGGTGTACCTGCAGCAGGGCGCAGGACTCTCGGCGACCCTCGCGGGGCTGGCGAGCATCCCCACGACGGTGCTGCTCGTGCTGCTCAGCTCGCGGATGGGAGCGCTCGCGGGGCGGCTGGGTCCGCGCCTGTTCATGACGGTGGGCCCCTTCCTCATGGCCGCCGGGTCGCTGCTGCTTCTCACCGTGTCGGAGGACTTCGACTACTGGTGGCAGGTGCTGCCCAGCATGATCGTGTTCGGACTCGGCCTGGCGGTGACCGTGTCGCCCCTGACGGCGGCGATCCTCGGGGCGATCGAGCCCGCCCGCTCGGGCATCGCCTCGGCGGTCAACAACGCCGTCTCCCGCGTCGCCGGACTCATCGTCATCGCGACGCTGGCCGCGATCGTGGGCGGATCGCTCGACTTGGCGGGCTTCCACCGCGCGGCCGTCGCGACCGCCGTGCTCATGGCTGCGGGCGGCGTGGTGTCGTTCCTCGGCATCCGCACCCCTCGTCCGGCGACGACCGCGGAGGACGACCCGGCGGCCACATCCCCGTAGACACACCGCCGTTCACGGCACCCGTAGTCAGCGGGATCCGCCCCTGCCAGACTGGCCACATGACTGTGATCGAGAATTCGAAACTGACCGTCGTCGGCGCCGGCAGCGTCGGCTCCTCCACCGCCTACGCGGCGCTGATCCGCGGATCGGCTCGGCACGTCGCGCTGTACGACATCGCGGCGGAGAAGACCGAGGCCGAGGTGCTCGACCTCGCTCACGGCACCCAGTTCACGGGCACGAGCGACATCATCGGCGGCGCCGACATCTCCGTCGCCGAAGGCTCGCACGTCATCGTCATCACCGCGGGTGCCAAGCAGAAGCCGGGGCAGACGCGCATCGAGCTCGCCGGCACCAACGCCAACATCCTCCGGACGATGGTGCCGCAGCTGCTCGAGGTGGCCCCCAAGGCGGTCTTCGTCATCGTCACCAACCCCTGCGACGTGCTGACCGTGCTGGCGCAGGAGGCGACGGGGCTGCCGCCCGAGCGCATCTTCGCGTCGGGCACCGTGCTCGACACCTCGCGCCTGCGCTGGAAGCTCGCCCAGCGTGCGGGTGTCTCGTCGTCGAGCGTGCACGCGTACATCGTGGGCGAACACGGCGACACCGAGTTCCCGCTGTGGTCGAAGGCCTACATCGGCACGGTGCCGATCCTCGATTGGGAGACCGAGGGCCACCCGCGCATGACGGTGGACGAGCTCGACCAGATCGCGGTGGACGTGCGCGACGCGGCGTACAAGGTCATCCAGGGCAAGGGCGCCACGAACTACGCCATCGGCATCACCAGTGCGCGCATCGTCGAGGCGATCCTGCATGACGAGCACGCCGTCATGCCGGTCTCCGCCGTTCTGGACGACTTCCACGGCGTCTCCGGCGTCGCGCTCTCGGTGCCCTCCATCATCAGCGCCGCGGGCGCCAAGCCCATTCGCGAGACCTCGTTCTCACCCAGCGAGCTGGGGCTCTTCCGTCGCTCGGCCGACGCGCTGCGCCGCGTGGCCGACGACTTGCGGGAGTGAGTCACCGCCGGCGAGGGAGCCGCTGAGAGGGGCGGATGCCGCCGCTGTCGGTGGCGGCGATTAGCCTTGCCGCATGGCCACACGACGCCCCACGACAGCTGCACCGTACCGATGCACGGAATGCGGCTGGACGACCCTGAAGTGGGTCGGCCGCTGCGGCGAATGCCAGCAGTGGGGCACCGTCGTCGAGTCGGGCGAGCAGACCGGCATCACCCGCACCGTCACTCCGGTGGCGCCAGGCGCCGCACGCGCGGCACGGCCGATCACGCAGGTCCAGACGCAGGAGGCGTCCCGCACCACGAGCGGCATCGGCGAGTTCGACCGCGTGCTCGGAGGCGGGCTCGTGCCGGGAGCGGCGATCCTCCTCTCCGGCGAGCCCGGTGTGGGCAAGTCCACGCTGCTCACCGAGGTCGCGGCGCAGAGCGCCCGGGTCGGGCGTCGCGTGCTCTACGTCAGTGCCGAGGAGTCGCTCGGGCAGGTGCGCCTGCGTGCCGAGCGCACCGGAGCCCTGCACGACGAGCTGTACCTGGCCAGTGAGACGGACCTCGCCACGATCCTCGGCCACGTCGACGAGGTGCAGCCGCAGCTGCTCATCGTGGACTCGGTGCAGACGGTGTCGTCCTCGCTGTCCGACGGCTTGGCGGGCCACCCCGGGCAGGTGCGAGAGGTGGCATCCACCCTCATCCGCGTCGCGAAGGAGCGCGATCTCCCCGTCATCATCGTCGGGCACGTCACGAAGGACGGCTCCATCGCGGGGCCTCGCATCCTCGAGCACCTCGTCGACGTCGTGTGCCATTTCGAGGGTGACCGCCAGACGTCGCTGCGCTTCGTGCGCGCTCTGAAGAACCGGTTCGGCGCGACCGATGAGGTGGGCTGCTTCGACATGACGGGGTCGGGCATCGCCGAGGTGGCCGACCCGAGCGCGCTGTTCCTCGGGCACGGCTCGCGCGAGGCCGGCACCTGCGTGACGGTTGCGCTCGAGGGCCGCCGGGCGCTGCCTGTGGAGGTGCAGGCCCTCACCATGGCCACGGGCGCGCCCAACCCCCGGCGCATCGTCAGCGGGGTCGACGGCGCGCGCGTCGCGATGATCCTGGCGGTGCTGGAGAAGAAGGGCGGGATCACGGTCTCCAACCAGGATGTCTACGTGTCCACGGTCGGAGGCGTTCGGCTCACCGAGCCGGCCGCCGACCTCGCCATCGCCCTGGCCGTGGCCAGCGCCGTGAGCGACCGGCCGTTGCCGTCCAAGCTCGCCGCGATCGGGGAGCTCAGCCTCGCCGGCGAGATCCGCGCGGTCACCCAGACCGAGCAGCGGCGCAGCGAAGCGGCACGGCTCGGCTACCGCACGGTGCTCGACGCGTCGTCCAAGACGCTGCGCGATGCCCTGCGCGACCTGCCGCGGCTGCACCGCATTGAGGCAGGCGACGAGCCGTCGTTCTGACAGCGGCGGCCGCGGGGGGCTACGCGCCGTGACGCCTCACGCGTCGAGCGCGGCGATGAGGTCGGCGGGGGATGCCTGCATCGGGTGGGGCCCGGCGATATCGAAGAAGACGGTCGTGATGCGGTCCTGGTGCGTGGCGAGGAACTCCCGCAGCCACGCCGGCGACTGCAGCGCGACGCCCGGGGGCAACGTGGCGGGCTTGTGCGTCGCGTCGCTGAACAGCAGCAGCGCGAGCTCGCCGGAGTTCGGGTCGCGGTAGGTCCAGACCTCGCCGACGTCCAGCGGGTTGTCGCGTGCTCCCGGACGCATGAGGGGCACCACGGTGGGTCCGTGGCGCAGGGCGAACGCGACCGCCGCCATGTCCTGGGTCTGCAGGGCATCGCTCAGCTGCGGGTTGCGGAAATGCTCCGCGCCGACGGGCTTCGTCTTCTTCTTGCGGACCATCCCCCCAGCGTACCGAGCACAAGAAGGGGCCCTCTCGGGCCGCCCATTGGGGACTGGGGGACTCGAGAGGGCCCAACGCTCACTGCCGCTGGGTTTCCCGGTGTGGGGCCTTGGGGAAAGCCTCACTCAACTGCTGGGGACAGAGGGGGACAACGTGCAGGAACTGATCTCAAGATTAGTCCAAGCCCCCCAACCCAGGTGTCCCCTCTTTGGGGGACATCGATGAGAATTCCCTCAGATTCGCCGACGTGAGGAAGGTGGTGGACCGCTCAGCGACGCATCACTGCAGGAGGAACTGCGCGCTCCCGGCGGATTGCACCCCACCGATGGCCACCTTCAGGTGGAACGACGACCCACCGCCGGGGGCGACGGGCCGGTCGGTGTCGCCGCACGTCGAGACCGACGAGCGGGTGCGGTCCCACGTGAGCGGGGTGGCGCTGGACACCGTCTGCCCGGCGTCGATCGTGACGGTCTGATCGCTCGGCTCGCTCTGGCAATCGGTCGATCGCCACCAGACGTCGTCGCCGCTGCTGATCGTGAAGACCTGCGTCGTCGTGCCCACGTTCATGGTGCACGCCACGCCGCCGGTGTTGGTCAGCGAGATGGACAGCTGCGGGTTCTCACCGGCCGGGTAGGACTGCTTGTCGGTCACCGCGGCGACCTCCACCATCCCCGACGTGCACTCCCCGACCGCATCGGAACCCGCGTCCGGGTCCTCGGGCACCTCGGCATCCGGTGTGGCCTCTTTCGGCGGTGCCGAGGTCGTGGGCGCAGGGGTCGGTGCCGGAGACGACACCGCGGGGGTGGGCTCCGGGCGCGGCCCGGTCTCGGCGGCATCGGCGTTCCAGGGCTGCCACACCAGCAGCACCACCCCGGCGATGACGAGAAGGAGAGCGAGCAGCACCGTCAGACGGCGGCGGCGGTAGACGGCAGGGGTGGGCCGGCGGCGGACGGGCTCGGACATGATCCCAGGCTACGTCGCGACCCCGGCGGGTCGGCGTCGGGCGCGCCCGCTACAGCCGCTTGAGCATGCGCGTGTTGCCCAGGGTGTTCGGCTTGACGTGAGCGAGGTCGAGGAACTCCGCGACACCCTCGTCGCGGCTGCGCAGCAGCTGCCAGTAGACATCGGGGTCGACGACGTGCTCGCCGATGGGCTCGAAGCCGCGGGCGACGAAGAAGTCCACTTCGAAGGTCAGGCAGAAGAGCCGGGACAGACCGAGCCGTCGGGCATCCTCCTCGAGCCGCTCCACGATGGCGCGGCCGACACCGCGGTGCAGCCAGTCGTCCACCACGATGAGCGTGCGGACCTCCCCGAGGTCCTCCCACATGACGTGCAGTGCGCCGCAGCCGACCAGGCGGCCATCGGCCTCGGCGACCACGAACTGCTGCACGGACTCGTACAGCACGACGATGTCCTTGCCGAGGAGAATGCGCCGCTGCACGTACGGGTCGAGCATTTCCAGGATGCCGCGCACGTCGGAGGTGCGGGCCGGACGCACGGTGAAGCTGCTCACTCTTCCAGCCTATGCCGCTCACGCGCGGCGACGCCGGGCGGCGGCTGAGCGTGCGGCTCCGGTAAGTTCGTACCGCGCGCTCTCCCCGGAGCCGCTCACCACGATGCGAGGAGGTGCGCAGACGTGAGTGTGCTGCGCGACTACGCCACGACGGTGACCCAGCCGACGCTCCCGTTCGCCGTTCCGTCGCGGGATGGCCGGGACGACATGACCCGCTACGACGAGGTGGTCGCCCCCGACGGCGGCCTGCGCCCCGCCTGGAAGTCCATGGCCGACCTGGCGCTCGCTCTCACCCCCGACGAGCTGCGCCGTGTCGAAGGCGAGATCACCCGCTTCCTCGCCGACGACGGAGTGACCTACGTGCGCCCCGACGGCGGCGCCCAGCCATGGCAGCTCGACCCCATGCCCCTGGTCATCGACGCCCCCGAGTGGGCGCGCCTCGAGATCGGCCTCGCCCAGCGCGCCGAACTGCTCAACGCCGTGCTCAGCGACCTGTACGGCCCCCAGACGCTGCTGGCATCCGGTGTCGTGCCGTCGGCGTGCGTCTTCGGCCACTCCGGCTTCGCGCGCCCCGTCGCGCGCCCCGGTGTCGTCGACACCCAGCCGCTGCTGCTGTCGGCCACCGACCTCGGCCGCGATGCGCGCGGGGAGTGGCACGTGCTCACCGATCGCGTGCAGGCACCCTCGGGCCTCGGCTTCGCGATGGAGAACCGTCGCGTCATCGCGCAGGTGCTGCCCGATCTCTATCAGGGCAGCGACCTGCACCGCATGGAGCCGTACTTCTCCGCCCTGCGCGCGGCGCTGCTCGACAGTGCCCCGGGCGTGGCATCCCCTCAGGTCGTCGTGCTCTCCCCCGGCCCTCACTCCGAGACGGCCTTCGATCAGGCGTTCCTCGCGAACGCATTGGGCATGCCGCTCGTGCAGGGCAGCGACCTGGTGGTGCGCGACGGCTGGGTGTGGATGAAGCCCGCCGGCTGGCCGCGCACCGCACCGCGGGAGCGCGTGGACGTCATCGTGCGGCGGGTGGATGCCGAGTGGTGCGACCCGCTGGAGCTGCGGGCCGACTCGCGCCTGGGCGTCGCGGGGCTGGCCGAGGCGGTTCGCCGCGGCCATGTGCGCTTGGTCAACGGCCTGGGTGCGGGCGTGCTGGAGAACCCGGGTCTCATGCCCTTCCTCCCCGCCGCCTGCGAGCGCCTGCTCGGCGAACAGCTGCGCCTGCCGTCGGTGCCGACACTGTGGTGCGGCGACCCCGAGGCGCGGCAGCAGGTGCTGGAGCGTCTCGCCGCCGACGACCCCGCGCTGATCGTGCGCGCGATCGACGAGCCGCGGGCGACCCTGGCCGCCGCGTCGCCGGCCGAGCTGCGCGCGCGCATCCTCGCCGAGCCGCACCGCTTCGTCGGGCAGGAGCTGCTGCCCCTGTCACAGGCGCCGGTGTGGGCCGATCGCGCGCGGGCCGAGGCCTGGCCGGTGGTCTTCCGCAGCTTCACCCTGCGTTACGGGTCCGCCTACCGGCCGCTCGTCGGCGGGCTCGCGACCGTGCTCGCCGACGCGGACAGCGGTCCCGTCACCAAGGACGTGTGGGTGCTGAAGGCGACGCAGGATGACCCCGATCAGGGGCTGATCGAGAGCGCGCCACCGACCATCAGCCCGACCGTGCCACCGCTGGCTCCGCGGGCGCTCGCGGACATGTTCTGGGTGGGCCGCTACGCCGAGCGCGCCGAGGACCTGCTGCGCCTGCTGCTGACCACGCACCACCAGCTCGAGCAGCTGAGCCGGCGTCCCACCTCGCAGGCCGCCGAGAGCACCGACGTGCTGCGGGGGGCGCTGCGGCGCCTGGCCGGCGACGCGGGTCCTGATGCGGATGCCGAGCTGCGCGCCCTGCTGCTGGATGCCACGCGCACCG
Source organism: Microbacterium sp. zg-Y1090 (assembly GCF_030246945.1). Classification (NCBI taxonomy): domain Bacteria; kingdom Bacillati; phylum Actinomycetota; class Actinomycetes; order Micrococcales; family Microbacteriaceae; genus Microbacterium; species Microbacterium wangruii. The sequence goes on from NZ_CP126742.1 coordinate 2,898,422, forward strand.
GTGGCGCCGCCCACGCCCTGGCCCACCTCCGCGAGTCGCTGATGGGCGTGCGCGACCAGCTCTCGGGAGACACCTGGCGGGTGTTCTCCGCCATCGACCGTGCCACCCGGGCGCTGCGGGCGTCGCCGCACGCCCACCGCACCGCCGAATCGGCCGGGCGGATGCTGACGGCGATCCTGTCCCTGCAGGGGGTTACGGCGAGCATGATGCGCGACCCCGGCTGGCACATGATCGAGGCGGGGCGCAGCCTCGAACGGGCGCTGCAGCTGTGCCATCTGCTCGTGGCCACCGCCACACGCCGCCGCGACTACCGAGCCGACCGCGAAGTGCTGGAGGCGACGCTGACCGCGTCGGAGAGCATCGTCACCTATCGACGCCGTTACCGCGGGTCGGTGCGCACCGCCGATGCCCTGGAGCTGCTGCTGCTGGACGGCGGCAACCCCCGGTCGCTGACGTTCTGCCTCGCCGCGCTGCGCGGCCACCTCGCGGCGATGCCGGCATCCACCGGATCCACCCGCCCCGAGCGCCTGCTCGAGCACCTGGAGACGGCGCTCGACCACGTCGACGTGGCGGTGCTCACCGCGCCCGACGGTGAGCACCGCCCCGCGCTCACCGAGTTCCTCGTCGACGTCATCGCGCAGCTCGAGCAGCTCGCCGATTCCGTCGCACACGTGCACTTCGAAAGCGGTCCGCCGCCGCTGCCGCTGTCGGAGCTGGCGCTCGTCGAGGAACGGGCCGGCGCATGAGATACCGCGTCTGGCACCGCACCACCTACACGTACAGCGACGAGGTCGAAGACAGTGTGGGACTGTTCCATCTCGTTCCCCGTGCTCTCCCCGGGCAGCGCGTGCACGGCCACCAGGTGACCGTCTCGCCCCAGCCGGGAGACGTCGACCGCGACGTCGACTACTTCGGCAACGGCGCCACCTACTTCCACGTCATCGAGCCGCACAGCACCCTCGTGATCGAGGCCGCCAGCGACATCGAGGTCGACCCTCCCCGCTATGACAGCGACGCCCTCGCCCAGCCGTGGGAGAACGCGCGGCCGCTGCTCAACGGCGCCGACCCGGGCGCCTGGCAGGCGGTGGAGTACGCGCTGCGATCGCCGCGGGTGGCGCACGAGCCCGAAGCGGCCGCGTACGCCGCGGCATCCCTCACGCCCGGTCGTCCGCTGGGCGAGGCCGTCACCGATCTGATGCAGCGCATCCACGCCGACTTCGCCTACGACAGCACCGCCACCACCGTCACCAGCACGGTCGCCGACGTGCTCGCCACCCGCGCCGGGGTCTGCCAGGACTTCGCGCACCTGGCGCTCGCGTGCCTGCGCGCCCACGGCGTCGCCGCCCGCTATGTCAGCGGGTACCTCGCCACCCAGCCGCCGCCCGGAAAGCAGCGTGTGTTCGGCGCCGATGCCTCGCACGCCTGGCTGGCCGTCTGGATGCCGGGCACCGACCAGTGGCTGGCGATCGACCCCACCAACGACCAGTGGGCGAACGACCGGTACGTCACCGTGGCGTGGGGCCGCGACTACGGCGACGTGTCGCCGGTGAAGGGCATCATCTTCACCGAGGCGAAGAACTCCACCCTGCGGGTGCAGGTCGACGTCGCCCCGGTCGCCGACGCACCGGTCCCCGTCGTCCCGACCGCAGGCTGAAACGACGAGAGCGGATGCCGGGTGGCATCCGCTCTCGTGTCGATCTCGTGGTGCGGTGGTTACTCCGCGCCGGCGATCATGTCGGGCGTCGCCGAGATCTCGCCGGCGGTGCCCACTCCGATGGCCACCTTCTCGCCGCGCGGGGCGCTCTCGAAGGTGAATCCGTTGGCGTCGGAACCGACCTTCACGTGGTCGCCCGCGTTCAGCTGACCGTGCAGGATGCGCTCGCTGAGCTGGTCCTCGATCTCGCGCTGCATGGCGCGGCGCAGCGGCCGGGCACCGAGGGTCGGGTCGAAGCCGATCTCGATGAGCCGGTCGGTCGCCTCGGGCGACAGCTCCACCGTCATGTCACGGTCGAGCAGGCGCTCGGCCAGCCGCTTGGTGAACAGGCCGACGATCTGGCGAAGCTCGTCCTTGTTCAGCTGCGGGAACACGATGATGTCGTCGAGGCGGTTGAGGAACTCGGGCTTGAAGTGACGCTTCAGCTCCTCGTCGACCTTGCCCTTCATGCGGTCGTACGAGGTCTGGGCGTTGCCCTCGACCTGGAAGCCGACCGGGCCGCCTGCGATCGCCGACGAACCGAGGTTCGTCGTCATGATGATCACGGTGTTCTTGAAGTCGATGACACGACCCTGACCGTCGGTCAGGCGTCCCTCCTCCAGGATCTGCAGCAGCGAGTTGAAGATGTCGGGGTGCGCCTTCTCGATCTCGTCGAAGAGCACGACCGAGAACGGCTTGCGCCGCACCTTCTCGGTCAGCTGGCCGCCCTCTTCGAACCCGACGAAGCCGGGAGGGGCTCCGAACAGGCGCGAGACGGTGTGCTTCTCGCCGAACTCGCTCATGTCGAGCGAGATCAGGGCGCCCTCGTCGTCGAAGAGGAACTCCGCCAGCGCCTTGGCCAGCTCGGTCTTTCCGACGCCCGTGGGGCCGGCGAAGATGAACGAGCCGGAGGGACGCTTGGGGTCCTTCAGGCCGGCGCGCTGACGACGGATCGTGCGCGACAGCGCCGCGATCGCCTCGTCCTGACCGATGACGCGCTGGTGCAGCGCCTTCTCCATGAAGACGAGCCGGCTGGACTCCTCCTCGGTCAGCTTGAACACCGGGATGCCGGTGGCCTGCGCGAGCACCTCGGCGATCAGGCCCTCGTCGACCACCGCGTGGCTGGCGACGTCACCCGAGCGCCACTGCTTCTCCAGGCGCAGACGCTCGGCGAGCAGGGACTTCTCCTCGTCGCGCAGAGCTGCGGCCTTCTCGAAGTCCTGGTCCTCGCTGGCGCGCTCCTTGTCCTCGCGGACCTTGGCGATCTTGTCGTCGAACTCGCGCAGCTCCGGCGGGCTCGACAGGATCGACAGACGCAGGCGGGCGCCGGCCTCGTCGATCAGGTCGATGGCCTTGTCGGGGAGGAACCGGTCGCTGACGTAACGGTCGGCGAGGTTGGCCGCCGCGACGATCGCGCCGTCGGTGATCTGCACCTTGTGGTGCGCCTCGTAGCGGTCGCGCAGCCCCTTCAGGATGTTGATCGCGTGGGGCAGGCTCGGCTCAGCGACCTGGATCGGCTGGAAGCGGCGCTCCAGCGCGGCATCCTTCTCGAAGTGCTTGCGGTACTCGTCGAGCGTGGTCGCGCCGATGGTCTGCAGCTCACCGCGGGCGAGCAGGGGCTTCAGAATGGATGCCGCATCGATCGCGCCCTCGGCTGCACCGGCACCGACGAGGGTGTGGATCTCGTCGATGAACACGATGATGTCGCCGCGGGTGCGGATCTCCTTGGTGACCTTCTTCAGGCGCTCCTCGAAGTCACCGCGGTAGCGGGACCCGGCGATGAGCGACCCGAGGTCCAGCGAGTAGACCTGCTTGTCCTTCAGGGTCTCGGGCACCTCGTTCTTGACGATCGCCTGTGCGAGGCCCTCGACGACGGCGGTCTTGCCGACGCCGGGCTCACCGATGAGAACGGGGTTGTTCTTCGACCGGCGGGAGAGGATCTGCATGACCCGCTCGATCTCCTTCTCGCGCCCGATGACAGGGTCGAGCTTGTTGTCGCGGGCGGCCTGGGTGAGGTTGCGCCCGAACTGGTCGAGCACCGCCGATCCACCCTGGGCGGGCGCGTTCTGCTCGCCGGGGCCGGCGGCGACGCCGGCGGGTTCCTTGCCCTGGTAGCCGCTGAGCAGCTGGATGACCTGCTGGCGCACCTTGTTCAGGTCGGCGCCGAGCTTGACCAGCACCTGCGCGGCCACGCCCTCACCCTCGCGGATGAGGCCGAGCAGGATGTGCTCGGTGCCGATGTAGTTGTGGCCCAGCTGCAGGGCCTCGCGCAGCGACAGCTCGAGCACCTTCTTGGCACGCGGCGTGAACGGGATGTGTCCCGTCGGCTGCTGCTGGCCCTGCCCGATGATGTCCTGCACCTGCTCGCGCACCGCGTCGAGCGAGATACCGAGCGACTCCAGCGCCTTGGCGGCGACACCCTCGCCCTCGTGGATGAGGCCGAGCAGGATGTGCTCGGTACCGATGTAGTTGTGGTTGAGCATCTTCGCCTCTTCTTGGGCGAGCACAACCACACGACGGGCACGGTCCGTGAATCTCTCGAACATCGTCGACTCCTCCAAGCGCACAGTTCTGGCGCTTACAAAAAAGGGTAACGACCGGGGAGGGCCGGTATGCCCGTGTTCGCCACGGGCGGATGCCGCGCGGGCGGCGAGACGGCCACTCGGACGGATGCCGTGAGGGCGGCGGGGCGGCTGCGCGGGCGGATGCCGCGCCACCGCTTCGCCGCCGCCCCGCCGCCGCTTCGCCACCGCTCCGCCGCCGCCCCGCCGCCGCTTGACGCACATATCGAGAATCGATAACATAACGGCTATCGATATTAACGATCTTCGTTATGGAGGAAGCATGTCGCAGATGACGGCACCCGAGCGCACCCTGTCGAGCGGCGACAGGTTCGCGCTGATGTTCATGATGATCGCGGGAGCGGGGCTGGCGGTCGGCGCGATCGTGTCCGCCGTCGTGCGCATCGTGGATGTGCTCACCGCCGACAGCGTCGAGGTGCTCGCGGAGTTCGTCGGCACGCCGGCGCTCGCCCCGATCGGCGTGGACGGGGCAGGCGTCACCGTCGCGCTGGAGACGGCCGTGCTGACGGTCGCGGACCTCCCCGTGGCATCCCTCTGGTCGATCGTCATCCAGCAGGTGCTCATGGTCGCCACTGTCGTCATCGTGCTCACGTGCCTGCTGCTCCTGTCCCGCAGCGTGCTGCGCGACCGGGTGTTCAGCCGCACGAACACCCGACTCGTGACCACCGCGGGACTCACCGCGCTGCTGGGCGCGGCCGCCTACCCGTTCTTCGGGAACATGGCCGCCAACGGCGCGTTCGCCGCACTGTCGGACGGGACGTTCGACAACGTGCTCATGTCTGTGGACGTGTCGTCGCTGCTGATGCTCGGCTTCATCGCGGCGCTCGCCTCCACCGTGTTCACCGTGGGCGCCCGGCTGCAGCGCGAGACCGAGGGCCTGGTATGACCCCCGCCGAGGGCGACGGCCCCACCGGCATCCACTGCCGGCTGGACGAGCTGCTCGCCGAGCGCGGGATGACGCTCGCACGGCTGTCGGAGCTCGTGGGGGTGTCGGTGGTGAACCTGTCGGTGCTGAAGAACGACCGCGCGCGGGCGATCCGGTACTCGACGCTGTCGGCGGTGTGCCGCGCGCTGGACTGCGAGGTCGGCGACCTGCTCGTGCGCGCCGACCCGCGCTAGCCGCGGGCGGTTGCGGGGGCCGAGGGCTGGCGCGGGCGCTCGGGGCTCGCGCGGGCGCGGCCCGCGGGGGGTCGGGGGCTCGGGGTCGGGGCCCGTGGGCTGCTCAAGTGTCGCTTCCGCACAGTCCCGCTCGGCTCCACCCGCCAGATTCGACACCGGAGCAGCGCCGGCGCGCGGCGGCCACGCGGCGGGCGGGCGGCGGCGGGGCGCGCGCATAGCGCGGTTCGAGTGTCACGTCCGCACGGTCAACGCACGCGACCGCCCCACCACATGCGACACCGGAGCGGCGCCGGGCGGGGCGCACCGGGCTCAGGCGGCGGCGCGGATCGCGCGGCGCACGCGGAGCGCGAGGCGCTCCGGGTGCAGGAACAGCTCGTCGCTGGTGACGCGGATGACACGCCACCCTTCAGCGGCGAGCTGCTCGTAGCGCCGGATGTCGCTCGCCCACTGCGTGGCATCGAAGAGGTGGTGCGCGCCCTCGTACTCGACCGCGACCTTCCACTGCGGATAGGCCAGATCCACGCACGCGATGAACCGACCGGCCCCATCGACCACAGAGTGGTTGATGAGCGGTTCCGGCAGGCCGGCATCCACGATGACGAGCCGCGTCCAGGTCTCGGTGCGGGACGCGACGCGCGGCCGCACCTGCACCAGCGCCTCCCGCAGCGCGCGCACCCCGACGCGGCGCTTCGTGAAGACGGCGGCCTCGAGTTGCGCGCGCGTGGCGAGGGGCCGTGCGGCGTCGTACCGCCGGTCGCTCACCAGAGCGTCGGCGACCGCGACGAGATCGTAAGGATGCCGCAGCACGCTGCCGAGCATCGCCCAGGTGCTGGCCGGCGTCGGCACCGGAAGGCCGTGCTCGGGATGGATGGTCAGCCGCACGTGTTCCGGCTGCACGCGATGACCTCGGAGCCCGCGAGCCCGAGCCGGACGTCGCGGATGCAGCACCGCTACGTCGAGTTCGTCGTGCGCGAGAAGGATGCCGGGAGGAAGCGGCACGCCCCACAGGACAGCGGCCGTCAGGTGCGAGAAGAACGTTCCGTCGCTGAGTCGCAGGTGCGCGATAGCGGCGCGATCGATGATCTCGTCCTCGGGCCGCAGCACCGGCGGCCGCCCATCACGCACGACGTAGACGGCGTGGAAGGGATGCTCGAGATCTGCCGCGCGGAGCCGCGAGCGTCCGACACCGGCCGCCGTGGCATCCGCCGTCGTGAACGCCGGCAGCAGGAATGCGGGGAGCGGACGACGGAGCATGTGCACAACCTGGCATCCGCCGGGCGCCCGGCGCGGAGCAGGGCCGCCATATGGGGACGGATGCCGGGCGTCCCCTGCCTGTGGAGGAGTCGCCGCGCGTCGCCGCCCGGCGGGCCCGGCGCCGCTCCGGTGTCGCGTCCGCACGGTGCAAGCCCACAGCACCCGCCATCCTCGACACTCGAGCAGCGCGGCCGCGGGGCCACCACGGCGTTCGTGACCGCGGGCCCGGCGCCGCTCCGGTGTCGCGTCCGCACGGCGAGGGCCCGCCTCACCCACCATTCGCGACACTCGAGCAGCGCCGGCGCGGCGCAGCGCTGGCGCGGCGCTGGCGCGGCGCTGGCGCGGCGCGGCGCGGCCGGCGCGGCGCGCCGCGGGTCAGCGCAGGATCGTCGTGGTCACCGGCTCCGCGAACTCCGGCCCGCCGCCGGTCAGCGTCAGGGTGACCTCCGCGTCGTCATCGACCTCGGTGCCGCCGTCGAGGTACGCGAGGGCCGCCCGCGGGGCGATGTCCATCGTGCACATGCGATCCGCCTCGGGTTCGGCGAACGTGACCGTCACGGCATCCGCCGCCGTCGCCTCGACCGACTCGATCACCGGCGCGCACGACGAGGAGCCCCACGTGAGCACCACGAAGGCGCCGTCATCGACCCATCCGGCGCTGGGCGCGTAGTCGGTCTGCCCGGCGGGCGCGGCGAGGCCCGGGATGCCGTCGAGCTCCAGGTCGGCGCCGTAGTCGTCGCCGGTGACGAGGATCTCGAGGTCCTGCGACGGGTCGACGCCTTCCGGCACGCCGACGACCGTCACCCGCGGGCTCATGTCGGCGGTGCAGGGGGTGTCGCCAGCGGGGTCGACGAGGGTGACCTCCAGCACTCCGTCGGACGTGAGCGTCGCGGCATCCGCCATCGGCACGCACGTCGACGATCCCTGGGTCACGATGCCGATCATGCGCCCGCCGTCGAGCCAGGTGGCATCCACGTCAGTCTCGATCACGTCACCGGGAGCCGCGGTGCCCGGCGAGCCCGGCGATGCGGGGGATGCCGGGTCGGCGGTGGCACAGGCGGACAGGACGCCCGCCAGCAGCACGGCGAGGCCGGCACCGGCGAGCACGGGACTCAGTCGCAGGGTCATGGCCCTATCCTGGCGTGTTCCGCTCGACGTTGCCCGCACGTGCGGTCACGGGGAGATAACACTCATTGCAGTGCCGAGGTCAGTCGCGCCAGGTTGTCGAGCACCGTGGAGCGCAGCGGCTGCTGCTCCCATTCCTCGAGGGTGAGTTCGCGGCTGAGATCCCGATAGCCCTGCTCCACGTCGCGCATCTCCCGCACGAACTCCTCGCCGCGCACCATCATCGAGATCTCGAGGTTCAGACCGAACGAGCGCATGTCCATGTTGCTGGAGCCGATCACGGCGACCTCGTCGTCGACGGTCATCGACTTCGCGTGCAGGATGTAGGGCTTGCGGTACATCCAGATGCGCACGCCGGCACGCAGGAGGGCCTCGTAATAGCTGCGCTGGGCATGGTAGACGAGCGCCTGATCACCCTCCTCCGAGACGAACAGCTGCACGTCGACCCCGCGCTGGCAGGCGGTCGAGATGGCCAGCAGCATCGATTCGTCGGGCACGAAGTACGGGCTCACGATGATGAGCTTGCGCTGGGCGGCGTACATCAGGCTCAGGAACAGCTTGAGGTTGTTCTCGAACTCGAACCCCGGGCCGGACGGCACGATCTGGCAGTCCAGGTCGCCCGGGCCGGCGGTGACGTCGAACAGGTCGATCTCGTCGGTCAGTGTCTCGTCGGTCTCGCTGTACCAGTCCGAGAGGAAGACGGCGTTGACGGATGCCACGACCGGCCCCTCCACCCGCACCATCAGGTCGACCCAGTGCAGGCCGCGGCGGAGGTTGCGCTTGAGGTTGTAGGTGGAGTCGGTGATGTTCTGCGAGCCGACGAACGCCACCACTCCGTCGACGACGAGCAGCTTGCGGTGATTGCGCAGGTCGGGGCGCTGGTACTTGCCCTTGAGGGGCTGCACCGGCAGCATCAGCTGCCACAGTGCCCCCATGTCGGTGAGCCGGCGCAGCGTCTGCTTGTAGTACGGCTTGCCGCGGTTGGCCCAGTGGTCCATCAGCACGCGGACGACGACGCCCCGTGCGCGCGCCTCTTCAAGCGCGCGGAAGAAGTCGTCGGTGGTGGGATCGGACTGCAGGATGTAGAACTCGACGTGCACGTAGCGCCGCGCCGCGCGGATCGCCTTCGCCTGCGCGGCGAGCGACGCCTCATAGTCCGCGATGAGGTGGGCGGCATTGTCGCCGGCCAGCGGCAGCGCTCCGAGGGCGCGGTTGAGCGCAACGGTCGCGGTGAACCACTCCGGCGCATGGGGCCGCAGCGTGCCGAAGTCGAGGTGCTCGCTGGTCTCGTGGATGTACTCGTTGATCTGATCCTGCTTGCGCCGCCGCTTGCGAGGCAGCCGGGGGTTGCCGATGAGCAGGAAGAGGAAGACTCCGACCAGCGGGATGAAGTAGATCGCCAGGAGCCAGGCCATCGCCGCGGTGGGACGACGGTTTCGCGGCACCACGATGATGGCGGTGACACGGACCACGAGGTCCGTGATGAACACGAGGATGACCCACCACGTCCAGTCGACGGTGATGCTGATCACTTACTCCCCCGATGCTCTGAGGTCAGCGTATCGGGGGCTACGGTCATCGTGCGCGGCGTGCAGCCTCCGGCGCTTCGGACACCGGCGGCAGCCCGCGCTTGGCGCGCTCCTCCGCCTCGATGCGGGCGTGGACGCGACGCTCGGTGCGGTCCATGCGCATGATCGAGCGCAGCACGAACCAGAAGAGGCCCGAAACCACCAGAGTGGGGAGCAGGGCCCACAACACGCCAGCCCACACAGTGTCCATGCCCTCCATCGTACGCGGCGCGCCGGTGCGGCCGGTCCGCCCCCGGCGTCGGGAGGCGGCGCTCTCTGCACCGGGGGCGACTTTCGGCATCCGTCCACAACGGGGGTCGTGCGGGCGCAACGCCGGCGCGCCCGAGTCGCCACGCTGTCGGCATGACCACGATCGTGAAGGCGGCGGATGCCGCGCACTTCCTCTCCCTCATCCCCGCGATGCTCGGCTTCACCCCGCGACGGAGCCTCGTGCTGGTCCCCTTCCACGGGGTGCGCAGCATCGGCGGCCTCCGTCTGGATCTGCCCCGCGACGACACCGACCTCGACGCGTTCGCCGGCACGTGCCTGGGCATGATCTGCCGCATACCCGACGCCGACGCGTTCGCGGCGGCGATCTTCTCCGATGATGCGTGCGCCGACGGCCTCCCCGGTGCCGATCTCGTCGCTGCGCTGCGCCGGGGCGCCGACGCCTGCGGCGTGCGGGTCACCGATGCCCTGAGCGTCGGCAGCGACGGCTGGGGTTCGCACCTCGATCCGGACTGCCCGCCCGGCGGGCGCCCACTCGGTGCGCTGACACCCGTGCAAGTGTCGGATCCCCCGCCTGCCGGCGATCAGGCGTCGGGCGCCGAGCTGCCCGTGGTGGATGCCGCCCGTGTCGCGGCCGTCGGTGACGCACTGCCCGCACTGCTCGCGGCGCTCGACGGCCTGCGCGTCCCGGTCGGCGCACCGCGCGGCACGGGCGGGAACCGACCGCGCATCCACCCGGAGGCCTTGGCGGTGGCGGAGCGGCTCGATGACATCGTCGACGTGTTCGAGCAGGCTCTCGCCACCGATGCCCCGACCGCGTCACCGTTCCTGGCCGCGCTGCTGGTGTGGTGCCTGTCCCGCCCGGCGCTGCGCGATGTGGCGATCGTCCAGTGGAGTGCCGACGCGCGCCGGGGCCACCGGGCCCTGCAATCGCAGCAGCGGTGGGAGGAGGGCGAGGACTACCCCCTCGACCTGGCGAGGACGATGTGGGGCGACGGTCCACGCCCCGACCCCGAGCGACTGACGCGCGCGCTGACGCTCACGCGCGACGTCGCCGCCCTCGCACCCGAGCCGTTCCGTCCCGGAGCGCTGGCGACGTGTGCCTGGCTGTCGTGGGCACTGGGCAGATCGACGCACGCGGAGCGGTATGCGCTGCTCGCCCTCGACATCGAGCCGACGCATGGTCTCGCTGAGATCGTGCTGACCTTCGTCAACGCCGGGCATCTGCCCGACTGGGCGTTCCGCCGCCCATGACGAAACGGCGCCCGGGGCGCGACCGAATGCGCGACCGCAACGGGGCACCCTGCCCCGCGGGCGCTACTTGACGAGCGGGAACAGGATGGTCTCGCGGATGCCGAGACCGGTGATCGCCATCATGAGGCGGTCGATGCCCATGCCCATGCCACCGGTGGGCGGCATGGCGTGCTCGAGCGCGCGCAGGAACTCCTCGTCCACGCGCATGGCCTCATCGTCGCCCTGCGCGGCGAGCTTGGCCTGCTCGACGAAGCGCTCCCGTTGGATGACGGGGTCGACGAGCTCCGAGTAGCCCGTCGCGAGCTCGAAGCCGCGGATGTAAAGGTCCCACTTCTCCACGACTCCGGGGATCGAGCGGTGCTCACGCACCAGCGGGCTGGTGTCGAGGGGGAAGTCCATGACGAAGGTCGGACGGGTCAGGTCGCCCTTGACGAAGTGCTCCCAGAGCTCCTCGACGAACTTGCCGGGCGTCGCGATCTTCGCGGGAACCTCGATCCCCACCTCGGCGGCGAGCGCGGTGAGCTCGTCGAGCGAGGTCTGGGGGGTGATGGCGCGACCGGATGCCGCAGACAGCGAGTCGTACATCGAGATGCGGTCCCATTCGCCGCCCAGGTCGTACTCGGTGCCGTCCGCCCACGTCACCGTGGTGGATCCGGCGACGGCGATCGCCGCGTTCTGCACCAGCTCCTGGGTGAGGTCGGCGATGCCGTTGTAGTCGCTGTATGCCTGGTAGGCCTCGAGCATCGCGAACTCGGGGCTGTGGGTGGAGTCGGCGCCCTCGTTGCGGAAGTTGCGGTTGATCTCGAACACCCGGTCGATGCCGCCGACGACGGCGCGCTTGAGGAACAGCTCCGGCGCGATGCGCAGGTACAGCTCCGTGTCGAAGGCGTTGGAGTGCGTCACGAACGGGCGGGCGGCGGCACCGCCGTGCTGCACCTGCAGCATGGGCGTCTCGACCTCGACGAACCCGTGCGCGGCGAACGTCTGTCGCAGGCTCGCGTTGACGGCGGCCCGGGCGAGGACGGTCTCCCGCGCCTGCGCCCGCGAGATGAGGTCGAGGTAGCGGGAGCGCACACGGCTCTCCTCGCTGAGCTCGGTGTACAGGTTCGGCAGCGGCAGCAGCGCCTTCGAGGCGATCGACCACTCCCGCACCATGATCGACAGCTCGCCGCGGCGGCTGGAGATGACCTGCCCGCTGACGAAGACGTGGTCGCCGAGGTCGACGAGGTCCTTCCACGCCTGCAGCGACTCCTCGCCCACCTCGGCGAGGGACACCATCGCCTGGATGCGGCTGCCGTCGCCGGACTGCAGCGACGCGAAGCACAGCTTGCCGGTGTTGCGGCTGAACACGACGCGGCCGGCAACGCCCGCGGTGACGCCGGTCTCCGCGCCCGCCTCGAGGTCTGCGAACCGCTCGCGCAGCGCGGGAATGGTGTCGGTGACGGGCACCGCCACCGGGTAGGCGCCGCCGGCGGCATCCGCACGCTCGGCGATCAGCCGCTCACGCTTGGCGAGTCGCACGGCCTTCTGCTCGAACACATCCTCTTCGGAGGCAGGCTCGGACGGCGCGGAAGGGGGCTGATCAGTCACAGGGGCTCCTCGGAAAAGTCAGGCCCCAGTCTACCGGCGGGGCTGTGGGCGTCCGCCGGGGTGGTCACTCCTCTGCGGGACCGCCGCCGGTCTCAGTCAGCGCCCGGTCGATCGTGGAGTGCACGAGCGTCGACAGGTAGCTGCCCGGGTTCTCGATGCCCGCCTGCGCCAGCAGCGCCGTGGCCTGAGCGACGATCGACTGCGAGAACTCGGTCGCCGTCGCGATCGCCTCCGCGTACGCCGGCCGTTCCTCCTCCGAGACCACGACCGGCTCGCAGCCGAGCTCGACGGCGAGGGCCTGCGCGATCGGCAGCACCGCCGCCGGCGCCGCAACCGCGGCGTGTGCGTCGACCAGCTGCCGCAGGTCGATCGTCGTGCCGGTGAACGTGATCGCGGGATGCAGGGCGAGGGGGATGGCGCCCCGCGCGGCCGCAGGCGCCAGCACCTGCACGCCGTAGGCGGGGTCGGTGTGCAGCACCAGCTGCCCCGGCTGCCACGCACCCACCTCGGCCAGCCCGCTGACCAGACCGGGGAGCTCGGCGGAAGGCACGGCGATGACCACCAGCTCGCTGCGTCGTGCGATCTCCACGGCGTCGAGCACCGGGACTCCCGGGAGGATCGCCTCCACGCGGTCGGGGTCGGAGCCCGAGGTGATGCCGACCAGGGCATGACCGGCCCCGGCCAGTGCAGCGCCGATCACCGGGCCCACCCTGCCGGCGCCGATGATGCCGACGCCCAGGCGTGCGGCGCCACGGTTCATCGCGGGTCCTCCGGCTTGTGCGCATCGGGCAGACGCCACCGGCGCGGCTCGTCGAAGTCCACCCCACCGGCGTGCTCCGCCTCCGGGTCGCCCGCGGACGGGGCTCCGTCGTGCGGATCCACGGCACGGGAGGGTGCCGGCGGCTGAGCGGGCGGGCTCTCCGACACCGGCGGCCGCATGGGCGGCTGCTCGGGCACGGGGACGCCGACGGCGCGCAACCGCGACCGCACCGGCGCGACGACGTTCACATCCGGCTCAGCAGCCGCGGGCTCGCCGGGATCCGGCGCAACAACAGCGGTGGGCCCGGAAGCGAACGCACCGTGCGGGTTGTGCTCGGCGGCACCCGCGCCGTGCGCGGCGGCGACCGCGGCGTTCGCGGCGGCGACCGCGCCGCGCTCACCCGCGCCCGGCTCAGCGACGCCCCACTCCGCGCTCTCGCCCGCCCAGCGGTGCGAACGGTCGGCAGCGGCGGCGCGCACTGCGGCATCCTCGACCGCCTCCAGCAGCGCGATGGCGTCGCCCCTGTCGATCGCGGCCACGTTCGCGTAGATCGGCCCGGTCACGATGTGCCCGCGCACCGAGGCGACACGCAGCATGCGGTCGATCGGCCCCTGGTACACCCCGAAGCTCTGCAGGCGCGCGAGGGGCAGGATCGCCAGCTTGCGCCAGATGAGTCCACGGCGCATGAGCAGCAGCTCGTCCGTGAGGAGGAATCCGTTGCGACGCCACGACAGCAGACGGATGATGCGGGCGCGGTGCGGCGTCGTCGTGAACGGGTCATCGCCGTCGGGCCCGGCGATGCCCTGCTGCAGCAGCGTGGGAAGCTCCTCGGCGGAGGTGGCCGGTGCGAGCAGCTGCAGCACCCGCTGCACGTCGGCATACGTGCCCACCGGCAGCACCGTCGTGAACTGGTCGGCACCGCTTTCCATCGCACTGCGCCCGGTGAGGCGGTTGATCTTGATCGTCCACCAGCCGAACCCGCGCCACAGCACCGACTGGCTCACCTCGAGGGCGTGCACGCGCCCCGGAGGGATGATCTCGGTGATGGTCGTGAGCAGCCCGAACGTGATGCGCACGCCGTCGCGGGTGGGCGCGATCGAGTAGCGCAGCGACCGCACGATCTGCCGCACCCAGTAGGCGCCGAAACCGATCAGCGCGGGCACGAACGTGAACAGCAGCCAGGGCGTCCCCACGATCGAGGCGACGATGATGGCGATCACGCCGACGATCAGCATGACGCTGCTCGGGCTCACGACCTGGGATGCCACCAGGCGGCCGACCGGGATGTGCACGACCGACTCGGGTGCCTCGGCCTGCTGATCGTCACCCTCGATGATGCCGGTGAGACCGCGGTTCACGGTCTGCGCGAGCGACCCTCCCCCGCGCGCGACCGCCGCGGCGCCCAGCCGCTGGCCCGATGCGAGGCGCAGGATGTCGGCACGCACGGCCTCGGCGTTCGCCGTCGACAGATACTCGAGCTTGACGTTCGAGTCGGTGCCGGCGCCGACCACCTCGAGCTTGGCCATGCCCAGCAGCCGCGCGATCATCGGCCGCGTCAGGTTGACGCCCTGCACCCGGTCCAGCGGCGCACGCCGCTGCGTGCGGAACAGGATGCCGCTGCGCACTTCGACGTCGTCGCCGGTGATGCGGAAGGTGTGGAAACGCCATGACAGGTAGAAGCCCGCGATCAGCAGCAGGACGACCCCCGCCACGACGGCCAGCGCGACGAGGAGGAGGTTGTTGGCGAGCACGAAGTCGATCGGATCGCCGCCGCCCTGCCATTCCTCCCAGTCCTCGGCGTCGGCCCGCCCACCCGACAGACCGGGCACGAACAGCCCGATCAGGCGGTCGCGCAGGTTCGCGATGACCACACCGGCGATGACGATCAGCGCCAGTCCGCCGCGCAGCAGCGGGGTCAGCGGATGCAGGCGATGCCATTCGCCGTCGCTGAGGGGCGAGCGCACGAGAGCAGGCGGCGGCACGGGCAGGCCGTCGGCGGTGGTGGCCGTCGTGGTGAGCGGGGCGGTGCCCGCGGGCGCACCCGGCACCCCACCCGGCGCGGGCGGGGTCGCGGCCGTGGGCTGGTCGGTCATCGCGGCATCCGTCACAGGCCTGTGCGCCGGCTCTCGGCGACCGCGATGAGGTGGTCGCGCAGCGCGTCGGCTGCCTGCTGCGACAGTCCGGGGATGGTCACGCCGGTCGTGGCGGCGGCGGTGACGAACTTCAGCTGCGCGATGCCGAAGCCGCGGTCGAGCGGCCCGTGGGTGATGTCGACCAGCTGCATGCGGCCGTACGGGACGGCGACGATGCGCTGCCAGAGGATGCCGCGGCGGAACACGAGGTCGTCGTCGCGCAACTGGTAGCCGATGGCGCGCACCTGCCGCGGCAGGATCGCCATCGGCCAGATGATCACGACGGCGGCGATCGCGGCGGGGATGAGCGCCCAGAGCTGGTCGAGCAGCAGAGTGAGCACGAGCGTCGCGGCGATCAGCAGGACGAGGGCGACGCCGTAGCTGATCAGCTGCACCGAGAGATAGCGGCGCGAGATCTGATGCCACACCCCCTGCTCGAGCGCCAGCCGCCCCTCGCCGCGCGGCTCGACGAGGCGGTCGTAGGTGCCGCTGTCGAGGGCGTCGTCGATGCGGGTCGTTGCAGCCGGCTCGACTTCGGCGGGGTCAGTGGTGGGAGGGAGTGGTGTCCGGCCCGGGGGCTGGGGGTTCGTCATCGTCGTCCTTCCGGATGGTGCAGAGCTGTTCGGCGACGAGCCCTGCCGCCACCAGGATCGCCCCGCCGACGGCTGCCGCCACGAGAGTGCTCAACGAGCCTAGCGACGGATCCGACGGGCGCGTTGCGACGAAGGCCCCCATGCCGACCGCGAAGCCCGCAACGGCGGCGCCGAGGATGCTCGACGCCTTCGCGAGCATGGCGATGCGCAGCGCCTGGAAGGGGTTGACCGGCGGCGCCTCGGGAGAGGCGACCCCGCGGGTGGCCCGTGAGATCGGCAGGGCCAGCACGATGAGGATCGCCCCCAGCGCCACGAGCAGGACGGGCAGCATGAGCGACGGGGTGAACGTCGGTCGCCCGGCGGCGGTGAGCGCCTGGTCGACGATGAAGCCGGCGCCGAGGCCGAGCACCCCGGCGACGGCGAGTACGGCGGCGCCGGTGCGCTTCACGATCGCCCCCCGTCGGTCTGCAGGGCGCGCAGAAGCTCGTCGACGCGGCCGCGGCCGGGGAGCACCGCGTCGGGGTCGACGCTCAGCCACGGCCGCAGCACGAAGTCGCGCTCCGCGGCCCGGGGGTGCGGCAGCAGCAGCGCGGGATCGTCGCTGCGCACGTCGCCGTAGGCGATGAGGTCGAGGTCGAGGGTGCGGTCCTGCCAACGGGCGGCGCCCGGCACGCGGACAGCACGGCCGTGGTCGGCCTCGATGGCGTGCAGGAAACCCAGCAGCACGCTCGGAGCCAGCCGGGTCTGCAGCACCGCCACCGCGTTGAGGTAGGCCGGCGCGTCGGGGTCGGGGCCGTCGGGGGTGAGCGCGATCGTCTCGATCGGCTCCGAGGCGACGACGTCTGTGGTCAGCGGCAGCCGCGCGAGGCTGCGCAGCGCCTCGGTCAGCGTCGCCTCCCGGTCTCCGAGGTTCGCCCCCAGCGCGACGACGGCGCGCACCGGCGGCGCGTCCACGCGGTCGTGCTCGGAGCGGAAGCCCTGCGCGAGTCGGCGGCTCATGGCATCCGCCCTCGGGTCACGGTGACGCTGACGTCGCCGAAAGGCACCGGGATGGGCGCGGCCGGCTTGTGCACGGTGACTCGCACCCGCTGCACGAGGTCGCGGGCGAGCACCGTGTCGGCGATGCGGGAGGCCAGGGTCTCGAGCAGGTCGACGGGGTCGCCGGCGAGGATCGCGGCGATCTCCTCGGCCAGCTCGCCGTAGTGCACCGTGTCGGCGACGTCGTCGCTGCGGGCCGCGGCCGCCAGGGAGAGGAACAGCACCACATCGGCGACGAACTCCTGCCCGTCGCGGCGCTCCTCGGGATACACCCCGTGGCGCCCGAAAGCGCGGATGCCGGTGACGGCGATCTCATCCAGGTCGCTCACGCGGCCGCTCCGTTCTGCCAGGCTGCTGCGACGGCCAGCGCGTCGCGGGTCGCGGCGACATCATGCACGCGCACCGCCCAGGCGCCGGCCTGCGCGGCCAGCACGCTCGTCACGGCGGTGGCGAGGTCGCGGCGGCGCTCGTCGGCCTCGGGCTCGGGCAGCGCCGCGGCGAGGAATCCTTTGCGGCTCGCGCCCACGAGCACGCGCAGGTCGAGGGCGGCCAGCTGGGGCAGGTGCCCGAGCACGGTCCAGTTCTGCTCGCCGCGCTTGGCGAAGCCGAGCCCCGGGTCGACGATGAGGCGCTCCCGGCGGATGCCGGCCTCCTCCGCCGCCGCGACGCGTGCACCGAGCTCGGTGACGACGTCGGCGACGAGGTCGTCGTAGACCGCGCCGGCGTACATGTCGGTGGCGTGGCCGCGCCAGTGGCCGATGGCGAAGTCCACCCCCGCCGCTGCGACAGCAGCGAGCATGCCGTCATCGGCGAGGCCACCCGAGACGTCGTTGACGATGCGCGCGCCCGCCGCGACGGCCGCCGCGGCGGTGTCGGCGTTCATCGTGTCGATGCTGACCACGGCTCCCGTCTCCGCCAGGGCGGCGACCACCGGCAGCACGCGGGCGCGTTCGACGGCGGATGCCACGCGCTCGGATCCCGGACGGGTGGACTCTCCGCCCACGTCGAGGATGTCGGCGCCGGCGGCCAGCAGGCTCAGCCCGTGGGCGATCGCGGCATCCGCGTCGGCGTACCGACCGCCGTCGCTGAAGGAGTCGGGGGTGACATTGACGATCCCCATGACGAGCGTCATCGTGCGCCTCCCGCCAGCAGCGTCATGATCTCCGCGCGCGCGGCAGGCTCGGCCAGCTCGCCGCGGGCGGCGACGGTCACGGTGGAGGCATCGGGCTGACGACCGCCGCGCATCGTGACGCACTGGTGCGTCGCGTCGAGCACGACCACCACCCCTCGGGTGTCGATGGCGCCGGCGATGGTGTCGGCGATCTGCTCCCCCAGTCGCTCCTGCACCTGCGGGCGAGCGGCGAGGATGTCGACGACCCTCGGCAGGGCGCCGAGGCCGACGACCTGCTCGCCGGGCAGGTAGGCGATGTGCGCGTGACCCGCGAAGGGCAGCAGGTGGTGCTCGCACATGGAGCGGAACCGGATGTCGCGCAGCATCACCGCGCCGGAGGGCAGCGTGTCGGGCGCGGGGCCGCGGGAGACGCTGATCGTGTGGGCGAGCGGCTCGCCGGGGTCAGCGCCGACGCCGGCGAAGAACTCCGCATACGCATCGGCCACCCGCTGCGGCGTCAGCCGCAGGCCGGGACGGTCGGGGTCCTCACCGATCGCCTCGAGCAGCTGACGCACGAGGACCGAGATGCGCTCACGATCGACGGACACGCTCCGAGCCTATGCGGTCGCGGGGCGCGCCTGCCCGGCGGGGTGGCGGCGCGTGGCCTTCTCGACGGCCTCGTCGGCCTCGACGGCCGCGGCCAGTCCGGCATCCTCCCGGCGACGGGGCACGTCGATGGGCGGCAGCGTCGAGACCGGGCGGTCGCTGCTCGAGAGCCACTGCGGGCGCGGCGGCAGGTGCTTGACGTCCTTGAAGATCTCGGCGAGCTCGATGTGGTCGAGCGTCTCCTTCTCCAGCAGCGCCAGCGCCAGCTTGTCGAGCACGTCGCGGTTCTCGTTGAGCACCTGATAGGCCTCGTTGTGCGCCTGCTCGATGAGCGCGCGCACCTCCTCGTCGACGCGCTCGGCGAGGGCGTCCGAGAAGTCGCGCCCGTGGCCCATGTCGCGGCCGAGGAACATCTCGCCCGACGAGGAGCCCAGCTTGACCGGGCCGATGCCGGCGGTCATGCCGTACTCGGTGACCATCTTGCGCGCGATGCCGGTGGCCTTCTCGATGTCGTTCGAGGCGCCCGTGGTGGGGTCGTGGAAGACGATCTCCTCGGCCACGCGGCCGCCCATCGCGTACGTGAGCTGGTCCTGCAGCTCGTTGCGGGTGACGGAGTACTTGTCATCCAACGGCAGCACCATCGTGTAGCCGAGCGCCTTGCCGCGCGGGAGGATCGTGACCTTCGTGACCGGATCGGTGTGGTTCATCGCGGCGGCGGCGAGGGCGTGACCGCCCTCGTGGTACGCCGTGATGAGCTTCTCCTTGTCCTTCATCACGCGGGTGCGGCGCTGCGGGCCGGCGATGACGCGGTCGATGGCCTCGTCGAGGGCGCGCATGTCGATCAGCTGCGCGTGCGAGCGCGCCGTCAGCAGCGCCGCCTCGTTGAGCACGTTCGCGAGATCGGCGCCGGTGAAGCCGGGCGTCTTGCGGGCGACGACCTCGAGGTCGACGGAGTCGGCCAGCGGCTTGCCGCGGCCGTGCACCTCGAGGATCTTGAGGCGGCCCTTGAGGTCGGGGGCGTCCACGCCGATCTGGCGGTCGAAGCGGCCGGGGCGCAGCAGCGCCGGGTCGAGGATGTCGGGGCGGTTGGTGGCCGCGATGACGATGACGTTGGCCTTCGGGTCGAAGCCGTCCATCTCGACCAGCATCTGGTTGAGGGTCTGCTCGCGCTCGTCGTGACCGCCGCCGAGGCCGGCGCCGCGGTGGCGGCCGACGGCGTCGATCTCGTCGATGAAGATGATGGCCGGCGCGTTCTCCTTGGCCTGGTTGAACAGGTCGCGCACGCGGCTGGCGCCGACGCCGACGAACATCTCGACGAAGTCGGAGCCGGAGATCGAGTAGAAGGGCACGCCGGCCTCACCGGCCACGGCGCGGGCGAGCAGCGTCTTTCCGGTTCCGGGAGGGCCGTACAGCAGCACGCCCTTCGGGATGCGGGCGCCCACCGCCTGGAAGCGGGCGGGGTCCTTCAGGAAGTCCTTGATCTCGTGGAGTTCCTCGAGGGCCTCGTCGGCACCGGCGACGTCCTGGAACGTGACGGTCGGCGTCTCCTTCGTCACGAGCTTCGCCCGCGACTTGCCGAACTGCATGACCTTGCCGCCGCCGCCCTGGGCGGAGGACAGCAGGAACCAGAACAGCAGGCCCAGCAGCAGGATCGGCAGGAAGAGCGAGATGAAGCCGTCGAACCAGGTGGCGCGGGGCACCGCGTCGTCGAAGCCGTCTTTGGGCTCGGCCGCGTCGATCGCACTGACGACCTCGTCGGCGCGGGCCTCGACGTAGTAGAACTGCACGTCGGTGGCATCCTCGTACGGCTTCGACAGCTTCAGGTCGACGCGCTGGTCACCATCGGTGTTGAGCGCCTCGACGACGGTGTCGCCGCGCAGCAGCTCCAGACCCTCCTGGGTGGTGATCTGCTTCGCGCCGCCGAGGCCGGAGATGAGGGAGAACCCGACCAGCAGCAGCACGCCGATGAGCAGAACGTAGATCAGCGGGTTGCGGGTGATCTTCTTGAAGTCCATGGTGCGGGCCGACGCCCGGTCCCTTTCGTCGGGGGGAGGCCCGCTGACGCAGACGGGCGACAATGTCCCAGGCTACCGCCGGAGTTCATGGACCGACTGTGCATTCGCCCAGGGCGTACAGCACGCCGGGCGGCCACCGCATGCGGCGAGGCGTCAGGCGTAGACGTGCGGCGCGAGCACCGCGACGTCGCGCAGGTTGCGGTAGCGCTCGGCGTAGTCGAGGCCGTAGCCGACGACGAACTCGTTCGGGATGTCGAAGCCGACGTACTTGCAGTCGATCTGCACCTTCGCGGCCTCGGGCTTGCGCAGCAGCGCCAGCACCTCGAGCGACTCCGCGCCGCGGGAGGCGAAGTTCTCCAGCAGCCAGCTGAGGGTGAGGCCGGAGTCGATGATGTCCTCGACGATGAGCACGTGCTTGCCGTGCAGGTCGGTGTCGAGGTCCTTGCGGATCTGCACCACGCCGCTGGACTTGGTGCCCGCACCGTAGGACGACACCGCCATCCAGTCCATCGAGATGTCGCTCTTCAGCTCGCGGGCGAAGTCGGCCATGACCATGACGGCGCCCTTGAGCACGCCGACGAGCAGCAGGTCCTTGCCGGCGTAGTCGGCATCGACGCGCGCGGCGAGCTCCGCGAGCTTGCGCCGGATCTCCTCCTCGGTGACGAGGGTGGTGGAGAGCTGGTCCGAGATGTCGGCTGCGCGCATTCTTCGATTCTAGATTCCCGTCGGGGGTGCCGTGAACTCGACCAGTCCGCCGCGGCGCGCGGCGCGGCACCCCGGCAGGTCGATGGGGCCCTGCCCGGCCCAGTCGGTCACGAGACGGGCGACCTCGAGGGTCTGGGTGCGGGTGAGCGAGGCGCCGAACTCGCTGGCGACGACGTGGCGGATGATGCGTTGCCGCAGGGCCGGCGGGTTCGCGGCGAGCGCCGCCGCCGACACCGCGATGCCCGCCTCAGCCGGCTGCACGATGTCCTCGATGGTCTCGTCGATCATCTCGGCGAACGCCTCGGCGTCTTCCCGCAGCTGTTCCGCGGTGCGCGCGAGCGCTTCGGCGACTCCCGGGCCGAGTTCAGTCTCGAGCACCGGCAGCACCGTCTCGCGCACCCGCACGCGGGCGAAGCGCGGGTCGGTGTTGTGGGGGTCGTCCCAGGGTTCGAGGCCGGCGGCCGCGCAGGCGGCCCGGGTGATGGCGCGGCGCACCCCCAGCAGCGGCCGCACCCAGCGCAGACCGCTGTCGTCGCGGCGCACCGTGGCCATGCCGGCCAGGCTCGTCGCGCCCGATCCGCGGGCGAGGCCCAGCAGCACCGTCTCGGCCTGATCGTCGAGGGTGTGGCCGAGGAGCACCGCGGCTGCGCCGGTGGAAGCGGCGGCCGCGGCGAGCGCGCGGTACCGGGCGTCGCGCGCGGCGGCCTCGGGGCCGCCCGGCGCGGCGGGGTCGATGGTCACCGCGACGACCGTCGCGTCGATGCCGAGCGCTGTCGCGGCGGCTGCGGCCTGGGCGGCGACAGCGCCGGACCCGGGTTGCAGACCGTGGTCGATGGTCACACTGCGCACGCGCAGGCCGAGCTTCGGCGCCTCGAACGCCGCGGCGGCGGCCAGGGCCAGCGAGTCGGCGCCGCCGGAGAGGGCGACCACGACCTCGCCGCGCCCGGTATCTCCGCTTCCACCGCCGTCCCCGCCCGACGGTGCCGCGGCGGCGATCGGCTGCAGCGCCGCGCGCACGGCGCGGCGGATCTCGGCGACGGCAGGGCTCAGCGAGGGCACGCGACCACGCTAGCCCGCGCACGGCGCCGGGCGGGCGGAGGCGCCGGCCACGTGCCGGCGTGCACAACGTCGTCAATCCGCCGGCCGGGGACGCCCCACAGGCCAGAGACGGGCCGCCACCGACCGGCGTCGCGACGCTGTGCACGCGGCACCGCGCGCACGCAGCGCCGGATGGGTCGAAGGCCATCGGCCGCGGCTGGATCCGGGCTGGCGGGTACGGACGCCACCGCGTGCAGAAGGTCGGTGATCCGCGGGCCGGCAGCGCCGCATGGTCCCGATACGGGCCGCCGCCCACCGGCGTAGCGACGTTGTGCACGCGGCCCCGTGCACACAGCGGCGCCGAACGCCCCGCTACCCGACGGAATCACCCGCCACCGGCCGTTTCACACCCGGTTCACGCCCACGGACGGGTTCAAGCTCCCGGGTGTGCCGACTAGGCTGGTCGCCGCATCCCACCCACCTCTTGAAGGAGCACCAGCATGGGCGCGTACGACGCCGTCATCGAGATCCCGCGCGGCAGCCGCGTGAAGTACGAGGTCGACCACGGCACCGGCCGGGTGTACCTGGACCGTGTGCTGTTCACCCCCATGGGCTACCCCGCCAACTACGGGTTCTTCGAGAACACCCTCGGCGAGGACGGCGACCCGCTCGACGTGCTGGTGCTGCTGGACCGCGACCTCTACCCCGGCGTCATGGCGAAGGTGCGCCCCGTCGGCGTGCTGAAGATGAGCGACGAGGCCGGCGGCGACGACAAGGTCGTGGCCGTGCTCGCGAAGGACCCCCGCTGGGCCCACATCCAGGACGTCGGCGACCTCGACGACTGGACCAAGAACGAGATCAACCACTTCTTCGAGCACTACAAGGACCTGGAGCCCGGCAAGTGGGTCAAGGTCGACGAGTGGGCGGATGCCGCCGAGGCCGAGCGCCTGGTGAGCGAGGCGTTCACCCGCTTCGAGGAGCACGAGGGCGAGACCCGCACCCAGGGTGAGGGCGAGGCTCCCCGCACCGTCTGACGACGGCGGGTTCTGCGAAGGGCGGGTGCTGCGGCATCCGCCCTTCGTCGTTGTCAGACCGAGATGCCGCGGTTGCGCAGGAACGGTGCGGGGTCGATGCGCACGCCGCCGGAGTAGATCTCGAAGTGCAGGTGGCATCCCTGCGAGATGCCGGTGTCGCCGGCGTAGGCGATCACCTGGCCGGCGGAGACGTTCTGGCCGTACCCGACGGCGAAGCCGCCGTGGCGGATGTGCGCGTACGCGCTGACGATGCCGCCACCGTGGTCGATCTGCACGTAGTTGCCCCAGCTGGGCGTCCATGCGGCGAAGACCACGCGGCCGGCGGCGGCAGCGTAGATCGAGGCGCCGCAGCCGTTGGCGAAGTCGATGCCCTTGTGGCCGGACGTGCAGTATCCGTTGGAGCAGATGGTGCCGCGGTTGCCGAACCAGGAGCTGATCCAGCCGCCGTGGGGCCGGACCCAGCCTTGGCCGCCGCCGGAACCGCCGGGGGCGCCGCCTCCGCCACCGCCTCCGCCGCCACCACCGCCACCGCCACCACCGCCACTGGCGGGCGGCCGGGCTGCGTTCTCGCGAGCGATGCGCTCGGCTTCTTCGCGGGCGCGACGCTCGGCTTCTGCGGCTGCCTCGCGCGCCTTGCGCTCCCGCTCTTCGCGGGCTTTGCGCTCGGCCTCAACGCCCGCCTGGTAGCCGGCCACGGTCTTCGCCGTATTGTCCTTGAGCGCGGCGAGCTGGGCCTGCAGGGTGCCGAGGTGCTCAGTCTGGGCGGCCAGTGCGGCCTGAGCCGCCTCTGCAGCCGCCTGCGCCTGCACCATCGCGGCTTCGGCCTGCTTCTTCAGCTCGTCGCGTGCTTCACGGGCGACGGATGCCTGATCGCTGAGGCTCTGCGCATTGTCGCGGGCGCTGACGGCGTCGGTGTAGACGGCCTGGTTCGCGGCGAGGAGCTTGTCCATCGTGCCGAGGCGGGCGAGCAGATCGTCGGCGGTTGCGGCGGAGCCGGAGAAGAACAGCTCCAGGGATGTGTCGTCGCCGCCGTTGCGGTAGAGCTGCGCGGCGACGCGTCCCGCCTTCTGAGCGGCTTCGAGGGCTCGCGCCTGTTCGGCATCCGCCTGCGCCTGCAGCGACTCGGCGCGCTCGACGGCCGCCTCGTAGGCCTCCTGCGCCGCGAGGTAATCGAGCGCCAGCCGCTCGGCCTCGGCCTGCTTGTAGGCGACGTCGGCGGTGAGGTCGTTGATCAGCTTCTCGATGCGACCGATCTCGGCACCCTTGGCCGCCTCGTTCTGCTTCGCGCGCTGCACGTCGTCCCACGAGGGGTATCCGGCGGCGAAGGCGATCGGGGCGAAGGGCGCCGCGAGGGCGCCGGCCGCGATCAGGCCGAAGGCGCCGACCGTCAGTGCGCCGCGCCGGGTGACACCGCTGGCGAGGGCGCGCTGCTCCGCGGGCGTGGGACCGCAGCCGCATTCCTCGGGGTCGTCGATGCGACGGAAACGCACGCAGCACCTCATCTCTTCGCCTGTTGGGGGGAGTCGAAGACGATCTTCACAGTAGCAACAGGAGTCACATCCGCAACGGCTCACGCGGCATCCACCAGGGGTGAGGACGGATGCCGTCACGCCCATCGTGGGCCCTCGCGGGCCCGCCGGCGGACACGACGCGCCCTCGATTGGCGTTTTGGCCCAGCAATGCATATGCTTGAGCGTCGGTAAGCGTGAGCACCGGGTTCGTCCCACAGGGTTCACTCGGCCCCATCGTTTAGCGGCCTAGGACGCCGCCCTTTCACGGCGGTAGCACGGGTTCGAATCCCGTTGGGGTCACACCTACAATTGAATATGCATGGCCCTGTAGCGCAGTTGGTTAGCGTGCCGCCCTGTCACGGCGGAGGTCGCGGGTTCAAGTCCCGTCAGGGTCGCTCCAGAGCGACGGGCCCTTTTTCGGAAGGGCCCTTCGTCTCGGACGCGGCAGTCATCGCACGGCCGCGCGGCTCTGTAGCTCAGTTGGTAGAGCGCACGACTGAAAATCGTGAGGTCACGGGATCGACGCCCGTCGGAGCCACAAGGATGACCGTTACAGTCATCCCAGAAACCCTCGCCTAGCTTCTACATGGCGGGGGTTTCGCTTTTCCCTGGTGAGATCGGTTTCTGTTCCGGTCGTGGCAAGCCAAGTCCCCGGGCGTTGAGCGAGCGAAGCGAGACGAAACGCACTGATCGGATGCGTTCAGGACAACTTCGGCTGGCGCTTGGGCCGGCCTGGGGCCGGTTGGCACCCGAATTTGCGCGCGGTGAACGCATCTGGGAATCGTCGTCCGGCATCGATGCTCCTGGGTCGTGGGGCTGCGGTCTCCGTCGTCGGAGATGGTCATGGTGGCGCCAGCGTCTCACGGATCGCCGTGCGCCGACCGGATCCTCTCCGGTTTCGGCCATCGACGCCCGCCCGACCTCGCCGCCACCGGTGAAACGTCGCCGCAACGTCATGCGGATAGCGTTCGCTCATGATCCCGATGGAGAACCTCGTCGCCTTCCTGGCCGCGTCGGTGATCATCATCGTCATCCCCGGGCCGAGCGTGCTCTTCGTCATCGGTCGCTCGCTGGCCCTCGGCCGTCGAGCCGGCGTGCTCAGCATGGTGGGCAACGCCCTGGGCACGATCCCCGCGGTGGTGGCCGTCGCGTTCGGTGTGGGTGCGATCGTCGCGTCGTCGGTCGTCGCCTTCACCGTGATCAAGATCGTCGGCGCCCTCTACCTGGTGCACCTCGGGCTGCAGGCTCTTCGTCATCGGCATGCGTACGCGCAGGGCGGCGGGCGGATGCCGGCATCCGCCTCGGGCCTGCTTCTGCAGGGCTTCACCGTCGGAGCGACCAACCCCAAGACGATCGCCTTCTTCGTCGCGGTCCTCCCCCAGTTCGTCGCCCCCGCAGCAGGCGCGGTCTGGGTGCAGCTTCTGCTGCTGGGCCTCACCTTCCAGCTGCTGGCGCTCGTCTGCGACAGCGTGTGGGCACTCGCGGCCGGAAGCGCGCGCACGTGGTTCGAAGGATCGCCGCGGCGGCTGTCGACGCTCTCCGCGGCAGGCGGAGTGATGATGATCGGGCTCGGTGGGGCTCTCGCCTTCACCGGATCCTCGGGGTGACGCGGATCGGCTGAGCCCCCCGCTCGCTCCAGACACAGCAGCGCCGTGGCGGAGCCGATTCGGGCTCCGCCACGGCGCATGGGGTGCTGCTCGCGTAGCCGGGTGTCCGGCGGGCGACGGTCAGACCGTGGCCAGCGGCTCCGTCTTGCGGGAGACCGGCCGGGCGGCCGGCGCCTCAAGAGGAACGTTCGCCTCGCGCACCTCCTGGTACTGGGGCAGCTCGGTGTAGAGCTCGTCGCGCAGGGGGTTCTTGCGCAGCTTGATGATCGTGCGCAGCTGGTAGGCCGCCACGGCGATGTTGGCCGCCAGCGAGATGGCCGAGACCACGAACAGCGCGGTCGGGTTGTGCGACGACTGCACGGCGAACGGCGACGAGGTCACGAAGGTCGGCACCGCCATGGTGAACATCATCCACAGGGCCAGGGTGTGGGCACGGTGCTGCAGCCAGGCGCCCTTCTTGATGAAGAATGCGGGGATGGTGCAGGAGATGAGCAGGGCGGCACCGGCGTAGAACGAGTGGTCACCGACGCAGTTGTAGACGTAGGCGAAGTTCCAGAGGTCGTAGGCGATGACCCAGAACCACATCATGTCGGGCCAGATCATGTCCTTCGACTTGTCACGCGACACGATGATGCCGGCCCAGCCGCAGATGGTGACGAGGTTCAGGATGCCGGCAATGGCGTTCATGTAGTTCCAGGGGCCGCCGACCATGAAGACGCCGTCGTGCATACCCTGCAGGCCGGCCACCTCGAAGTCGCGGATGACGGCCTCGCCGATGTTGATCGCGAGGATCAGCGGGGGGAACAGCAGCATCCAGCGGTTCGCCGCCAGGCGCGGCACGTAGCGGATGAGCATGAAGCCGAGGCATCCGATCAGGGCCGAGTAGACCTTCACCCAGTGGAACCAGGTGCCCGTCGACGACCCCTCGCCGGCCGTGTTCGGCCACACGAAGATCGTCAGGAAGATCGGCAGCGCCACGAAGAAGGCGATGCCGGCCCACTTCCAGCGGCGCGTCACCTCGTTCAGCGCAATGAGGGCGACCAGGACGACGCCGAACATCGCCCAGGAGTACCAGGGAATCGATTCGTACAAGAACATGTGTGTGGACCTCTCCTCAGCGGCCCGCCGGACGCGTGCCGTCCGGTTAACTAAGGTAGAAATCTGCGCTCACCACGTCATTAGACAATTCGTGTGATGTGTCCAGTCGCGCCGGGCGCTACCGTGAGGCATGGCCGAAAGCGCCGATCCGCAGCACCGCTCCGATGCGCGCCGCGCCCTCGCGGCCGCGCTGAAAGCCCGGCTGCGCACCGAGCCGCTGGACAAGGTGACCGTCACCGAGCTCACCCGCGACTGCGGGCTGACCCGGCAGGCGTTCTACTACCACTTCGCCGATGTGCGCGGCCTCGCGGTGTGGGTGTTCGAGACCGAGGTGGCCGGCCGCGTCCGCTCCTTCGCGTCGGATCTGGGCTGGGCCGACGGCCTCGTGCGCCTGATGCTGTACATGCGCGAGAACCGTGCCGCGACGCTCGCGGTGCTCGACGGGCTGGGCCGCTCGGGGCTCGAGCGCTTCCTGTTCGCGCAGATGCGTCCGATCACCGAGTCGGTGGTGGACCGGGAAGGCGCTCCCGCCCGCCCCCAGGACCGCGTGCTGGTGGTCGACTTCTACACCTCGGCGGTGCTCGCCGTGGTGCTGCGGTGGGTCTCGGACGGCATGGTCGAGCACCCGTACCGTGTGGTCGGCGACCTCGAGATCATGCTGCACGGCGCGGTGCACGAGTCGGTGCACCGCCTCGATGCGCGCGCCCTCGACGCGCAGGAGCGTCGGACGAAGTAAGAAGGAGCTCCGGCGTGAGCGCGTCGTGACGGATCGGCAGCGAGGGCGATCATGTCGACATCGACTGACGTGGGCCGGTCGGGCCTGTGCCGACCGGCCCACGCGGGTCAGGCGTTGAGCGCGGCGTACACCGCCCGGGTGTAGGCGTCGGACCGCGGTGACCCGATGAGCCCAGGCGACATCCGGTTCATCACGTACGCGAAGGTCATGCGGCGATCGGCGTCCGCGATGACGATCGAGCCGCCCCAGCCGCCCCAGAACGCGACCCGGCCTTCGGGGATCGCGGGCGTGGATGCCGGGTCGGACACCGCGTACCCGAGCCCGAAACGCAGCGGGACGCCGAGCACCAGATCCACTCCCTGGGTGTGCTCGGCGAACACCCGGTCGATCGTCGCCGGCGACAGCAGCCGGATGCCGGATGCCTCGCCGCCCTGCGCGATGAGCGAGTTGAGCAGGGCGACGGCCCGCGCGTTGCCCTGCCCGCCGGCGCCGCCGATGCCTGCCGCCCGCCACGGTCGCGTCCAGGTGATCTCGGCTGCGAGGCCCGGTCCGGTGTACGTCTTGAACGCGGGCGAATCCGGCGGGAGCAGCTCCAGGCCCTGCGGCGGCGGGGGCGGGACGACATTGCTGACGCGGTGGTCCTCGCTCTCGGGCAGGCCGAGCCAGAAGTCCGCCCCGAGGGGCCCGGTGAGCTCGTCGGCGACGAACTGGCCCAGGGTGCGCCCGGTGACCCGGCGCACCACTTCGCCGATGAGCGTGCCGTAGTTCAGCAGGTGGTAGCCGCTGGCGAGCCCGGCCGGCCACCAGCCGGGCTGCGCCGCGAGCCGCGCCGCCGCGGCCTCGTCGTCGAGGATGTCGGCGGCCTCGACAGGCTGCGCCCAGCCGGAGACGCCCGAGGTGTGGTTCAGCAGGTGCCGCACGAGCACCTGCTCCTTGCCTGCGGCGGCGAACTCCGGCCAGTACTGCGCCACCGGAGCGTCGGGGTCGAGCTCCCCGCGGTCGATGAGCAGCAGCGCGGCGAGCGCGGCGACGGTCTTCGAGATCGACCAGACGTTCGTGATCGTGTCCCGCTGCCAGGGCGACGTGCGTTCCGGGTCGGCCCACCCGCCCCACAGGTCGACGACGGGCTCGCCGTCGACGATGACGGCCAGTGAAGCGCCGAGCTCCTCCCCCGACTCGAGCTGGCGGGCGAACTCGTCGCGGAGTCCCGCGAAGCGGTCGTCCACATGCCCTTCGAGGGGTGCGGCGGGAACGGTCGGCTGAACTGTGGTGGACATCGAGCCTCCTTGCTCGTTGCGTGTGCCGTCGCGCCGGGACGGCCGAGTGCAGAGAGCATACCGCGCAGTCGGTTTCTTCTGTCCAGTGCGGAATCAGAGCGGGATCGAGGACCGCCGGGAGCACCCCTCCCTGTGCACCGCGCCAGCCGCGTCCGGACGAAAGGGATACCCTGTAAGCCCCACCAGCAGACGACAGGACGACGGATGGATCTGACGATCATCGTCCCGACCTACAACGAAGGTCCGAACGTCGTCGAACTGCTCCGCCGTATCGGCGCGGTGCTGGATGGGCGTGACTTCGAGGTGCTCTTCGTCGACGACTCCACCGACGACACCCCCGCGATCGTGCGGGCCGCGGCGGCCGCGTCACCCTTCCCCGTGCGGCTGCTGCACCGCGACCGCCCGGTGGACGGGCTCGGCGGAGCGGTGCTCGAGGGCTTCCGCATGGCACGCGCGCCCTGGTGCCTGGTCATGGACGGCGATCTGCAGCATCCGCCCGAGGCCATCCCGTCGCTTCTCGAGCGAGCGGATGCCGGCGACGTCGACATCGTGGTGGCCTCCCGCTACGCCGCAGGGGGCACGTCCACCGGACTGGCCGATGCCACGCGTACGACGGTCTCGCTCGCGTCGACGCTGCTGACCAAGTCGATGTTCCCCCGCAAGCTCGCGGGGTGCTCCGACCCGATGACCGGGTTCTTCCTCGTCGACCGCGGCGCGCTCGACCTCGACGCCCTGCACCCGCGCGGATTCAAGATCCTGCTGGAGATCCTCGCCCGACGGCA
The DNA here is from genome assembly GCF_030246945.1 of Microbacterium sp. zg-Y1090. Lineage (NCBI taxonomy): Bacteria > Bacillati > Actinomycetota > Actinomycetes > Micrococcales > Microbacteriaceae > Microbacterium > Microbacterium wangruii. Next base: position 2,928,878 of record NZ_CP126742.1, read on the forward strand.
GCTGCGCATCGGCGAGGTGCCGTTCAGCTTCGCGCAGCGCCACGCCGGCGCGTCGAAGGCGTCGTTCCGTCAGGGACTGCGCTTCCTCACGCAGCTCACCGCGCTGCGGTTCGGCCGCATGTCGGCCTTCGCCCTGGTCGGCGGGTTCGGCGCCGTGGTGAACCTCGCCATCATGTGGGGGCTGATGCGCCTGGGCGTCGAGTACGTCGTGGCCGCCGTCATCGCCAGCGAGGTGACGATCATCGGCAATTTCCTGCTGCTGGAGTACCTCGTCTTCGCGGACATGCGGGCCGAGTCGGGGCTCATGCGGCATCGGTTCGCCAAGTCGTTCCTTTTCAACAACGCCGAGGCGATGATCCGCATCCCCGTGCTGTGGCTGCTGGTGGAAGCGACACACATCTCGGCCGTGCTGGCGGCCGCCCTCACCCTCATCGCCGCGTTCATCGTGCGGTTCGTCTTCCATGCCCTCGTCGTCTACGCCCCGCGCCGCAGCACCCGGGCGGCGGCAGCGGCGGCCGCCCGGCGCCGAGTGCGCCTGGGCGCCGAGCGCTGACGGCCCCTCCCGCGAAATCCCGGCTCGCGGATTCCCGGCCCGCGGCATCCCTGCCCGCGGCATCCCTGCCCCCGGCATCCCGCCCGCCGAGCCGACACCCAGTTCACCGCCATAGGCTGGGCGCATGACCGAGCAGACCGCCTCCCTCACCGTGTTCGGCGCCGACTGGTGCCGAGACTGCCGTCGCACCAAGGCACAGCTGGACTCGTTGGGTGTGACGTACACCTACATCGACCTCGAGGCCGACCCCGCCGCAGCCGACGTCGCGCGTGAGATCTCCGGCCGCATGAACATCCCCGTCGTCGTATATCCGGATGCCACCTTCCACGTCGAGCCCGCCAACTCCGACGTGGAAGCCAAGCTGCGCGAACTCTCGCTGGTCTGACCGCGGCACCGCCATGGGCACGGGAGCGACACCGCACGGCTTGAGCCGCGAGACCGTCGCCCGCTACGCCGCCGGGTCGATCGGCACGGGGGGCTTCGCCACCCTGCCCGGCCTGGTGCTGACCTACTACCTCACCGACAACCTCGGCGTCACGGCCCTGCTGGCCGGAGTGATCGTCACCGCGGCGAAGGTGTGGGACGTGGTCGTGGACCCGCTCATCGGGGTGTGGACGGACCGCGACCTCGCCCGTCATGGTTCGCGCCGTCGACTCATGGCGCTCGGCGCCCTGACGCTGCCGATCTTCTTCGCACTGACCTTCGCGGCACCGCCGGAACTGGGACCCACCGTCGCAGCCGTCTGGGTGCTCGTGGCGTTCGTGCTGACGGCGACGGCGTTCAGCCTGTTCCAGGTGCCCTACGTCGCCCTCCCCGCCGAGCTCACCGACGGCTACGACGCCCGCACGAGGCTGCTGACCTGGCGCGTGGTCGTGCTGACCTTCGCGATCCTGCTGTTCGGCGCGGGCGGACCTCTGCTGCGCGGCATCACCGGCGACCCGACCACCGGGTACCTCGTGATGGGGATCGTGGCCGGCGTCGTGCTCGGCGCGGGCATGCTCGTGGCGACGGGCGTCGCCGGACGCGCACGGTCGCGCCGCTCGGCGATGACCGCCGCCGGGACCTCGGCCGCCGAGCAGGCCGCGCTGACGGCGGATCGCGCCGGCGACGACCGCACGCCGCGCTTCAGCCGCGACGCCTCCACCCCCGGCGGCGGCGCCCGCGACAATTTCCGCGCCGGGTTCGAGGCGCTGCAGCGCAGCCCGGCGTTCCGCGCCCTGCTCGCGACCTACTTCCTGCAGGCGCTCGCAACCGGCATGATGCTCGCCGGCGCCCAGTACCTCGCCACCTGGGTGCTGCGATCGGAGGATGCCGTCAGCCTGCTGTTCGTCGCCCTGATCGCCCCCGCCCTGCTCGCCGCCCTGGGCTGGGGCCGCATCGCGCGCCGGGTCGGCAAGGAGCGCGCGTTCGCCTTCGCCGCCGTCCTGTTCGCCCTCGCGTCGCTGTCGACGGTGTGCGCCCTCTGGTCCCCGGGCGCCTGGATCTACGCGCCCGTCGCCGTCGCCGGCATCGCCTACGCCGGCATGCAGTCGCTGCCCATGGCGATGCTCCCCGACGTGATCGCGCACGACGCGCGGCTGTTCGGCCCCGGACGCGCCGGGGCGTTCGGCGGCATGTGGACGGCGGGCGAGACCGCCGGTTTCGCGCTGGGCGCCGGCGCGCTGGCCGTGGTGCTCGCCGTCACGGGGTACGTGGCGAGCGTCGCCGGCCAGTCGGTGACGCAGCCCGAGGCCGCCCTCGACGGCATCGTGCTGAGCTTCAGCGTCGTCCCCGCCGCACTGGTCGCGGTGAGCCTCGTCACCCTCGCCGGATACCGGCTGCGCCGCCGAGACATCGAGTGACGGCGGCGCCCGCCCCACGCCCCCGATCTAAGCTGGGAGTCCCGACCCGAGGAGCGCACCCCGTGGCATCCGCCCCCTCCCCCGCACGCGACACCGCCCCCGGCCTCTCCGACGCGCAGCGCGCGCCGCTGGACACCGCCGTGGCCGAACTGGCGACCGGCACGCGGGTCTGGGCGCGACTGACGCTCGCCCAGCGTCGCAAGATGCTGCAGCGCATCCGCGCGGCCGTGGTGTCGGTCGCCGAGGAGTGGGCCGACGTCGCCGCGACGTCGAAGGACCTCGAGCCCGGGCATCCGCTGCGGGGCGAGGAGTGGCTGTCGGGCCCCTATGCCGCCCTGGTCGCGCTCGATGCGTACATCGAGACGCTCGGCGCGCTCCTGCGCGGCGCCAGCCCGCTCGACGGGCTGAAGGTCGACGAGGCGCCCGGCGGACGGGTGCGCGTGCACGTGCTGCCGACCTCCGGCATCGACGCCCTGCTGCTGTCGGGCTACACCGGCGAAGTGTGGCTGCAGCCGGGCGTCAGCGCCGGTGAGGCGGCCCGCACCGCAGGCCTCGGTCAGCTTCCCGGCGCCCCCGAGGGCGGCGTGGGGCTCGTGCTGGGAGCCGGCAACGTCACCGCGATCCCCTTCCTCGACGTGCTGTACGAGCTGCTCGCGTTCAACCGCGTCACGCTGCTGAAGGTCAACCCCACCCAAGACGACCTGGTGCCGGTCTACGAGCGGGCGCTGGCGCCCCTCATCGGCGCGGGCCTGCTGCGCATCGTGCGCGGCGGCGGCGATGTGGGGGCCTACCTGACGACGCATCCCGGCATCGAGCATGTGCACATCACCGGATCGGTGAACACGTTCGACGCGATCGTGTGGGGCACCGGCGACGACGCGGTGTCGCGCCGCGAGGCCGACGACCCGAAACTGACGGTGCCGATCACCGCGGAGCTGGGCGGCGTGTCGCCGATCATCGTGGTCCCCGGGGAGTGGTCCGACGCGGACCTGCGGTTCCAGGCCGAGCACATCGTGACGATGCGGCTCTACAACAGCGGGCACAACTGCATCGCCGGGCAGATCGTGCTCATGAGCTCCGACTGGCCACAGCGGGAGGCGTTCCTCGCCGCGCTGCGGGCGGCGTACGACGCCGCGCCGGCGCGATCGGTCTGGTACCCGAACGCGCAGGCCCGGATCGACGCGGCATCCGCCCTCCCCGGCGCGGAGCGCTGCGGGGACGGCACGCGGGTGCTGATCCGTGCCGACGCGGCGGATGCCACGGCGATGCAGACCACCGAGTACTTCGCGCCGGTGCTCGGCGTGGTCGAGCTCGCCGGCACCGGGCAGGACTTCGTCGATGCCGCCGTCGCCCACGCCAACGCCGAGCTCACCGGCACGCTGGGGGCTAACGTCATCATCGACCCCGCGACGCAGGCTCAGCTCGGAAACGGATTCGAGGAGGCGATGGCGCAGCTGCACTACGGCACCGTCGCGATCAACGCCTGGACGGCGCTGGGGTTCCTGACCCCGACCTGCTCGTGGGGCGCCTACCCCGGCGGCACGCTGGGCGACGCGCCCAGCGGCATCGGCATCGTGCACAACGCGCGGCTGCTCGACCGCGTGGAGCGCAGCGTGGTGCGCGGCCCGTTCCGGCCGTTCCCGCGGTCGATCGGCGCCGGTCAGCGGTTCTCGGTACTGCCGAAGCCGCCGTGGTTCGTCTCGGCGCGCACCGGCGCAGCGGTCAGCGAAGGCCTCACCCGTTTTCGGATGGACGGCAGTCTGCTGCGGCTGATGGCGACGCTCACCCGCGCCTTCGGCGCCTGACGCGGCACGCTCACTCCGGAACGAGCAGGGCGAGCGTCTCGGCGACGAGGGCGGGCTTGGCGGCGCCGTCGATCTCGACGGTCGTGCGCATGCCGACCCGCACGCCCTGCGGCGTCTCGTCCACCGATGCCAGCTCGCTGACCGCCCGCACGCGCGACCCCGCGCGCACCGGCTGCAGGAACCGCACCCGGTCGAGCCCATAGTTCACCGCCATCGCCACACCGCCGACCTGCAGCAGCCCGTCGGTGAGCCGCGGCAGCAGCGACAGGGTCAGGTATCCGTGCGCGATCGTCCCCCCGAAGGGGCCGGATGCCGCGCGGTCGGCGTCCACGTGGATCCACTGCCGGTCCTCGGTCGCCTCGGCGAACGCGGTGATGCGCTCCTGGGTGATCTCGAACCACTCCCCCGTCGCCGAGCTGCCGACAGCCCCGGCCAGCCCAGCGGGCGACTCCACCGCGATCATGCGCGCGGCCCGCCGGCGACGTACAGCACCTGGCCCGAGACGAAGCCGGCATCCTCGCGCGTGAAGAACGCGACCGCAGCGGCCACGTCCTCCGGTGTCCCTCCTCGTCCCACCGGGATCTCCTTCGCCATCGCGGCGACGAAGTCCTCGAACGGAACCCCCATGCGCTCGGCGGTCGCCCGCGTCATGTCGGTCTGGATGAACCCCGGCGCCACGGCGTTCGCCGTCACCCCGTACCGGCCGAGCTCGATCGCGAGCGTCTTGGTGAACCCCTGCATCCCGGCCTTCGCAGCGGCGTAGTTCGCCTGCCCGCGGTTGCCGAGAGCCGACGTCGACGACAGGTTCACGATGCGGCCCCACCCGGCATCCACCATGTGCGCCTGCACCGCCTTGGTCATGAGGAACGCCCCACGCAGGTGCACGGTCATCACCGCATCCCAGTCGTCCGCGCTCATCTTGAACAGCAGGTTGTCGCGGATGATGCCCGCGTTGTTCACCAGGATCGTCGGCGCACCCAGCGACGACGTGACCTGCTCGACGGCGGATGCCACGGCGTCGGCATCGGCGACGTCGGCACCGACGGCGAGGGCGTGGCCGCCGTCGGCTTCGATCGCGGCGACGGTGTCGGCGCAGTCGGCCGCGTCGAGGTCGAGCACGGCGACGGCGTGACCGTCGGCGGCGAGGCGGCGCGCGGTGGCGGCGCCGATGCCGCGGGCGGCGCCGGTGACGATGGCGGTGCGGTCGGAAGAGGTCATGCGGGTGTCCTTTCGTCGGGAGATGAGGTCAGAAGACGATGAGCTGGCGCAGCTCGCCGCCGGCGGCGAGGCGGTCCATCGCGGCGTCGATGTCGGCGAGGCCGATCCGCGAGGTCACGAGGCGTTCGAGCGGCAGCCGGCCGGCACGCCACAGGTCGATGTAGCGCGGGATGTCGCGGGCGGGCACCGCCGAGCCGAGGTAGCTGCCGATGACCGTGCGCGCTTCGGCTGTCAGCTGCAGGGGCGACACCGCGGCCCGGGCGTCGGGACCCGGGAGCCCCACGGTCACGGTGGTGCCGCCGGGCGCGGTGAGCGCCAGGGCGGCCTCGAAGGCCCGGGCGGATCCCGCGGCCTCGATCACCGAGGGCACCCGGATGCCGCGCGCCACGGCATCCGCCGGCTCGAGGGCATCGACGGCGCCGAGCTCGCGGGCGAGCGCGAGCTTGCCCGGCACGGCATCGACGCCGATCGCCTCGAGGCCGAGGGCCACGGCGACCAGCAGCGCGGCCATGCCCACGCCCCCGAGACCGACGATCACCACGGCGCTTCCGGGCGCCGGGCGCGCGGCGTTGAGCACGGCGCCACCCCCGGTGAGCACGGCGCACCCCAGCAGCGCCGCGATGTCGGCGGGGACGTCGGGCGGCACCGGCACGACGGAGGTGCGGCTCACCACGGCGTGGGTGGCGAAGCCGCTGACACCGAGGTGGTGGAACACGGGCTCGGCGGCGTCCGCCCCGGCATGTCGATGCAGTCGCATCCCGCCGCCGACGAGCGTGCCGGCGGTGTTGGCCGCCGTGCCGACGTCGCACGGCAGACGCCCGTCGGTCGCGCATCCCGCGCACGCGCCGCAGCGCGGCAGGAAGGTCATCACGACGCGCACCCCGGGGCGCAGATCGTCGACGCCGGTGCCCACCCGCTCGACGATGCCGGCCGCTTCGTGCCCGAGCAGCATCGGGGTCGGTCGGCGGCGGTTGCCGTCGACGACGCTGAGGTCGGAGTGGCACACCCCGGCGGCCTCGATGCGCACGAGCACCTCGCCCTGGCCAGGCTCGTCGAGCTCGAGCGGTCCGACGGTGAACGGGCGGGATGCCGCGTAGGGCGCATCCGCCCCCGACACCTCCAGCACGGCTCCCGTGATCTGCATCCGAACCTCCTCGTCCGAGCGCGCCGCGACGCGCGTGCGCACCAGCATACCGACTGCGCGGTATGTACGCGCCTCGCCCGCCCCGCGCGGCGCTCGCCGCCGGCTCGGGCGTTCTCACAGCTTGCGGATAACGGCGCGCCCTAGCCTGAATCCACCATGGATGACCCTCCCTCTCATAGTCCCGCGCCCTCTGACTGCCCAGCCGCCATCGCGGCACGTTCAACGGTCAGGGGGTGTGAAAAGTGAACGAGTGGATCATGCTCGCCATCGGCGTGGTCCTGACGATCGGCACCGGACTGTTCGTGGCCAGCGAGTTCGCGCTGGTGAACCTCGACCGGCATGAGCTCGAGGCGCGGCGCGCCCGCGGCGAGCGCGGCCTCGACGGCACGATCTCCGCGCTGCGGATCACGTCGACCCACCTGTCCAGTGCGCAGCTGGGCATCACGCTGACGACCCTGCTGACCGGCTATACGTTCGAGCCGGCGATCAGCAGCATGCTCCGTGAGCCGCTGCTGCAGCTCGGGGTGCCCGAGGGCGCCGTCTCGCCCCTCGGCGCGGTCACCGGCATCCTGCTGGCGACGCTGTTCTCGATGATCGTCGGCGAACTCGTGCCGAAGAACTTCGCCCTCGCCCTGCCGCTGGCCACCGCCAAGGTGGTGACGCCGTTCCAGCGTGCGTTCACCGCGGTCTTCAAGCCGCTGATCCTGCTGTTCAACAACACCGCGAACGCGATCATCAGGTCGATGGGCATCGAGCCCAAGGAGGAGCTCTCGGGCGCCCGCAGCGCCGACGAGCTGTCATACCTCATCCGCCACTCCGCGACGGCAGGTCTGCTCGACAACTCCGACGCCCAGCTGCTGCGCCGCACCCTGCGGTTCGCCGAGCACGACGCGTCGGAAGTGATGACCCCGCGCGTGCGCATGGTCAGCGTCGACGTCGCCGACACCGCCGACACCGTCATCGCGCAGTCGCGCGCCACCGGGTTCTCGCGGTTCCCCGTGATCGACGGCACCCCCGACCGCGTCGTGGGCGTCGTGCACGTCAAGCACGCGTTCGCGGTGCCGCTCGACCAGCGCACCGCGACCCGTGCCGACGCGCTGATGAGCGACGTGCGCACCGTCCCCGAGGGAATGGGCGCCGACCACCTGCTCACCCTGCTGCGCACCGAGGGCCTGCAGATCGCCGTCGTCGGCGACGAGTACGGCGGCACCGCCGGCATCGTCACCCTCGAGGACCTCGTCGAGGAGATCGTGGGCGAACTGGAGGACGAGCACGACCGCACCCGCACCGGCATCCTGCGCTCGGGCCGCTCGGTCACCTTCGACGCGAGCTGGCGCCCCGACGAGGTGCTCGACCGCACCGGCGTGGAGATCCCCGAGGAGGGCGACTACGAGACCGCCGGCGGGTACGTCACCGACGTGCTCGAGCGCCTGCCCGAACTGGGCGACGAAGTGCGCCTGGATGCCGGCACGCTGCGTGTCGAGCGCATCGACGGGCACCGCATCGTGCGCCTGCGCTTCACCCCCGACGAGCCGGAGACCGATCCCAGCCTCATGACCGACCACGACAGAACCGTCGAGAGCATCCTGAAGGGGGCCCGCCATGAGTGAGGACATCTGGGGCATCGTCTGGCTGTTCGTCCTGCTCATCGGCAACGCCTTCTTCGTCGGCGCCGAGTTCGCCGTGATCTCCGCGCGCCGCTCGCAGATCGAGCCCCTCGCCGCCCGCGGCAGCAAGGCCGCGAAGACCACGCTGTGGGCGATGGAGCACGCGACGCTCATGCTGGCCACGAGCCAGCTGGGCATCACCGTCTGCTCGCTGCTGATCCTGAACGTGTCGGAGCCGGCGATCCACCATCTGCTCGAGATCCCGCTGGGTCTCACCGGCCTCACGCCCGAGCTGATCGGCATCGTCGCGTTCGCCATCGCCCTGGCGCTGGTGACGTTCCTGCACGTGGTGTTCGGCGAGATGATCCCGAAGAACATCGCGTTCTCGGTGCCCGACCGCGCGGCGCTCATCCTCGCGCCCGCCCTCGTGGGCGTCGCGAAGGTGTTCAAGCCGGTCATCTGGACGCTGAACGCCGCGGCCAACGGCATTCTGCGCCTGTTCCGCGTGCAGCCGAAGAACGAGGCCACCAGCACCTACACGCTCGACGAGGTCGCCAACATCGTGGAGCAGTCGCGCCGCGAAGGCACCCTCATGGACGCGTCGGGCACGCTGGCGGGCGCGTTCGAGTTCACCGAGCGCACCGTCGCCGACGTCGACGTGCCGCTGGACGGAATGGTGCTGCTGCCGGTGGGTGCGACCCCCGCCGACGTGCAGCGGGCCGTCGCCGAGCACGGGTTCTCCCGCTACGTGCTGGCCAGCGACGACGGCGAGCCGCTCGCCTACGTGCACATGAAGGACGTGATGGACCTCGACAGTGCCGAGCAGTTCCACGCTCCGATTCCCGAGAAGCGCCTGCGACGCCTGGCGACGGTGCACCGCACGGCCGAGCTGGAGGACGCGATGGCGATGCTGCGGCGCCGGGGCGCGCACGTGGCGCGCAGCCTCGACGCCGACGGCCGCACCGTCGGCCTGCTGTACCTCGAGGACGTCCTCGAGGTACTGGTCGGCGAGATCGAGGATGCCACGGCGACCGCCGGCTGACCCGCATGACGAAGGCCCCCGGTGCAGTGCACGCCGGGGGCCTTCGTCATGCGGTGGTCTCAGTCGTGGTCGGGATGCCGCGGACGCCAGAGCACCACATCGGTGGCGCGACGCACGCGCTTTCCGTGGCGCAGCGTGATCACGCCGCCGCTGGGTCCTGCGGCGAAGACGCGGGCTCCGGGGCGGTTCTCGATTTCGGCGCGCACGCGGCTCTCGAGGTCGCGCACCTGACGGCGCAGCTCGCGCACATGGTTCTCGAGGTCGACGATGCGGGAGATGGCGGGCAGGCTCATGCCCTCCGCCGACAGGCGCGCGACTTCGCGCAGCTGTTCGACGTCACGCGGCGAGTAGCGTCGCGAGCCGCCCTGCGTGCGCGCGGGCACGACCAACCCGATGCGGTCGTACTGACGAAGAGTCTGCGGGTGCATGCCGGCGAGCTCCGCCGCCACGGCGATGGCGAAGATGGGCATGTCGTCGTCGATCTCGTCGTTCATGCGCTCACCCCCTCCGGTCACGAGCGTAGGAGATGGCGCGAGGGAAGGAGCGGATGCCACGCATCCGCCCTTCGCCGGTCACATCTCCTACGCTCACGACGGCACACATCGCGGCTCAGCCGCGAGCCTTCTGCATGAGGTCGGCGCGCGGGTTGTCCTTGGGCTCGAGCTCGTGGAACCGCTCGAGCGCCTCCTTCGCCTCGCCCTCCAGGTGGGACGGCACGGCGATCTGCACCTCGGCCAGGAGGTCGCCGGTGCCCTTGGACGTCGCCACTCCGCGGCCCTTCACGCGCAGCACGCGGCCCGACGGCGTTCCCGGGGCGACGCGCAGCTTCACGGGGTCACCGCCCAGGGTCGGCACCTCGATCGTGGCCCCGAGCACCGCCTCGGTGAAGGTCACCGGCACCGTCACCCGCAGATTCAGTCCGTCCCGCGTGAAGACGGGGTGCGGGCGAACGGTCACCGACACGACGATGTCGCCGTTCTCGCCGCCGTCGGGAGACGGGCGACCGCGGCCACGCAGCCGGATCTTCTGGCCGTCCTTGACCCCGGCGGGGATCTTCACCTTGAACGGCTTGCCGTCCTCGCCCTGCAGGGTGATGGTCTCGCCCTTGGTGGCGGTGAGGAAGTCGATCGTGGTGCGCGCGGTGACATCTCCCCCCTTGGTGGGTCCACCGAATCCGCGGAATCCGCCCGAGGTCTGGCCGAACCGGCCGGAGCCGAATCGTCCGCCCTGCTGGTTGAACATCGAGAAGATGTCGTCGAAGTCGTCCGCCTGGAAGCGCGTGCCTCCGCCGCCGCGGCCCTGACCGAACATGCTGAACACGTCCTCGAACCCGCCGGTGCCCTGACCGCCCGCCGTGAAGCGGGCGCCCGAGCCCATGGCGCGGATCTGGTCGTACTCGGCGCGCTGCTCAGGGTCGCTCAGCACGGCGTATGCCTCGCTGATCTCCTTGAACTTCGCCTCCGCGTTGGCGTCCCCCTGATTGGAGTCGGGGTGGTACTTGCGCGCGAGCTTGCGATACGTCTTCTTCAGATCAGCGTCGCTCACGTCCTTGGCCACCCCGAGCACGGAGTAGAAGTCCTTGTCGAACCAGTCCTGACTCGCCATCGGCTGCCCTTACTCGGTCGGGACCGCGACGACGACCTTGGCCGGACGAAGCTCGGTGGTGCCCAGGCGGTAGCCCACCTCGACGACCTCGAGGATCGTGGGCTCGGTCGTCCCGGCGGTCGGGGCCTGGAAGATCGCCTCGTGCTGCTGCGGGTCGAACGTCTCGCCGGCAGCGCCGTAGCGCTCCACACCGAGACGGGTGACGATTCCGCGCAGCTTCTCGGCGATCGCCGACAGCGCCGTGCCCTCGACCAGGTCGCCGTGCTTCTCGGCACGGTCGAGGTCGTCGAGCACGGGCAGCAGTCCCTTGGCGACCGTCCCCTTCGCACGCTCGATCTCCAGCTCGCGCTGATCCTCGGTACGCCGACGGTAGTTGGCGTACTCGGCCTGCAGCCGCTTGAGGTCCACGAGCAGATCGTTGTCCTCGCCCGCGGCGGCCACGCCGGCCGCACCATCGGCACCGGCAGCCTCATCGGACTGCACGGCGGCGAGGATGTCGTCGATGGTCAGCTCGATGTCCTCGGCCTCGCCCTGCAGCTCGGCATCGGCCTCGGCTGCTGCGTCGCCTTCGGCGTCCCCGGCGGGGGCTGCGGATGCCGAGGCTGCGCCCCCGTGCGAGTCGGGGCCGGAGGCTCGCGCCTCCGACCCCTCGTCACCGGGGACTCCGTCGATGGGCTCTTCGAAGTCCTTGTCGGTCATGTCTCGATTCTCTACTTCTTCTCGTCCTCGTCGTCGACGACCTCGGCGTCGATCACGTCCTCCTCGGGGTTCGGCACTTCGCCGTTGCCCGGGTCGGTCGCGGCAGGGTCGGGGTTCTGGCCCTGCGCCTGGCCGGCGGCGTAGATCGCCTCGCCGAGCTTGCCCTGCGACTGGCTGAGCTTGTCGAACGCGGTCTTCACCGCGTCGTCGTCCTCGCCGGCCAGAGCCGTCTTCAGCGCGTCGACGTCGGCCTGCACGTCGGACTTCACCTCGGCGGGCAGCTTGTCGTCGTTGTCCTTGATCAGCTTGTCGACCGAGTACGCGAGGGTCTCGGCCTGGTTGCGGGTCTCAGCGGACTCACGGCGCTTCTTGTCCTCGGCGGCGTGCTCCTCGGCCTCGCGCACCATGCGGTCGATGTCCTCCTTGGGCAGCGACGAGCCGCCCGTGATGGTCATCGACTGCTCCTTGCCGGTGCCCTTGTCCTTGGCGGACACGTGCACGATGCCGTTGGCGTCGATGTCGAAGGTGACCTCGACCTGCGGGATGCCGCGGGGAGCGGGGGCGATGCCGGTCAGCTCGAAGGTGCCGAGCGGCTTGTTGTCGCGGGTGAACTCGCGCTCGCCCTGGAAGACCTGGATCGCCACCGACGGCTGGTTGTCATCGGCAGTGGTGAAGGTCTCGCTGCGCTTGGTGGGGATGGCGGTGTTGCGCTCGATGAGCTTCGTCATGATGCCGCCCTTGGTCTCGATGCCGAGGCTCAGGGGGGTGACGTCGATCAGCAGCACGTCCTTGCGCTCGCCCTTGAGGACACCGGCCTGCAGCGCGGCGCCGACGGCGACGACCTCATCGGGGTTGACACCCTTGTTCGCCTCCTTGCCGGCCTCCTGCTTCACGAGCTCGGAGACGGCGGGCATGCGGGTGGAACCGCCGACCAGCACGACGTGGTTGATGTCGCTGACCTTGATGCCGGCCTCGCGGATGACGTCCTCGAACGGCTTCTTGGTGCGGTCGAGCAGGTCCTTGGTGAGGTCTTCGAACTTGGCGCGCGTGATCGTCTCCGACAGCGACACGGGGCCGGAGTCGGTGAGCGAGAGGTAGGGCAGGTTGATGCTCGTCGAGGTCGAGCTCGAGAGCTCCTTCTTGGCCTGCTCCGCGGCTTCCTTCAGACGCTGCAGCGCGATCTTGTCACCCGAGACGTCGACGCCGGTGGTGTCCTTGAACTGCTTGATCAGGTAGTCGACCAGACGCTGGTCCCAGTCATCGCCACCGAGTCGGTTGTCACCGGCCGTCGAACGCACCTGGATGGTGGAGAAGTCGTCGTCCTTGCCCACTTCGAGCAGCGAGACGTCGAAGGTACCGCCACCGAGGTCGAAGACGAGGATCAGCTCGTCCTCCTTGCCGCGGTCGAGGCCGTAGGCCAGAGCGGCCGCGGTGGGCTCGTTGATGATGCGCAGCACGTTCAGGCCCGCGATCTCGCCGGCCTCCTTCGTGGCCTGACGCTCGGCGTCGTTGAAGTACGCGGGAACAGTGATGACGGCATCCGTCACGGCGTCACCGAGGTACTGCTCGGCGTCGCGCTTCAGCTTCTGCAGGATGCGCGCCGAGATCTCCTGCGGCGTGTAGGCCTTGCCGTCGATCGGCTGGGTCTTCCAGTCGGTGCCCATGTGGCGCTTGACCGACGTGATGGTGCGGTCGACGTTGGTGACGGCCTGGCGCTTGGCGGTCTCGCCGACGAGAACCTCACCGTCCTTCGTGAAGGCGACCACCGACGGGGTGGTGCGGAAACCCTCCGCGTTCGCGATGACCTTCGGCTCGCCGCCCTCGAGGACGCTCACGACCGAGTTGGTCGTACCCAGGTCGATTCCTACTGCACGTGCCATGTGCTCTCTCCTTCTGAGATGAAACGGGGGAAATCTGCGGGGATTGAGTCGTGTCGGCTCAACCCGGATACCTTCGAGGAAACCACACCGGACGCTCGATGTCAATCAACCTTGATACGAGTGCTATCAACTTTGCCCGACGTCCCTATCGACCAGAGGGGGCGACGACGCCGGGGGATCAGGCGTCGTCGAGGTACCGGACGACGGCCTGCACACGCCGGTGACCGTCGGCGTCGACGCACAGACCGAGCGCGTCGTAGATGCGCGACATGTGCTGTACGACCGCCTTCTCGGTGAGGAAGAGAGCGGCGGCGATCGCGGCGTTGCTCTGGCCCTCCGCGACCAGAGCCAGCACTTCCTGCTGGCGCGGAGTCAGGGATCGGACCGCCGAGGTGGAGCGCCGGGCGCGGTCGACCATGACGGCGACGACGTCCGGGTCGAGCACGGTTCCCCCCGCAGCGACGACGGCGAGATCCCGCACGAAGGTGTCGATGTCGGCGATGCGCTGCTTGAGCAGATACCCGACTCCTCCCGTTGCGCCGCCGGCGCTGCCCGCATCGGGGCCGAGAAGCAGGTGGGCGTAGCTGCGCTGCACGTGCTGCGACAGCACCACCACACCGGTTGCCGGGTGCGCCGCGCGCACCGCGAGAGCTGCGACCAGGCCTTCGTCGGTGTGCGTCGGCGGCATCCGGATGTCGGTGACGACCAGATCCGGCTCATACCGGGCCACGGCATCGCACAGCAGCGCCGCGTCGGCGAGCGACGCGGCCACCTCGTGACCGACATCGGCGAGCAGCAGCTCCAGGCCGCGCCGGATGAGCGTCTCGTCCTCGACGATCACGATGCGCAGGGCAGTGTCACGCACAGATGCGTCCCTTCGGTCTCCGCGCCGGCGATCACCAGCGTGCCGCCTGCGGCATCCACCCGGTCGGCCAGGCCCCGCAGACCGGTGCCGCCGTCGAACGTCGCGCCCCCGACGCCGTCATCACGGACGTCGAGCCGCAGGGTGCCATCGCGGCGCTCCAGCCGCACCTCGGCCGATCGCGCCTGAGAGTGCTTGACGACATTGGTGAGCGCCTCGGCGATGACGAAGTACGCGGTGTCGGATGCCGCGTCGTCGAGCGGTCCCGCACCGCCCACCAGGCGCGTCGGAATCGGCATGCGGTCGACCAGCTCCTCGGCAGCGGCGAACAGACCCCGCTCGATGAGGGCTGCGGGGACGAGGTCGTGCACGAGGCGGCGCAGGTCGGCCGCGGCGGCGTCGATCTCGCGGCGCAGCCCCGTAGCGCGCTCCGCCACCGCCGCAGGCTCGGCGGAGGCCAGGCGCTGCGCATCGACGGCGAGCATCACCAGCTGTGACTGCAGCCCGTCGTGAAGATCCCGCGCGATGCGGCGACGCTCGCGGTCGGCCGCCTCGACCAGTCGCTCGCGGGAGCGGATCAGCGCGCGCCGGCTCGCTCGCAATTCTGCCGTGAGCCTCTCCCGGTCGACCGCGATGGCGACGACGTTGCCTGCCGTGCGCACCAGCTCGTCATCCCGCAGCAGGCGGCGATCGTATTCGATGGCGCCGATCAGCCGGCCGTCGAGGACGATGCGCGACCATCCCCGGTGCGCCGCCGGGGTCGGCACCGCACGGCCTTCCGCGTCGACGTAACCACCCCGTTCCGCCACCCAGAACGACAGCCCCACCGAGGCGTCGCCGAGCGCGCGCGCAATGGCGGTCTCGAGCACCTCGCGTGTGGCCGGCGCCGCGCCCAGCCACGTGCCGAGTTCTTCCAGCTGACCGGTGCGGGCGAATCCGCCGCGCAGCATGCCGAGCGCGAAAGCCACGGGGACTCCCGCGATCACCAGGTACTGCACCGACGCCTGCACCGCGGAATCGAGCCCCAGCACCCCCACCAGCACCGACCCGCTCAGCGGCGTGGCGGCGGCGGCGAAGATGCCGTAGGAGAACAGCGGCGCGAGCACCCGGCGGTGAGCGCGGTCGGCCCGACGCAGTCGGCCGGCGAGGATGACCACAGCAGCGGCCATCACCCCTGCACCGGCGATCGCCTGCACGGTCAGCGCGGCCCGGGCCACCTCCGGCGCATCCGCGACGACCAGTGCCGGCGCCGGGCCCGCCGGGTCGAAGAGATACTGCGGCGCCTCGAGCAGCGTGGACAGCACGTACCCCGCGACGACGACGCCGACGGCTCTGCGCGACCTCAGATGTCCGCTCGGGAACGCCAGCAGCAGATGCAGCATGGCGGGCAGGATCAACGTGGCGCACACGGCACCGATGCCCATGAGAACCGGGACCTCGGTGTTGCCGCACATTGCGAGGTAGACCGTCATGCCCGCCAGCACGATCAGCTGTCCGAGCGGGTTGCTCGGCCGTCGTCGCCAGGCGATCAGTCCGATGGCGGCGTAGACCCAGAAGATGGCCGTGCCGGCGACCATCACGGGCCAGTTCGGATCGGCGCGCGGCAGCAGGGCGAGCTGCACCACCCCCAGAACCGCCGCGGCCGCGGCGATCAGCGCCAGGGCGCGATGCAGCGAGCGTGCGAGCGCCGACCGGACGGGAACCGGGCGGGAGCCGAGGGGAGGGGTCATCGGGCACCAGGAGATCGGGGACCTCCATTGTGGCCCCTGACGGGCCGGCGACCTAAGGACCCAGGTCGCCAGCTTGCGGTGGTGCACCCGCCGAGGCGGACCCGGCCCGCGAGCCACGCGCACGGGCTGCCGCACTGCGGTCACGCGGTGGCGCTAATGTTCGGGCATGACCACCTCGCCGGGCGAGGCCCGACACCTGCCCGCCACCGCCGATACCGACGCGCTGCCCGTCATGGGCCTCGACCTGCGCCGCGACAGCCCTGCGCCACGCAAGACCGTGCTGGCGTGGGCGCTGTGGGACTGGGCGGCGCAGCCGTTCAACACGGTCATCCTGACCTTCATCTTCACCGCCCTGTACCTCACCACCGACGTCTTCCTCCCGGCCGAGGTCGCCGCCCTTCCCGACGGCGACCGGGTGAAGGAGGTGGCCGAGGCGGGACTGGCCGCGGGCCTCGGCTGGGGCACCACGATCGCGGGCCTGCTGATCCTCGCGCTGGCCCCCGTGCTGGGCCAGCAGGCCGATGCGGCGGGCCGCCAGAAACTGTGGCTCGGCATCGGCACCGGCGGGCTGGTCATGAGCATGGCGCTGCTGTGGTTCGTCGAACCCGCTCCGGCGCTGTTCTGGCTCGGCGTGGCCCTCATCTCCGCCGGCACGGTCTTCAGCGAGATCGCGGGCGTCAACTACAACGCCATGCTCATCGGCATCGCGACGCCCCGCACCATCGGGCGCATCTCGGGCCTGGGCTGGGGCTTCGGCTATCTCGGCGGCATCGTCGCCCTGATCCTCGTGGTCGTCTTCTACATGTCCGACTGGTTCGGCCTGAGCGAGGACGGCGGGCTGCCGTTCCGCATCATCGCCGTAGGGTGCGCGCTGTGGACGGTCGCCTTCGCCATCCCGATCTTCCTGCGCGTGCCCGAGCCCTCGCTGGGGCGCCCCGAGCGGCGCGTCGGACTGCTGCGCGGCTACGGACTGCTCGTGCGCGATGTGATCGACCTGTACCGCACGCCGCAGTCGCGGCCCACGTTCTGGTTCCTGCTGTCCAGTGCGGTGTTCCGCGACGGGCTGAGCGGGGTGTTCACCTTCGGTGCGATCATCGCCGGCCGCGTGTACGGCTTCGAGTTTCTCGACCTCGTCATCTTCGGCATCGCCGCCAACCTCATCGCCGGGGTCTCGACCCTCATCGTCGGACGCTGGGACGACCGGTTCGGCCCCAAGACCGTCATCCTGTGGTCGCTGACCGTCATGGTCGTGCTGGCCACGGCGGTCTTCGCGCTGGTGGATGCCGGCCCGATCGTCTTCTGGGTGGGCGGGCTGGCCCTGTGCGCCTGCGTCGGCCCGGCGCAGGCGGCATCCCGCTCGTTCCTCGCACGCCTGACTCCGGCGGGGCGGGAGGGCGAGATCTTCGGGCTCTACGCGACGACCGGGCGGGCGGCGGGGTGGATGACCTCGCTGCTGTGGGCGGTGCTCATCTCCCTGACCGGGGCGACGGCGTTCGGAATCCTCGGCATCGCCGTCGTGCTGCTGGCCGGGCTGCTGCTGCTGCTGCCGGTCGCAGCGCCCGCGCGCGTGCGCTGAGGGCCGGCCCCGTTCAGCGTTCGCCGCGCAGGCGAGCCAGCCGACGCGCCCAGTGGGGCGCCGGCACGCCCTCTTCATTGGGCAGCTCCACCTCGAGGCCGTAGTGCTCGCCGATGCGCTCCACGAACTGTTCACGCTGCACCCGCTCGTAGGCCGCCCGCTCCCGGCGGAACGCCACCACGAGCGCCCAGCAGATCAGCAGCATGACGACGCTGAACGGCAGAGCGATGATGATCGCCGCCGTCTGCAGCGCGACCAGGCCGCCGGCGATGAGCAGCGCGACCGCGAGCACGGCCGTGATGAGGGTGAACAGCACGCGCACCGGCTTGCTCGGCTCCGGGTTTCCGCCGGTGGCGAGCATGCCCATGACGAGGGCGCCGGAGTCGGCGGAGGTCACGAAGAAGATCGCGATCAGGATCAGCGCGCCGATGGTGAGCAGCAGCGTGCCGGGCAGGTACTCGAACAGCTGGAACAGCGCACCCTCGATGTCCACCGTGCCGTCGGGGCCCGTCATCGCACCGGGGGTGTCGGTCTCGATCTTGAGCGCCGAGCCGCCGAGCACCGCGAACCAGAGGATGCCGAGCAGGGTCGGGACGATGAGCACGCCCATGACGAACTCGCGCACCGTGCGTCCCCGGCTCACCCGGGCGATGAAGATGCCGACGAAGGGCGCCCACGAGATCCACCAGCCCCAGTAGAACGCGGTCCATGCCGCCTGCCACTCCTGGCCCGCGGTGCCCTGGAAGGCACTGACGCTGAAGCTGAGTCCGATGAAGTTCTGCAGATAGGCGCCGATCGACTGCACCCACTCACGCAGCAGGTAGAGGGTGTCACCGGCGAAGAGCACGAACAGCAGCAGGGCGGCGGCCAGCACCAGATTCGTGGTGGAGAGCCACTTCATGCCCCTGGTCACGCCCGAGAGCACGGAGAAGAGCACGGCGCCGGTGATCACCACGATGATGACGATCTGCTCGACGATGCCGGGGTTCTCGACGAAGCCGGCCGCCGAGAGCCCCGAGCTGATCTGCAGCACACCGAGGCCGAGGCTCGTCGCTACCCCGAACAGGGTGCCGACGAGGGCGATGGCGTCGATGGCATTGCCCCACCCGCCCCGCACCCGACGACCCATGATGGGCTCGAGCGCCCAGCGGATCGACAGCGGACGGCGGCGGCGGTGGATCGCGTAGGCGAGCGCGAGACCCACGACGACGTAGATCGCCCAGGCCTGCACACCCCAGTGCAGGTAGGTCTGGGTCAACGCGGACTGTGTGAGCTGCGCCGTGGTGCCCTCCACGCCCGGCTTGGGCGTCACGAAGTGACTGAGCGGCTCGCTCACGCCGTAGAAGACCAGACCGATCCCCATCCCCGCGGCGAACAGCAGCGAGAACCAGACGCCGGTCGAGAACTCGGGCTTGTCGTCGTCTCGCCCGAGGCGGATGTCGCCGAACCGGCTGAAGCCGAGGAAGAGGCAGAACGCGACGAAGAAGGCGGTGATGGCCACGTAGTACCAGCTGAACCCGTCGACGATGGCGCCCTGGATCGTGCCGAAGAACGTCTCGGCCTCAGTGGGGAACGCGATCGCGAAGGCGCTGAAGACGAGGGTGACCACCGCAGCCGGTCCGATCACCCAAGGGCTGGGCGTGAAGCGACGGGCGTCGGTCGGGCTGTCGGCGGGCGCGGGGGCGGCAGGGGCGGGCTCTGCGGGCAGATTCGGGTTGCTCACGGCGTCCACGGTAACCGGGCACCGCCGGGGGGCGCCCGCGCTTGCGCGCGGCGTCCACCGTGTGGCAGGCCGCGCGCCGGGGCTCAGGCGCCGCGGGAGCCGACGTCGCTCGTGCCGACGTTCGTGCGGTGGAAGTTGAGCGATGACCGGGATGCCGTCGGCCCCCGCTGACCCTGGTAGCGGTTGCCGTAAGGGCCGGAGCCGTAGGGGTTCTCGGCCGCCGAGGAGAGGCGGAAGAAGCAGAGCTGGCCGATCTTCATGCCCGGCCACAGCTTGATGGGCAGAGTCGCGACGTTCGACAGCTCGAGAGTGACGTGACCGGTGAAACCGGGGTCGATGAACCCGGCGGTGGAGTGGGTGAGCAGGCCGAGCCTGCCCAGCGACGACTTGCCCTCCAGGCGCGCGGCGACGTCGTCGGGCAGGCTCACCTGCTCGAAGGTGGCGCCGAGGGCGAACTCGCCGGGGTGCAGGATGAACGGCTCGTCGGGGTCGACCTCGATCAGGCGGGTCAGTTCGGGCTGGTCCTCCGCCGGATCGATGAACGGGTACTTGTGGTTGTCGAACAGGCGGAAGTAACGGTCCAGCCGCACGTCGACGCTCGAGGGCTGCACCATCTCGGGCAGCCAGGGGTCGAGGCCGATGCGGCCACCGTCGATCTCGAGGCGGATGTCGCGGTCGCTCAGCAGCACGCGATCAGCCTAGCGGCGCGAACTGCGCCGCTGCGCGGCCGGGGCGCCGTCACGGGAAGTCGACGATCGCGAACCCGAGCGGCAACTGCCGGGTTCGCGCCTCCGGCCTGGGCAGCGCACCCTGCAGGAAGGTTCCGGTCAAGTAGTCGTCGGCGTCCGCGATCAGCTCGGGCGCGACCTGCCCCCCGTAGTCGAACCCCGTCAGCGCGTAGGGCAGCGAGTCGGAATCGAGCAGGCTGGGGCCGTCCATCAGCTGGAAATGCAGGTGGGAGGCGTTGGCGTTGCCGGTGTTGCCCAGGTGCCCGAGCACCTGGCCGGCCGTCACCGTGTCGCCGATCTCGACCGTGACCGACCCGGCGATCAGGTGGGCGTACATCGCGTAGACGCCGTCACCGATGTCGAGCACCACGTGATTGCCGTCGACATTCTCGACGGTGAGCTTCGCCGCGAGTTCGGGGTCGTGCGCAGGCAGCACGCCCGGGGCGTTTGCCGCCATGCCGTCGAGGATCGACACGACCGTGCCGTCGGCGACGGCGAGGATGTCGGCGCCGTAGTCGATGTAGCTGTCGTTGCTCGTCTTGTCGCCGGAGTAGAACGCGCCCGCGGCGTTCGTGCGCTTCCAGTCGATCGCGAATCGCTGACTGTTGTTGAGCTTGCCGTTGACCGACATCACGGAGCTGCGATGGGGAAAGCCCGGTTCGCAGCATCCGTTCAAGGCGATCCAGTCGTCGCCGCGCACCGGCGGCGCGATGACGGGCAGCGCGCGACGGGAGATGGCCAGCGGGGTGGCGAGATACTCCATGGCGCCCGGCTCGCCGAACGCCGGCGACAGGGCGCCGGTACCCGCGATGCGGTGCAGGAGCACCGGGGGAAGGCTGTCGAGAGAATCGACGGTGAAGTCGATGAAGACCACGCGGCTCGTCTGCGGCGGGATGACCGCACTGTCGATGTACCCGGCGGGAAGCCCCCGCAGTCGGTTGCACTCCCCGAAGGTGCAGGACGGGTCCACCAGCGCCGCCCCGGAGAAGCTCGCAATCGTCCGCTCCGGGTCGGCACCGTCGACGACGTCGATGCGATCCACCGTGGCGGGGACCTGCGTGGCATTGGTGAGCTGGAGGTCGTAGACGACGTGGAGCCGTCCATCGGTCCCGGGGAACGGCAGAGGCGGTGCGCCGATGGTGGCGACGGTGACCGCCGTGAACGCGTCCGGCACCGTCACACCGGCCGCGGACACCTCGACGGGGGGCGCATTCGTGGCATCGGGGAGCGCGGCGGCGGAGCAGCCGACGACCAGCACCGCCCCCGCAGCGATCAGCGGGATGGCCAGACGGAATACGCGGCGAGATGTCACGCTGATGCTCCAGTTCGTGCGGTTTCTGCGAAGTTATCAGCGGGTGCCGGCGCACCGGTGGGGACCTGAGTCCCCTGTTTCGCCGTCCGGCGATCCCTAGCGTCGTGGCGTGATGCAAAAGAGCAGGTCCCGAGTCCACCCCTGGAAGATCGTCGCGGTCGCCGTCGGCGCTGCCGCCGTCGTCGGTGTCGGAGTGGCGATCGCCATCGGCGCGTCGACCGCGTCGCCCCCTGCGGCAGAGCCGGCCTCGTCCGCGACAGAGCCGTCGGGAGCGCCGGCTGCCGACGGAAGAGTCGCGGCGACCCCCGAGCAGGCGTACGCCCTCTCGCTGCCGGTGCTGGGCGCGTGGCTCGAGGACGACTTCGACCATGCATGGATCGCGACGGCCGGCACGCTGGAAGCCGCCGCCGCCGCGCTGGACTACGCGGCGCGCGACGACGTGCAGTACGCGCATTGGGTGGACACCTTCACCCAAGTGCTCGACATCGCCGATGCGGTCGCCGACGGCGACCAGCAGGCAGCGCTGGCGGCCTACGCTCCACTGTCGGCGCAGCACCCGGGCCCGTACGCCGACGTCATCGTCGATCGGTCCGTCTCCCGGGTTCCCGCCGATGACGCACTCCCGCATCTTGACGCCCTCGACGCGGCGATCGCCGCCGGCGACCACATCGCGGTGCGCCGATCTGCGGGCGACGTCGCCGAGGCGTTCGCCGAGGTCATCCGCGCGGCTCAGCTTCACGTTCCGGATGAGGCCCACCAGGTGCTCACCCGCCTGCTGCCCGCGCTGCATGTCGTCGACGAGGTGCACGCCGCCGTCCGCGACGACCAGACCGAGGATGCCGCTGCGGCAGCCGCCGAACTGCGCTCCTCTTTCGACACCTTCACCGCCTGGCACCAGAGCGTGTCCGGCTGACATCCACGATCACTCAGGGAACGAAGAACATGAGATTCAACGCCCAACGACGGCAGACATCGCACCGCGCACGCGCTGCACTGGCCATCCCCTTCGCGGCGGTCCTCGCCGCGGGACTCATGGCCGGGCCGGCATATGCCGAGACCACCGATCCGCAGACCGACCCCTCTGCACCCGCTCCGTCGGCGACGCCTCAGCTGTCCGAGGCGGAGACCGAAACCGAAACCGGGGGCGGGAACGAAGCCGAGACCGAGACCGGCGCCGATGACGCGGTATCGGTGGCATCCCACGCCACGCAGACCGTGCAGCGCAGCGCCGTGCCGACGAGGGCGACCGGGTTCCAGCTGCGGTATGCGTTCGCGCCCGGCGTGCAGCCTGCGAGCCCGCAGAACGAGTCCGACGTGGCCGCGGAAAAGGCATATGACTGGTCGGATGCCGGCATCCGCTACCTGGCGTGGGACTACCCCATGCCCGATGACGGCCACCACGAGGTGACCTTCACCGCCCAGCTGATCGATTACGGAACGCTCACCGACTACACCGTCCGATACACCTCGACCGTGAACCGGACGGCCGGGTCGCTGAGCGTCGAAACGGACTGCGCCATCCTCCGAGACGGCGCACCGGTGGACTTCGAGAACGAGTCGCCTTTCGCCTGTGACGGGGCCTCGGCTCAGGGAGCATCGGGAGCCGTGATCGCCTCCGCGGACGTCGCGCTGCACAACTGGTCCACCATCACCGGCATCATCGACGTGCGCAATGCGGGGGACGGACCCGTCATCTCCCTTGCCGACGGCACCTTTTCCACCGCGAACCAGCAGAAGCGCATCGTGATGAACGGCGAGGCCTGGTACCCCGTCGCCGTGAGCGTGGAGGAGAAACGTGCTCTTCCCTACGCGACGATCCCCAACGGGGGAACTCTGACCTGGTCCGCCGCGCAGCAGAACTTCGGTCGCGAACAGTCCGAGCCCGACACCCACGCGCAGGCTTCCTTCGCCTACCGCATTTTGCTCGATGGCAAGGGAACCCCGTACTGGATCAGCGGCTGGGCGGAGAACTACAAGTACCTGTCGGGCAGCGAGCCCTCCGCCACCTGTTCGATCTACCTGGGCGACCCGAACACGACCGGTGTGCGCGTGCTGGAGAACACGCCGTTCACGTGCGAGCCCACCGGAATGAGCAAGCCGAACGTCCACACCGACGATGACACCACGTTCCAGGTGCGGATGGCCAGGGTGGACACGGTGGACAGCGACCAGGATGCCAGGAACAACGGCATCGTCGACGCCTGTGGCGAGCATGGGAACGGCTGCATCCAGGCCATCGGTGAGCCGACGCTCGACACGGCCGAGGCAGGGAACCCGCGGACCATCGCCACCCAGCCACACACGGCGGGTTCGGACGAGCCCCAGGAGTGGAAGTTCGAGCGCACCTGGTCGCAGGAGGTCACGGACTCCGTCGAGCAGACCTTCGGCATCAAGCTCAGCTACGAAGCAGAGTATGAGCCGATGCCGGGCGAGACCTTCAAGCAAGGAATCGAGTTGAGCTCCGAGACGAGCTACGGCTATGACCTCACCAAGGGGCTCGAATACTCGTTCTCGAGTTACCCGGAGATCCCGTTCGGCGCCGTCGGACGAATGGTGCAGTACGAGGCCTGGGACCTGTACACGGGTGAGCTGTACTTCTTCGGCGAGGGCGACTCGTGGTACCGCCTCACCGGGACCACCATCAAGATTCCGGTCGACGCCTCGATGTTCGGCGCCGAATCCCAGACGTTCGACGGACACGTGGATGCGCAGGAGGCCCCGGTGATCGGCGGCGTGGAGTTCCGCTGTTCGTGGAAGGAATCCGCGAGGGCGAACGTCCTCCTCCACAACTCGACCGTCGAGAAACTCACTCTGTGCGACATCCCCACGAGCTGGGGCGACGAGGTGCCCCGCATTCGAGGGCTCGACGTCGACCCCGACCTGCTCAAGGACGCCCGCGCGGTGCTCGCCGACGACCTCGCTGCGCTGAAAAAAGAACTCGACAAGCGCAAGAGCGAGCTCGCCGAACTGCGTCGGGGGTAGCCCGGCGGAGGCCGTGACGACCACCGTGCCCCGCCGCCACGTCTTCGGTGCCTCTGCAAGCCCCGCGATCCCGCCTTTCCAGGGTTCGCGGGGCTTGACGGCACGCTGATATCCCTCCGACCCTCCGTCCCTTTGCGTTTGCGCACGCGCCGAGCGGGTGACACCGGTGGAGGTGCGGAGAGAAGTCGGGGTGTGCTGCAGGTCGCGGTAGAGTGGTGGAACGGCTCTCCTCCCGAGAGCCGCGTGTGCACTAACGTGTGCACCAGGCCATTCCGGGATCGCCCGTCGCGTTCCTCACCGGCCACGGGGCTGTAGTTCAATGGCAGAACTTCTGCTTCCCAAGCAGACAGCGCGGGTTCGATTCCCGTCAGCCCCTCCAGTTGTGACTTCCAGACCCAGGCTGGACTTTCCAGACCTCGTTCGGACCGGTTAGCTCTCGGCTTCTGCGAAGAGCTCTTGCCGGCGGATACCCCGTGCGGCCGCGAGACCAGCCCCGCATCGCCACGCTCCCCCGACCTTGACTCGTGGGTGATCGCCCTCTGGGCCAGCACGATTGCGGGCGAGCATCCGCTTCTGGATAGGGTTCGAAGTGATGATGTTCTCGCGTGTTTCCCGTATCCGTCCACATCACACCGCTCGAGGTCTCGCGGTGCTGCTCAGCGCCACGCTGATGTCGACGCTGACCGTCCTGGCCCCGGTCGCGGCGCACGCGGACGCGGACGGCCTGGCCGCCTCACCGGAGATCACCACGGTTCGATTCACCGACCCGGCGGGTGTGGACTGGACGCCGCCGGCCGGAGTGCGGCGGGTGTCCGTGACGATGGCCGGCGGTTCCGGCGGCGACATCGTCCGGGAGGGGCAGTCCGCCCCTGGGAGCGGACGGGCCGGGCAGCTGGAGTTCGACCTGGATGTCACCCCCGGTGAGACGCTCCGTCTCTACGGTGCGACACGCGGCGGCGCGCCGCATACGCAGACCCCGGGCATCGGCTACCTGAACGGCGGATCGGGGGGCAGCCCGGCCGGCGGCGCGCTGCACGGTGGCGGCGGCGGTGGCGCGGCCGCCGTCCTGCGCGGCACAAACCTGATCGCGGTCGCCGGCGGCGGGGGTGGTGTCGGCGGTGCTTTGAAAACGGCTCCGACGATCCCGCAGCCGCGCCCCTGGCGGTTCGGTGGCGCTGGCGGCTGGGGCACGAGCGGCGCCGACCTGGCCGGTGAAGACGGCACCTTCGGGTACCACCCGGGCAAGGGCGGTGCACCTGGCACACAGACCGGCACGTCCGGTACGAACGGGTCCAATGCCGCCCGGCTCACTGCGTCCGGCGGTGGCGGTGGCGGTGGCGCTGGTTGGCCCTCCGGGACCGGAGGCCAGTCCGGCAAGAAGTTCCTGTCTGCGAGTGTCGGCGGTGGCGGTGCCGGCGGCACCAGCTACACCAATCCCGACGCGGAGAACGTCCGCCTGCTCACCTCCGTGAACAGCGACGGCTACGTCGAAATCAGCTACCAGAACCCGGTCCAGCTGACCCTCACGGCGCCGACCCTGTTCCTGGCGGGTGTGCCGCAGGAAGCAGAGGTGACCGTCACCGGCGCGAACGGACTCGTGCCCTCCCCCGGTACGGTCATGTTCACCGCCGACAACACCTTCGTCGGCCGCGACAGCACCGTGAATGGCCGGGTCGATTTCCGGTTCTCTCTCGCGCAGGGCCGCCACACCCTGAAGGCCGAGTTCACCTCCCGCGACCGAACGCAGCGCGCCAGCGCAACCCTCGACGTGATCGTCGGCCCCGGCCCCGCACACTCCCTCACCATCCTCGACCAGCTGCCGCTGCGGGTTCCCACCGCGAGCACCGTCACCGTCGCCGGTACCGTCACCACGGATGGCGCCGCACTACGCGGCGGGGAACCCATCACCGTCGCCGTCAACGGACACGACACCGCCGGCACCGTCGACGCGGCAGGACGATTCAGCATCCCCGTCACCGCGCCCAGCAGCATCGGAGCGTTCACCGTGCAGGCCACGTTCGCGGGCACGACGAACATCGCCGCCTCCGCGAGCGCCCCCGTCCGGATGGAAGCGTACGACGACCAAGCCGTCGTCACCCTCACCCCCACCGCGACGACCGCGGTGTACGGTGAGCCGCTCGCCGCAGCGGTGACCGTTCGCCCCGCAGACGGCGCCGGTGTCCCCGCCACCGGCATCGTGCTGCTCACCGACGGCACGCAACACATCGCGACGGCCACCCTCGACCAGGCCGGAACTGCAGCATTCAGCGACCTGAAACTGCCGACCGGCGTGACGCAGCTCACCGCCATGTACGGCGGCGACGAGGTGTACAACGGCGCCGACTCCGCCCCCGCCACCATCACCGTCACCACCGCTGCCACGTCCACCCAGCTCACCGCGGTGAGCGCATCCGGCCGTGCCGGCGACCCCGTCGAACTCGACGTGGCGGTTGCCGCTGACACCCGCAGCCGCCTCGAACCGGCCGGGCAGGTGGAAATCCTCCGCGACGGCGAGGTGGTTGCCGTTCTCTCCCCCGGCGATGACACCGACCCCACCCCGTACGACGGCGTGAGCAGGTTCCACACCGAACTGACCGGGACGGCTGCGGGGACCCACGCGTTCACGGCCCGGTACCTGCCCGCCGCGGGCTTCGCGGCCTCCGCCTCCGCTGCGCAGACGGTCACGCTCACTGCCCACGCAACCCGGCTAGAAGCCACCCCGGCCGAAGTCACGATTACCGCTGGCGACACCGCAACGCTCCACGCGCAGGTCACCGCGCATGCGGTCGGCCCGCTGCCGCCGCTGGATGGCGCGGTCTCTGCCACTCTCGGCGGAGATGTGATCGGCGCCCCCGGCACCGTCGACCCGAACACCGGGACGGCGGACGTGCACCTGACCGGCCTGCCCGTGGGCACCCACTCGGTGCTGCTCACATTCCACCCGGATGGCGTGGACTATGCGGACGCCACCGCGCGCGTCACCGTCACGGTGGCCCCGAACGTTCCCACACCAGCGGACGGCGGCGACACACCGGCAGCCGGTGGCGACACACCGGCAGCCGGCGGCGAGGGCGGCGGGGGCGGCGCTGACCGACACCAGGCACTAGCGGTATCCGGGCAGTCCGCGAGTGCGTGGCTCACACCGTTGCTCACCGCGGGGCTGCTCACCACCGCTGGCGTGCTGCTCCTGTTCCGCCGGCGCACCCGATACTGACGGCACACGGGGTGGACGAGCGAAGGTTTCCCCGCCCCGAAATGCGGTACTACGCGAACTGTTCCTGCTCAGCTGTTCGTCGTGGCTTCGCGACGCGTGGGCGCACGCCAACGGAATCGAGAACAAGCCGGCGGTGAAGTACCCGTCGCGTCCAGCCAGCGAACGCTGGAACGACGGCCGCGTTTGTCTGAACGAGCTTCAGAACGCGCGCGGTCGACTGCCTACTGAAACCGCGGATTCATCAGTCCGATCTGGGTACGAATCCGGCAAGGCAGTCCAGAGCTCGTTCGGACCGGTGGTCGGGCACGGAGGCGCGCGGCTTGGCGGGAACATCAGCGGGCGGCCGGCCGTCAGATACGAGGGCCATCCCGCCGCGCCCGAAGAACCCGATCTCCACGCCGACCACGCGAACGATGGCGTAACCGGGTGCTCCCCGGCCACGTCAGCCGCGATGAGGCATGTCACCGCACCCCGTGAGGAGGGGAGCCACGCGGCGCCGCCCTTCACCCAGGAGGCGACGAAGGGAAGGATGGCGGGATGGACGCCGGCTACGACCCCCTGTTCCTCGGCCCCGCCGTGCCGCTGCCGACAACTGGGCGACCTACCGTGCGCCTGGACTACCCGCGCTTCACGGTCGAGCTCGATCCCGAACGCCGGCTGGCCGCGATCACCGCGGTGAACATCGACGGCGCCGCCCTGCGCGACCTGCCGCGGACGGGCGAGTGGCGGCTCGACGAGAGGGTGCCCTCCTCGCAGCAGGCCGGTCCCGCGATCTACGCCGGGAACGACCTCGACCGTGGGCACCTCGTGCGCCGCCGTGACCCGGGCTGGGGCGACGCCGACATCGCCCGCGCCGCCACCGAGGCCACCTTCCGCTACCCGAACGCCGCGCCGCAGGCCTCCGGATTCAATCAGTCGAAGGAACTCTGGCTCGGCCTCGAGGACCACGTGCTGGAGTACGCGCAGGCCACCGACCAGCGACTGTCGGTGTTCACCGCACCGGTGCTGGCCGACGACGATCCGCCGTATCGCGGCATCCGCATTCCGCTGCGGTTCTGGAAGGTCGCGGCGTGGCTCTCCCCGGCGGGCTTGGCTGCGACCGGCTTCATCCTCGACCAGAGCGAGCTGGTCGACACGCGCACCGGCGCCGTGGCGTCGCCACCGCTCGGCGGGTTCCGCACGTTCCAGGTGCCCATCGACCGCATCGCGGAGGTGACGGGCCTCGACTGGGGAGCCCTGCCCGACGCGGATGTGCTCCGCGGCCAGGGAGTCACTGCTGCCCGCCCGCTCGAGGACCCGAGCGACATCGTGCTCTGACGCGGCGCGGGATGCCGGTGGCGGGCGACCCTGCTAGGAGCAGACGGCCGCGAGTTCGTCAGCCGACTCCCGCACGTCCTGGGTGTCGTCCACGAGGTCGTCGTTGATCTCGGCGAGGAGGGGCGCGTCATCGGCGGCCGCCTGCATCTGGTCGATCAGCAGGCCGACCTCCTTCATGTCCTCGGTCAGGTCATCGAGCTCGTCGCGCACCCGCTCGTTCGTGACCGTCGCGAGCGAGGCGTCGAGGTCGTCCGTGGCTGAGCGGATCGTCTCGGACGCCCCGGCGTAGTCCTCGTCGTCGATGCGCGAGAGCGCCTCGGTCAGCGCGCCGTCGGCGTCCTCGGCTGCGGGCACCGCGATATCGCATGCCTCGGGCACCGACTGGTCGGGCAGCCGCGTCGCCCCATCGGTCGACCCGCCTGCGGCGCAGCCCGAGACGGTGAGCAGGATGAGGGCCGCAAGGGCGCCGGTCGTGGTCTTGCGCATGGTGTTCCCCCTGGCGTTCCGGTGTGTTGGCCGCCACGGTACGTCCCGACCGCGCACGACGCCAGGCCCTCGCCGACGCCGCGCGGGGCCCCGCGCCATCCCCCGGTCGGTAACGTGACAGCATGAGCCCGCTCGCCCACCCCACCGCCGTCATCGCCAGCGGGAGCGGCCGATACGCCGACCCGTGGCATCCGTTCCCCCGCACGAGCGCGCTGTTGGCCGACACTCTGCGCGCGGCCGGATTCCAGGTCGTCGTCGACGACGACGTGGATGCCGCGATGACCCGGCTCGACGATGCAGCGCTGCTGGTGGTCAACGCCGGCGACCCCTGGCGCGATGACGCCTCCCGCACGAACCGCCCCCCGGCGGCCTCGGTGACCGGTCTCGATCAGGCCCTCGCGCGCGGAATCGGCGTGCTCGCGATGCACCTGTCGGTCGGCTCCCTCCGCGACTACCCGTCGTGGGCGCCCGCGATCGGAGGCATGTGGATCCCCGGGGCGTCGTGGCATCCGGAGATCGCCGATGTCGAGATCACCGGCGGCACGCTTCCCGACGGGACCCCCGCCGACGACTTCACCGTGTTCGACGAGCGTTACTGCCGCCTGCAGCAGCTGGGCGAGCGCTCGGTCGTCGCGACGCACGTCACCGACGGCGAGCGGATGCCGACGGCCTGGGTGCGCACCTACGGCGCGGCCCGCGTGGCCGTCGACACCCTCGGACACGACGAGCGGTCGTACGACTCGGCGGGACACCGCCGGCTCATCGGCACCCTCGCCCGCTGGGCCGCCGGCGCCTGAGGCCACGACGACACGGAGGGCGCCTCGCGGTGAGGCGCCCTCCGTCGTGTCGCGGAGCGACTAGAGGTGCTTGCCGCCGGTGACCGGAAGCACGGCTCCCGACGTGAACGAGCCGTCCTCGGAGGCGAGGTAGACGTAGGCGCCGGCGAGCTCCGCCGGCTGGCCGGCACGGCCCAGCGGCGTGTCCTGGCCGAACTCCGCCAGACGCTCCGCGTCCCAGCCGGTGGCGGGAATGAGCGGCGTCCAGATCGGGCCGGGCGCGACGGCGTTCACGCGGATGCCGCGCGGGCCCAGCTCCTCCGCCATCGCCTGCACGAAGGCGACCTGAGCCGCCTTGGTCATGGCGTAGTCCACCAGCGAGGGCGACGGGCTGTATGCCTGCACGGATGCGGTGACGATGAGCGACGCGCCCGGCTGCAGGTGCGGCACGGCGGCACGGGCGGTCCACAGCATGCCGTAGAGGTTCGTGCGGAAGACGCGGTCGAACCCCTCGGTGGGGAGGTTCTCGATGCCGTCGCGGTCCTTCTGATACGCCGCGTTGAGCACGACGATGTCGAGACCGCCGAGTTGCTCGACGGTGTCGGCGACGATGCTCGTCGCGAAGGACTCGTCGCGGATGTCGCCGGGCAGCGCGACGGCGGTGCGGCCGGCCTCGCGGATCAAGGCGACCGTGTCGTCGGCGTCGTCCTGCTCCTCGGGCAGGTACACGATGGCGACGTCGGCGCCCTCACGGGCGTAGGCGATGGCGACCGCCCGCCCGATTCCCGAGTCGCCGCCGGTGATGAGGGCGCGGCGTCCTTCGAGCCGGCCGCTGCCCCGGTAGCTCTTCTCGCCGTGATCGGGTTCGGGCATGGTGTCGTCGGTGAGACCGGGCTGTTCCTGCTGCTGCGCGGTGAACTCGTCGTCGTGGTGCTTCTCGCGCGGATCCTGGATGGTCATGGGGCTCCTTCCGTTGCCTGACCATCGACACTGCCGAACTCGGCGAACGGCGAGAAGGGGCTTGACACCCTCAGCCCGGAGACGGGAAGCGGTTGTCCGCGCGCGCGAGCGGACTCAGCCCTCTGGCGCGGCGCAGACGGCCGAAGCCGCGATCTGCTCGGCGTACTGCTCGGCCGTCCACGGCAGGCCGGCGGTCGGAGCGGTCTGCCCGGCGGCGGCGGGCGCCTTCGACGCGATGGCCGCGAGCTCCCACGCCAGATACTCGCCGATGGCGGCCGTCGCGCGGGAGTTGTTCAGCACGACCGCGACGGCCATGCCCGTCGCCGGGTCGGCGAAGGCCCCGGTGATGTAGCCGGGTACCGAGCCGTACTGGCCGATGAGCGATCCTGCCTGGTACGCACCGCCGGCGGCGGTGTTCCACGAGGGTGCGTCCGGGCTCACCGGCAACGGCGACGCGAAGCGGTCCTCCCCCGCCCCGGGCAGGGACGAGGTCGCCAGCGCCTGCACGTAGAGGCCGAGATCGTCGATGTCGGAGACCACGCCGGTGGCGGTGTAACCGCTGCTCGCGGACAGCGAGGTGAGGTCGCGCGGGGCGAGGCAGTCGACGGCGCCCTCCGCGTTGTCGGCCGAGTACAGTCCGGCCAGGAAAGGCGCCTCGACGGCGGCGAGGTCACGGGTCGGCGCCGGCAGACCGGTGGCATCCAGCCCGAGCGGCTCGGCGACGTACGTGCGGTACATCTCCGCCGCGGTCATGCCGGTGGCGCGCTCCAGGGCGATGCCCAGCAGCACGTAGCCGGTGTCGGAATCGACGAACGCCGCCCCGGGCGCGCCGGTGCGGTCCGATCCCATCCCGTACGCGGCCAGCTCCTTCGGGTTCCACACCCGCTGCGGCGTGGTCAGCACGCGATCGGCGATGCGCGGGCCGTACGACGCGATGCCGCTGGTGGAGTCGCACAGCTGCTCGAGGGTGATGTCCTCGTAACCGGGCATGCCGGTGATCCACTCCGTCACCGAGTCGTCGCGCGACACGGTGCCGGCGGCGGCCACGGCATCCAGCACATCGCACGTCATCGCGCGGGTGATGCCGGCGACCCGGAAGCGCATGTCGGTGGTCACGGCCTCGCCGCCGGGCGTGGACGTGCCGAGCCCTTCGACCCATTGGCCGCTCCACGGTGCCCAGACGCCGACGATCGCCCCGGTGGACCCGGTGGCGACCATCGCGCGCTCGACGGCGGCCTGCAGCTGCGCGCGGGTCTCCTCCGGCAGCGGGGCATCGACCTGCTCGGGCACGGCCGGCAGCACCGTCGGGCCCTCGCTGGAGCACGCGCTGACGGCGAGCGCCATGCCGACGACGGCGGCGATCACGGTCGCAACGCGACGTGCGCGGCGGAACTGCAGCATTCGATACCCCCGAAAAGTCCTCCAAAGATTCAAACACACCGCGGCGGGCCTGCCGGTACGCCTCACCTGGCCCGGGGGCACGCGGCACCGGCGGCAGAGGCCGGTCAGGCGCGCGAGCGCATGAAGCGACGCACGTCGGGGTCGACGCGGATATCGCTCGGGCGCAGCGGCCTGGTGAGGTACAGCCCATCCAGGCTGGTCAGCCGCGACAGCGCGACATAGGTCTGACCCGGCGCGAACGCCCCGGACCCCAGGTCGATGATCGCCCGCTCGTAGGTCTTGCCCTGCGACTTGTGGATGGTCACGGCCCACGCCAGCCGCAGCGGGAACTGCGTGAACTCCGCGACGATGTCGCGCGACAGCGACTTGGATGCCGAGTCGTATGCGTACCGGAACCTCTCCCACACGGTGGGTTCGACGTCGTGCTCGACGCCGTCGACCTCCACGCGCACCGTCGCCCCCGCGATGCGGGTGACCGTTCCGATCGTGCCGTTGACCCACCGGGGCGGCTCGCCGAAGCCGCCGACGTCGTTGCGCAGGAACATCACCTGCGCTCCCACCTTCAGCTGCAGCTCCAGCTCGGCGGGGTACGCCGCATCCCCTCGCCCGAAGTCACCGCTGACCTCGGCACGGGCGGTCTGCACCGGTCCGGGCAGCGCGTCGAGGTGACGGTGGTTGATGCGGTTGACGATGTCGTTGCGGGTGGCCAGCGTGATGATCGGCGGCTCGTCACCGCCGGGCTCGGGCGGTCGTCGCGCCCCCGCGGTATTGAGCACCTCGGCCATGTCGGCGGTGACCACGCCGTGGCGCACGGCGTTGAGGAGGATCTTGAAGGTCGGGTCGGCCTGGCGGTGGATGTCGCGCAGTTCGCGGATGTTGAGCGTCGCACCGTGGCGCCCGAGGTCGATGAGACCGCCCTCGGCGTCATCGCCGGACCGACCGGCCCACACGTGGGCGTCGAAGAACCAGAACGACCGGTAGTGGTCGCGGATGTACCGCATCTCGTCGCCGCGCGGCGGCACCGGCGCCAGCTGATACGGATCCCCGAACATCACGACCTGCGCGCCACCGAACGGCTCGCTGCGGCGCCCGCGGGCCTGCCGCAGCGACCGGTCGATGGCATCCATCAGGTCGGCGTTGACCATCGAGATCTCGTCGATGACCAGCGTGTCGAGGGCGTTGAGGATGCGGCGCGTCTGGTCGGGCTGGTCGAGGTCGCTGTCGGCGATGAGCCCGATGGGCAGTCGGAACAGCGAGTGGATCGTCTGCCCCTCGACGTTGAGGGCCGCGACGCCCGTGGGAGCGCAGACGGCGATCTGCTTGTCCGTGTTCCAGGCGAGGTGGCGCAGCAGCGTGGACTTGCCGGTGCCGGCGCGGCCGGTGACGAAGACGTGCTCGTTGGTGTCCTCGATGAGCCGGAACACCGCTTCCTGTTCGTCGGTGAGAAGCGGGGCGGTCACTGATTCATGGTCGCACACCCGCCTGGTCGCCGACGGGCGCGCCGCCTCGGGTGTGCAGAGGCGTCGGCTGGGAACTTTCCCGGCAAGCGATGCGTCGCGGTTCCTAGACTGGGGGGATGGAGTACGGCGAGGCGGGGGTGGCGCCGTTGCGCGCGCCCGTCGATGCACAGGCTCCGGATGCCACGTCCGTGCGCGTCCACCCGCGTCGACGCCCGCGGCTCGGTGCCGAGCTGACGATGCTCGCCATCATCGGCGTGCTGCTGATCGCGGCGCTCGGGTCCGCCGTCGGCGCACTGTACGCGCAGTTCTACAGTCCCTCGGCCTTCGTCACGCGGTACGTGACCATGCTCAGCGAAGGGCGTGCGGCCGATGCCCTCGCCGTGCCGGGCGTCGTCGTCGACTCCGCCGACCTCGAGGCGGCGGGCCTGCCGCCGACGGCATCCGAGGCTCTGCTGCGTCAGGCCGCCCTCGCAGGCCTCTCCGACGTCCGCGTCGTCTCGGAGGAGCCCGGCGACGACGCGACCAGGGTCACCGTGGCCTACAAGGCCGGCCCCTACCCGGGCGAGACCACCTTCGACGTCGAGCGCGCAGGCTGGCTCGGCGTCGCCCCGACCTGGCGCTTCGCGCAGTCGCCGCTCGCGGTGATCGACCTCACCGTGCTGGGCGCCATGCAG
The DNA here is from genome assembly GCF_030246945.1 of Microbacterium sp. zg-Y1090. Lineage (NCBI taxonomy): Bacteria > Bacillati > Actinomycetota > Actinomycetes > Micrococcales > Microbacteriaceae > Microbacterium > Microbacterium wangruii. The sequence goes on from NZ_CP126742.1 coordinate 2,963,473, forward strand.
TTCACCGTGAACGGGTTCGACCTCGACAAGCGGCAGGTGTCGCCGGACGGCGCCGACGTCGATCCAGCCGCACCGGTGCCGCTGCTCGTGTTCTCGCCGGGCGTGTACTCGGTCGCGGTCGACACGGCCATCTCCGCCACCCCCGGGGTCGCGGTGCTGTCGGACTCCCCCGCCGCCGGCATCCGCGTCGAGCTGCAGGCGCAGCCGACAGAGCAGTTCGTGAGCGTCGTGCAGGAACGGGTGGACCAGTTCCTCGCCGAGTGCGCCGCGCAGCAGGTGCTGCAGCCCGCGGGCTGCCCGTTCGGGTTCACCGTGCGCAACCGCATCACCGAGCTGCCGACCTGGACGATCGCGCAGGCGCCGGTGGTCTCGGTCGAACCCGACGGCGCGGGATGGAAGATCCCCGTCACCGACGCCGTCGCGCACATCGACGTGGAAGTGCAGTCGCTCTTCGACGGCTCGGTGTGGGATGCCGACGAAGACGTCCCGTTCCAGCTGACCGGCACGATCACCGTGCTGCCCGACGGGACGGCATCCATCCTCGTCTCCGGCGTCGAAGGCTGACGCGGGCTGAGGCGGGCTGAGGCCTGGCGCCGTGGGGCGCCGCGACGCTCGGGTCGGCAGGCTCAGCGGCCGGCGCGCTCGCGTCGGGCGTCGCGCTCGGCGAGCTGGGCGAGACGCTCGTTGTAGGCGTTGAGCTCCGCGTCACCGCTGCGGTCGGCCTGCCGGTCGCGCCGGCGCTGGGTGCGCTCGTCGCTGCGGCTCCACTGGATCGCCACGACGAGAGCCAGGATGAGCGTCGGGATCTCTCCCACCGACCAGGCGACACCGCCTCCGGCGTACTGATCCTCGAGCGGTGTCGGCCCCCACGTGCGTCCCATCGAGCCGAACCACTCCGCCACCATCAGGCCGGACTGCATCATGATCGCGATGCCGAAGAACGCGTGCATCGCCATGACCGCGATGAGGGTCACCAGACGGAAGGGGTACGGGTAGCGGTACGGCACCGGGTCGATGCCCACGAGGGAGAGGGCGAACAGGTAGCCCGAGATGAGGAAGTGGGCGATCATCCACTCGTGACCGAGATGGTCGTACAGCGACCAGCGGAAGAGGTCGGTGTAGTAGAACACCCACAGCGACCCGATGAACATCGCGGCCGCGAACAGCGGATGCGTCACCACCCGGGAGAACGGGGTGTGGACGGCCCAGAGGATCCACTCGCGGCCACCCCGGGTGCCGTCGTCCCGCTTGCGGATCGCCCGCGCCGCGAGGGTGACGGGCGCCCCGGCGACGAGGCACAGGGGGATCGCCATCGACAGCAGCATGTGCCCGACCATGTGCACGCTGAACAGGTAGTCCTGGTAGACGTTGATCGGGCCGCCGGTGACCCACAGCAGCAGCGCCAGGCCGACCAGCCACAGCACGGTGCGGTAGATCGGCCACGTGTCGCCGCGGCGGCGCAGCCGTCGCACGCCGGCGACGTAGAAGAAGGCGCCGAAGCCGACGGCGAACGCCCACAGCAGGTCGATCTCCCACGCGGTGAACCAGCGGTCGATCGTGAACTCCGGGGGCAGCGGAGCCCCGGTGAGGATCTCGGCCGGGGTGCGCACCGGCGGCAGCGACGTGTCCACCGGCGGCGGCGTGCGCGCGAGCGCGGCCGCCGCGCCGCTGGCCACGCCCATGAAAGCCAGTTCCAGTCCGATGAGGCTCCAGAACCGTCGCGCGGCGCCGTCGTCGCGCATGCGGCCGATGAGGCGCACCCGGTACCACGCGCCGAAGACGCCGAGGGTGACGAGCGCCGCGATCTTCACCAGCAGCACCAGGCCGTAGGGCGACGTCAGCAGCTCGAGCGTGATTCCGCCGGCGAGGGCCCGCACCGTGCCGGAGATCGCCACGACGACGAAGGCGACCAGCGCGATCGACGAGTAGCGGCGCATCACGTCGGCCATCTCGGTGCGGGAGAGCAGCGGGCGCACGAGCACCATGAGCACGAGCCCGCCCAGCCAGACAGCCGCGGCGATGATGTGCAGCGCGATGGCCATGACCGCCGCGTTGTGGTTCGCGTCGTCGCCGGAGTGACCCTGCGACGCCATCGGGATGAGCGACGCGATCGCGAGCACCGCGACGAGCAGGGTCGTGGTCCACCCGCGCACCGCGAACGTGAGAACCGTCAGCACCGCGCCCGCGAGGGTGGTGATCAGCCACGCACGGCCGAGCTCCTGCTCGATGAGGAAGCGCCCCAGCTGCTGCCCGAACTGGGCACCGGCGCTGGGCGTGGAACCGAGGGCGTTGAGCACCGTGAAGAATCCGGTGACGCCCGCGGAGACGGTGAAGACGGCCGCGGCGATGGATGCCGCGTCGAGCGCGGTCTCGAAGGCGCGTGTGCCCGCACGCAGCGCGTAGAGGGCCACGACGAGAGAGCCCACCATCACCGAGGCGGACAGGTTCACGGTGAGCTTGGCCACCGGCAGACCCCAGCGCACGACCGGCCCGGGGTCGCCCAGTCGCAGCGGCGCGGCCCCGCCACCGAGAGCCAGCGCCCACGCCAGGACGGCGAGAGCCACGATCGCGAGGATCGCGGGGCCGGCGTACCGGAGGGCGCGGGAGTTCACCACCCAAGCTTACGTGGGCACGCAGAAGGGGGATGCCTCGCGGCATCCCCCTTCTGTTATCGCGGGCCGTCGGGACGGCGGCGACGAAGTCTCGTCAGAGGTCTTACTTGACGGCAGCCTTGAGCTTCGAGCCGGCGGTCACCTTGACGCGCTTGCCCGCGGCGATCTTGATCTCCTCGCCGGTCTGGGGGTTGCGGCCGGTGCGGGCGGCGGTGTCGACCTGCTCGAAGGCGATCCAGCCGGGGATCGAGACCTTGCTGCCCTTTGCCACGGCGTCGGCGACGGTCGAGAACAGCGAGTCGAGCACGCCCGAGACGGTGGCCTGGCTCTGGCCGGTGGCGCTGGCGATGCTCGCGACGAGCTCGGTCTTGGTGATGGACTTGTCAGCCATGGGGTTGTCCTCCAAGGCGGTGGGTACCGCCTTCTCGTACTTGGGACCGGAGGCGAGCGCCCCCGGCTGGTCGGATCGACCGTGCCCGAATATACCCACGATCCGCGGAATTACGCGGATTTCGGCCCATTCTGGGGCACATTCACCGGCGTGTCGCCGGTGACAGTGACGCATGTGACTGCTGTGAACGCGGAAAGGCCCGCAGTTCCGGAGAACCGCGGGCCTTTCGCGAGGTCAATGACCGGGGGTCACCACGACGACTTGGTCACACCGGGCAGCTCGCCACGGTGGGCCATGTCACGGAAGCGGACACGCGAGATGCCGAACTTCGTGAGGTTTCCGCGGGGGCGACCGTCGATGACGTCGCGCGAGCGAACGCGCACGGGCGAAGCGTTGCGGGGCAGCTTCTGCAGACCCACGCGAGCGGCTTCGCGCTCCTCGTCGGTGGACTCCGGCGACACAAGCGCCTTCTTCAGCTCGGCGCGCTTCGCGGCATAGCGCTCCACGACCACCTTGCGCTGCTCGTTGCGCGCGATCTTGCTCTTCTTAGCCATGGATCAACGCTCCTCTCGGAATTCGACGTGCTTGCGGATCACCGGGTCGTACTTCTTGAGCACGATGCGGTCGGGGTTGTTGCGGCGGTTCTTGCGCGTCACGTAGGTGTACCCCGTGCCGGCGGTCGAACGCAGCTTGATGATCGGACGGACGTCCTGAGCCTTCTTGGCCATCAGAGCTTCACACCCTTCGCGATCATGTCCTTCACAACCGACTCGATGCCGCGGACGTCGATGACCTTCATGCCCTTAGCGGACACGTTGATCGTGATCTTCCGGCCGAGCGAGGGCACGAAGTAGGTCTTCTTCTGCACGTTCGGGTCGAAGCGGCGCTTCGTCCGGCGGTGCGAGTGCGAGATGTTGTGACCGAAGCCGGGAACAGCTCCAGTCACCTGGCACACTGCTGCCATAGTGATGTCTCCTTAGTACCGTGACACCGGACGGTGCCACCCAAGATCCCTTGTCTGCACCCCGTTCACCAGAATCGGTGGCAGGGCGCGAACTGCGTGCTGGAGTGCGCGCAGACGAAGAGTCAGTCTAGCACGGACGGGCGTGTCGCCTTGACGCGCGGCATCCCTGTGGCCTTGCCCGCTGCCGAGTCGGCCGGCGCTGCGCTCGGTTCCTCCGGGTCACCACGGACGAGATCACACCGCGGGCGCCGGGCCTGCGGGCGCCGGGCCGGCACCGCGGCCCCACCGGAAGGCCGAGACCGTCGGGTCGCCCGGAATCCAGAACCGCCACGGGAAGGCCGCCGTGCCGGCATGCCCGGCCACCCCCACACGGGGTCCCGTCGCCGGCTCCGCGACCGGCTCGACGGGAAGCAGCAGGCGCGCCACCGCACCGTGCCAGGACTCCCCGGTGATGACGTCGATGCCGTCGTGCACCGGATGGCGCAGCCCCACCGCGTCGCCGAGGCGGCCCGGGCCGCGGGCGAGGTCGCGGTCGGCGCGCGCGGCGGGTCGGCGGCGGCGCGCGGCACCCACGCCCTCGACAATCTCTCCGCCGCGCAGCAACACACCGCCGGCGACCCCCTCGGGTCCGCAGACGACGTTGACGCACGAATGGATGCCGTGACTGAGGTAGACGTACAGGTGCCCCGGCTCACCCCACATCGTCGCGTTGCGGGGGGTGAGGCCCATGCGCGCGTGGGACCCTGGATCGGGCACGTCCCCGGTGCCGCGGCCGTGATACGCCTCGACCTCGGTCAGCCGCACCGCGACCGTCTCGCCCTCGACGGTCACCTCGAGCACGGCGTCGAGCAGCCGCGGCGCGACCTCCAGCGCGAGCGCCGCCATGTCGTCGCGGGTCGCAGGGCGGCGAACGGTCATTGCGGCGGCACCTGGCACCATGAGGCGTCGAATCCCGTGAGCGCGACCACGGGCTCACCGTCGTCGAGGGTCACGATGTGCGTCTCCAGGCGCTCGGGCAGCGGCACCTCGTAGAGGTCGTAGGGGTTCGAGACGACGTCCGGGGCGACGAGCACCGCCGCATACCGGCCGCTCGGCGACACGCAGGTCTGCAGCACGGCATCGGACCCGGGGGTCTCGAACACCGGGCGCGCGGTTCCGTCGAGGTCGACCACCTGCACCGATGTGCTCACCGGGGTGAGCCCGTCGAAGGTCGTGGTGGTCTGCAGCGTGCCCGTGCCGCCGGGGAGCGGCAGCACGAGGGCGGGGCGGGTGTCGGACGGGGCGAGCGGCAGCGGGCTCTCGGTGCCGTCGCGCAGGTCGATCAGCGCGAGACCGTCGACGCGTTCCACCGCCGCAAGCGGCGTGCCGCGGGCGATGCCGTCGATCGCGATCGCGGTGCCGAGCTCGACCGCGTCCGCCCCGGATGCCGCCGACAGCAGGAGCCGGCCGTCGAAGGTGAGCGCCAGCAGCGACTCGCTGTCGGGCACGAAGCGCCAGTCGGCGACGCGCTGCTCGTCGCCGGGAAGGGCGATCGCGACCGGATCGGCATCCGGTTCCTTCAGCGACGTGGTGTACAGCACCGCCTCGGCGCCCCCGCCCGCGCCGACGTCGGCCGCGGTGTAGGTGTAGCCGATGAGCTCCCCGCGGTCGGCGCTCTGCAGATTCGTGACCCGCCCCTCGCCCGGAAGCGGCAGCGGAATCTGGTCGCCGCCGTTCAGATCCGTGCTGATGAGCGAGGCCTGTCCCTCGTCGCTGACCGACATCACGAGCCGCGTCGCAGTGGCGCGGAAGTCCTCGATGTGCGGGTGCTCGAAGACCGGCACCGCCTGCTCACCGGTGAGGTCGGTGCGGAAGACGGTGTCGCCGTCGGCAGTGCGCCGCAGCAGGAACATCTCGAGCGGCGGGGTCTTCATCGTCTCGACCACGTCGGAGGTCGGCCCGCCGCCGACGGCCTGCAGCCCGTCGATGCGCACGGTGTACTCGGTGTCGTCGTGCAGCGGCAGCGTGAAGCGCACGCCGACGCTGCGCCCCGAGGTGTCGACGGTGAACGGCGTGGCCGGCGTCACGGTCACCTGCGAGGGGTCGACCTCCTGCAGCGAGCGGCTCGTCGTGATGATGAAGCGCGATCCGGACGCCGCGACCGCCGCCTCGGGATCGGACTGCACCCCGGTGACCCGCGGCCCCTGCAGGGCGGACACTCCCGCTCCGGCTGCGCCCACGAGCACCAGCGCGCCGACGACGACGGCGAACGCCGTGGTGAACGCGCGGCGCCGGCGGTCGCGGCTGCGGCCGCCGCGGGCGCGACGGTCAGCGCTGCGGGAGCGGGTGGGGGCGGAGACGGGGTCGGGGGTGCCGGGGCCGTCAGTACTCATACGGGTCTTCCGGCTCCTCGATGGGGGTGACCTCGGTGGCGGCGATCGTGAGCGAGCCGTCGGCGTCGGCACGCACCGTGCCGCGCACCGTCACCCACTGGCCGGTCTCGGGGGGTTCGCCCACGGTCACCGGGACGCTGGCAGGCTGGGCGTCGATCACGCAGTGGGTGATCACCAGACGGGTGAGATCGAAGCCGTCCTCACCAGGGGTGACGAAGCCGGTGAGGGTCACCGGGTCTCCCTCGAACGCATCGGGGTTGGTCGCTCCGGCGAACACCGTGGCCCACTCCCCCACGCCGAACGAGGCGGTGTCGCCGGTCGTGGCCAGCGCGACGGCGTCGGTCCCCTGGAACAGCGGTGCCGCGCCGGTGTCGCGCGACATGGCGAGCTCCGCCGACAGCGACGCGGGCGGCAGCACGAGGATCGCACCGACGATGCCGGTGGCCAGCACACCGCCCGCGACCGTGGCCGCCGTCGCGGCGGTGCGGCCGAAGCCGGCCGCGACGACGGCGTCGTGGTCGAGATCGAGGCCGCCGTACTCGACGTCGCGGCCGTCGGAGCCGGCGTCGGTGATGCCGGCCGATTCGCCGGCCGCGGCCTCGGAGCCGTGGTCGTGCCCGTGGTCGGATTCGGCGCCGAGCGGCAGAGCGAACGAGGCGACGGTGCCGACGAGAGCGACGATCGCGAACGCGACGGCGAACCAGGCGGTGTCGGGGTTGATGTAGAGACCGATGCGGCCGGTCGCAGCCAGCACGACGGTCACGGCGGCGAGCGCCGCGGCCAGTCCCACGCCGAGCCAGCGCGTGAGCAGCGCCTGCCCGCGGGTGAGCGGATCGGTGTGCGTCGTCGGCGTCCGGTCAGGCAAAGAGGTTCACCCCCGAGCCCAGGGCGAAGGCGAAGAGCACGACGACGACGGTCACCCCGACCAGCACGCGGGTGCGGAAGGTCGTGCGCAGCAGCGCCAGCATCTTGATATCGACGATGGGACCGACGATGAGGAACGCCACGATCGCGCCGGGCGTGAACGTCGACGCGAACGACAGCGCGAAGAAGGCGTCGACGTTGGAGCAGATCGACACGATCATCGCCAGCGCGATCATCACCGCGATCGACAGCGCGGGGTTCGACCCGATCGCCAGCAGCGCCTCCCGCGGCACCAGCACGTGCACCGCGCCGGCCAGGGCCGAGCCGATCACGAGCGCGGGCATCACGGCGCGCAGCTCGACGACGAACTGGGCGAGGCTGCGGCGCCCGCGGCCGCCGGTGTCGAAGGCGGCGAGCTCGCACGTGTCGCGGAAGCGGTCGGTGACGAGGGCATCGGGGTCGGGGTGGCGGCTGTAGATCCAGCCGATGAGGTTCGCGACGAGGTAGCCGCCGACGAGTCGGGCGATCAGGATGCCGTCGTCGAAGCCGAAGGCCTGATGGGTCGTGATGATGACGATCGGGTTGACGATCGGCGCCGCGATGAGGAACGTCATCGTCTCGGGCACGCTGAACCCGCGCATCATCAGTCCGCGGGCGAACGGGACGTTGCCGCATTCGCAGACCGGCACCAGCATCCCGAGCAGCGACAGCACGGCCCTGCGCGCCCAGGCGCGCCGCGGCATCCACCGCTCGAGGGCTCCCGGCGGCAGCCACACCTGGATGACGATCGACAGCAGCACGCCCAGCACGACGAAGGGCAGCGACTCGATCAGCACGCTGATGGCCAGCGTCAGCCCGTCCTGCGCACGCGTGGGCAGCGGCGTCTCGGCGGGCGCGAGCGCCGCGACCACGAGCAGCACGGCGACCACCAGCGCACCGAGGCCGAGAGTGGTCAGCAGCCGGGTGCTGCGCTCCGGCCGCGGTCGGGCGGTGCGGGGCGAGCGCGACGTACGGCGACGGGTGGGGGCGCTCGTCATGGGCGCCCCTCCGGCGCGGCGACCGTCGTGGCAGCGGGCGTGGCATCGGCCGTCGTGCATGCGGCGCACAGGCCGAAGATGTCCACGACGTGCTCCGCCTGCGTGAAGCCATGCTGGGCGGCGGTGCGGCGGGCCCACTGCTCGACATCGGTCGCGGCGATCTCCACGGTGCGCCCGCAGCGCCGGCAGATGAGGTGGTGATGATGACCGTCGGTGCTGCAGGCGCGGTAGAGCGCCTCCCCCTCGGGGCTCTGCAGCTGGTCGGCGTCGCCGGCGGCGGCGAGGCCCGCCAGTGCGCGGTAGACCGTCGCCAGCCCGATGCCCGTGTTCTCGTCGCGGAGCGTGGCGTGCAGCGCCTGCGCGCTGACGAAGCCGGGCGCCTCGGCGAGCGCGTCGCGCACGCGCTCGCGCTGCCAGGTGTTCCGCTGGGCCATGGCTCCGATTCTAGGGCGGTGGGCTTCGGCGACGGCTGAGAGGGGCGGCGCGCAGCCGGCGGCGCTCAGCCGGCGGCACGCAACCGCTGCACGCGGCCGCGGCGGGTGCCGACGACGCGGCAGACGAGGTAGATGAGGAACGAGATCGTGGTGATGTAGGGACTCACCGGCAGGGTTCCCATGACCGCCAGCAGGATGCCGCCGACGGCGGAGGCCACCCCGAACAGCGCCGCCAGCAGCGGCACGGCGAGGGGACCACTGCTGACCCGCATCGCGGCGGCCGCCGGAGTCACCAGCAGCGCCATCACCAGCAGCGCGCCGATGATGTGCACCGCGACGGCCACGATCAGCCCGAGAAGCAGCATGAACGCCAGCGACACCGCAGTGGTGGGCACCCCGCGTGCGGCGGCGGACTGCGGGTCGAGCGAGTCGAAGCGCAGCGGGCGCCAGATGAGGAGGAGCCCCACCAGCACCGCGGCGCCGATCACGATCAGCCACCCCAGCTGGCCGGACTGCACCGAGACGATCTGGCCGGTCAGCAGGCTGAAGCGGTTGGCGCTGCGCCCGTCGTACAGCGACAGGAAGAGGATGCCGAGGCCGAGGCCGAACGGCATGAGCACGCCGATGATCGAGTTGCGGTCGCGGGCGCGGGCGCCGAGGCCGCCGATGATGGCCGCGGCGATGAGGGAGCCCACGATCGAGCCGGTCACGACGTCGACCCCGATGAGGAGGGCCGCGGCGGCGCCGGCGAACGACAGCTCGCTGATGCCGTGCACGGCGAAGGCCATGTCGCGCTGCATGACGAACACGCCGATGAGACCGCCGACGAGGCCCAGCACCGCCCCCGCCCACACCGAGTTCTGCACGAGACCGAGGATCGCGCCGTACTCCCCCAGCCCGCCGAAGAGGGCGTCGCCGATGTCGTCCCAGTTCATGCGCCGGCCTCGTCGTGGTGATGGTGGTGGTGGGAGTCTTCGGCATCCGGTGCGCCGACCACGACGAGCCGGCCGCCCGCCCGCAGCACCTCGACGGGTGCGCCGTACAGGTCGGTGAGCACGCGCGAGGTGAGAACGTCCTCGGGGCTTCCCAGGGTGAAGCGCCCGCCAGCGATGTAGAGGATGCGGTCGACCGCCGACAGCACCGGGTTGATGTCATGGGTGACCAGCAGCACCGCGGCATCCGTCCGCCTCCGGTGGGCGTCGATGAGCCCGACGACCGCCTGCTGGTTGGCGAGGTCCAGGCTGGTCAAGGGCTCGTCGCACAGCAGCAGCCGGGGGTCGTCGGCCAGGGCCTGCCCGACGCGCAGCCGCTGCTGCTCACCTCCGGAAAGCAGCCCGACCGGCCGGTCGGCGAACGCGCGGGCGCCGACGGCGTCGACGAGCGCGTCCACACGGGCGCGGTCGCCGCGGCGCGGGATCGGCAGCCCGAAGCGGTGGCCGTCGATTCCGAGGGCGACGAGGTCACGACCCCGCAGGGGGGTCTCCGGCGGCAGCGGGCGCTGCTGCGGGATGTAGCCGATGGCGCGGTTGCCGCGGCGCTGCACCGGCCGGCCGAGCGCCTCGATGCGCCCCGCGCTGAGAGACTCCAGTCCGAGGATCGCCCGCAGCAGGGTGGTCTTTCCCGAGCCGCTCGGGCCGAGTACGGCCAGCAGCTCGCCCGGCTGCACCTCGAGGTCGAGCCCCGACCACAGGTCGCGGCCGTCGCGGCGCAGGGCCGCCCCGCGGATGCGCAGCGGCGGCGTGGCGGCCGACGCGGAGCCGCTCACGCGTCCAGCGCCGCGGCGAGAGCGGCGATGTTGTCCTGCATCCACTCAATGTACGTCGTGTCGTCCGGGAGCGTCTCGGTCATCTCCACGATCGGGAGCCCGTCGGATGCCGCGGCGTCGATGATCTGCGTCGTCTCGGCGCCGCCGGTCTGCGCGTTCACCACGACCACGGCCACGTCACCGGAAGCGAGGATGTCCAGCGCCTCGAGCAGTGTCGCGGGGGGCACGTCCTGCCCCTCCTCCACCGCTTCGCTGAAGGCGGCGGGGGTGCGGTCGACGAGTCCGGCGGCGGCGGCCAGATACGCGGCGACCGGCTCGGTGACGAAGGCGCCTTCGCCGTTGTGGGCTGCGGCCAGGTCGGCCAGGTCGGCCTCGAGCCCTTCGATGCCGTCGGCGAAGCCGGCCAGGTTGTCCTGGAAGACGGCGGCGTCGTCGGGGCGCAGGTCGGTGAGCGCGTCGGCGATCGCCTCCGCCACGTGCTCCACGGTGTGCGGGTCGTACCAGACGTGCTCGTTGAAGCCCTTGACGTGGTCGTGGTCGTGATCGTGATCGTGATCGTGATCGTGATCGGCGTCGTCGGCCTCGTCGTGCCCGGCGTCGTCCGGCCACTCGGCCGACTCGCGCACGGCGGTGATCACGGGGGCATCCGACCCGCTCGCCTCGATCAGGGCGTCGATGAAGGGGTCGTAGCCGCCGCCGTTCTCGATGATGAGGTCGGCGCGCTGGACGGCGAGCTGGTCGCGGGCGCTGGCCTCGTAGGCGTGAGGGTCCTGCGCGGTCGACGACACGATGGCGGTGACGTCCACGGCATCCCCGCCGATCTCCTCGGCGATCTGCGCCCAGACGCTCGTGGATGCCACGACCTGCAGCACGCCGCTGCCGGACGCGTCGTCCTGCTCGCCCCCGGTGCCGGCGCAGCCGGCGAGCACGAGCAGAGAGGCGGCGCCGAGCGCGGCGACGGAGAAGGTCTTGCGGATCATGGGAACGAGTCTATGCGCTACTGATAATCGTTCTCAACTTGGCGGGTCCCGAGATTCGCGTACCCCGCGACTAACGCGCCCTCGCATCCGGCCGATAGGAGATTCCAGGAGTCCACGGACGGACTCCGGGGTCCAGGACGGGCCCCGCACGATCCCCACTCACGGAGGAACACCATGGGAATGCAGATCACCACCAACGTGTCGGCGCTCAACGCCTACCGCAACCTGTCCAGCACGCAGAACGACCTGTCGAAGTCGCTCGAGAAGCTCTCGAGCGGTCTGCGCATCAACCGTGCTGCGGACGACGCCGCCGGCCTCGCGATCTCCGAGGGACTGAAGTCCCAGGTCAACGGCCTCAACGTCGCCCAGCGCAACGCCCAGGACGGCATCTCGGTCATCCAGACCGCAGAAGGCGCCCTGACGGAGGTCCACTCGATCCTCCAGCGCATGCGTGACCTCGCGGTGCAGGCCGGCAACGGCTCGAACAACGCCGAGTCGCGCACCGCGATCCAGACCGAGGTCACCCAGCTGACCGATGAGCTGGTTCGCATCGCGGACTCGACGAACTTCAACGGCATCAGCCTGCTGAAGGGCGGCGACGCGCTGAGCTTCCAGGTCGGCGCCAACGGCGAGGCCTCGTCGCAGATCACCGTCGCCACGGCGGACCTGAAGGATGCGCTGGCATCCATCACCGCCATCACCTACGGCGCGGACACCGCCTCTTCGACGCACACGCCGGACGCGACGAACTTCAAGTTCGACTCGGCCGTCAACGCGGCACTGGCGATCACGGCGATCGACACGGCGATCGAGAAGGTCTCGACCTCTCGCGCCGACCTCGGTGCGGCGCAGAACCGCATGGAGTCGACCATCAACAGCCTCGCCGTCTCGGCCGAGAACCTGTCGGCCGCGAAGAGCCGCATCACCGACACCGACATGGCGTCGGAGATGGTCAAGTACACCGCTGCAAACATCCTGTCGCAGGCCGGCACCGCCATGCTCGCGCAGGCGAACCAGTCGACGCAGGGCGTTCTGCAGCTGCTGCGCTGATCGCTCATCACTGAAGGAGCCCCGCGCCGAGTGGCTCGGGGCTCCTTCTGATGAGGGGCGGTCATCACCCCACGAAAACGCACACAGGAGTAGAAGATGACATCCGTTCCGCACCTCGCCCCCCGCCTGCGCTACCTCGCCGGGCGGGCGATGCGGCTCGATGCGGCATCCCTGTGGACGCGGGCACGCGCGGCGGGTGCCCGCCACGACCGCAATCCGGTCGCGGTCGCCGCCGACATGATGTGGGAGGCCGGCGTCCACGGCGTCGGGTTCCAGGACTACATCGACTACGACTTCGCGATCCTCACCCGCGAGGAGCGCGCCACGTACATGACCAACCCGGTCTCGAACCGCTTGTCCCTCACCTTCGACGACCCCGCCTACCGGCACGTCTTCCACGACAAGGTCGAGTTCAACCGCGTGTTCGATGCGCATCTGCAGCGGGAGTGGCTGGTGCTGCGCGAGGACAACGCAGACGAGCTGCGCGCCTTCGCCGACAGGCACGGCGTGATCGTCACCAAGGAGCCGCTCGGCCACCAGGGCCGGGGCGTGCACCGCTACCACACCGACGCCGTGACCGACTGGTCGGCATTCCACCGGGGGCTGCTCGCGCGGGGTGAGATCCTCGTCGAAGAGGTCATCCGCCAGCACGAAGACCTGGCCGCCCTCTGCGCCGGCACCGTCAACACCACCCGCGTCACCGCATTCTTCGACGGTGAGACCACCCACATCCTCGCGATGGCGCAGAAATTCGGCCGGGGCGCGGTGAGCGACCAGAACACATTCGGCGGGTTCTACGCGATGCTCGACGAGCGTGGGCGGGCCACCGGCGCGGGTTACGACTCCTGCAACCGCGTGTACGAGACACACCCCGACAGCGGCGTGCGCATCTCGGACTTCGAGCTCCCGAGGTTCGACGAAGTGGTCGCCTTCGTGGATCGCGTCGCACGCGTGGTCCCCCAGGTGCGCTACGTCGGCTGGGACATCGCCGTCACCGCCCACGGGCCGGTGCTCGTCGAAGGCAACTGGGCCGCGGGCGTGTACGAGAACAAGCCCAGCGCCACCGGCATCCGCACGGGCCACAAGGACCGTTACCTCACCGCGATCGGCGCGGCGAAGCCCGTCTCGCGGCATCGCACCGGCGAGCGCGTGGCCGCCTGAGCGGCGTCGCGCACCTCCCCGCGCTCAGTTCAGGATGGCCCGCACGGGCAGATCCTGCCCCTCGAGGATGACCTGAGCGGCGTCGCCGGTGCGACGGTTCAGCACCACCGGCGCCAACAGGTTGACCCCCACGCCCTCGTCGGTCATCTGCGCGACGAGGAGCAGCTGCGCATCGCCGGCCGACGTGAGCCCGAGGCGGCCGGCCTGTGCGTCGGAGAGCACGGGCGCATAGTCGGGGACGACGTCGCGGGGATCGACGAGGAACAGACGCACTGCTGGATCGTCGACGGACCACATCGCGAACAGTGCGGCGGAGCCCTCGACCGGATCGAGCTCGAACGCCGTGTGCGGAGCGAGCCCGGGAGGCGGGGCGCCGAACCGCAGCGCGACGGTCATCGCAGGAAGTCCATCAGGGTCGGTTGCAGGACGCGCCCCGTCACCGCCAGAGCCGATCGGTACACGAGCTCCTGGGCTTGCAGCTTCACCAGGACCTCCACCGTGTCGACATCCTCCACTGCGGCGCGACGCGCCTCGAGCGTGACCGTGGAATCCAAGGTCGCCTCCTTCGCCCGCTCGATCTGCGACTGTCGGGCGCCGACGGCACCCTGCACCCCGAGCATAGTGTTCACGTGCTGATCGATCTGGCCGAGCCGGGCGCCCACGTTCACGCCCGCGCGCAGGTCCGCGGCGATCTGGTCGACGAGGGCGAACACCGAGTCCGCTCCTGTGCCGAAGACCTGCCCTCCGTCCGCGTCCACCCGCACCGTCTCGCCGTCGGAGACGCGGCGGCGCACCTCGGATCCGGGCACCCCGCTGAAGGAGTAGTCCGCGGCGAAGGCTCGCGCGTCCGACGTGCCGGCGAACACTGAACGTCCTCGCAGATCGGTGTTCGCCTGAGCCAGGAGCTCGTCGCGGATGCCCGCCAGCTCGACGGCGATCGCCTCGCGCGAGGTCGCGTCCATGGCGCCCGAGTTGGCGCCCTGCACCGTGAGGTCACGCACCCGTCCGAGCAGCGCGGTGGAGGCGCTGATGGCGTTGTCGACGGTCGTGACCCACGCGAGGCCGTCGTCGATGTTCCGGGAGAACTGTGCGGTGCGCCGCTGCGCCGCGTGCACGTCCAGCACGGCCGCTGCGGCGGTCGGGTCCTCCGACGGCGCGGCGAAGGCCCGCTGAGACGTGGCCTGCGACTGCAGCCGGGCGAGTTCGCTCAGCCCGCCCTGCAGATGGCGCATGGCCGTCTGGGACATGGTCTGTGAGGTCACGCGACCGATCATGGCGGCTCCTGATGTCAGCGGCCGACGAGGCCGGTGCGGTTGATGAGCACGTCGAGCGCTTCGTCGACGGCGGTGAGCACGCGCGCGGCGGCCTGATAGGCGGTCTGGTAGGTGAGCAGGTTGAGCGTCTCCTCGTCGTTGTCGACGCCGGCCACGGACTGCTGGGCGACGGCTGCGGCCACCGCACCGGTCTCGGCGCGCTCTGCCCGTCCGGCATCCGCGGCCGTCGCGACCGCGAACCGCGAAACGACGTCGCCCCAGAGGGCGTCGGGTCCGTCGGGGCGACGGCTGATCGCCCACATCGCGTCGGCGTTGGTGCCGTCCAGCGCGCCACCGCCGGGCGCCGCGAGCGCCAGGTCGGTACGCCCCTGGGGCACCACGGTCAAGCCGAGCGCCGCGGGTCCGCCGGCGGAGAGCGCGAAGAAATCGCCGCCGGGAGCCCCACCCGAGGTCGCACCGGCGCGATGCTGGGCATTCAGCGCGGTGGCCAGCGAGGTGGCGAGGTCGTTGTGCGATGCGGCGAGACCGGCCAGCACGCCGCCCTGGTCGGCCGGTGCCAGCACGGCCAGCATCCCGCCCAGCTCTCCGCTGGCGATATTCACCGCGAACGAGCCCTCCCAGGACAAGACCGTGGGCCGGCCGGCCTCGATCGACGACGGACCGTCGACCGTCAGCACGCGCGCCTTGTCGCCCGACACCAGGGCGTTGCCGTCCAGGCGGAGCGTCATGGTGCCATCGGCCTCGACCGTGCCGACAGCGCCGGAGAGGCGCGACACGGTCTGGGCGAGCAGGTTGCGCCGGTCGACGAGCTCATTGAGCGATCCCCCGGATGCGGCGGCGTCACGGATCGAGGCGTTCAGCTGCGCGACCTCGCCGGCGGTGGCGTTGATCTGCGCGACCATGCCGTCGACGGATCCCCTCGCGCTGGACCACTGACCCGCGACCGCACGGTAGCCGTCGGCGATGCGCGCGGCGAGGGCCTCGGCACCGGTCAGCACAACGGCGGCCGCGGCGGTGGAATCGGGCGAGTTGGACAGGTCCTGCCACCCCGCCCAGAACTGCGACAGCCGGTCGGCGATGCCGTTCTCGGTGGGCTCGGCGAGGGCGGCCTCCGCCGTCAGCGCCGCGATGGCCTTCGTCGACCAGTAGCCCGAGGATGCCAGCGTGTCGCGCACGCGCGCGTCGAGCACGGCGTCGCCCAGTCGCGAGATTCCGTCGATCGACACGCCCTGCCCGGGCTGCACACCCGTGCTGAACCTGCCCGAGACGGCCGGGGGGACGACCGAGGAGGTCTCCAGCCGCTGGCGGGTGTAGCCCTGTGTGGTCTGGTTCGCGACGTTCTGCCCGACCAGGTCGATGCCCCGTCGTGCGGCTGCCAGCGCGCTGGCAGCCGTGCCCAATCCACTGAATGTCGACATGCTGTCCTCTACATCTCCTTGTCCACGATGCGGGCGGTGTCTTCACGCGCCCGTTCACCGTGCGTGGTGTATTCGCCCGTGCTCGCGGCGAGACTGGCGAGGGTCTCATCGACGGCGCGGGCCGCCGCCCGGAGGTACCCCTCGTTGGAATCCTTCAGCTGCGCGATCTCCGACATGCAGGCGGTCAGGGCCACCCGATGCTCGGCGAAGACCTCGCGCCACGCGTCGGTGGGAGCGGCGCTCACCAGTCCCGACAGGGTGGTGACCTCCGGCACTCCCCACTCCCGTGCCACCGCCGCGACTTCGACGTCGCGGCCGATCCCCGACACCCGCAGGCGCTCGAGCACCTGCTCGACCTCCCTGCTGGCGAAGTGGATCCAGCGCATGCTCCCCGCCTCGAGGAGCAGTCGCTGCTCCTCGAGTTTGAAGATCAGCAGCTCAAGCAGCTCCCGCTCCTGCCACAACTGCATGGACAGCTCATTGGCGCCCACGTTCTCCCTCTCCCCAGACGTTGTTCCATCCGCGGGCGACTCACCCCAGTGAAATCTCCGCCCGTGGTCGGCCATTTTGTTCTATCGGCCGTTTCGACCATAGCGTTATCCCGAATTACATGAGAGATTTCTCATCAAGGTCTCCGGACCTCAGCGCCGGCGGCTCCCCCAGGGCCGCGAGACCGAACACAGCGAGAAAGCACACTGCACCTATGTCGGGCCACGCAGAGCGTAACCGTCTCATCGAAGAGAATCTTCCATTGGCGGGATACCTGGCCCGTGAGGTGCATTCGCGCGCCACGCACGTGCCGCAGGAGGAGCTCGCCGCGGTGGGCGCCCTTGCCCTCGTCACGGCCGCCGCAGCGTTCGACCCCACCCTGGGCGTGCCGTTCGGAGCGTATGCGCGCCGCCGCATCCTCGGTGCCTTCGCCGACGAGATGCGATCCATGGACTGGGCCACCCGTGGCATCCGCAAGCGCATCAAGGAGGTCACGGCCGTCCGTGACACCCTGACGGCGGCGCTCGGTCGCACGGCCACTCCCGACGAGATCGCCACGGCCGCGGGACTTCCGCGCGAAACCGTGCTCGAATCGCTCGACGACGCGGCCCGCACGGTCACGAGCCTCGACGATGCGTCCGTGCTCGCCGTGCCCTCGGACATCGCCCTGCCCGAAGAGTCGGCCACGCTGCGCGAGCGGCGGGAGATCCTCACCCGCGCCGTGGCGGCCCTGCCCGATCGGATGCGCGCCATCATCCAGGCGGTGTACATCGACGAGCGGCCGGTCAAGCAGATCGCGGAAGAGCTGGGCGTCTCGCACTCCGCCGTGTCACAGCAGCGCGCCGAGGCCGTGCGCCTGCTGCGCGACGCCATGGAGCGCTTCCACCTCGACGGCGACGCCGCGCCCACTTCCCGCGTGTCCGAGACGACCCGCGACGCGTACTTCTCCCGCATCGGCTCCCCCTCGGCCACGAGAGTTCCGGCCCGCGTCTAACGCCCGCGCTCCCCCTGCCGATAGGAGTCTGCGGACGCTCGGGCCTGCCGGGCGGTCCGCACCTGCGACAGGAAGGGGAGCGGATGGGTCTCTCGTTCGACGGCCTCGCCTCTGGCCTGGACACCACGGCCATCATCGACGCCCTCATGGACGTCGAGGCGATTCCCCGCACGCTGCTCAGCGCGAAGTCCGACGACCGGCGCGCCGTCATCTCGCAGCTGCAATCGCTGAACACCGCGCTGCAGAAGCTCGTGACGACGGCGAAGGATGCCGGGGGCGCCGGGGCGACGGCGCAGGTGAAGGTCACCAGCTCGCACGACTCGGTCACTCTGACAGCAGCACCCGGCTCCGCCGCCGTCTCGACGCAGATCGTCGTCGACCGCACGGCTGCGGCGCACACCGTGGTCAGTCAGGCCGTCACCGCGTTCCCCGACCAGCCCCTCGTCTTCACCGTCGAGACCGCCGCCGGGGATCTGATCGAGGTGCGCCCCCTGTCCTCCGCGCCCGCCGACGTGGCCCGTGCGCTCAGCACCGCCGGCGCCGGCATCGTCGCGTCGGCGGTGGCCGCCGGCGTGACCGCGGATGGGCAGCCGCTGTCCCGCCTGCAGCTCACGGCGACCGAGACCGGCTCCCAGAGCGTCTTCCGCATCCACCTCGGCGACGCCGCCGCCGTGGCCGCCGGGACCTCCACCGACCTCGCCACGCAGCCGGGGGCGGCGGTCGTCACGCAGGGCCAGGACGCCCAGGTGCGGCTGTGGGCCGGAACCGCGGCCGAGCAGGCCGTGACGTCACCCAAGAACACCTTCACCGACCTGTTCGCCGGGGTCGACGTCACCGTGGCCCGAGCCACCGATGCCCCCGTGTCGCTCACGGTCGCCACCGACCCGGCAGCGCGCGCCACCGCGGCCGGCGGATTCGTCTCGCAGATCGCCGCCATGCTGGCCGGCATCGCCAAAGGCTCCGCGGCGACCACGCCCGGCAGCGCCGGCGGCACCACGACGCTGGGCGTCTTCACAGGCGACAGCACGGTGCGCGCGCTGCGCCAGGCTCTCAGCGACGCGGTGCAGTTCCCCGTCGACGGGGTCTCGCCCTCGACGATCGGCGTCTCGATCGACCGCTACGGCGTGCTCTCCTTCGACGAGAAGAAGTTCCGAGCCGCCGTCGACGCCGATCCGGCGGCAGCAGAGGCCTTGTTCGCCGGCGTCGCCGCCCGCGTGCAGCAGGTCGCGTCGCAGTACTCCGACAAGTACGACGGCCTCCTCACCGCCCGCATCACCGGGCAGGAGAGCGAAGTCACCCGCATGTCCGGCCAGCTCGAGCGGTGGGACCTGCGACTCGATCAGCGCCGCGCGTCACTGGAACGCACCTACGCCTCGCTCGAGACCATGCTGGCGCGACTGCAGTCGCAGTCGTCGTACCTGACGTCGCAGCTGGCAAGCCTGCCCTCGTCCAACCGGAGCGGCTCATGAGCGCGGCCCTGCGGGCACAGCAGCGGTACCGCGAGGAGGCGATCCTCTCGGCGAGTCCGCAGCGACTGGTCACCATGCTGTACGACCGCCTGCTGCTCGACGTGGCCCGTGCCGAGACCGCGCAGCGGGCCGGCGACTGGGTCACGGCGAACAGCGAGCTGCAGCATGCCCAGAGCATCGTGAACGAACTGTCGTCCTCCCTCTCCGCCGGCTGGGCGGGCAGCACAGAACTGCAGGCGGTCTACGCGTACCTCATCCGCACGCTGATCGGCGCCAACATCGCCCGTGACCCGGAGCGCACACGGGAATGCCGTGACCTCATCGCGCCCCTGCACGAGGCCTGGCACGCGGCCGCGGCAGCGATGGCTCCCCAGCCGTGAGGTCGGACGCCTCCTGGCTGGAGCTGCTGGAGCGCTTCGAACGGGACCTCGACGCCGACGCCCACGACGCCGCCCCCTGGGACCCGATCCTGAAGGCTACGCCGCTGCCCGCCGACCTCGTCGCGCGCGCGAACCGCCTCGTGGCACGGCAGCAGGAGCGCATGGCACAACTGCGCACGGAGCTGGCGGCGACCCGCGCGCACCTCGACGCGATCGGCATGGTTCCCCCGCTGCGCGAAGACGCGGCGGCTTATGTCGACCGCGACGGCTAACGCACCGGACACGACGGCCGATAGAACCCCCTGAGCGAGGAACGCTCACGTCTTCAGGCCAGGGATCGGCCACGTCATCCGTCGACGGGAACGGCTCTCGTGCTCGAATCAGTGACCACCGTTGCGCTCACCAGTGCGCTGAACGGACTCTCGCAACGCCAGCGCGCGATCGCGGACAACATCGCGAACGTCAACACCTCGGGCTACCGCGCCAAGGTCGTCGCCTTCGAGGAGGCGCTGGCATCCTCCGTCTCGCGCGGCGACGGCGACGTCGCCGCCACCGTGACCGAGTCCCTCGCCCCGACGAGGCTGAACGGCAACAACGTGAACCTCGACACCGAGACCCTGTCGAACATCGACACCGTGCTGCGATACCAGTTCGCCTCGCGCGCCGTGGGCGGCGCCTTCGCGTCGGTGCAGACGGCATTGAGGACGTCATGACCTTCGACGCCATCGGCATCGCCGGCTCGGGCCTGAGCACGCATCGCGTGTGGCTCGATGCCCTCAGCGACAACATCGCCAACATCAACACCGCCGTCTCCAGCGACGACGCCGCCTTCCAGCAGCGTTACGTCGCGGTGCAGGCCGCCGACGGCGGCGGCGTGCGGGTCGCCGGCGCGCTCTTCGGCAGCGACGAGGGGCGGCTCGTCCACGACCCGACGAACCCGCTGGCCGGCGAGGACGGCTACGTCCGCTACCCCGACATCGACCTCGGCGAGCAGATGGGCCACCTGATCATGGCTCAGCGCGGCTACCAGGCCAACGCCGCCGTCGTGGACCGCGCCAAGACCGCCTATGAAGCCGCCCTGCAGATCGGACGAAGCTGATGCCCCCTCTCTCCGGGATCGATGGCATCTCGTCGGCCGCTGCGCTGCCGGCACCGACGCTGCGGCCCGCCGGCGATGACACCTCCTTCGCCCAGAGCATCACCGGCGCCGTCGACGAGCTGCGCGCGCTGCAGTCGACCTCGAACGAGCTGGCCGTCGCAGCGGTCACCGGCGACCTCGACGACATCCACTCCGCCATGATCGCGTCGACCCGCGCATCGGTGACCCTCGAGCTGGTCGCCGCAGTGCGCAACAAGGGCGTCGAGGCATTCAACGACATCATGCGGATGCAGGCCTGATGCCCGCGGCCGTCTCCTCCGCCTTCGCCGGGCTGCGCAGCACGGTGGCGTCGTTCACCGTGGCCCAGCGCACCATCGCGATCATCGGCATCGCCGTGCTGGTGATGGGGGCGGTCGCCATCGCGGGCTGGCTCAGTCGGCCGACCCTCACGCCGCTGTTCACCGGCCTGACCGCCGCCGACGCCAGCGCCGTGGTCGAGCAGCTGCGCTCCGCGTCGGTGGGCTACGAGCTGACGGACGGCGGCACGACCGTGCTCGTCCCGGAGTCGGCGGTGTACGAGCAGCGCCTCGCCGCGGCCGCCGCCGGGCTCCCCAGCGCCGGGTCGGACGGGTACACCCTGCTCGACAGCATGGGCGTGACGAGTTCGGAGTTCCAGCAGACCGTGACCTACAAGCGCGCGATCGAGGGCGAGCTGGCGCGCACGATCACCGCCCTCAAGGGCGTGAAGACCGCGTCGGTGCAGCTGGCGATCCCGGAGGAGAGTGTCTTCGTCTCTCAGACGGTCGCCCCCACGGCCTCGGTGTTCGTCGACACCCCCGACGGCGCCTCCCTCTCGTCCTCGCAGGTCGAGGCGATCGTGCACCTGACGTCCGCGGCCGTCAGCGGGATGGCCCCGGAGAACGTCACGGTCGTCGACCAGGCCGGACGCACCCTCTCCGCCGTCGGAGTGGGGACCGCCGGCGGCATCGAGCAGCAGGCCAGCGCCTACGAGCTGCGCATCGCGGACAGCATCCAGACCATGCTCGACACCGTCGTCGGCGCCGGCAACGCGACGGTCACCGTCGCCGCCGAGATGCAGCAGGCCAGCAGCGAGCGCATCGAGGAGACCTACACCCCCATCGACGGCGATGCCGCCACCAGCGAGCAGACGAGCACCGAGACGTACTCGGGCCCGGCCGCGGGCACCGGCGTGCTCGGGGCGGAGACCGGGGGCCCGGCCATGGGCGGCGACGGCACCTACGAGTCCAGCCAGGCCACCCGCAACAGCGTCATCAACAAGGCCGTCGAGAGCACCACGACACCTGCCGGCTCCCTCACACGTCAGAGCGTGGCCGTCGCCGTCGACCGAACGGCAGCGGAGGCGATCAACCTCGACCAGCTGACCGCCCTCGTCTCGTCGGCCGCCGGCATCGACCGCGCCCGCGGCGACGACATGACCGTCGAGCTCGTGACCTTCAGCAGCACCGACGCGGCCGCCGCGCAGGCGGCACTGGACGCCGCCCGCGCGGAGGAGGAAGCGGCACGCAGGGCAGAGCTGCTCCAGACGGCGATGATCGTCGCGGCGGCCCTGGTCGTCCTGATCCTGGCGACGGGAACCGGCATCGTCGTGCGCCGTCGTCGCAGCGCCGCGGCCGCCGCGGTGCTCACCCCCCTTGCGCTCCCCGCCGACGGCGCCGGCGGCCTCGACTCGTTCGGCGCACTGGTGAACGGGGCACCCACGGCGGTGCTGGAGCAGATGCCCACCATTCCGCTGTCACTGCCGGAGCTCGAACCCGAGCCCGACCCGGAGCCCGCGCAGGTCACCCTCGACCGCCGCCGCGCGGAGCTGGGCGAGTTCGCCCGACGCGACCCTGCCCGCACCGCCGACCTGCTGCGGAGCCTGCTGCGCGAGGAGCAGGACGCATGAGCGAGCTGTCCAGCACCCAGACCGCCGCAGTGGTGATGATGAACCTCGACCGCGCGCTGGCGGTGGAGGTGATGAAGCACCTCACCGATGACGAGGCGGAGAGCATCGCCGCGGAGATCATCCGCCTGCGCAATCTCGACGCCGAGACGACCAGTCGCGCGCTCTCGGACTTCCACCGCATCGTGCAGGGACACCTGCCTCCGGCACGGGGCGGGCGCGACATCGCGGCCGGGCTCCTCTCGGCGTCCTTCGGCGCCGAGCGCGCGGAAGGAGTGCTCACGAAGGTCTCCTCGGCCATGACCGGCTCCTCCTTCGACTTCCTGAGCGCTGTGGAGCCGGCGCAGATCGCCAGCGTGGTCGACGGCGAGCTGCCGCACACCATCGCTCTCGTGCTCGCGCATCTCCCCGTCGACAGCGCCGCGGCCGTGCTCGCGGAGCTGTCGGACCCGCTGCGCACCGACGTCGCCCAAGCGATCGCCACGATGGGCACGGCGTCGCAGGATGCCGTCGCGATCGTGGCCGACGCCCTGCGCGCCCGTTCCGGTGCGTTCGCGATGCGGGACTCCCCCGAGGTGCTCGGCGGAGTGCAGCCGCTCGTCGACATCATCAACCGCTCGGACGCGACGGTCGAGAAGGCGCTGCTGGCCAACCTGGAGGCCCGCGACAGCACGCTCGCGGAGGACATCCGTTCGCGCATGTTCACCTTCGCGGATGTCGTGGTGCTGGACGACCGCGATGCCCAGCGCGTGCTGCGGGGAATCGAGATCCGCGTGCTGGCCCTGGCTCTGAAGGGTGCGCCGGCCAGCGTCGCAGCGGTGATCCGCCGGAACATGTCCGAGCGCAACCGCGAGACCCTCGACGAAGAGGCGCAGACCCTCGGCGCGGTGCGCGTGTCGCAGGTGGAGGAGGCGCGGGCGGAGATCGTGCGCGTCATCCGCGCGCTGGAGGCGGCCGGCGACATCCGCGTGCAGCGAGGGGACGAGGAAGAGTATGTCTCTTGACTTCACCCCTCTCGCGATCCCGCATCTGACAGGACCGGCCGAGGATGCCGAACGCGAGCGCGCGCGCCGGCGCGGCCATGCCATGGGGTACGCCGAAGGCATGCGCGCCGCTCGCGATCAGGCCGCCCAGGAGGCGGAGAAGGCCGCGGAAGAGCGGCGAGCCGCGACCCGCGCCGCCGCCGCAGCGGCCGCTCAGGCCGTGACGGCGCTGCAGCGTGCCGCGGCATCCCTCGCCGCCCGCACCGAGCTTCTCGCCGAGGTCGCGGAGGAGCGGGTGCTGCAGCTGGCGGTGGAACTGGCCGAGGTGATCGTGGAGCGCGAGCTCTCCGACCCCGTGCGCGCGGCCCTCACCGCCGTGGCCCGCGCGACCGCCGCCGCGGGGGGAGACGAGCGCGCGACCGTGACGCTGAGCGAGGCGGATCTGGCGACGCTGACGCACCTGGAGGCGCACCCCGCAGGCGTCCAGGTGGCGGCGCGAGCGGACCTCCTCCCCGGCGACGCCGTCGTGCACCTGGCCGACGGTGAGGTCGACCTGCGGGTGCAGTCCGCGCTCGAGCGGGTGCGGGCCGTCTTGGCGGAGGCAGGCTGATGGCGCTCTGGTCGACCGTCCTCGACGCCGCCCGCCCGGAGCGCTCCGGTGTGGTGTCGCGGATCATCGGACTCAGCATCGAGGTGCGCGGGATCGCCGCCGCCGTCGGCGACCTCGTCACCATCGGCGGCGAGGTCGACGCCGAGGTCGTCGCCGCCGAGCGGGGGGCGCTGCGCTGCATGCCCCTGTCCGTGACCACCGGGCTGCGCGTCGGCGACCGAGCCACCGTCGCATCCGGGCGGCTGCCCGTTCCCGTGGGCTCGTCCCTGCTCGGCCGCGTCATCGACGGTCTCGGCCGCCCCATGGACGGTCGCGGCGCGATCGACGCCCCACGGGTCTCCATGCACCACGACACCCCGGCCGCGATGGAACGGGCACGCATCACCGTGCCGCTGGCGTCGGGGGTGCGCGCCATCGACACGCTGACCCCCATGGGGCGCGGCCAGCGCATGGGCCTGTTCGCGGGCTCGGGCGTCGGCAAGTCGTCGCTGCTGTCGATGATCGCGCGCGGCTCCGCCGCCGATGTCAACGTCATCGGCCTGGTCGGCGAGCGCGGCAGGGAGGTGCGCGAGTTCATCGAGGACGATCTCGGCCCCGACGGGCTGGCGCGCTCGGTCGTCGTCGTGTCCACCTCGGACCAGCCGGCGATGGCGCGGCTGCGCGCCGCGTTCACCGCCACGCGCATCGCCGAATCCTTCCGCGACGACGGTGCGCACGTCATGCTCATGATGGACTCGCTCACCCGCGTGGCCATGGCTCAGCGCGAAATCGGTCTCGCGGCAGGCGAGCCGCCGGCCACACGCGGCTATCCGCCGTCGACCTTCCCGGTGCTGGCGAAGCTGCTCGAGCGCGCCGGCACCGCACGCGAGGGGTCGATCACCGGCGTCTACACGGTGCTCGTCGACGGCGATGACCACAACGAGCCCGTCGCCGACACCGTCCGCTCCATCCTCGACGGTCACATCGTGCTCGACCGCGCGCTCGCGCTCACCGGACACCACCCCGCGATCGACGTGCTGGGCTCCGTGTCACGGCTGGCCGGCAAGGTCGCCACCCCCGAGCAGCAGCGGCTCGCGTCCCTGCTGCGCACCGCCCTCTCGGCCCGCCGCGAAGCGCACGACCTGATCGGGATCGGCGCCTACCAGCCCGGTGCCGACGCCCGGGTGGATGCCGCCATCACGCACGAGCGGCAGATCGAACGATTCCTGCGGCAGTCGCTCGACGAACAGGTCGCCGTCGAAGAGTCCTGGCAGCGGCTGAGCGCGCTGGTCGCGCCGTTCGGGGATATCGCATGAGCCGCCCGTTCCGCCTCGCCGGGCTGCTGCGGGTGCGCGGCATCCAGGAGCGCGCCGCCGCCGCCCATCTGTCGCGGTCGGCCATGGAGCGCTCACACACCGACGCGCGGGAGCGTCAGCTGCGCGCGGCCCTCGCCGCGTCGGCGGACATCCCCATCGATGTGCGCACGCTCGCCGCCGTCGCCGCCGGCCGCGTCGCCGCCCGCAGCACCCTCACCGACCTGCGCACCCTGGCGGACATGCAGCTGGCCACCCTGGAGGACGCCCGCGCTCAGCACGCCGCCGCCCGCATAGACCAGCGCGGGCTGGCCAGGCTCGCCGAGGCGCACGCCGACCGCGAGACCGCGCGCGAGCTTCACGAAGAGCAGATCGAACTGGACGAGATCGCCGTCCGCACCCACACCGAGGAGTCGCCATGAGCGTCGTCACCGCGCTTGCGCGCATCGATGAGATCCAGCAGCGCATCCGCACGCTCACCTCGGAGGCGGCCGCGCCCGCGCCGGGAGCGGGAGCCTCCGGCGCATCCTCTCCCGTCACCGCCGACGCCTTCGCCTCGGCGGTGCGCGACGTGCTCGGCACCGCCACCCTGGGCGACGGCTCCGTCACCGGGGAGGACGTGGTCGCTCAGGCGATGACGTACCTGGGGGTGCCGTACGTCTTCGGGGGCGAAGACGCGAGCGGCATGGACTGCTCGGGACTGGTGCAGCGGGTGCTCGCCGACCTGGGCATCGACGTCCCCCGCGTGGTGCAGGATCAGGCCGACGTGGGCGTCGAGGTCGGCTCGCTGGCCGAAGCGCGCCCCGGCGACCTGCTCGTGACCAACGGCGAGAAGCACATCGTGATCTACGCCGGCGACGGCAAGATCATCCATGCCCCGTATCCGGGCAAGAACGTCGAGCTGCGCAACAACTACCTCACCGACGCCGACATCCAGACGATCCGCCGTGTCGTCCCCGCTCCCGGAGAGGCCGTCGCCGCCGTGGCGACCGGGCCGGCACCGGCGTCGGCTCAGGTCGCCTCCGCCAACGCGGCCACGGCCCTCCCCGCTGCACTGGCGGCCGCGCTGTCCGCGACCGCACCACGGACCGCTGCCGCGCCGGGAGTGCCCGCCACCGTCGGCGCGGCGGCAGCGAGCGCCGGCGGCGGATCCCGGTCTGTCGGCCCGGGCGCGGGGGGCACCACGCCCGCGGCCGCCGCCGCCACCGCGGCATCCTTCGCCGACGCGGCCGCCGCGACCCTCACCGGAGCCAGCGCGCCCCCTGCCGTCGCGGACGCGCCGCCGCCCGCGCCGGCCGCCGCGGCCGCGCGCACCGCGCTGGCTCCGCAGGTCACCGCCCCCGTGCTCTCCCTCGCGAAGGCGCCCGAAGGGGAGCACACCCTCACCCTCCGGGTCACGCCCGACAACCTCGGTCCCGTCACCGTGAAGGCGCAGATCACGGCCACGTCGATGACCGTCGAGCTCGCCTCACCCTCCGACCTGGGACGCGACGCGCTGCGCGCCCTCCTGGTGGATCTGCGCCGCGACCTCGCCTCCCTGGTCCCCCACGCCGCGCTGAGCGTCGCCGCCGCCGACACGTCGACCGGCTCCGGCAGCGCGTCCGGCAACCCGTGGTCGACAGGCGCCGGCTCCGGATCGAGCCAGGGCCAGCACGGCGGCGGCGCCGCGGGCACACCCGCACGCAGCGGCACGCTCGCCGAGGCGGCTCCTGCACCCGCACCCCCCACCGCCCCGACCGTCGCCGGTTCGGGCATCGACCTGTTCGCCTGACCCCGAGGAGCCCCGTGCCCGCCGTCGACCCCGTCTCCGCCAGCGCCGCCGTGCGCGCCGCAGCCGCCACCCCGCCCCCACCCAAGCAGTCCCTCGACGGCGAGGTCTTCCTGCAGCTGCTGGTCGCCCAGATGAAGAACCAGGACCCCAGCTCTCCACTGGACACCAACGAGATGATGGCGCAGACCACGCAGCTGGCCATGATGGAGCAGCTGACCGCGCTCACCGACGGCTTCTCCGAGCAGTTCGCGCTGAGCATGCGCCAGGCCGCCGCCGCGCTCGTCGGGCAGGACGCCTCCTACGTCGACGCCGACGGGGTCACCCAGACCGGCCGGGTCACCCAGGTCTCGTTCGACCAGGGCGTCCCCCTCGTCACCATCGGCGGCACCGCCGTCGCGCTCGACGCCGTCTCCGGCGTCACCTCCCCCGCTTCCTGACCACCTCATCCAGAAGGGCTGCTCATGCTCCGTTCGCTCTACGCCGGGATCTCCGGCCTCCGCTCGCACCAGACCATGCTCGACGTCACCGGCAACAACATCTCGAACGTCAACACCATCGGGTTCAAGGCGGGGTCGGTCCAGTTCCAGGACACGCTCTCGCAGATCGTGCAGAACTCCCGCGCCCCTCAGCCCGAGGCCGGCGGCACGAACGCCGCCCAGGTGGGTCTGGGCACGCAGGTCGCCGGCATCCGCACGAACTTCGCGCAGGGGTCCGCGCAGGCCACCGGCGTCGCGACCGACCTGATGGTCGCCGGCGACGGGTTCTTCGTGGTGCGCAGCGGCGCCGAGACGCTGTACACCCGCAACGGCGCGTTCTCCTTCGACGCCGCCGGCCGCATGGTCACGGTCGACGGCTCGCTCGTGCAGGGCTGGACGGCCGTCGACGGGCAGATCGGCACGGGCCGGCCGATCGGCGACATCTCCCTCCCGGTCGGCGCGACGTCCGCCGCGGTGGCCACCGGTGGCGCCCAGGCCGCCGGCAACCTCCCCTCCGAGGTCGCCGTCGGCGAGCAGCTCGTGCGCGACATCACGGTGTACGACGCGGTGGGCGCCTCGCGGCAGCTCGCGCTGACCTTCACCCGCACCGCCGGCGGATGGGACGTCACCGACGGCACCGCGACGACCTCGCTCGCGTTCACCGACGGCAAGCTCACCGGGCCTGCCGCGATCACCTCCGGCGGGGTCACCATCGACCTGTCGGCACTCACGGGTTTCGCCGATCTGCGCACCGTCGCGCTGACCGGCCAGGACGGCCGCGCGTCGGGAAGCCTGGTGTCCTACACGATCTCCGCCGACGGCAGCCTGATCGGAACATTCAGCAACGGCGCCTCCGAGGTGCTGGCACAGGTGGCGCTGGCCTCGTTCGACAACCCGGAGGGCCTGGAGAAGGCGGGCTCGTCGCAGTACCGCGCGGGCGCCAACTCGGGTGCCGCCGCCGTCGGTGCCGCCGGCGTCGACGGCATGGGTGACCTCGTCAGCGGCGCGCTGGAGATGTCCAACGTCGACCTCTCGCAGGAGTTCACGAACCTCATCGTCGCTCAGCGCGGCTTCCAGGCGAACGCCCGCATCATCACCACGAGCGATGAAGTGCTGCAGGAGCTGACGAACCTCAAGCGATGACGTCGACCGGGTCGCCGGCCTCCGCCTAACGGATGGATGCCGGCGACCGACAGTCCCTATCACAGGCGATGGCGCGGCCACCTTGGTCTGCACCCGCGCAGTCCGACGCATCCGGGAGGGAGCGCATGATCGTCCTCACGCGCCTGAACCGCATAGAGTTCGCGGTCAATCCCGACCTCATCGAGCGCATCCAGGCCTCACCGGACACGACCCTCGTCATGGTCGACGGCGCGACCTTCGTCGTCTCCGAGGCCATGGACACGGTGATCGACAGCATCGTGGACTTCCGTGCCCGGGTCGTCGCCGCCGCGGCTGACCGCAGAGACCGCGACCTGGAGGGCGTCGACTGATGGACCCGTCCCTGCTCATCGGCATCGTGATCGCCTTCGGCGCGCTGCTCGCGATGATCTCGCTCGAGGGCGCGCACGTGAGCGCCCTGCTCCTGCCGGCGCCCATGGTGCTCGTCTTCGGTGCGACCATCGCGATCGGCATCGCCGGCGGCACGGTCAGCGACGCCGTCGAGGCGGTGAAGGCGCTCCCCCGAGCCTTCCGCGGACTGCGCGGATCATCACGCGAACTGATCGAGAAGGTCGTCGGATACGCCGACATCGCGCGCACCCGCGGGCTGCTCGCACTGGAGAGCGCCGTCGACGAGGAGAAGGACCCGTTCGTGCGGCAGGCGCTGCAGAACATCGCCGACGGCACGGATGCCGATGACCTGCGGGTCATGATGGAGGACCAGGTCGCGACCACCGCCGGGCGCCGTCGCACCGCGGCACGGTTCTACTCGACGCTCGGCGGCTACGCCCCGACCGTCGGCATCGTCGGCACGGTGATCTCGCTCACCCACGTGCTCGAGAAGCTCGACCAGCCCGACACCCTCGGCCCCCTCATCGCGGCGGCGTTCGTCGCGACGCTGTGGGGGCTGCTGTCGGCGAACTTCATCTGGCTCCCCATCGGCACCCGGCTGCAGCGACTGGCCGAGATCGAGATCGAGCGGATGACGCTGCTGACGGAGGGCATGCTGGCCGTGCAGTCGGGCAGCCCGCCCCACCTGGTGCAGGAGCGGCTGCTCGCGCTGGCGCCGGAGCCCGTGGGCAAGGCGAAGCGACGGGGCGGCAAGGCCGCGGAGAGCGCGGACGAGGCGGCATGAGCGTGCGCCGTGCGCGACGCATCCCCGAGAGCGGCCACGCCGGCCCGGACGAGCGATGGATGGCGTCCTACCTCGACATGGTCACGGTGCTCATGTGCATGTTCATCGTCATGTTCGCGATGTCCACCGTCGACCAGGAGAAGTTCGAGGCCCTCCGCGCCTCGCTCGCCACGGGCTTCGGCAGTGAGATCAGCGAGTCCACCGACGTGTCCGAGGGCGTCATCGTGCCGCCGGAACTGGTGGACGAGGCGGGCGAAGGGTTCACCGAGCTCCAGCCCAACGCGGCCCAGCAGGAGTACGACAGCCTCGCCGACCTGCGCACGCGCCTGCAGGAGGCGCTCGACGCCCGCGGCCTGGGCGATGCCGCCACGTTCACGATCGACGACCGCGGCCTCACGGTGGGGCTCGTCAGCGCCGAGACGTTCTTCGCGACCAACAGCACCGTGCTGAGCGACAAGGCCCGGGCCGTGCTCGACGCCGCCGGCGGTGTGCTGGTGACCGTGCCGAATCAGATCTCGGTGGAGGGGCACGCCGATTTCCGTCAGCCCGCTCCCCCCTTCGTGGACAACTGGCAGCTGTCGTCGGAACGCGCCACCGGGGTGCTGCGCTATCTGGTGGATGCCAGGACGGTGCCTCAGGAGCGGGTGAGCTCCGTGGGGTACGGGGCCTCTCGCCCGATGGCCGAAGGGACGGCGACGCAAGCCCTGGCGATGAACCGGCGGGTGGACATCGTCGTGCTCTCCGAGGCCACCGAGGAGGTCCGCAGCATGCTGCCGGGCCTCGCGGCCGCCGACGCCTCCGGCTGAGGCCCGTCCCTTACGCGAGGGGGATGACGCCCGATAGTCCCCCTCGTGCAGATCGACCAACGCGCGCACACAGCCGCCGAGACCGCGCCCCCGGAGCGCTACGACTTCGGGCGTCCCGCCGCGCTCTCGCGCGAGCACGCGCGCGCCCTCGCGGGAGCGTTCGACGCCTTCGCCCGCCAGTGGGCGGTGCAGCTCGCGTCGAAGACGCGCACCCGCGCGCACATCGCGGTGGAGCGCGTGACGCTGGAGACCTACGACGAGTACGTCGCCACCGTGCCTGCCACCACGACGCTCGTGGTCTGCGCCGCAGAGGCGTCGGACGAGCGTGCCATCGTGGAATTCCCCGTCCCGACCGCCCTGTCGTGGATCGTGAAGATGCTCGGCGGCGAGGTCGCCGGGCGCGTGGACGACCGCGCACTGACCGCCATCGAGCAGGCGCTGCTGCGGGCGCTTCTGAACGAGACCCTCGGCCACCTGCACGGCAGCCTCGGCGTCCTTCTGCCGAACACCTTCTCGGTGAGCGCCGTGCAGTACAACGCCGCGTTCGCGCAGATCGCGTCCGCCCAGGACCTCGTCGTGGTGGCCCGCTTCTCGCTGCGGTTCGCCGACCGCACCGAGAGCGCCAGCGTCGCCCTCCCCGCGGCATCCCTGCTCGAGCGGCTCTCGCGCACCGCCTCGGCACCGCACGCGGCGCCTGACCCCTCGGTCGTCCGGTGGCATGTCGAGGAGACGCCCGTCGAGGTCACGCTCCGCCTCTCCCCGCGCAGCATGCGCCCCGACGAGGTGCTGAACCTCGCCGTGGGCGACATCATCCCGCTCCCCCACGGGCAGGACCGCCCCCTGCACCTCACCGTCGCCGACCAGGTCGTCGCGACCGCGGCCATCGGGGCCAACGGCGCCCGGCTCGCGTGCGTCGTCACCTCATCCGATCTGTCCCTCTCCCTCGCCGAGGAGCTGAAATGACCAGCACCACCGCCCACGAGTTCGCGGCCGCCGCCGCATTCGCCGACCGCCTGCCCACCGCCGGCCGCACCACCGCGCGCCCGTCGACGGGGTCGAGCGAGAACGGCGACGCCGTCATGGTGTCATCGGTCGGGGACACGAGCGCCGCGTTGGCCGTCGTCATCCTCGACGAGAGCGCACTCGTCGACGGCGACCCCGCCATCCCGCTGACCGAGCGCCTCCACCAGTCGCTCGACGCCGCGGCCACGGCGTTCGGACCGTGCGTGCTGGGCGAGCCCGTCATCGGCGACGCCTCCGCACTGTTCGCGGACCCCGCCGCCACGGTGTTCGACCTCGTGGACTCCTCGGATCGCACGATCGGTCGCCTGGCGGTGCGGGTCACGCATGGCCGCGCGGCCTCGCCGCGGCGCCTGCAGCGCATCGCCGGCGTCGAGATGGACCTGACGGTCGAGGTCGGCCGCACCCGGATGACGGTGCGCGACGTGCTGGACCTCGAGCCCGGGCGCATCGTGGAGCTCGACCGTTCGGCGGGGGCGCCGGCCGATGTCAAGCTCAACGGCCGGCTCATCGCCCAGGGCGAGATCGTCGTCGTCGACCAGGACTACGCGGTGCGCATCACGCGCATCATCGAGAACGCGGAGGCGTGAACTGGACGACCTGCTGCTGGCCCTGCGCGTCGCCATCTCCCTGGCGGCGGTGCTCGGCGCGCTCTGGTTCATCCAGCGGCGGCTGACGCGGGGCACCGTCGCCCGGCGCCCGGAGCAGATCCGTGTCGTCGCACGGCAGGGGCTCGGCGGAAAGGCCCGCGTCGTCGTCATCGAAGCGGAGGGCACGCGCTACGTGCTGGGCGTCACCGAGGCCGGGGTGTCGGTGATCGACAGCCGACCCGCGCTCGACGGCCCCGTGGCCGTGGCCGTGGCCGTCGACGCACCCTCGGCACGAGCGGAGCTGCCGTCCGGGGACGGCGCGCTCAACCCCCCGCTGCCGCTGCGGCGGTCCCGCCAGCGCGGCCACTCCGCCCCGGCATCCCTCTCCGGCGGCGCAGCCGAGGCGCTGCGCCGCGCCCTCGGCGCATGACCGCCGGGCGCGCCCGGGCGCGGCTCGCGCGCCTCGCCGGGTTCGCCTTCGTCGGCGTCGTCGCACTGCAGACCTTCGCCGTCGCGCCGGCCCACGCCGACGTCATCGAGCCGACTCCGCCCACCACGGGCGGGCTGACCGTCGACATCAACGGCATCGACGGCACGCCTTCGGGCTCCATCCTCACCCTGCTGGCGATCACGCTGCTGTCGGTGGCGCCGGCGCTGCTGTTGATGATGTCGTCGTTCACGAAGATCTTCGTGGTGCTCGCGATGACCCGCAACGCCCTGTCGCTGCCGACGATCCCGCCCAACCAGGTGCTCGCCGGCCTCGCGCTCTTCCTCTCGCTGTTCATCATGTGGCCGGTTCTCACGGACATCAACGCGGTCGCCGTGCAGCCCTACGTCGAGGGCACGCTCACCTTCACCGATGCGACCGCGCTCGGCGCGGAACCGCTGCGCACCTGGATGCTGGCGTACACGCGCGAGGAGGACCTCGCCCTCATGACGCGCTTCGCCGGGTTCGACAATCCAGAGGCGCCGGAAGACGTGCCGCTGCAGACGCTCATCCCGGCGTTCATGATCTCCGAGCTGCGCGCGGCGTTCATCATCGGGTTCGTCATCTTCGTGCCGTTCCTCGTCATCGACCTCGTCGTCGCCGCCGCGCTGATGTCGATGGGAATGATGATGCTCCCCCCGGTGATGATCTCGCTGCCGTTCAAGATCCTGCTGTTCATCCTCGTCGACGGGTGGGGGCTCATCCTGCGCACACTCGTGGAGAGCTACGGGCCGATCGGATGACGCCGGAAGCCGTGCTCGACATCGCCTTGGAGGGCGTGGTCCTCGCCGCCAAGCTCGCGGCGCCGCTGCTGGTGACGGCACTGGTGGTGGGGTTCTCCATCTCGCTGCTGCAGTCGATCACGCAGATCCAGGAGGTCACCCTCTCGTTCGTCCCCAAGGCGGTCGCCGTCGCCATCGCCCTCGTGGTGTGCGGCAACTGGATGATCGCCGAGGCCATCGCCTTCACCGAGGCGATGTTCGACCGCATCCCGCACCTGCTCTCCGGCGGCTGACGTGTTCATCCCGCTCGACTTCGCCTGGCTCGAGGCCACCGGCCTCGCGGCGGTGCGCATGACCGCGTTCCTGTTCATCGCCCCGCCGTTCTCGTACGGCGCCTTCCCCGCCCGTATCAAGGCGATGCTGGGGGTCGGGCTGGCCCTCGCCGTCAGCGGGACGGTCGCGGCCGACTACGAGAGCCTCAGCACCGCCGGCTTCCTGGGGGCACTGGTCATCCAGGCGGTCACCGGTGCCCTGCTGGGATTGCTCGTGCTGGTCTGCTTCTCGGCGGTGCAGTCCGCGGGCAGCCTCCTCGACGTCTTCGGCGGTTTTCAGCTCGCTCAGGCGTTCGACCCCCAGATGCAGGTCAACGGCGCCCAGTTCACGCGGCTGTTCCAGATGACGGCGCTGACGCTGCTGTTCGCGTCCAGCGGCTACCAGCTGATCCTCGCCGGCCTCGTGCGCAGCTTCACCGCGGTCCCCATCGACGGCGTCATGCCGCTCGCCCGGCCGGCCGAGATGCTGATCGACGCGGTGTCGCAGATGATGCTGGCGGCTGTGCAGATCGCCGGCCCGCTCGTGCTGATCCTCTTCCTCGCCGACGTGGGTCTCGGCCTGATCACCCGCGTCGCCCCCGCACTGAATGCATTCGCGATGGGCTTCCCCGTCAAGATCCTGCTCACCTTCCTGCTCGCCGGCACCGTGATCGCCGCCCTGCCGGCGATCGTCAGCGCGCTGGCCGAGAAGAGCTTCGGACTGCTCACGGGGGGCACCCGATGAGCGGCAGCGGCAGCGACTCCGGCGAGCGCACCGAGAAGGCCACCGACCGCCGTCTGCGTGAAGCGCGGCGGAAGGGAAAGCTCACCCGCAGCCAGGACTTCACCGCCTGGCTGGGCATCGCCGCCGCAGCGGCCATGATGGCAACGGCGATCGGCGCGGGCGCCGATGCCGGCGGTCAGCAGTTCGTCGCGATCGTCTCGATCATCCGCAACCCCGCGCCGCAGGATGCCGTGGCGGTGCTCCAAGCCGGTCTCGCGTCCATCCCGGGCATCCTCGGCGGCCTGCTCGCCGTCGTCGCCATCGTGACCCTCATCGCCGCGATCGCCCAGGGCGGCGTGCACCTGCGCGGCATCCCCTCGCGCTTCGAGCAGTTCAACGTCGTCTTGGGCGTCAAGCGGCTGTTCGGCATGCAGGCGCTGTGGGAGGGCGTCAAGGCGCTGCTGAAGACGGTCGCGATCGGCCTGGGGCTGTACCTCATCATCTCGGGCCTCGTGCCCGTGCTCACCGCCACGGGCACCCACTCGGTCTCGCGCCTGCTGGAGATCGCCGCCTCCGGCACGGCTTCGCTGCTGATCACGGCGGTCGCCGTGGGCATCGCCCTGGCGGCGGTGGACGTCCTCGTCGTCATCCGGCGCAACCGCAAGCACACCCGCATGACCAAGAAGGAAGCCCGTGACGAGCACAAGCGCTCCGAGGGCGACCCGCTCATCCGCGGGCAGCGACGGGCGCGGCAGCTGGCGCTCAGCCGCAACCGCATGATCGCCGCGGTGGGCGACGCCGACGTGGTGCTGGTCAACCCCACCCACGTCGCGGTGGCGCTGCGCTACGAACCGGGCAAGTCCGCACCGCGGGTCGTCGCGAAAGGAAGCGGGCTCATCGCCGAGCGCATCCGCGACCGCGCGGCCGAAGCCGGCGTGCCGATGGTCCGAGACATCCCCCTGGCGCGCGCCGTGCACGGCGCGTGCGAGCTCGGTCAGGAGATCCCGGCCGACCTGTACACCGCCGTCGCACGCGTTCTCGTGTTCGTCGACGGCCTCAAACGCCGTGGCGCCGCCCGTGGCGTCCACACCCTCCCGCAGAGGAAGTCCCCGTGAAGAAGATCCTGAACAGATCGGCGATCCCCGTCGGCGTGGTGGGCATCATCATGCTGCTCGTGGTGCCGGTGCCGCCGTTCCTGCTCGACGTGCTCATCATCACCAACATCCTGTTCGCGCTGCTGGTGCTGCTGACGTCGATGTTCGTGCGCAAGCCGCTCGACTTCTCGGTGTTCCCGTCGCTGCTGCTGGTGGCCACGCTCTTCCGCCTCGGCCTGAACGTCGCCTCCACCAAGCTCGTGCTGGGCGAGGCGCACGCCGGACAGGTGATCGACGCGTTCGGTGCGATCGCGGTCGGCGGGTCACTGGTGATCGGCTTCGTGGTGTTCCTCATCCTCATCGTCATCCAGTTCGTCGTGGTCACCAAGGGCGCCGAGCGCGTGGCCGAAGTGGGCGCGCGCTTCACGCTGGATGCCATGCCCGGCAAGCAGATGGCGATCGACGCCGACCTGAACGCGGGTCTCATCACCGACGACGAGGCCCGCCGACGGCGCGCGGAGGTGGCCGCCGAAGCCGACTTCTACGGCGCGATGGACGGTGCGTCGAAGTTCGTCAAGGGCGATGCCATCGCCGGCCTCGTGATCATCATCATCAACCTCGTGGGTGGCATCGCCATCGGCGTCATGAGCCACGGCATGGAGATCGGCGAGGCGCTCAACACCTACGCGATCCTCACGATCGGCGACGGACTGGTCACCCAGATCCCGGCACTGCTCATGGCGGTGGCCACCGGCATGATCGTCACCCGCTCCAA
Organism: Microbacterium sp. zg-Y1090; assembly: GCF_030246945.1. Taxonomy (NCBI): domain Bacteria; kingdom Bacillati; phylum Actinomycetota; class Actinomycetes; order Micrococcales; family Microbacteriaceae; genus Microbacterium; species Microbacterium wangruii. The sequence continues at coordinate 3,000,107 of NZ_CP126742.1, forward strand.
CGCCGAGGCGGAGATGGGCGAGGAGTCCATGGCGCAGCTCGGCCAGTCGCGCAACGCGCTGATGATCGCGGGCGGGGCGGCTGCGGCGATGTCGCTCATCCCCGGGATGCCGATGCTGCCGTTCCTGGCGATCGCGGCCGTGCTGCTGCTGGTCGCCCAGCGGATGAAGGAAGGCGGGGCCACCGGCGGCGGCGAGGATGACGCGGCCACCGCGACGGCCCCGGCCCTGGACGGCACGGAGGAGCTCATCGAGCGCATGCGCGTTCACTCCCTGGAGATCCTGCTGGCCCCCGACATCGTCGACCTCGTCACGGGCGGGCCCGACGACCTGCTGTCCCGGGTGAAGTCGCTGCGCCGCAAGATCGCCGGCGAGATGGGTCTCGTGGTGCCTCCCGTGCGCACCCGCGACAGCATCGAACTGCCTCCCACGACCTACGTGATCCGGGTCGCCGGAGTCGAGGCCGGCCGCGGCGTCGCCCCACGCGGGTCGCTGCTCGCCCTCGGCCAGGGTTTGGATTCCCTGCCCGGGGAGTCCTCGCCCGAGCCCGTGTTCGGGATCGACGGCAAGTGGGTGCCGCTGGAGATGCGGCACAGCGCGGAGCTGTCGGGGGCGACCGTCATCGACCGGGCCAGCGTCATCATCACCCACCTGTCGAGCATCATCCAGGCCCATGCCGCCCGCCTGCTCAGCCGTGAGGACGTCCGCCACCTCACCGACGGGCTGCGCGAGATCAGCCCCGCCGCGGTGGAAGAGCTCACCCCTGCGCTGCTCTCCCTCGCCGAGGTGCAGCGCGTGCTGCAGGGGCTGCTGTCGGAACGGGTGGCCATCAACGACCTCGCACGCATCTACGAGGCGCTGGCGCTGCGCGCCAAGACCTCCACCGAGCCGGAGGGCCTCATCGAGGCCGCCCGCGCCGCACTGGGGCCGGCGGTGGCCGCCCGCTTCGCGGAGAACGGCCGGCTGCGCATCATCATGATCAATCCGCTGCTGGAGCAGGCGATGCTCGAGGCCCTGCGCCCGGGCGAGGACGGCCCGCAGATCGCGTTCGACCCGCAGCGCCTGGAGGCGGTCATCGAATCCACCCGTGCCGCAGCGGCGGCGGCCGGCCCGGGGGGCGAGCCGGTGCTGGTGTGCGCGCCGTCACTGCGCTCGGCCGTGCGGCGGCTCATCTCCGCGCAGGCCGACGGCCTGCCGGTGCTGTCGTACACCGAGGCCACTTCGGGCGGCCTCACGATCGACACGGTGGGGGTCGTCCGCGACACCGCGAACCACGCCCAGGCCATCGAACCGGCGTGACGGAAGTAGGGTGAACGAATGCTGGTGTTGACGAGGCGGATCGGTGAGCGGGTGATCATCGGCGACGACATCGAGGTGACGGTGCTCGACGTCAAGGGCGACAGCGTGCGCATCGGCATCCAGGCGCCGCGGGAGACCCGCATTCAGCGGGCCGAGATCGTGGCCGCCGTCGCCTCCGAGAACGCCGCGGCCGCAGCCGCGACTGCAGACCCTGCGGCCCTGCTCGGCGCGCTGGCCCGCCGCCGTGACCCCGCGGCCGAGACGTCTCCCGCCGTGGCATCCACCGACCCCGTCGCCTGAGCGGCGCCGCCGGGGGTCAGTCCAGCAGCAGCGCGGGCTCCTCGAGCACGGATGCCACGTCGGCGATGAACCGGCTCATCGCGTCGCCGTCGATCACGCGATGGTCGAACGAGCCCGAGACGGTGGTGACCCACCGGGGGCGCACCTCGCCGTCGACGACCCACGGCTTCTGACGGATCGCGCCCATCGCGACGATGCCCGACTCCCCCGGGTTGATCGTGGGAGTGCCGGCATCCATGCCGAAGACGCCGATGTTGGTGATCGTGATCGTGCCGCCCTGCTGGTCGGCCGGGGCGGTGCGCCCCTCGCGCGCCGTCACCGTGAGACGCTCCAGCGCCCGCGCGAGCTCGCGCATGCTCAGGTCCTGCGCGTCCTTGATGTTCGGCACGAGCAGGCCCCGCGGGGTGGCCGCCGCGATGCCGAGGTTCACGTAGTTGCGCACCCGGATCTCCGCGCCGTCGTCGGTGTCGATCCAGGCGGCGTTGATCATCGGCGTCCGCCGCACCGCCCAGATGACGGCGCGGGCCATGATCAGCAGCGGAGACACCTTGATGTCGGCGAAGTCGGGCGACGTCTTCAGCCGCTTGACCAGCTCCATCGTGCGGCTGGCGTCGACGTCGGTCCAGACCGACACGTGCGGCGCGGTGTAGGCCGAGCGCACCATCGCCGAAGCGGTGGCCTTGCGCACGCCCTTCACCGGGATCGTCTCCTCGCGGCCGTCGTCCGCGGCGGGCGCGGGCGATGCGGCGGGCGCGGCGACCGGGATGGTCTGCTCCCGCTCCTCGGGCCGGTCGGGGGTCTGCAGGTTGCGGAAGACGCTGGCCTGCGACGCCTGCGCGAGCACGTCCTCCCGCGTCACCGCCCCCGCCGGGCCGGTCGGGGTCACCGTGGAGAGCTCGACACCCAGGTCTCGCGCGAGCTTGCGGATCGGCGGCTTCGCGATCACGCCGGCCGAGGCGCGCACCTGCTGCTGCGGGCTGTGACTGCGCGCCGGGCGGCGCCGTGACGCGACGGCGCCGGGAGTGCCGTATCCCACCAGCACCGAGCCGCCGCCCTCGTCGGATGCCGCCGGCTCGCCGTGCTCGGAATGCCCGACCACCGCGGGCTCCGCGACCTGGGCCGCGGCGGCGGCGATCGTGATGATCGGGGCGCCCACGGCGACCGTGGCGCCCTCTGCGGCCAGCAGCTCGCCCACCGTGCCGGCGAACGGCGACGGCAGCTCGACGAGGGACTTGGCCGTCTCGATCTCGACGATGACGTCGTTCACGGCGACGGCATCGCCGGGCGCCACGCGCCACTGCACGATCTCGGCCTCGGTCAGTCCCTCACCGACGTCGGGCAGGACGAAGGTCTGCGTGCTCATGCGTGGTCCTTTCGCAGCGGCCCTGCGGCCTCAATGGGCGAGAACGCGATCGACGGCCTCGAGGATGCGATCGGCATCCGGAAGGTAGACGCCCTCCAGCTTCGCGGGCGGGAACGGCACATCGAAGCCCGACACCCGCAGCACCGGGGCCTCGAGGGCGTAGAAGGCGCGCTCCATGACGGTGGCGGCCACCTCCGACCCCACCGACGTGAAGCCGGGCGCCTCCTGCGCGTAGACCATGCGGCCGGTGCGACGCACCGAGTCGAGGATCGGGGCGTAGTCGACGGGCGACAGCGAGCGCAGGTCGATCACCTCGCACGAGGTGCCCTCGCCTTCGGCGAGCGCGGCGGCCTGCAGCAGGGTGGTGACCATGGCGCCGTGACCGACCAGGGTGACATCCGTGCCGCGGCGCACGACGCGGGAGGCGTGCAACGGCACGGCACGCGCCGTGGTGTCGACCTCGCCCTTGGCCCAGTACCTGGCCTTCGGCTCGAGGAAGATCACCGGGTCGGGCGAGGCGATGGCATCCTGGATCATCCAGTAGGCGTCGTTCGCGGTCGACGGCGACACGACCCGCAGGCCCGCGGTGTGCGTGAAGTACGCCTCCGGGCTCTCCTGGTGGTGCTCGACGGCGCCGATGTGCCCGCCGTAGGGGATGCGGATGACGACCGGCATCTGCAGCCGGCCCTCGGAGCGGTTGGTGAGCTTGGCCAGCTGGGTGGTGATCTGGTCGAACCCGGGAAAGACGAAGCCGTCGAACTGGATCTCGACGACCGGGCGGAACCCCGCCATGGCCAGCCCGATCGCGGTGCCGATGATGCCCGATTCCGCGAGCGGGGTGTCGAGCACGCGCTGCTCGCCGAACTCGGCCTGCAGCCCTTCGGTCACGCGGAACACGCCGCCCAGGCGGCCGATGTCCTCGCCCATCAGCAGCACGTGGTCGTCGGCGGCCATGGCCGCGCGGAGCCCGGCGTTCAGCGCGCGGCCCAGCGGCATGCTGGTCACCGCGGCGGTGGTCGCCGCCGTCGTCGCGGCCGTCGTCGTCGGAGCGGTCATGATGCCTCCTCCGTGAACGCCGCCTCATAGTCGGCCAGCCACTGTCGCTGCTCGTCGATGAGCGGATGCGCCTCGCTGTAGACATGGGCGAACATCGACTCGGCGGGGATCGTCCCGAGCGCGTTGGTGCGGGTGCGCACGTCGTCGGCGAGCGCCTGCGCCTCGGCGTCGACGTCGGCGAAGAACTCGTCCGCCGCGCCGCGCCCCTGCAGGAAGGTGCGCATGCGCACCAGCGGGTCGCGCTGCGTCCAGGACTGCTCCTCGTCGGAGGTGCGGTACTTCGTGGGGTCGTCGCTGGTCGTGTGCGCGCCCATGCGGTAGGTCATCGCCTCGATGGCGCGCGGCCCGTCGCCGGCGCGCGCCTCGTCGAGGGCGCGTCTGGTGACGGCGTAGCTGGCGAGCACGTCGTTGCCGTCGACGAGGATCGAGGGCATGTAGCCCGCGGCCCGCAGGTGCAGCGGGGTGCGCGACTGCGTTGCCACCGGCACCGAGATCGCCCACTGGTTGTTCTGCAGGAAGAACACCTGGGGCACGCGGTAGCTCGCCGCGAACACCATGGCCTCGTGCACATCGCCCTGGCTGGACGCTCCGTCGCCGTAGTAGACCACGACCGCCTCGTCGCGCTCGGGGTCGCCGGTGGCGGTGCGGCCGTCGAAGACCAGGCCCATGCCGTACCCGGTGGCGTGCAGCGTGTGCGCACCGAGCACGAGCGTGTACGGGCGGGTGTTGCCGTTGCCCGGGTCCGCCGGGTCCCAGCCGCCGTGGGTGAGTCCGCGCATGAGACGGATGATGTCGACCGGATCGACGCCGCGGATGGTGCACACGACGTGCTCGCGGTACGACGGGAAGATGTGGTCCTGTGCACGCGCGGCGCGGGCCGAGCCGACCTGCGCGGCCTCCTGCCCGAACGACGGCGGCCACAGCGCCAGCTGGCCCTGTCGCTGCAGGTTCGTCGCCTGCCGGTCGAACGCGCGGCTGATGACCATGTCGCGGTAGAACCGCTCGAGGTCGGCGTCGTCGATCGCCTCGACGAGGTCGAGGTACGGCTCGGCGGCGGGGGTCGGCGCGAACGATCCGTCGGCCGCGAGGACGCGCACGAGGGCGGGATCTTCGGGCTGGATCATGGTCCTACGCTAATGCCCCCCGCGGTGCCCGCCGTGCTGGACATCCCACAACGGATGCCGCGATCCGCAGTGTCCGATCCACAGTCCGGTCGCCGGATCGCGGTGTTCCGGGGCGTCAGCGCCGGCGTGCCGGGTGGTCAGCGGGCAGCAGTGAGAGCGCCGACGCGGCGGCCTCGGCGATGTCGGGGAGCGACTCCTCTTCGCCGACCGAGATGCGCACGCCGTCCCCGGCGAAGGGACGCACGACCAGCCCGGCATCCTCGAAGCGCGGGGCGACCTCGAGGGTGTACTCCGCGGCGGGCAGCCACACGAAGTTGCCCTGCGCCTCGGGAACGTTCCAGCCGATCTCCCGCAGGATCGACGCGAGGCGGTCGCGACGGTCGGTGATCACGGCGACGCGGGCGATGAGCTCGTCCTCGGCATCGAGGCTGGCCAGCGCCGCACCTTCGGCCTGAGCCGTGACCGACAGCGGGATGCCGGTCGTGCGCGCCGCGTCGAGGACGCGCGGGTTTCCCACGCCGTAGCCGATCCGCAGCCCGGCGAGCCCGTAGGCCTTGGAGAAGGTGCGCAGCACGACGACGTTCGGGTGCCCCGCCGCCAGCACCCGGCCGCCGTCGACGGCGGCGGGGTCGGTGACGAACTCGGCGTACGCCTCGTCGAGCACGACGAGCAGGTCGCGGGGAAGACGGTCGAGGAAGGCCTCGAAGTCCCGCTGCGTGACGATGGGTCCGGTGGGGTTGTTCGGGCTGCACACGAGCACCATGCGGGTGCGCTCGGTCACCGCGTCGGCCATCGCGTCGAGATCATGCGCGCCGTCGGCGGTGAGGGGCACGGCGATCGCCGTCGCGCCGGCCACCGCGGCCAGCCCCGGGTAGGCCTCGAACGAGCGCCAGGCGTACATCAGCTCGTCGCCCGGCCCGCAGGTCGCGAGCGCGAGCTGCTGCAGGATCGACACGCTGCCGGCGGCGACGTGCACGCTGTCGGCGCCCACACCGAACCGGGCGGCCAGCCGGGCGCGCAGCCGCGACGCCGATGCGTCGGGGTAGCGATTGACCGAGGTCACGGTGCGCAGCGCCTCGACGACGCTGGGCAGCGGCTCGAACGGGTTCTCATTGCTCGACAGCTTGAACGCGTCGGCGCCGGCCTGGCGTCCCTGCTTGTAGGCAGGAAGGGCCGCGATCTCGGGACGGATGCGCACGGGCGGGGGCGTAGGGGCCTCAGTCACGATTGTGAGCCTACAAGCGCCCGCAGCCCGCGCATGTCACGCGCGTCTGTCGGGCCCGCGCAAGGGCTCATGCCACACTGCAGAGCATGCGATTCATCATCCGTGTGGTCATCAACGCGTTCGCCATCTGGATCGCCACCCTGATTCCGGTGCTGCAGGTCACGGTCATCGCCTTCCCCCCGGGCGAGACGCTCCAGCTGGTGCTGACCCTGCTCGCGGTGGCCGCGATCTTCGCGATCGTGAACACCGTCATCGGCACGGTGGTGAAGATCGTCGCCTTCCCGCTGTACATCCTCACCCTCGGTCTCATCTCGCTGATCATCAACGGCTTCCTGCTGTGGCTGACGGCGTGGATCACCTCGTTCTGGCAATGGGGCCTGCGCGTGGAGGACTTCTGGTGGGGCGTCGTCGCGGCGATCGTCATCTCCCTCATCAACTGGATCTTCGGCATCATCCTGCGCCCGCAGCGCCGCCGCGTCTGACCGGGTCGCCCGGCCGCACCGCACCCCAGACCGCCGTCTCGACCGCGACCGCGGCGCCGAGATCCGCCCAGACCGCCCGTACGGCGCCCATGCGCGGATCGGCGCTGACGTCGAGCTGTTCGGCGCTGTCGACGTAGGCGGTCATGTGGTGGCTCGGCGCGAGCAGGTCCCCGACATCCGGGCGCGGGTCGGCAAGCCGCTCGGCGACGAAGCTGCCGGGTGCCCCGGCAGCTTCAGGCAGGCCGCCGTCGGTGAGCGCGACGACGGGGTCGTCGGCATGGCGCACCGTGACGCTCAGCAGGGTCTGCGTGCCGACGGCGGCCACGACCGGCGAGCCGAAGGTGACCACGGTGCGGGTGTCGAATGCGCCCTCTGCGGCCAGACGCGCGGCGATCATGCCGCCCTGGGAGTGACCGAAGGCGTGCACGGCGTCGCCCTCGCCCGCGCCCGCCGCCTGCAGTGCCGCGACGACCGCGGTGTACGACGCGGACAGCCCGCCGCCGTAGAGCTCCAGGTTCGACTGCATGTCGAACGGGTCGGTCCCCCCGGCGGTGGGTGTCTGCGTGCCGGCGATGTAGACGGCGAACTGGGCGGAGCCGTCGGGCATGGTGTACTTCTCCACCCGTATGCGAGCCTGACCCTCCCCCGGCACGCGGGATGCCGCCTCGGCCAGCGACGCCGGCGGGCCGCCGCGGGCGGTGCGTCGCAGCGGCAGCAGGTCCGCGGGCGGCGCCGGCGCCGGCGGTGCGGATGCCGCATGGATCGTGCCGCCACCGCGGGCGCGGATCACCTGCCGGAGCACGGGCAGGCCCACCGACAGTGCACCGACGGCGAAGGGGCCGGCATGAAGGGCCAATGCCAGCGCCTGACCGCCCAGCGCCGCACCGGTGTCGGCGCGCCAGGCCGCCACTGCGGCATCCGCCGCCCGCGCGGCGTCGGGGTCATCCAGACGCGCGAGGGCGAGCGCCATCCGAGCCCGCACGATCATCGCACCGTCGCCGCGCGCCTGCGCCGCCGCCAGCGCCGCGCGGAGCTCGACGATCGCGTACACCTCGGAGGCCTGGCGCAGCCGCGCGGCCAGGTCGCGGGCCGCGGCGGCGAGCGCGGCGATGTCGTCGGCGAGCGCATCCAGCCCGTCTTGATCGGCGAACATCACCCCGATCACCTCGGCCGCTGCGGCGCGCGCACCCGCACCCGCGTCGTCGAGGTCGGCCGCGACGAGCTCGAATCCGGCGGCGGCGGCATCCAGCGACGCCGTGTCGACGGCCACGGCCCCGCCGCCGCGGATCTCCAGCGCGCTCATGACGACGGCGGCGACAGGCTCTCGAGCATGGCCCGCGTGCGCCGGAGCCCCTGCTGCAGCCGCTCCAGCGGCCAGTCGAGCAGCCAGATCGCCGTCGACCAGTCGGCCACCGAGGCGCGGAAGGCCTCGGCGGCGCTGGACTGCCAGTCGGTCTGCGCGGCCAGAGCGCCGGCTCGCGCGCGCAGCCCGGCCAGATCGGCGGCGACCGCGGCGATGCGGCGAGAGGCGGCATCCACCCGCTCGATCTCTGCGCGGCCGGCGTTCTGCATGCCCTCGACTCTCGCGGTGCGCGCGCACGCGCGGGGCGGCCGTGAGCGATCCGTGGACATCTCGCGCCGAATCGGGGCCTGTGCAGACGGCCGCGGAGTCGCCATGATGGGTGGATGACCGCCGCCGTGGACCCGTTCCGCGTCGTCTTCGTCTGCACCGGGAACATCTGCCGCTCACCCATGGCCGATGTCGTGTTCCGTTCGCTCTCGCAGCGGGCGGGGCTCGATCATCGCGTCTCGTCGTGGAGCGCAGGCACCGGCGACTGGCACGTGGGCGAACGCGCCGACTCCCGCACCCTCGAGGCGCTGGCACGACGCGGCTACGACGGCGAACGCCATCGGGCGCGGCAGTTCATGCAGGAGGACTTCCACGCCTCCGATCTCGTCGTCGCCCTCGACCGCAGCCACGAGCGGATCCTCCTGCAGTGGGCGCGCACGCCCACCGACGCGGACAAGGTGTCCCTGCTGCGCACGTTCGACGCCGCCGCCGGCGAGCAGCTCGACGTGCCCGACCCGTACTACGCGGGCGCGGAGATGTTCGATGAGGTGCTCGGTATGATCGAGAACGCGTGCCGGGCGCTCTTCCGGCAACTCGAACCCGCGGTCCGCCAGCTCCGCTGAGCGCGCCGAGCCGCGCCCCAGCCATCGGAGACCGCGTGTCCACGTCCCTCCCCCCGCAGCCGCTCAGCCCCCTCGACGGTCGCTACCGCGCGGCCGTGTCCGGTCTGGCCGACTATCTCTCCGAGGCCGGCCTCAACCGCGCCCGGGTCGAGGTCGAGGTCGAGTGGATCATCGCCCTCACCGATCGGTCGCTGTTCGGCACCGCCCCGCTGTCCGAGGCCGACAAGACCGCCCTGCGGCGCCTGTACCGCGAGTTCGGTCAGAGCGAGATCGACTGGCTGGCCGAGAAGGAGGCGGTGACCCGCCACGACGTGAAGGCCGTCGAGTACCTCGTGCGCGACCGGCTGTCGACGCTGGGACTGCACGGCATCGCCGAGCTCGCGCACTTCGCCTGCACGAGCGAGGACATCAACTCCGCTTCGTACGCCCTGACCGTGCAGCGCGCCGTCGAGCGGGTGTGGCTGCCGAAGCTGCATTCGGTCATCGAGAAGCTGCGCGCGCTGGCCGTCGAGCACAAGGATGCCGCGATGCTCTCACGCACCCACGGGCAGCCGGCGACCCCCTCGACGATGGGCAAGGAGCTCGGCGTGTTCGTCTGGCGGCTCGAGCGCGTCGCCGCGCAGATCGCGGGCGGCGAGTACCTCGCGAAGTTCTCCGGCGCCACCGGCACCTGGTCGGCCCACGTGGCCGCCGAGCCCGATGTGGACTGGCCCGCGCTGTCGCGCGGCTTCATCGAAGGGCTGGGCATCGGCTTCAACCCGCTGACGACGCAGATCGAGTCGCACGACTGGCAGGTGGAGCTGTACGACCGCGCCCGCCACGCCGGCGGCATCCTGCACAACCTCGCCACCGATGTCTGGACGTACATCTCGATGGGCTTCTTCGCCCAGATCCCGGTCGCCGGGGCCACCGGATCGTCGACGATGCCGCACAAGATCAACCCGATCCGCTTCGAGAACGCCGAGGCGAACCTCGAGATCGCCGGCGGACTGTTCGGCACCCTCGCGCAGACCCTCGTCACGTCACGGCAGCAGCGCGACCTCACGGACTCCACGACGCAGCGCAACATCGGCGTCGCGTTCGGGCACTCGCTGCTCGCGCTGGACAACCTCGAGCGCGGTCTCGGTGAGATCTCACTGTCGCGCGAGGTGCTGCTGGGCGACCTCGACGCCAACTGGGAGGTGCTGGCCGAGGCGATCCAGACCGTCGTGCGCGCGGAGATCGTCGCCGGCCGCTCGCAGATCACCGACCCCTACGCGCTGCTGAAGGACCTCACCCGTGGCCGCCGCGTCGGCGCCGCCGAGCTCGCGGAGTTCGTGAGCGGACTGGACATCGGCGACGCGGCGAAGCAGCGTCTGCTGGCGCTCACCCCTGCCGGCTACACCGGCCTGGCCGCCGCCCTCGTCGACACCCTGCTCGCGGAGTGAGCATCCGCCCCGCGGGGTGAGCACTCCCTCCTGCGGGTGAGCCCCGCTCGGGCGGGTGAGCGCGGCGTCAGCGCTTGTCGTCGCCGTCCGGCGCCTCTCCGGCGTCGCCGGCGTCACTGCGGTCGGTGCGCATGACCGGCCCGTCGATGGTCTTGGTCACCTGCGCCGGGTCGACCACGAGGATGAGCAGCGCGACCACGACCAGCGTCGCGATGAATGACACCCCCGCCACGATGGCGGCGACGACCCATGCCCGCTGGATGTCCTCAGCAGGCCCGGCCTGCAGCGCCCCCATCGACATGAGGGTCACGAGCCCCCCGAAGGCCGCGGCGGCGAAGGCGAACCCCAGCAGCTGCACGGGCTTGAGCAGCTCGCGACGGGTGGGACGGGTGGGCTCGGTCATGACCGACCTCCGGATTCGGTGACGACCGGGGGCTGGGCCCCGGTGTCGGTGGGGCGCGGCGAGAACCCCGCGATGCCGAGGAAGACCCCGATGATCGCCGCGTAGGCGCCGAAGATGCCGACGCCGATGACGGTGCCGGTGAGGGTGAACCAGGAGCCGGCCTCGTCGACGAAGTAGTCCAGACGGTAGCCGGCGGGCACGGCCAGCATCCCGAGCCCGAGGGCGAGCGTCAGCGCACCGACGACGATGGCGTCACGGGCCTCTCCCCGCTCGACGGCCGTGGCGGGCGAGTCCTCTGCCCGCGCCCGACGGCGGGCGAGGATGCCGGAGACCAGCTCGGTGGCGCCGCTCGCCAGCGCCCAGACGATGATGAGGACGAAGAACGTGGTGGTGGTGCGCCACCCCGACACCCCGCCGACCATGCCCGCGAGCAGGGTCAGGATGCCGAGGAGCACGACCGTGCCGCGCCGGCCGGCCGGGTAGACGAGCCAGGCCGACAGCAGCAGCACGAGGGCGGTCGCCACGGCGAACCCGCTGAACACCGCCAGGCCGACCACGGCGGAGTGGTCGGGGGTGAACGTGATCATGATCCCCGCGGTCAGCGCGAACAGGGCGCGCGCGAGCTGCAGGTGGCGCACGTCGAACGTACGGGCGGAGGTGTCGGACACGGCGGAACTCGTCAGCTCGAAGCGAAGGGGAACCCTTCCAGTGTAGTTCGCCCGCGGCTGGGGTAAGGCTGGCCGCCCTGCCCGTCCGAGCGGCCTTTCCACAGAGCGGCAAACATCTGTTGCCTGCCGGAAACGTGGGCGAAAAGGCCGGTGCATCTCGCGTGGATACGTTCGACGCGACCGGAGGAGACCTGCCATGACCGAAGTCGCGACGCGTTCGGCGGAACGCACACTGTCGCTGCTCGCGATCGTGTGCGAGCGCGGTCGCGTCACCCTCTCCGCCGCGTCCCGCGCGACCGGGCTGGCCCCGAGCACAGCACTGCGACTGCTGCGCACGCTGGAGAAGACCGGATTCGTGCGCCGCGAGGAGTCCGGCGAGTTCGTCCCCGGCGGGCGGGTGCTGCAGTTCGGTCTGCGCGCACTCGGAGCGGACACCCTGGTCGACCTCGTCTGGCCGGCGATGCAGCGCATCGTCGCGCTCACCGGGGAATCGGTCTATCTCAGCATCCGCTCCCACGCCGACACCGCCTCCTACATCGCCGCCCTCGAGGGGACGCGGGCGGTGCGCCACCGGTCGTGGGTCGGTGAATCGATCCCGCTGGCCGGCACCGCTGCGGGTGCCGCCCTGGACGGCGTCGGTCTGACGCGCGGCTACGCCGTCGCGGAGGGCGAGGTCGAATCGGATGCCACCGCCGTCGCCGTGCCGCTGCGCTCGGGGGGTCGCACGCTCGCGGCCCTCAGCGTCGTCGCCCCGAGCTTCCGATGCACGCCCGCGGCGATCGAGGCCTGGGGAACGCTGCTGCGCGCCGAGGCCGAACGCCTGCTGACCCCCGTCGACGCCATCCCCGTCGACGCCGCCTGATCCGTCGCCGCTCCCTCGTCCCCCGTCCGCGCCCTCACCCGCCCGAACCCGAATCCGAACCCGAACCGAAGGAAGCCCCGCATGAAGACATCCACCCGCGCCGCGGCCGTTGCCGCCGTCGCCACCCTGGCCGCCGTGCTCACCGCCTGCAGCCCGAGCAGCCCCGCCGGGGAGAGCACTCCCGACGCAGCGGATGCCACGACGCTGGACAGCGTCACCGTCGGCATCCTCGCCATCGCCGACCTCGTGCCGATCCACATGGGCCTGGAGGCCGGGGTGTTCGAGGAGCACGGCATCGACCTCGAGCTGGAGTTCGCCCAGGGCGGCGCGGCCATCGTGCCGGCCGTCGTGTCGGGAGAGTACGACTTCGGCTACAGCAACGTCGTGTCGCTGCTGGTCGCCCACGAGAACAGCATCCCGATCCAGATCGTCTCCAACGGGTCGAGCTCGTCGGGCGTCGCCGGCGCGGATGCCACCGAGGTCGCGGCCCTCGCCGACAGCGGCATCGAGGACGCGCTGGACCTGCAGGGCAAGCGCGTCGCCATCAACGCCCTCGGCAACTTCGGCGAGATCACGATCCGCAACTCCATCGCCGCCGCCGGTGGCGACCCCGATGCCGTGACCTTCGTCGAGATCCCCTACCCCAACATGCCTGCGCAGCTGGCGGCCGGCGAAGTGGATGCCGCCTGGACCACCGAGCCCTTCCGCAGCCAGATCCTCGCGGAAGGCGGCGCCATCGTCGCGAGCCCGATGACGGACATGTCCGACAGCTTCGACTCGGCGTACTTCTTCACCTCCACCGCGCTGGCCGCCGACGACGCCGATCTGGTGTCCCGCTTCACCGCGGCCGTGCACGAGTCCTTCGCCCTGGCGATGGAGGACGAAGCGGCGACCCGCGCCGCCCTGGTCGACTTCAACGAGCTCGACGAGGCCACGGCCAAGACGATCGCGATGCCCACCTGGCACCCGGAGATCAACCGCGACGGCCTGGAGGCCTTGGCCGCCGCCGCGAAGACCTACGGCGTGCTGCGCGAGGACCCCGACTACACGAGTTTCCTCGGCGAGTGATGACCGCGGAACTGCGATCCGCAGCCGCGCCGCACGCGGAGCGGGAGGCCGTGCAGGCCTCCCGCTCCACCCGGCGGCGGGTCCTGCCGCCTCGGCTGGTGAACCCGCTGCTCGGGGCGGCCGGCCTTCTCGTCTTCGGCCTCGCCGGCGAGCTGCTGCCGGCCCTCGGGGTCGTACGGCCGCAGGACCTCCCTCCGACGAGCGCCGTGCTGTCGGCGCTGGTCGGCATGCTCGGCGACGCAACGCTCTGGCAGGCGATCTACGACACGCTCTACGTGTGGGCGCTGGGATTGACGCTGTCGTCTGCGGCGGGGATCGCCCTGGGTCTCGTGATCGGCCAGCTGCCCCCGGTGCGGCGCGCGACGGCATCCCTCATCGAGATCCTGCGCCCGATTCCGTCGGTCGCGCTCATCCCGCTCGTGGTGCTCCTGTTCGGGCCGCGTTATGAGTCGGCGCTCGTGCTCGTCGTGTACGCCGCGTTCTGGCAGGTGCTCGTGCAGACCATCTACGGCGCCGCCGACGTCGACCCCGTCGTGATGGCGACCGCCCGCTCGTACCGGCTCAGCCTGTGGCGCCGGGTGACGACGGTCATCTGGCCGAGCGCCCTGCCCTTCGTCATGACCGGCATCCGCCTGGCGGCCACCGTCGCGCTCGTGCTGACGGTGACCGCGCAGCTGCTCATCGGCACCCCGGGCATCGGCAAGGCCATCGCCCTCGCCGAGTCCGCCGGCGCGACCGACCGGCTGTACGCCCTCGTGATCGTCACGGGCCTGCTCGGCGTCGCCGTCAACACCGGCATCCGCATCGCCGAGCGCCACCTGCTGCGCTGGCACAACTCGACCCGGACGGAGCGCGGCGCATGAGACGTTCACGACTGACCGTCGTCGGCAACGCCGTCGCGCTGCCGCTTCTGCTGGCGGTGCTCTGGTGGGTGGCCAGCGCCGACTCCGAGAGCATCTACTTTCCCTCGCTGCAGAAGATCCTCGGGGCCTTCCCCGAGACCTGGCTCGACGACGGGTGGGGCTCGAGCATCATCGTCGACGGCGTCCCGTCGGTGGCACGGCTCGCCATCGGCTTCGCCTCGGCCGCCCTCATCGCCGTCGCGCTCGGCACGGCGATCGGACTGCACCCGCGCCTGCGGGCGTTCGTCGAGCCGGTCCTCGAGCTGGTGCGTGCCATTCCCGGCCCCGTGCTGGTGCCGGTCGTGTCGCTGTTCGCCGGGATCGGCGACGGCATGAAGGTCGCGGTGATCACGCTGGGGGCGCTCTGGCCGATCCTGCTCAACACGATCGACGGCGTGCGCGGGGTGGACCCGGTCATGACCGAGACGGCCCGCTCGTACCACCTCAGCCGGCCCCGTCGGCTGATCGCCCTCGTGCTCCCCGCCGCATCGCCGCAGATCTTCGCCGGAATGCGCCAGGGGCTGTCGGTCGGCATCATCCTGATGGTCATCTCCGAGATGTTCGCGGCCACCAACGGCCTCGGGTTCTCGGTCGTGCAGTTCCAACGCAACTTCGCGCTTCCCGAGATGTGGACCGGGATCATCGTGCTCGGCACCCTCGGACTGCTCGCCTCCCTCGTCCTTCAGTTCGCCGAGACGCGCGTGCTCCGCTGGTATACGGGGCTGCGGGCGGCGGACCACGAATCCTGAACCGAAAAGAGTGCGCACCATGCTCAGCGTCACCCACCTCCAGAAGATCTACGGCAGCGGTCCGACCGCCTTCGAGGCGCTCCGCGACGTGGACTTCTCCGTCCGCCAGGGCGAGTTCGTCTGCCTGGTCGGCCCGTCCGGCAGCGGCAAGACCACGCTGCTGAAGAACATGGCCGGGCTCATGACCCCCACCGCCGGCGAGGTGGTCGTCGACGGGCGCCGGGTCGCTGGTCCGCCCAAGGGCCTGGCGCTCGTCTTCCAGGAGTACGGCCGCAGCCTGTTCCCGTGGCTCAAGGTCGGCCAGAACGTCGAGCTGCCGCTGAAGGAGCTGCGTCTGTCGGCCGCCGAACGCCGGCAACGGGTGCGGGACGCCCTCGAGCACGTCGGTCTCGGCGCGAACGCCGACTCCTACCCCTGGCAGATGTCGGGCGGGATGCAGCAGCGCGCGGCCATCGCGCGGGCGATCGCCTACCAGCCCAAGGTGCTCCTCATGGACGAGCCGTTCGCCGCCGTCGACGCGCAGACCCGCGCCGACCTCGAAGACCTCATCCGCCGGATCTGGGACGAGCTCGGCATCACGACCCTGTTCGTCACACACGACATCGACGAGGCGGTGTATCTCGCGGAGCGCGTCATCGTGCTGTCGTCGTCGCCGACCTTCGTGCAGCGGGAGATGATCGTCGACCTGCCGAGGGAGCGCGACCAGCTGACCACCCGCTCGCTGCCGAGGTTCGCCGAGCTGCGGCACGACCTGTATGCCGAGATCCAGCGGGCGAAGGTCACGACGGCGCCGGCCGTGTGAGCCGGGACGGCGCTTGGTAGCCTGACCTCCCCACCCCGGGAGGACCATGACCTCGACGCTCCGCCGAGCCCCGCGCAGGCTCGCCCTCGCGGCGGCGGTCGCGGTCGCGGTCGCCGCCCCGCTGGCCGCCTGTGCTGCGGCACCGCCCGCCGCGCCCACCGCCGTTCCGGCTCCGGCAGTGACGGATGCCCCGGGGGCCACCGCGACGCCGCGCCCGTCGCCTGGGACCGCAGCGTCCGGCCCGCCGTTCGACGTGGTGACCGGCCTCACGTCGCCGTGGTCGGTCGTGACGATGGGACGGGACGCGGCGCTGATCGGCGAGCGCGACACCGCACGCGTCTTCGAGTGGACCGCCGGCGGCGGGTTGCGCGACGTCGCCGTGATCGAGGGGGTGGCGCACGGTGGCGAAGGCGGGCTGCTGGGCCTCGCCCTCCACGACGGCGAGCTGTACGCCTACGCCACGACGCCCACGGGCAACCGGGTGCAGGCGTACCCGATCGAGGGCGATGCGGGATCCACGACCCTCGGCTCGCCCCGCACCGTCATCGACGGCCTGCCGGCATCCGGTACGCACAATGCCGGGCGCATCGCGTTCGGCCCCGACGGGATGCTGTACGTGCCCGTGGGTGACGCCGGCGATCCCGACGCGGCTCAGGACCCGGATGCCCGAAACGGGAAGATCCTGCGCGTCACGCCCGACGGCGACGTGCCGGCGGACAACCCCCGCCCGGGCTCGCCGGTGTACAGCCTGGGCCACCGCAACGTGCAGGGCCTGGCATGGGCCGACGACGGGCGCCTGTTCGCCAGCGAGTTCGGCCAGAACACCTGGGACGAGCTGAATGTGATCGAGCCCGGCGCGAACTACGGCTGGCCCACCGTCGAGGGCGCCGCCGGGGCTGCCGGTTTCACCGACCCGGTCGCCCAGTGGCCGACCGCCGCTGCCAGCCCGAGCGGCATCGCGATCGTCGATGACACCGTGCTGATCGCGAATCTGCGCGGTGAGGTGCTGCGGGCCGTGCCGGTGGACGACCCGACGGCCGCGACCGAGCACCTCGCGGGGCGATACGGACGCCTGCGCGACGTGCTCACCGCTCCGGACGGGCGCGTGTGGATCGTCACCAACAACACCGACGGCCGTGGCGACCCCCGCACCGGGGACGACCGCATCGTCTCGATCGACCCCGCCGATCTGACCGGCTGACGGGCCGGCGCCCTGGCGCTCCCCGCTGCGCGGGAGACCGGCTCAGAGGTCGGCGATGACGATCTTGTGCATGTCCAGCATGCGGGCGTACGCGCCCGGATGGGCCATGAGCTCCGCCATGTTCTCGGGCAGGATCTGCCAGCTGAGGCCGAACCGGTCGACGAGCCAGCCGCACTGCTCCGCCTCGGGCACCGCGGACAGCGCCTCCCACAGCCGATCGATCTCCGCCTGGTCGCGGCAGCGCACCACGAGCGACACCCCCGGGCTGAAGGGCTCGTCCATGTCGACGCCGGAGTCCGCCGCCGTGAACCACTGCCCCTCGAGCTGGAAGTCGGCGTACATCAGCCCGCCGGCCACGGCGGGCCCGGTCGGCTCGGGGTATTCGGCCACGGTGCCGACCCCGGAGCGATCGAAGAGGTCGATGTAGAAGTCCACCGCCTCGCGCGCCCGGTTCTGCGCCGGACCGTTGAACAGCAGCGACGGCATGAGGAAGGGGCGCGGCTCGCCTTCGCCCAGGATCAGCTGCCAGTTGACCCCGTAGCGGTCGCGCAGCCAGCCGTAGCGGGGACTGAACGGGTACTCGTCCAGCTCCATCAGCGTCGCGCCGCCGTCGATGAGCTTCTCCCACAACGCGTCGAGAGCGCCGCGAGCGGTGGCGGCATCGCCGGAGAACAGCAACGAGTCGAAGTTCACCATGAAGGACACCGAGGCGTTGGGGCGGAACTCCGGCCCCGCGTTGATGAGCATCAGGCGGTACCCGTCGAACTCCACCTCGATCCCCAGCTCCGCGCCGGCGAACTCGCTCTGGAACCCCGGCAGCCCCTCCGCCGGGTAGCGGGCGGTGACGTCGGCCGTCGCGCCGGGAAACGCGTCGGTGTAGAAGCGGGCGGCCTCGGCCGCGTTGTGGTCGAACCAGATGTTGGGAACGATCTTCTGCACGGCAGACCTCCTTGTCGAATCCGTCGCGCCCAGCATCCAACCGGTCACCGGCACGCGCAAGGCCGGGGCCGACACCGGCGCGCACCCCGGCGGGAGGCCTGGATCAGCCCACGGCCTTGGCCACGAGGGTCCGCACGGTGCGGTCGACCGCGTCGGTGTACTCGACGATCGCGAACGCGGTGGGCCACAGCGCACCGTCGTCGAGCGCGGCCTCCTCGTTGAAGCCGATCGTGGAGTAGCGGGTGTCGAACTTGGATGCCGGCTGGAAGAAGGTCAGCACCTTGCCGTCCCGCGCGTACGAGGGGAAGCCGTACCAGGTCTTCGGGTCGAGATCCGGCGCCGTCTCGGTGACCGCCGTGTGGAACCGCTCGGCGAGGAAGCGGTCGGGCTCGGGAAGCGCGGCGATCGCGTCGAGGCACGCCTGCGCCTCGCGCTCCTTCTTCGCTCCCCCCTTGCCGCCTGCGGCCTGGGCCTTGAGTTCGGCCGCGCGCTGCTTCATGGCCGCGCGCTCGTCAGCGCTGAACGATCCGTCGTCGCCGTCGCGGGTATCGGGCATCATCGTCCTCCCTGTCCGGCCGGAGGCGGGTCCCCCAGCGGACGCCGGAATGATCCCACAGCCGACGACCGTCCACCAGACTCCGTGGGCGGCGTTCCTGCGGGCGGCGACCCGGGCGGGCGCAACCTGCGCCGGTCGCGGCCTCGTCCCAGCGCGACTTCAGCGGCCGCTGCGGTCGCGATCGCGGCGGGCGCCGCGCACGCGCTGCATCCGCTGGCGCAGCCGACGCGCACCGCCGGGGTCGACGACCGGCACCGGCTGCGTCACGACGGCGTCGACGGCCATCGACCCGTCGACGGGTCCGATCACCGGGATGGGCGTGGTCGGGGTGAGGGTGGCGGGGAGCACCGGCATGGTGGCGAGACGCCGGTGCTCGCGGATGTACGCCGGCACGAGCAGCACGACGGCACCGAGCCATGCGAGCGGGTTGCTCCAGGCGACGCCGGCGAACCCGATCAGTCCCCCCAGCACGACGGCGGCGACCACGCGCATCACGAGCTCGATCGCACCGGTGACGGTGGGGATGAGGGTGTGCCCGAGGCCCTGCAGGGCCCCGCGGACGACGAAGAGCACACCCAGCAGGCTGTAACTCACGCCGTTGATCACGAGCATGAGGGCGGCCATGGCGACGACGGCATCCGACCCCTCGCCGACGAACAGGCGCACGACACCGCTGCCGAACAGCACGAGCAGGGCGCCGACGACGACGGATGCCGCGATCGCCATCCACACCGACTGCACGACGCCGCGGCGGATGCGGTCGGGGCGTCGCGCGCCGAAGTTCTGCGCGACGTACATCGACACGGCAAGGCCCAGCGACTGCAGCAGCGCGACGGCGAGCGAGTCGACGCGCGAGGCCGTGGTGTAGGCGGCCACCGCGTCGGCGCCCAGCTCGTTCAGGCGCACCTGCACGGCGAGGGTGCCGATGGCGATGATGGAGGCCTGGAAGCCCATGGGCAGGCCGAGCCGAAGGTGGTCGGCGAGGTCCTCCCATGACACCCGCCAGTCGCTGCGGCGCATCTGCAGCGCCGGCACGCGGCGGCGCACGAAGTCGACGCACAGCACGACGGACAGCCCCTGGGCGACGACGGTCGCCAGCGCCGCACCCCCGATGCCCCACTGCAGGGGGCCGACCATCAGCACCACGAGCCCCACATTGATGACGCACGCGACGGTGAGGAAGATCAGCGGCGTGCGCGAGTCCCCGATGGCGCGGATGATCGCCGACAGGTAGTTGAAGAACAGCATCGCCCCGGAGCCCAGGAAGCTCACCTGCGCGAAGACCGTGGCCTGCGGCATGAGCTCCGCCGGCGTGCGCAGCAGCAGCAGCATCGGCTCCGACAGCAGCGGCCCGGCGATGGTCAGCAGCACCGTCGCGATGGCGGTGAGCAGCGTGCCGGCGGCCACGGACCGGCGCACGCCCGCCGCGTCGCGGGCGCCGAACGCCTGCGCCGTGGGGATGGCGAACCCGGTCGTCAGGCCCCAGACGAACCCGAGCAGAAAGAAGAAGAGGCTGCCGGTAGCGCCGACCGCCGCCAGGGCTTCGACCCCCAGCCACCTCCCGACGACCACGGCGTCGGCGAACTGGTACATCTGCTGCACCACGTTGCCCAGCAGCAGCGGAACCGAGAACAGCAGGATGACGCGCCAGGGGCTGCCGGTGGTCAGGGACGTGGACATGCGGGAGCCTTCACGCTTCGGGTCGGTGGGCGTCGCGGGACGCCGATGAGACATCCTATCGAATCGATTCGGCACCCGATGACGGTGGGCGCGAGCGCCCTCCGGGCCTGCAGACGCAGCCCCCGCAACCTCTGCCCTCGCGTGGGGACAAGGGCTATCGTGAACGCGCCGGACGCCCCGCCCGGCCCGAAGACGACGGAGGTACAGCGATGCGCGGAGTGATCCTGGAGGCACCCGGCCAGGTGCAGGTCGGAGAGCGCGACGACCCGACGATCATCGAGCCGACGGATGCCGTCATCAAGCTGGCCGCGACGTGCATCTGCGGCTCCGACCTCTGGCCTTACCGGGGTGCGGACACCGTGCGCGGCCCCATGCCCATGGGGCACGAGTACGCCGGCGTCGTCACCGCGGTCGGCGACGAGGTGCGCACCGTGAAGGGGGGCGACTTCGTCGTGGGCTCGTTCTTCGCCTCCGACGGCACCTGCGAGATCTGTCGCGATGGGTACGAATCGCGCTGCGTGCACGCCGTGCCCATGGGGCGCATCGGCACTCAGGCGGAGTTCGCCCGCATCCCGTTGGCCGACGGCACCCTCGTCGCGACCCCCGGCACGCCCGATGCCGACCTGATCCCGTCGCTGCTCGCGGCATCCGACGTGCTCGGCACGGGCTGGTTCGCGGCGACAGCCGCCGGCGTCGGCCCCGGCAAGACCGTGGTCGTCGTCGGCGACGGCGCGGTCGGACTCATGGGCGTGCTCGCCGCGCAGCGGCTGGGAGCCGAGCGCATCATCGCGATGAGCCGCCACGCCGACCGGCAGGCGCTGGCCCGCGAGTTCGGCGCGACCGACATCGTCGAGGAACGCGGCGACGCCGGCGTCGCCCGCATCAAAGAGCTCACCGGCGGGCTGGGCGCGCACTCCGTCATCGAGGCGGTCGGCACCCACGAGTCGATGCTGCAGGCCCTGCGCGCCACACGTCCCGGCGGCCACATCGGGTTCGTCGGCGTGTCGCACGACGTGGAGCTTCCCGGCCGGGAGCTCTTCTTCTCCCTCGTGCACCTGCACGGCGGCCCGGCCCCGGTGCGGCGATTCCTGCCCGAGCTGATCCGTCTCATCTGGGATCGCGAGATCGACCCAGGCAAGGTCTTCGACCTGTCGCTGCCCCTCGAAGAGGCTGCGGAAGGCTACAAGGCGATGGACGAGCGCCGGGCGATCAAGGTGATGCTGACGATGGACTGACGGCCCGGGCGATCACGGCTCCGCGCCCCTCTTCCCTTTGGTCAGACCACATGCAATCATGGCCATAGGAACCCCAGAGAAAGGGCACAGACCATGACCCGCACAGCCGTCATCACCGGTTCTGCCAGCGGAATCGGACGGGCCGCCGCCGAGCTCCTCGCCGAACGCGGCTACCGCGTGATCGGCGTCGACATCGCCGGGGCCGACGTGAACGTCGACCTCACGACCACCGAGGGCCGCGAGGCCCTGGTCGCCGAGGTCACCGACCTCTCGGACGGCGTCGTCGACGTCGTCATCGCCAACGCGGGACTGTCGTCGCCGACCGTCGCCACCGCCGCGGTCAACTTCTTCGGCGCCGTCGCCACCCTCACCGGGCTGCGGCCGCTGCTGGCCGCCTCGCCCGCCCCGCGCGCCGTGGCCACCACCTCGATGGCGGCGCTGTTCCCGCCCGACGAGGCGCTGCTGCAGGCCTTCCTCGCCGAGGACGAGCCGACCGCACTGGCCAGGGCGACCGAGCTGGCCGCCGGAGGCCCGGAGGTGGCGAACCTCATCTACGGCACGTCGAAGCAGGGCCTCGCCCGCTGGCTGCGGCGCGTCGCCCCCACGGCCGAGTGGGCCGGGGCGGGCATCGCCCTCAACGCGGTGGCCCCCGGGGTCGTCGCCACCCCCATGACCTTCGACCTCACCGGCACCGAGGAGGCCAAGGCGGCCCTGCTGGAGCGGGTGCCCATGCCCCTCAACGGCATCTTCGAGCCGGGCGACGTCGCCAGCCTCATGGCCTGGCTCGTCAGCGAGGAGAACGCGCACCTCTGCGGTCAGGTGATCTACATCGACGGCGGGTCGGATGCCGTCATCCGCGGCGACTCCACCTGGTGAACCGAGCGGCCATGCGGGCCCCGGATACGCTGTCGGAAGACGACGGAAAGGGTCCCGCATGACCGCCCAGCCCAGCACTCCCGATCCCATCCGCGGCGCCACGGTGCTGATCACCGGCGGCGCGCGCGGGATGGGCGAGCTGTTCGCCCGTCGCGCCGTCGCCGGCGGCGCGCGGGCCATCGCCCTCTGGGACGTGGACGAGCAGACGGCGAGCGCCCTGGCGGCGCGCCTCAGCGCCTCGGGTGTGGATGTGCGCGCCTACCGCGTGGACATCTCCCGCCAGGAGGAGATCGTCGCGGGCCTGGCGCGCATGCGCGAGGAGCTCGGCGAGCCCGATGTGCTCGTCAACAACGCCGGCATCGTGCGCGGCGGGGTGTTCTGGGACAACGACCCCGAGCGCGACATCGAACTGACCATGCGCGTGAACACGCTCGCGGCCATGTGGCTGACCCGCGAGGTTCTGCCGGCGATGATCTCCGACACCTCCCGCCCCAAGCGCATCCTCAACATCGCCTCGGCCGCCGGCACGCTGGCGAACCCGAACATGGCGGTCTACGCGGCATCCAAGTGGGCGATGATCGGCTGGAGCGACTCGGTGCGGCTGGAACTGCGGGCGCGCGGCCACCGCCACATCGGCGTGACGACCTTCTGCCCCAGCTACATCTCCACCGGCATGTTCGCCGGAGCGCGCGGCCCGCTGCTGACCCCCATCATGACGCCGCAGCAGGCCACCCGCGCCGCGTGGCGTGGCCTTGTGCGCGGCACGCCGATGGTGCTGCGCCCGTGGACGGTCAAGCTCGCTCTGGCGCTGCGCGGCGTGCTTCCCACCCGCGTCTGGGACGTCGTGGCCGACAAGGTCTTCCACGTGTACTCCTCGATGGACCACTTCACCGGCCGCTCCGGCTCCTGACGCGCGGCGGTCGCCAGCGGGCAGCCGCGGCCGGCGCGCACAACGTCGCCATGCCGCGCCCGAGACCGGGTTGCGCGCGCGCCCGCGCGGTTTCGTCGCCGGATCAGCGCTGTTGTGCACACGAGGCCGGGGACGCCGGTCGTCACAGCGGCTGCTGCAGCAGCAGACGGTGCAGGATCGAGCCCTCCGGGACGGTCTCGGGGTCGTACTTGTAGCTGAGCTTCTGCACGATCGACAGGCGCGCCATGATCTCGGCGACCCCGGGGAACCACGGTTGCATCATGCTCAGCTGCAGCAGGTGGCTCGCGGTGCTCGACAGCGGCGGCACGCGTGACCACTGCCCGCGGAACTCGGGGATCAGCGCATAGAGGGTCTCGAAGATCCGGTGGTACAGGAAGTAGTCCGGCACGTCGGAGCGCTCCTGCCACCACATGTCCAGCGCGAGCCGCTGCAGCGTGATGATGAGCGAGCCCGGAACCGACGCGATGAACCAGTTGCCGATCTCCCGGTGGGTCCAGCGGGGGTAGACCACGCCCGCATCGAGGTAGGTGAGGATCACGTCCTGCAACGGCCCGGGCAGCCAGCAGGTGGCATCCACCCAGATGCCGCCGTGCTGTTCGAGCAGAGCCACCCGCAGGTAGTCGGCGTAGTGGGCCTTGTGGTCTTGCGCCAGCACCGCCGTCACGCGCTCGGGCACGGCGATGAGCTCGTGGATGCCGGCGGCATCGAGGAAGCGGGCATCGGGGTGCACCTCGCGCAGTCGCTCCATGCACGCGCGGACGAGGTCCGGGGCGCCGTCGATGCCGGTGTCCCAGTAGACGTACACGGGGAGCTCCTGCGTCCCCACGCGGCTGCCGTCCTCGGCCGCCAGGCGCCGGCCGTGCGCGACGCGCCCGCGTCCGGCGGGGAGCCCGGCGGCTGCGCGCAGCTCCGCGACCCGGGGGGTCAGGAACTCCGTCACGATACGCCGGCCCTCGCGGGCGGCGGCGGGATCGACGGTGTCCTTGAACCGCTCGACGCGGGAGAACTGCGATTCGAGCCCCTCGAGGAAGGCCGTCACCGGGCCGGGGCTCGGCGCCCCCGCCGACGCGCCATCCACCGCGCTCATCGTGCCCATCCGTCGCGGCGACCACCGAAGGCTGGCGTCATCGCCCCATCATGTCGCGCCGGAGGCCCCGCGACCACCCTCCCCGTGGTCGGCGTCCTCCGCTCCCTGCGCCGAGTCGTCGACGGCCGCGTGCCGCGTGTCGCGACGGCGCGGCCGTTCTGACCCCGGCGACGCCGCGACGTAATCTTGTCCAGTGCAGATGAACGAGACCCGCGCCTGGAACCGCTTCTACGCCGAGGGGACCCCGGTGGACATCGAGGTGGCGACCGGGTCACTCGTGGACCTGCTCGACGAGCGGGTCGCGCAGTATGCCGATCTCCCCGCCGTGACGTTCTTCGGCGCCTCGATGACGTACCGCGAGCTGGCCGACCGTGTCGCCCGTGTCGCGGGCGGCCTCGCCGAGCTGGGCGTGAAGGCCGGCGACCGCGTCGCCCTGGTCCTGCCCAACGCCCCGCAGCACCTGGTCGCCTTCTACGCCGTGCTACGCCTGGGGGCGATCGTCGTCGAGCACAACCCGCTGTACACCCGCGACGAGCTCGAGGTGCAGTTCCGCGACCACGGCGCGCGGCACGTCATCACGTGGGACAAGATGGCCCCGGTCATCCAGGCGATGCCCGCCGACCTCGGCATCACCACGGTCATCTCCGTCGACATCACCCGCGCCATGCCGCTGGCGACCCGGCTCGCGCTGCGCCTGCCCATCGAGAAGGCGCGCGCCTCACGCGACAAGCTCACCGCGCCGGCCCCCGGCACCATCCCGTTCTCGCAGCTGGAGAAGTCGGCGCCGCTGCCGGCATCCACCCCCCGCCCCCGCGCGGGCGACCTCGCCTGCCTGCAGTACACCTCGGGCACCACCGGCGTGCCCAAGGGCGCCATGATCACGCACGCGAACCTCTGGTCCAACGCCCGCCAGGGAGCGGCCTGGATGCCGCGCTTCGCGCACGGCGAGGGCCGCATCTACGGCCTGCTGCCGATGTTCCACTCGTTCGGCGTGCTGCTGTCGGTGATCTACGCCGTCGAGACGGGCTCGAACGCCGTGCTGTTCCCGACCTTCGACCCCGAGCTGGTGTCGCAGGCGGCGAAGAAGTACCCGCCGACGTTCATCCCCGCCGTGCCGCCGATGTTCGACCGGCTCGCCCGCGTCGCGCGTGACGGCAAGCTCGACCTGTCGGGCGTCGTCTACGCCATCTCGGGTGCGATGACCCTCACCCCGACGATCGTGAAGCGCTGGGAGGAGCAGGCCGGCAGCATGCTCAACGAGGGCTACGGGCTCACCGAGACCAGCCCGGTGGCGCTCGCGAACCCGTTCAACGATTCCCGCAAGATCGGCGCCATCGGCATCCCGTTCCCCTCCACCGACATCCGCGTGGTCGATCCGAACGAACCGACCCGCGAGGTCGAGCTGGGTGAGGTCGGGGAGCTTCTCATCAAGGGCCCGCAGGTGTTCCAGGGCTACTGGAACCGCCCGGAGGAGACCGCGCAGGCGCTGCTCGAGGGCGGCTGGCTGCGCACCGGCGACCTGGTCGTGCAGGACGACGACGGCTTCGTGACCGTCGTCGACCGCAAGAAGGAGATCATCATCACCGGCGGCTTCAACGTCGCCCCCACCGAGGTCGAGAAGGTGCTCAACGAGGTGCCGGGCATCGCAGCATCCGCTGTCGTCGGCATCCCCCGCGGCGGTGGAGCCGAGGTCGTGACCGCCGTCGTCGTGCTCGAGCCGGGAGCGACGTTCGACGAGGATGCCGCCCGGGCGGCGGCCCGCGAGCAGCTCGCCGAGTACAAGCGGCCGAGCGCCTACCGCGTGTGGGAGGAGCTTCCCACCTCTCTCATCGGCAAGGTGCTGCGCCGTCGGGTGCGCGACACGCTCATCGCCGACCGCAACGCGGTGCGCGCGGCGCCCGCCGACGAGGACTGAGCCTCCTCCGCCGCGTCGCGCGGTCGTGCGGCGTTCGGTGCCACGCGGGCACCGGTCGCCGCGCCGGTCGCGCCGGTCGCGCCGGTCGCGCCGGTGCCCGGTCGCCTCTCCCCGGATGCGGTGATCCGCCGGAATGCGGATGCCTGCGGGGAGATCGTCCGCATCCGGGCGGATCTCCGCATTCCGGCGCACCCCGGAGCGGTCCCGCACCCTGGCGCGCGCTCAGCGCGGGTCGATGCGCAACGTCGTCTCGTGGGAAGCCGGTCCCGTGACGGTGCCGACGATCTGCGGCCCGTAGCGGTCGTACTTGGCGTGGTAGGCGGCATCCACCGCCTGCTGCGTCGCGGCGTCGGCGGCGTCGATCGCGGTGAACGTCACGGCACGGTCCGCGCCGCCCGCACGCACCCGTCCCACGCCGGCGTGCCGGGCCCGCCGGTACCAGGGGTTGTCCGGACCGTACGCCGACCGGATGTAGAGGGCGTCGCCGGAGCGCACCGTCCAGATGGGACGAAGGGGCGGTCCGTGCCGTCGCGGCGGGTCGAGGAGACCTGCAGCTCCTCGGCACCGCCGATCCTGGTGAGGTCATCGGCATCCCAGCTCATCGTCTCCCCCTCCGCCGGCGCCGGCACCGGAGGCCGGACGGCTGGCTCCGACGGTACGACGCCGCCGACGGCCGCGCCAGGGTCCCCCTCGACGGCGGCGGCGCTGCGCTCTACGCTGACCGGCATCCGGACGACGCTGCGAGGTGAGGACATGACCGTGATGGTGGGTGCGGCCCGGCGCGATCTGCTCGACCGCGTGCTGCGGCGCCTCCCGGCGGGAGTGGTGCGCGAAGTGCCGATGTTCGGCACGATCGCCGTGATGTTCGACGGGGCGATGCTGGTCGCGGCCCGGAAGGACCTGGGGCTGCTCGTGCACGTCAGCGCCGACGAAGACGCCGATCTCGTGACGCGGCCCGAAGCCGTGCGCGCCGAGATGGGCCCCGGCCGTTCGATGGGGCCGGGGTGGATCCACATCCACGCCGATGCGGCGCAGGATGAGGGGACGCTGGACTTCTGGGTCGCGCAGGCGCTGCGACGCCAGGCCGGCTGACCCGCCGGCGGCGCCGGGGGCGGGTTGCGGCTGACCGTTCGACGCGGGTGCCCCGAGCAGCCTGCGCGCAGGAACGGCCTTCCGCCTCCTCTCCCGAGGTCTCAGGCTGGATGCCGTGAACCTCGGCATCCTGCTGGCGCTCGCGTCGGCCGTCGCCTACGGCACGTCGGACTTCATCGGGGGCGTCGGTGCCCGGCGCTGCTCGCCGTGGCTGATCCTGCTGGTCGGCCAGATCGCGGGGACGATCGCCCTCCTGGCCGCGGGGCTCCTCCGCGGCGGCGCCCCGACGGCGGCGGACTTCGGGTGGGCAGTGCTCGCCGGTGTCGGTTCGGCGGCCGGCGGACTGTTCCTGTACCGAGGGCTGGCGCGCGGTCGCATGGGGCTGGTGGCACCGCTGTCGGCCGTCGGGGCGGCCGCCCTGCCCGTGATCGCAGGCGTCGTGCTCGGCGAGCGCCCCGGCCTGCTGGTGTGGGCGGGCATCGCCATCGCCCTCCCGGGAATCTGGCTGGTCTCGCGCGAGACCGGCCCGGGCCGGCCGCCGCGGTCGTGGGGGGCGCTCAGCGACGGGGCCCTCGCCGGTGCGGGTTTCGGGCTGCTGTTCGTCTGCCTGGCCCAGATCGGGCCCGACGCCGGACTGCTGCCGCTCGCGGCCAATCAAGCGACCGGCGCACTGCTCGCCGGCATCGGCGTCGCAGCCGCACGCCCCCGCGGGCATCGCCTGCGCACGGCCGTCGGCTGGGGCACCGCGGCGGGACTGACAGGCGCGGCGGGCACCGTCGCCTTCGTGCTGTCCAGCGGAACGACCTCACTGGCCGTGGCGGCCGTGCTCACCTCGCTCTACCCTGCGGTCACCGTGCTGCTGGCCGCCGGCGTGCTGCGCGAGCGACTCAGCGCGCCGCAGGGTGCCGGCATCGGCATCTGCACACTCGCGATCATCGCGCTCTCGCTGGACTGAGCGCCGCAACACGGAGGAATCTCGATGGAACTGCTCGCATCACCGGTCACCTCGCGCCGCCCGCACACCGTAGGGCCACGGTCATGCTGACCCCCGTCGCCCCCGGGGTGTTCGCCCACCAGAGTCCGCTGCTGCGCAACAACAGCGTCGCCGTGCAGGGCGAGGAGGGCGTCCTGCTGGTGGACCCCGGCATCACCGCGGCCGAGATGCGGTGCCTCGCCGACGACCTGCTCGTGCTCGGGATGCCGGTGGTCGCGGGCTTCGCCACGCACCCCGACTGGGATCACGCGCTGTGGCATCCGGCATTCGGCGACGCCCCGCGCTGGGGCACGCCGGCGTGCGCGGCGTTCCTGGGCGACCTGCGGGCGCAGAGCGACTGGCAGCAGCGGTTCGCCGACGCCCTGCCCCCCGAGATCGTCTCGGACGTGCCGATCGACCCGTTCGGGCTGATCGCGGCGCTACCCGGCGACGGCGGGCGCATCCCTTGGAGCGGACCCGAGGTGCGGGTCGTCGCGCATCCGGGCCACGCGATCGGGCACGCGGCGCTCCTGGTGGAGGGACGCCGCGTGCTCGTCGCCGGCGACATGCTCTCGGACGTCTTCGTCCCCATGCCCGACCTCGAGGGCGCCGACGACCCGCTGGGCGACTACCTCGCGGGACTGGACACGCTGGCGTCCATCGCCGACCGCGTGGACGCATTCGTCCCCGGACACGGCTCGGTCGGTGACGCCGCGCAGCTGCGGCAGCGGCTGGCGCTGGACCGGCGGTACATCGAGACGCTGCGCGATGGCGGGGTGTTCGACGACCCGCGCATCGATGCGCCCGAACTCGGTTGGGAGTGGGTGGGCGATCTGCATGCCGGGCAGGTCGAGAGCGCCGCGCGGCGGGGCGGCGGCGGCCACGGGTGAGGTGGCGAGCGCGCCGCGCGTCAGCCGCGGGAGAACAGCGGGCGCGTCACCACGACCGTGGTGGGCGTCGCTGCGCGGCGCAGCCCCCAGCCGAAGACGACGGACAGGGCGCCGACGCCCATGGCGAACGCGGCGACACCGAACGACACCACCGACGTGAACAGGGAGGCCCGCAGGAACGACGCGTCCATCAGCGTCACCCGCACCGGGTCATCGCGGTCGAGCTCGGCGTAGGTCTTGCCGCCCGACAATCCCAGCGCGTGATGCTGGATGATGGCGGCCTGCGCGAAGGCGGTGAGCGGCCCCGCCACGGTCTTGCCCTGGAAGGCCATCGCGTCGTCGGGCACCGTGATCTTCTCCTCCCGCAGCTGCAGCGACACCGTGATCCACGCCGCCAGCCCCAGGACGATCAGCCCGATCCCGGCCAGGATGCCGAGGGTTCCGGCCGCTCGTGCGGGCGGCGCCGCGGCGTACTCGGTGCCGGGCTGCGCATCGGCGGCGTGCGTCCGGTTCATGGCGTCCTCCTCGCGATCGGGGTGCGTGCGCGTTCACGGTAGCCCCGCCCGGTGCCGACGGAAAGGGGGGCAGGCGCGGCACATGCTGCGGCCGCGGCCGTCAGCCGAGGGCGGTGAGGACGGGCTCGGCATCGCGGGCGAAGACGCCGACGGTGCCGACGGGGATCTCCTGCCAGTGCCGCCGCGACCAGTGCAGCTCGAGCGGCTCCGACACCACGAGCTGGGCGCCGTGGGGCAGCCGCTCGGTGCGCCCCTCGCCCACATGCAGGGTCTCGGGCCCGGCACTGCGGAAGAGCGAGGGCGCCGGAAGCTCGCCGGCATCGGCGCTCAGCCACCGCGCCACAACCAGCCGCGCCCCGTCTGAGGCGCAGAACGCGCCGCGGAACGGGTCGGTGACCCCGTGAGCGGCACGGGCGGCTTCGACCCGCTCGATCATCCGGGTGAGGGCGTTCACGGGATCGGTGGCCAGTCCGAACGTGAGCGCGAGGAAGAAGCACACCTCACTGTCCGTGGTGCCCCGGATGTACGGGTACAGCTCGGGGGCGACGTCCATGGTCAGTTCGCGTTTGAGTTCGGTGAACCCGCCGATCTCGCCGTTGTGCTGGAACATCCACCCGTCGTGGACGAAGGGATGGGCGTTCTGCTCGGCGATCGTGCCCCCGGGGGCGGCACGCACATGGGCGAGGAAGCAGGGGGACTCGATCTGGGCGGCGAGGTGGCGCAGGTTGTCGCTGTCCCAGGCCGGTGTGGTCTGGCGGAACTGGCCGAGCACACCCCCGCGTCCCGACCAGGCCAGGCCGAACCCGTCCCCGTTCGTGGGGAACGCGTGCTGCCGGAACTGGGACGCCATCGTCGTGCCCGGCAGGTACAGCCGGCGGGCGACCAGGCTCTGGTCGATCAGTGAATGGTCAGGGCGGACGAGAACGTCCTCGACGGGAAGCGACGCTCCCAGATATGCGATCCACCGGCACATGGCGGCTCTCCCCTCGGCAGTGTTCCGGTCACGATGCAGCTCCCGTATCGCCGTCAGGATGCCGCTGCGTGGGCGGCTCCACATCGAGCATCACTTCGTTGTGCCGCAGGAAGGCGGGCCACCGTGCGGCCCGCGGCCGCCCGCTGGATCACCGGGGCCGTCATGGCGATGGTCGACCCGCCTCCGCCCTGGATCACCGGCGCCGTCATCGCCACCTTCGCGGCCGGCTCGTTCTCGCCACTGATGTAGGAGAACAGGTACCGGAAGGCACGGTTTCCGGCGTCCTCGAATCTGCCGTCGACCATCACCTCTGCCACCGCATGCTGCGGGTAGCGCCGGAGCTCGAACCCGTCGAAGGCACGCACCACGTCGTACGGCTGCTGTTCGGTCATCTCTGCCGTTCTCCCGCCACGCGTCTGCGGCACGCACGTGAGGGGGCGCGCTGCGGCTTCACGGTAACCCCGCGTCGTCGCGGGAGGAAGACCGGTCGGCCCAGCGCGCCCTCACCACGCGGCGTGGACCTACTTCATCTCCCCGAACGTGCGCTCGATGTCGGCCATCTCCATGGCCGCCGTCGCCTCGATGAGGGCCCGCAGGTCGGCGTCGGCGCCCGGGGAGAACTCCTCGGGCCGCTCCGGTGCGATCGTCATCGGTGAGCCCGCCGGCGCCTGCTCGCTGGCATCGAGCTGCGTCCCGTCGTTCGACGGAGACAGGCCCTGGAAGATCTTTCCCGCTTCGGAGAGGTTCGTCAGATCGAAGGAGTACTGCTTGCTCTGCAGTCCCAGCTCGGTCAGGCGGGCCACCTCCGGGAACTTCTCCGCATTGGTCTTGGGGATCGGCAGCGCCGTGCGCCAATTCACGCCCAGGGTCTCGAGCGCCTTGGCGAATGCGTTCTCGTGGGCCTGGTCGCGCACAATCAGGTACGAGATGGTGCTGCGGGCCGTCTTGTTCGACGTCATCTCGTACAGGCGGCACTTCTGCAGGCGTCCCGTGGACTCGAGCATGAGGTTGTAGAGCAGGTCGAGCACGAGGTTTCCCGAGTTGTACACGTAGCTGCCCAGCCACGGGTTGCCGGCGGCATCCACCGGCATGGCCCCCTGCGCACCCACGAGGTAATGGTGGATGTTGCTCTCGGACGTGGCGATCTTCAGCGGTGTCGCCCCGCCCGCACCCGGGGCGTCGACCGGGTCGGTCGGCTTGCCCTTGTAACCGGGCGAGCCGTCGAGCAGACGGGAGATGGTGGTGCCGATGAGCTCGACGTGGCTGATCTCCTCGGTGCCGATGCCCTGGATCAGGTCCTTGTAGGGCTTGGCCGACGGTCCGCGGAAGTTGATGCTCTGGAACAGGTACTGCATCATCGTGCGCATCTCGCCGAACTGCCCGCCCAGCCCCTCCTGCAGTGCGTTGGCGGCATCGGGGTCGGGCTGATCCTGGTCGATCTCGTTGATCAGCTGCTGAACATGAAAGTACATGTCTCCTCCAAGGGTCGGTCCGCTCAGACTCGCGGTCGGGGGCTCCCCCGCCGACCCCCTCGCCAGCCGGACGCCCGGGGCGTATCCTCCCTCCCCGGGCCGCCAGCGCACGAGCGCGGCCCCTGGCGCCTCCCGCGCTCGCGCCCTACCGTCTAGCCATGGACGAGCCACGCAAGCTCCGCCGTCGCCACGCCGAGAGCGGGGCTGCAGCCCACAAGCATCCCAAGGGCACCCCCCTGCTCATCCTGCTGATGATCATCGTGGTCCTCCCTTCCGTGCTTCTCGCCGACGCGTGGGGCGCCGGTGCGGCGGGCATCATCGGCGGGCTCACGGGCATGTTCTCCCTCGTGGCGTTCATCGGCGGGCCGTTGCGGGCCGATCTGCGCATCACCGCCGTCATGGGTCCACTGCTGATCATCGCCGCAGCCGTCCCGCGCCTCGTCGCGGAGGCCTCGCGGCCCGCGGCGATCGCGCTGGTGGTCGTGCTCACGTTCGTCGCGGCGCTGCTGCCGCTGCTCGGCCCCCGCTTCGGCACCGCCGGCATGGGGCTCGGCATGACGACGATGTTCGGCTACGGGTACGCCCCCACCGGCGGGGCGGACCATCAGCAGGTGATCGCGGCCGCCGTGGCCGGCGTGGTCGTCGCGCTCGTCCTGCGCGTCCTCATGGGCATCAGCGACCCCTCGAAGCCGACGCGGCAGCAGGTGGCCGCCGTGCTCGACGCCGACGACCCGAGCGCCGCCACCGCCACCGCCTTCCGCACGTGGCTGAGCGACGGCCGGCAGCGCTGGCTCGCGGACGCGCTCGAGGCGGCATCCGCGTATCGGGTGGCGCTGCGCACCGCAGAACTGTCGAACCCGACGGATGCCGACGCCACCGCCGCACTGCGCGAACGCGCCCAGAAGCTGTCGGACCAGCTGAAGGCGAAGCCCGCCCGCGGAGGTGCTTCCCCCGAGACTCCGCCGCCCGCGGCATCCACCGACACGGGCGCCCTCGGCGACGCGGCCCGCGCGCTCGACACGGTGGAGCGCGCACTGACGACCCGTGACACCGCACCGGTCCGCCTCGAGCGCGACCGGCGGCGCGGGCTGCGGGACGCCGTGCTGCACCCGTCGGCACGACTGCAGTCCATCCAGATGCGTCACGCGGTGCGCACGGCGCTGGCGGTGTTCCTCATGCTGCTGATCACCTCCGGGCTCGAGCGCGGCGACCCGCTGGTGTCCACGGCGCTGCTCGCCACCTTCAGCATCATGCAGGCCACGTGGAGCGACACCGCGACGAAGACGCGCAACAAGATCATCGGGGTGGTCGCCGGCTCACTCACGGTCGCCGTCGTGCTGCTGGTCGTTCCGCAGCAGTACCTCGTGGCGGTCGCTGCGGTCTCGCTCTGCCTTGGGCTCTGGTACATCGTCACGCGCCCGGCGCTCGGCAGCGCCTTCATGGTGGTCGTCAGCGTCGGCTTCAACGCCGTCACGCGGGACCTGAACCCGGTGAACCTGCTGACGCAGTACGTGGCGCTCACGGCGTGCGCGGTGCTGCTGGGCGTGGTGTTCGGCTTCATCGTGATCCCGGGTCTGCGGCCGCCGCCCCTGCGCAGCCGGATCCAGACGGCCGTCGACGCGACGGCGACAGCGCTTCGTGCCGCCGGTGGCGCGGGTCCTCAGCGGGTCGAGGACCTCGCCCTCTTCCGGGATGCCGCCCGTGCGCAGGCCGACCTCGTGCCCGACCACGATCGCCTCGATGACACGCAGCTCGCCGACCTCGCGTCACTGCAGACAGGGCTGCGCGACCTGACGGCCCTGGCTCCGTCGGGTGAGCTGACCCCGGGCGACATCGAGCGGGTGCTGCAGGTGCTCGATCCCGAGCCATCGCCCGCCGGGAGCGACGATCAGCCGGAGCACGCCGCCGTCTCCGGTGGCGCGTCGTCGGTGCTGTGGGACGTCGCCCAGCAGACGGGCTCGGCGGAACGGTCGCTGCTGCGAACGCTGCCCGCGGCTGCCGCGGCATCCGCCCGGCGCTGACCGTGGGGCGGGCTCACCCGCGAGCGGGGAGGTAGCGCAGCGCGACCGACCCCGGCCGGAAGTCGCGACGCTCCACGAGTTCGAGGGCGAGGCGCTCGCGCAGCCCGGCGAGCAGCGTCGGCCCGTGGCCCGCGACCACCGGCTGCACCACGAACTCGTACTCGTCGATCAATCCCAGGTCGGCCAGTGCGAGGGGAAGGGTCACCCCGCCCACCCAGAGGCCGTTGCCGGGTTGCTGCTTGAGTCGCCACACCGCGTCTGCCAGGTCACCGCGCACCAGTTCGCCGTTCCAGTCGGCGGAGGACAGTGTGCTCGACACGACATATTTCTTGGCCGCGTCGATGGCCTCGGCGAACGGGATCTCCCACGCCCGCATCCCCTCGGGCCAGGTTCCTGAGGTGGGCCGCCGCCACGCCCCGGCCATCATCTCGTAGGTCACCCGGCCGAACAGCAGGGCGTCGGCTCGTTGCATCTGGGCGGCCCAGTAGTCCATCGACTCCTCATCCGGGCCCAGCCCCGCCTCATGGTGGACGCAGCCGTCGATCGTGATGTTGATCGAGTAGCGCAGTGGTCTCATCGCGTTCTCCCCGGTGCGCAGTGGTCCGCTCCCCTGCGGCGGGACCACATCCCCTCGGGTCACGCCGTCGCGGTTCACCCTAATGACGTGCCGGCCGAAGGCAACCCCTGCGCCCACCGCACGGGGTGTCAATCACGCGGTCTCGTCAGTCGTACAGCACCGCGTCGGCGACCATCGCGGGGTCCTGCAGAATTCCGAGGTGGCCCAGTTCGAGCGCGCGCACGGGCCACCCCGCACCTGTGGCGACGCCCACCTCGTCGGCGTAGGTGTGTCCGAATGCCACGTAGCTGCAACGGAGGCCCGCCGTCCAATTCCGCGGCGCGGAGACGCGTGACGACAGGTAGGCGGCTGGGATGGAGGGTGCGCCGGCATCCACCAGCGCGAAAGTGGCGTCGTCGGGAAACAGCGGACGCACGCTCTCCTCCGGCCACCACCGCGTCCACGGTGGCAGGATGCCGTCCCTCGCGGTGACCGGCAGCGTGCGGCGCGCCCGCGCGGGCATGACAGGCCAGGTGCCACCGCGAAGGGGCGGGATCACCGCATCGAGGAACACGATGCGGTTGACCGCAGAACCCGCCGCCACCGCGGGGACGAAGTTTCCGGCGTTCGAGTGCGCGATCGCCGCGGTCGCACCGAGCTCCGCCGCCGCGGCCGCGTACGCCTCGCCGATCGCCTGCGGTGTCCCGAGCGGTGTCGGCACGACCCGCTCGGCTTCGAGTCCTCTCGCTCGCAACGCGCGGACCAGCGGATCCATCACGAAGCCGGGAAGGAAGACGCTTCCCATGACGATCACGCGGTCCACGGCGACATCCTAGAAACATCCGTCGTTCGGCGTCGCGGGCTACTACGGTGCGCCACCGGATGTCCAGCCCCATCCCCGCGCGGCTGCGCCTGGCACAGTGTGGAAACGACGCGACGAGGAGAAGCAATGAAGCAGCGCACTCTGGCAGGACGACAGGTCTCGGCGATCGGCCTGGGCGCCATGCCGCTGTCGATGAACAACGACAAGCGATACCCGTCGTTCGAGGATGCCGTGGCAACCGTGCACGCCGCCCTCGACGCGGGCGTGACGCTCATCGACACGGCTGACATCTATGCCCCGGATGGCGAACAGATGGGACACAACGAGCGCATCGTCGCCGAGGCGCTGCGGACATGGGACGGGGATTCCTCGCGCATCTTCGTCGCGACCAAGGGCGGCATCACGCTCGGCGAAGACGGAGCCAAGGGACGCGACGGGTCGGCGGCCTACCTGCGCTCGGCCGCGGAGAAGTCACTCGAGATCCTCGGCGTCGACCAGCTCGACCTGTACCAGTACCACCGTCCCGACCGCACCCGTGTCTACGCCGACATCATGCGGGGACTGAAGTCGTTGCACGACGACGGCCTCGTTCGCGCGATCGGCATCTCGAACGCGAGTGTCGAAGAGATCCAGATCGCTTTGGACGTGCTCGGCGAAGGCAACCTCGCCAGCGTCCAGAACGAGTTCTCGCCGAAGCACCCGGGAAGCATCGACGAATTGCGCTTCTGCGCCGCTCACGACATCGCCTTCCTGCCGTGGAGTCCTCTCGGCGGCACCGGCGGCGGTGCCAGCAGCGTCGGCGACCGGTTCTCGGCCTTCCGCGACGTCGGCGATGCACACGGCGTCAGCCCGCAGCAAGTCGTGCTGGCGTGGGAGCTCGCCCTCGACCCGCACGTCATCCCGATCCCGGGTGCGCGGCGCGCGGCATCCATCACGGATTCCGCGAAAGCCGCCGACCTCGAACTCACCCCTGAAGAAGTGACTCGACTGTCGGAATCGGTCGCGATCTTCGACTGACGCGACGGGCACCCCGGTTCAGGCGCTCTCCCTCGGGCTAGCGCACCATCCGCGCTGCGGTGATCAACGGAGCATGCGGATCGATTCGCTCGACGCCATCGAAGCGGAAACCGTTGCGCACGTAGAACGCGGTCGCACGAGGGTTCTCCTTCGCGACCCAGAGCATCGCCGGCCCCGCGCCGAGCGCTTCATCGAGAAGCGTCTGACCCACTCCCCCGCCGTAGTGCCCTGCGGCGACATAGATCGCATACAACTCGCGATCACACGGCGGCTCTGCACCCTCCGTGCCGGGCGGCGGACCCGCCCACGCGAACCCGATGATTGCTCCGTCGCTTTCCGCGACTCTGACGACCACATCGTCGCTCGGGTTCGCGAGCACGTGCTTCCACATCCGATGCCGTCGATCGATGTACTCCGCCGAGAAGTGGTCTTCGGGCAGCAGGTGGGCATAGGCCTCGCGCCACGTCGAAACGTGGAGTTCGGCGATCTCATCGGCGTCGCTGGGCACCGGCATCCGGGTCGTGAACGTCATGCGCACATCGTGACAGAGAGATCGTCGCCGACCGACGGTGGAGGCAGGCTCAGATGCGCCGGGGGTCGTAGGTGTCAC
The DNA here is from genome assembly GCF_030246945.1 of Microbacterium sp. zg-Y1090. Classification (NCBI taxonomy): domain Bacteria; kingdom Bacillati; phylum Actinomycetota; class Actinomycetes; order Micrococcales; family Microbacteriaceae; genus Microbacterium; species Microbacterium wangruii. Next base: position 3,037,390 of record NZ_CP126742.1, read on the forward strand.
TGGAGTAGCTGATGACGAAATAGCCGATCAGGGACAGCAGCCAGAGCAGGAACACCGAGAAGACCGCGCCGTGCCCGAACCCGCGCCCGAGCCGCAGGGCGACGATGATCGAGAGGACGACGTTGGCGATGGGGACGAGATACAGCAGCGTCCACCATGCCGACAGCCCGGCGGCCCGCACGATGAAGAACGCGGCGACGACCGGGATCAGCGCCGTCCACCCGGGCTGGCCTGCCTTGTTCAGGAAGGGCCACACGGCGGCGACGAACAGCACGTAGCCGACGAAACCCCCGATCCCGCCGAAGACGACCCCGGACTCATCGCGCGAGGAAGCCTCAGCGAACACAGGCAGGAGCTGCATGAGGCTGTTCATGCCCGCGAGTCTAGGACGACGGCGGGCGAGGCCGTGGCACAAATCGAAGACACCTCAGCTGGCATCGACCCGCGCGAACGTCGCATCGTCCGGAAACAGCGGGCGCATGTTCTCTTCCGGCCACCACCGCCTCCAAGGGGGCAGGGTGCGTGTCTCGCGGTCGCTGGCCGGATCACTCATGCGCGCGAGCTGCCAGCGGATCTCCTCCGCGGCAGCGGCCGCGTCGTCCGGCTCTGACACCTGTCGGGCCTTCGATGCTTCTATGTTTGTCAAGGTCCCTCGGATGTGGGAACCGGAGTGGGCGCGATGGGCGCTGCCGAGTCGCTGTTAGATTCACTGGCATGCGAACGCCCAAGGTTGCTGTCGCCGCCGGGATTCTCACAAGTGCGCTGGCTCTCAGCGCATGCGTTCCCCCGGGCGTCGCCTGCCCGGCCATCGGGTTCGTCCTCTCAGATCCGGTTGTCATCGAGATAGATCCGGACCTGGTCGGCGGCGGATCGGTGGCGGCGTGTCTGGGCGACGATTGCGAGCCCGCTCTCGTCGCATCCGTGGACCCCGGGAAATGGGAGGTTCCGCAGGAGCCGCCGTATGCGCCGCAAGACACTATCGGGCTTTATCTTGGGGCTGGCATCCGGGTTGCGATCGTCGACGCCGCCGGTGCGACCATCCGCGACGAATGGTTCGAGATTCCATTCACCAGCAGCTCCGATGGCGTCTGCCCGGGGCCGGTCGAAGTTCAGCCGGTCGTGGTGACCTGACTCGTCTCCTCCGAAGCGTCTTGCGTCCCAGTGACGAAGGCGTAAGTGCCCCCTCCGACGGCGAGAGTGTAGCGGGGAGGAATGACTCCGTTCCCGTCGTTCGCTCTTTGCAGACTCCGCTCTCCGCTGCGCTCCGAGCTCCGCTTAGCAACCGCTCACTCGGGCACTACGTCGTCCCCTCCCCGCTTGGTCAGCCGATTGTCGGAGCGAGGGTGGAGTTCGAGGCGGGCGCAGGAGCGGCGTCGTAGAGCGCGTTGAGGGTTCGGTAGAGGTGTCGGGCGAGGTAGCGCTTGATGCAGCGTCGGATCTCGCGGCGGGTGCGTCCTTCGGCCAGGCGCTTGTCGAGGTAGGCCTTCGTGCCGGGGTCGCGACTCATTCGTGTGATCGCGATGAAGTGGAGCGCTTTGTTCAAGCGCCGATCCCCACCCCGGTTCAAGCGGTGGCGGGTCGTGTTGCCGCTGGACGCGGGCAGCGGGTTCACGCCGGCGAGCGAGGCGAACGCGGCGTCGTTTCGGACTCTGCCGGGGTGGGACCATGCCGTGATGACGACGGCTGCGGTGTAAGCGCCGACGCCGGTCTCCTGCAGCAGGGGCGCCGCGGGGCTCGCGGTGATGAGTTCGGTCATGCGGGCGTGGTTCTCGGTCAACGCGTCCTGCAGGTCAACGATTCGTCGGGCCAGCCGGACGGCCTCGCCTCGCGCGGTGGCGATGGCGATGGGCTCGTGGCGCTTCTGCCAGCGTGATGCCTGTCCGATCTGGGCCGCGCTGAGGGGCTTGCGGGCGTCGATGCCGAGTTCGTTGGTGCGCAGAAGCGCGGTGAGCGCGTTCACGTTCACCGTCTTCTCCGTCGACATCTGGTCGCGTGCGGCGACCAGCACGCGGAGCGCTTGACGCGTCCCGTCGTCGGCGCGGGGACGACGCAACTGGTTCTCTTCCAGCGGCAGCACGGCGGCTGCGATCGCGTGAGCGTCCAACGGGTCGGACTTGCCAAGGCCGCGGCGGGTTCTGGCGCTGATGCGGGGTGCTTCGACCACCTCGTATCCGCTCTCGGTGGCCGCGCGGGCCAGTCGCGCGCCGTAGGTGGCGACACCCTCGATCGACCACAACGTATCGGCCTCACCCCCGGTCAGGCGGCCGGCCCAGCCGATCGCGCGGGCGATGCCCGGCGGGCTGGTCGGGAACTGTTGGCAGCCCAACAGCTGCCCAGACCCCGTCTCGATGACGGCATACGTGTGTGTCTTGGCGTGGGTGTCCACGCCGATGACGAACGGATGGGAGTGCGCGACGATAGTCATTGCGGATCGGTCCTTCCTTCGATGGAACACGGGCACGGCCGCGCGGCGGCCGGCGCCGGCCCGGGAGGAAATCACTTCGCGGCATCACTGTGACGGGCCACGACCCAAGGAGGTCGGGCAGGCTTCTAATCAGGCCATCGAGGTGGGCCGGGTGGCGTCGGCCGCCCTCGCCCGGGACGGGCAGATCGAAAGAAAGGCCCACACGGGGCCAGCGGCATATCGAGCCACGACCGGACGAAGACGACCAACATCAACCCTGCCAGCCAGTCCCAGACCAGCCATCTCAAGACTCACAGCGGCGTATGCGGCAGCGCCGAGCGCGTGTGCTCCCATATGCGCGACCCCGGCAGCTTGACCGGCGGCCCACGCGGCGGCCTTCGCCGCCGGCGACGTCACGGCCTGAGATGCCCGACCCGCGACGAAGCGTCGGCGTATCTCACCTGAGGCATCGAGCGTGCCTGCGGCGAACGCACGCGCCCGAGCGATGCCGTCGCGTGGACGGTCGTCATCGGGCGCCTCGGACTCGAAGAGGAAGAGCACTCGCTCGGCACAGTCCGCCGCCCACGCCGCCACCAGTCGGCGGTCGGACTCGCTCAGTGCCTGCGCGGATGCCATTCCGACACCCTTGCACGATCCTCTGACGCCGCTCTCACGAACCGCGAAGCCGCTACTCGACGCCCGCGTCAACGTGCGCTCGTGACCGCGCAGCATCCGGTGGGTCACCTGACCGATCTGCGCGAAGGCTCCGATGGACAACATGTCTCAGTTCTCTCGCCTTCCACAGTGTCAGGGTCAAGTATCCCCTCTGGTCTGCGCCGGGAGCGGTCGCGATCCCCCACTGCACGCTTGCGTTCTCGGCTCGAGCGATCTCTGGGCTCCATGCGGGCTCGCGTCGACGTGTCCGCGCCAGGTGACGATCGAGCGGGCTGCGCCCTCGTCGATTCCTGCGTGACGGAACCAACCGTCCACATCGAGCTGCCGATACATCTCGCGAAACGCCGACTCCGGCGTATGACCGAACGCCGCGAGCACCCCGAGACGCTCCTCGACATCGAAGGACCGACGATGAAGCGCGGTCATCGCGTCAGCGTTCGCGAACGAGAGAAGGTAGTCGGCGACCGCGGCATCCTCGCTGACGCCGGTCGCCTTGAGCAGGAAGGCGGCGACGAGCCCTGTTCGGTCCCAGCCGGCTCCGCAGTGAAACAGGACCGCTCCCGCGGGGGCTGACGCGATGGCCTGTACGACCTGCGCAAGCCGATGCGGCAGCTGTTGCAGGTGAGCGGCGTAGTACAGCGGCGTTCCCCACCGCCCGTCCGCCTCGAATGGCTCCCAGAAGTCGCGTTCATCACCGTCGAGATCGACGCGCACCAGGAGCATGTCGTCGGGTACGGCGCCGGTGGCCTCTTCCGGCCGCCGCAGGTCGATGACGGTACGCACCCCGTGACCTCGCAGGACAGCCCACCCGGATTCGCCCAGACGGTCCAGCATCTCGGCGCGAACGAACACGCCCGTCGGAGTCAGCGAACCATCGCTGCGCTCCATGCCACCGAGGTCGCGTGCGTTGGCAAGCCCGTCCACTGAGAGAGCCGTAGGCATGCGGCCAGCCTCTCACGCATGAGAGCGCCGACCGGGAAGGTCTCCCTCCACACCACGCGGTCATGGCGTCGGGCGAGACCCGGGAGGCTGAGAGGCACGGGCAAGCGCCGTCCGCTACACCGGCGCCATGTCGGTGAAGCGGGAAAAGTGACCCTGGAAGGCGATCTCGATCGTCGCGGTCGGGCCGTTACGGTGCTTCGCGACGATGAGGTCGGCCTCGCCGGGGCGGGTGTCCTTGTCGTACACCGAATCGCGGTGCAGCAGCATGACCATGTCGGCGTCCTGCTCGATCGAGCCGGACTCGCGCAGGTCGCTGACCTGCGGGCGCTTGTCGGTGCGCTGCTCCGAACCACGGTTCAGCTGCGACAGCGCGATCACGGGCACCTGCAGCTCCTTGGCGAGCAGCTTGAGCGCACGCGAGAACTCGCTGACCTCCTGCTGGCGCGACTCGACCTTCTTGCCGCTGGTCATCAGCTGCAGGTAGTCGATGATCACCATGCGCAGGCCGACGCGCTGCTTGAGGCGACGGCACTTGGCGCGGATCTCGACCAGCGTCATGTTGGGGCTGTCGTCGATGTAGAGCGGCGCGTCGTTGATGCGGCCGCGGGTGGCGGCGATGGTGGTCCAGTCACGGGAATCCAAGGTGCCCTTGCGCATGTTCTGCAGCGGCACGGCCCCCTCGGCGCTCATGAGACGCATGGCGATCTCGCTGCGCCCCATTTCGAGCGAGAAGAAGATCGTGGGCATGTTGTGCTTGATCGCCGCGGAGCGGGCGAAGTCGAGCGCGAGCGTGGACTTTCCCATGGCGGGACGGGCGGCGACGACGATCATCTGGCCACCGTGCAGACCGTTGGTGAGCTCGTCGAGCTGCGCAAACCCCGTGGGGATGCCGGTCATCGACCCGTCGCGACCTCGCGCGGCCTCGATCTCATCGATGGCCGAGGTGACGGCCGTCTCGAGAGGCACGTAGTCCTCGGCGGCTTCGGCACCGGTGACCGCGTAGATCTCGGCCTGCGCGTTGTTGACCAGCTCGACGGCCTCGCCCTGGCCGGAGTAGCCCATCTGCACGATGCGGGTGCCGGCTTCGACGAGTCGGCGCAGCAGCGCCCGCTCGGAGACGATCGAGGCGTAGTAGCCGGCGTTGGCGGCCGTCGGCACGATCGAGGTCAGAGAGTGCAGGTAGTCGGCACCGCCGGCGCGCTGGAGCTCGCCGGTCTTGATCAGCTCGTCGGTGACCGCCACGACATCGGTGGGCTCACCGTGGGAATACAGGCTGAGGATCGCCTCGAAGATGAGCTCGTGCTTGGGCACGTAGAAGTCGGCGCCGCGGAGGGTCTCGATGACGTCGGCGACGGCATCCTTCGACAGCAGCATGCCCCCCAGCGCGCTCTGCTCCGCGAGGATGTCGTGCGGCGGGGTGCGCTCGTTGTCACGGCGGCCGCCGAGCCGTTCGTCGGAGATGTCAGCGATCGACACGCGTGCGTACCTCCGTCGATTCGGGTCTGTCGGGGTGGGACGATCTCACGCTAGACACGGCCACCGACACCTGCAACCAAGCCTGTGGATAACTCTGTGGAGAGTCTGCGCGAAACGCCGCCCACCCTGTGCACAACCCCTGTGGAAAACGCCCGGGATCCGCAAAAAGCACAGATGCGTTTTCCGGGACGACCAGGGAATAATTCCTCCACAGCCTGTGGATGGGATTGTGGTTGAAGTGGATGTTGAAGGTTGGGGACGGAGCCGTACGTTATGCACAGTTCGGAGGATCCCGCCACCCGGTGAAACGACGGATGCCGCGGACCTGAGGTCCACGGCATCCGTGTCGTTCACACGCCCCAGGGGGCGCTTCACCGCCCTTACTTGGCGGCGACCACCTGCAGGGTGATCACGGCGGTGAGGTCGTCACGCAGGCGGATCGTCGCCTCGTGCTCGCCCACAGCCTTGATCGGCGAGGTGATGTGGATCTTGCGCTTGTCCAGGTCGCCCAGACCGGCGGCCTTGACCGCGTCCGCGACGTCACCGGTCTTGACCGAACCGAAGAGGCGACCCTCGTTGCCGGCCTTGACGGCCAGACGAACCTTGGTCGACTCGAGCGAGTTCTTCAGGGCCACGGCCTCTTCGTGGTCGTGGATCGCGCGCGACTCGCGGGCGGCGCGGATGGACGCCACCTGCTTCTCGCCACCGCGGGTCCACGCCACTGCGAAGCCCTGGGGGATGAGGTAGTTGCGGGCGAACCCGTTCTTGACCTCGATCACGTCGCCGGCGCTTCCGAGCCCGGCGACCTCATTCGTGAGAATCAGCTTTGCCATGTCGGGACCCCTTAACGGCCAGCGCCGGCGTAAGGCAGGAGCGCCATTTCACGGGCGTTCTTGATCGCCTTGGCGATCAGACGCTGCTCCTGCACCGAGACACCGGTGATACGGCGGGCGCGGATCTTCCCACGCTCCGAGATGAACTTGCGAAGAGTGGCGACGTCCTTGTAATCAATGACGCCGACACGGATCGCCTTCGCGGGAGCAGCGTTCTTCGCGCCCTTCCGCGGCTTGCGGCGGTCGCCGCTCGACTTTCCAGCCATGGTTTTTCCTTAGAGAGAGTTGGTTGATCCGAGAGATCAGAACGGAGTGTCGTCGCCGTAAGCGCCGGGGGCGCTCCAGGCGTCGGGGCTCGCCGAACCCGGCGTGGCCCACGGCTCGTCGGCGACCTGGGGGCGGGACTGCTGCCCGCCACCGCCGCCGCCGGCGTTTCCGCCACCACCGCTGCTGCTGGTGCGCGTCACCTGAGCGGTGGCGTATCGCAGCGAGGGACCGATCTCGTCGACCTCGAGTTCGATGGAGACCCGGTTCTGGCCCTCACGGTCCTGGTAGGACCGCTGCTTGAGCCGGCCGGTCGCGATGACCCGCATGCCCTTGGTGAGGGAACCGGCCACGTGCTCGGCGAAATCCCGCCAGACACTCGCGCGGAGGAACAGCGCTTCGCCGTCCTTCCACTCGTTGGCCTGACGGTCGAAGGTGCGCGGCGTCGACGCGATCGTGAAGTTCGCGACGGGCAGCCCGCTCTGCGTGTAACGCAGCTCGGGGTCTGCCGTGAGGTTTCCCACAACGGTGATGATCGTCTCGCCGGCCATCGTCGTTACGCCTTCGCAGCCTTCGCGGGCGCGGCAGCCTTGCGGGCGGCCTTCGCGTCGGAACGCTCCTTCTCGGCGGCGACCATGGCCATGGCCTCTTCAGCGCGGAGGATCTTGGTGCGCATGATCTGCTCGTTCAGCTTCAGCTGACGGTCGAGCTCCTGCGCGGACTCGCTGGTCGCGGTGAAGTTGACGACGGCGTAGACGCCCTCGGTCTTCTTCTGGATCTCGTATGCGAGACGGCGGCGACCCCAGATGTCGACGTTGTCGACAGTGCCACCACCGTTGGTGATGACCTTGAGGAACTTCTCAAGGTTCGTGGCGACAAGGCGCTCGTCGATCTCGGGGTTGAGGATCACCATCAGTTCGTACTGGTGGATGTGCGTCACTGACCCACCTCCTTCGGACTAGAACGGCTCCCGGGCATTTCCCGGAAGCAGGAGGGTGTGTGCACGTGCCCGTTCTCACACGCACAGGGGCGCGACAGACGGGCAACCACGACAGTCTAGCGGACGGGGGCGCGTCCTCGACAATCCGCGGTTCCCGGTAGCGTGACGGCATGCAGCGCACCGCCGACGACGCGAACCGGAGAATCCCGCGATGAGCGCGCGATTCGATCCCCGCCCCCTCACGGATCCGGCTGACCGTGGGGCGATCGCGGCGCACAGGCGACACCTCTCGGCGACCGGTCGGATATCGGGGAGCCCGAACGTCCAGACGATCGCCGCCCTCGTCGTCGTGGGTGTGTTCGGGTTCAGCATCGTCGGCTCGATGGGCAGCATGTTCGTCGGCTTCGCCTCTGTCGGGGGCGGAGTGTTCGGGCTCCTCGCCTTCGTGCCGGTGCTGTTCATCGTGGTCGTCGCCGCCGTGGTCGCCGTGGTGGTGGTGCGCTCCCTGCGCGGGCAGGGAGAGCGCGCCTACCGCCTCGACCGCTTCGCCGCCGCCAACGGCATGACCTGGCATCCGGAGCTCAAGACCCCGCCCCTGCCCGGGATGATCTTCCACCAGGGACGCAGCCGGGTGGCGTCCGACCTGGTGCGGGGGGAGCACCCGCGCTTCGTGGAGTTCGCGAACTACCGGTACACGACCGGGTCGGGCAAGAACAGCACCACCCACCGCTGGGGCTACATCGCCATCAAGCTGTCGACCCCGCTGCCGCACATCGTGCTGGATGCCGTCGGCAACAACGGCCTGTTCGGCTCGAACCTGCCCGCCAGCTTCGACAAGGATCAGCTGCTCAGCCTGGAGGGCGACTTCGACCGCTACTTCCGGCTCTACTGCCCGCAGGGCTACGAGCGGGACGCGCTCTACCTGTTCACGCCCGACATCATGGCGCGGCTCATCGACAGCGCCGCGGAGCTCGACGTCGAGATCGTCGACGACTGGCTCTTCCTCTACGCCCGGCGTGACTTCTGCACGCTCGACCCCCGCATGTGGGCGTGGCTGTTCTCTGTCGTGGGCGCGATGCTCGACAAGCTGGCCCAGTGGGAGCGCTGGCGCGACGACCGGCTGGCGACCGCGGCGTCGCTGCCGGCCGCTGCGGCACCCACCCCGGCGGGGGCGGCGCCCGCGGCCCAGGCCGCCGTCGGCGGGGCCGAGACCCTGCCGTTCACTCCGCCGACCGAGTCCCTGCGCCCGCCGGCCGGGGTCGCGCAGCAGGGACGGCGCCTGCAACAGCGCGTGCCGTGGGGCGCCATCATCGTGGCCGGGGTGTTCCTGGTGCTGTGGCTGGGTATGCAGACCGGCATGTTCGGCCTGTTCGGCCTGCTGAGTCGCTGACCCGGTGCCCGGCCGCATGAGCGACCCGACGGCATCCACGCCCTTCGACCCGGGAGCCTTGACCGAGCGCGTGAAACGCGCTGACGTGCGTGCGTTCGCGAGAGAGCTGCGCGCGTCGGGCCGCGCCGAGAACGCGGTGGTGTCGAGCATCGTCGCCGTCGTGCTGGTCGTGGTGTTCTCCGCGGGCATGATGGTGATCGGGACGCTGTCCGATGCGCGATCGCTCGCCTCGGGCCTCTCTGCCCTGTCCGAACTCGGCCCCTTCGTCATGGTGCTCCTGGCCGGAGGCCTGGCCTACCTGGTCTCGGTGCTCATCTCGCAGTCGCGTGCGGCCACGCGTCGGTACCGGCTCGACCGCTTCGCCCGTGCGAACGGGATGCGCTACCTGCCGCAGGTGCGCAGCACGGCGCTGCCGGGGATGATCTTCGGGGTCGGCTCCTACCGCGAGAGCTTCGACGTGGTGCGCGCCGAGAGGCCGCGCCGTGTCGAGTTCGCGAACTACGTCTACACGACCGGCTCCGGCAAGCATCGCCGGACCCACCGCTGGGGGTACGTCGCGGTGAAGATCGACAACCGGCTCCCCCACATCGTGCTGGATGCGACCGGCAACAACAGCCTGTTCGGCTCCAACCTGCCCACGTTGTACAAGAAGGAGCAGCGGCTCAGCCTCGAGGGCGACTTCGACCGCTACTTCGCGCTCTACTGCCCCGAGGGGTACGAGCGGGACGCCCTGTACCTGTTCACCCCCGACGTCATGGCGAGGTTCATCGACAACGCGGCAGAACTCGACGTCGAGATCGTGGATGACTGGCTGCTCATGTACACCAAGCGCAAGGTGAGCACGACCGACCCGGCCACCTGGGAGTGGCTCTTCGGGGCGGTCGACGCCGTGCTCGACAAGCTCGGGCAGTGGGAGCGTTGGCGTGATGAGCGGCTGGTCGTCGGCGGCGGGCGCGCGGCATACGCCGGCGCGCGCGGCGACAGGACCGCGGCATCCCGGCCCGTGACCTCACCCCCGGGGCTGCGGCGCCCCCCTCGCGGGGTGGCCCCGGAGGGCCGCCGCCTCGCGACGCGCTTCCCGTGGCTGATCTCCGGGCTGGTCCTCGCGGCGCTGGCGCTCACGTGGCTGCTGGACCTCCCGTAGCCGTTCGCGCTCCGCGCCCGCTGCCCGATCGCTGAGACCGCATCCGGCGGGTGAGACCGTGGGTGACAACCGCTGTCTCAGTCGCCAGATGCAGTCTCACGGCGTCGGCACCGGCGTCGGCACCGGCTGACGGACTACGCCGGGGCGAGGCCGAAGTGGGCGAGCTCGGGGCCGGTGAGCATGCGGGAGCGCACGATGAACCGCATCCCTGTCGGGGATTCGACCGAGAACCCCGCGCCCCGACCCGGCACCACGTCGATGGTCAGGTGGGTGTACTTCCAGTACTCGAACTGCGCCTCGGAGATGAACACCTCGATCGGGTCGTCCCGTCCGACCTCGAGCGAGGCGAGGTGCACATCGCTCGGCCCGGTGAGGAACATCCCGACCGGAAAGCACATCGGCGCGCTGCCGTCGCAGCATCCGCCCGACTGATGGAACATCAGCGGCCCGTGCTGCGCCGTCAGGTCGCGCAGCAGGGCGGCCGCGGCATCCGTCACGGCCACCCTGCTGAACGTGGTCTCCATCTCAGAAGAAGCCCATCGGGCCTTCGGCGTAGGACACCAGCAGGTTCTTGGTCTGCTGGTAGTGGTCCAGCATCTTCAGGTGGTTCTCCCGCCCGATGCCCGACTGCTTGTACCCGCCGAATGCGGCGTGCGCCGGGTACTGGTGGTAGGTGTTGGTCCACACCCGGCCGGCCTCGATGGCCCGCCCCGCCCGGTAGGCGATGTCGCCCGTGCGGCTCCACACCCCGGCCCCCAGACCGTAGAGGGAGTCGTTGGCGATCGAGATGCCGTCGTCGAAGTCGTCGAAGCTCGTCACCGAGAGCACCGGCCCGAAGATCTCCTCCTGGAAGATGCGCATGTCGTTGCTGCCCTCGAACACGGTCGGCGCGACGTAGTAGCCGCCCGTGAGGTCGCCGCCGAGGTCGACGCGCTCCCCGCCGGTGAGCAGCTTCGCTCCGCCCTGCGTGCCGATGTCGATGTACGACAGGATCTTCTCGAGCTGGTCGTTCGAGGCCTGCGCGCCGATCATCGTCTCGGGGTCGAGGGGGTTCCCCTGCCGCACCTTCGCGACGCGCTCGAGGCCGTCAGCGAGGAACGAGTCGTAGATCGACCGCTGGATGAGCGCGCGTGACGGGCAGGTGCAGACCTCGCCCTGGTTCAGCGCGAACATCGTGAAACCCTCGAGTGCCTTGTCGTAGTACGGGTCGTCGGTCACGCGCGCGACATCCTCGAAGAAGATGTTCGGGCTCTTGCCACCGAGCTCGAGCGTCACGGGGATGAGGTTCTGCGACGCGTACTGCATGATGAGCCGGCCGGTCGTGGTCTCTCCGGTGAACGCGATCTTGCGGATGCGCTTGTGCGACGCCAGCGGCGCACCGGCCTCGATGCCGAACCCGTTGACGATGTTCACGACGCCCGCCGGCAGCAGGTCGCCGATGATCTCGAAGAGGAACAGGATGGATGCCGGCGTCTGCTCGGCCGGCTTCAGCACCACGCAATTGCCCGCGGCCAGGGCGGGGGCAAGCTTCCACGTGGCCATGAGGATGGGGAAGTTCCACGGGATGATCTGCCCGACCACGCCCAGGGGCTCCTGGAAGTGGTACGCCACGGTGTTCTCGTCGAGCTGGCTGAGCGAGCCCTCCTGCGCGCGCAGCACCCCGGCGAAGTAGCGGAAGTGATCCACGGCGAGCGGGATGTCGGCGGCGAGCGTCTCGCGGATCGGCTTGCCGTTCTCCCACGTCTCGGCGACCGCGATCTTCTCGAGGTTCTCCTCGATGCGGTCGGCGATCTTGTTGAGGATGATCGCCCGCTCGGCGGGGCTGGTGCGACGCCAGTCGGCGAACGCCTTCCAGGCGACGTCGACGGCACGGTCGATGTCCTCGACGGTGCCGCGGGCGACCTCGGTGAAGGGCTTCCCCGTCACCGGGGTGATGTCCTCGAAGTACTCCCCCTTGATCGGGTCGACCCACTCGCCCCCGATGTAGTGCCCGTAGCGGGAGCGGTACTCGGCCAGCGAGCCGTGCTCACCGGGGGCGGCGTAGACGCTCGAGACGCCCTCTTCGACGATCGTCATGTCTGTCTCCTTCGACTGTCCATGGGTGGTGTGCTGCGCGGGCGCGACGACCCTGCTGCTGCCGGGCACGCTACGCCCCGCGAGGTTGCATCGGGTTGCGCGCGCTCACGCCTCGAGAACGGCGAGGCGGGCGACGACAGCCGAGCGGCGCGGCGAGCGCGGCGGCAGCATCGCGAGGCACAGCCGCAGCAGCTCGACGTCGTGCTCCCCCTCGGCCGTGTCGGCGAAGGCCAGCAGCACATCCACGCTCGCCTCGCCCACCAGCGACTCGCGCAGCGTGGCACGCAGCGAGTCACGGAGCGCCTCGACGCCCGGGGCGACCGAGTCGGGCAGGACGGGACCCGGATACGCCGACAGCGCGACGCGGTGCGCTCCGCGGTCGAGCAGCGACACCACGTGCTGCACGTCCGTCTCCAGCGGCGCGGGCAGACGATAGGGGCGGGATGCCGGGACGAGGTGCGGCGCGATGCGCTCGAGCACCCGGCGCAGGCGCACCATCTCGGGTCGCAGCGTCTCCGTCGACGGCATTCCGTAGACGAGCTCGCTGAGGGCCTCCGCCGTGAGCCCTTCGCGATGGCTGGCGAGCATGAGCAGGATCTCGGCGTGGCGGGCGCTCAGCTCGACGACGGTCTGGGTGCCGTCGGCGCCCGCTTCCAGCAGCGCACGGTCTCGACCGAGCACCCGCAGGGTGGCGCGGGTCGTCGCACGCGGTCGTGGAGGGCGCCGCCGGGGAGCCTCGGCGCGGGCCCGCAGGCGGGCGACCATCAGCTCCCCCTCGATCGCGCGAGCCGTCGCATCGACCAGCAGCTGTGCCTGGGGCGTCGCGGCCTCGGCGCGGCCGGTCACGTCGATCACGCCCAGCAGACGGCGCGTCTCGGGGTCGTGCACGGGCGCGGCAGTGCACGACCAGGGCTGCACGAACCGGTTGAAGTGCTCCGCCTCGCGGATCTGCACGTGCGCGTCGAGGGCCAGGGCGGTGCCCGGCGCCGAGGTGCCGACGGCATCCTCCGACCAGTTGGCGCCGGCGATGAAGCCCATGTCGCCGGTGAGCGTGCGCACGCCGCGGTCGCCTTCGACCCAGAGCAGGCGGCCGGCCGCGTCGCCGACGGCGACGACGACGCCCGCCTCGTCGGGCGAGCCGGGGAGCAGGAGCGAGCGCACCATCTGCATCACGCCGGCGAGAGGATGCCCACGACGGTATACGTCCAGTTCGGCGTCGGAGAGATCGAGGCGGGGCAGCTGCTCGGCTCCCACCGCGGATGCCAGCGAGCGACGCCAGGACTCTCGCACGAGAGGGCGCACATCGGCGAGACGCGGGTCGGAGAGGTTCCCGGCGAGCAGCTCCTCGTGCGCGCGTTCGACGATGAGGCGGGAGGTCGCGGGTGAGACCTCGCGGCGCGTAGACCACGACGACATGCGCGCTCCGATCATCGGTGAGGGAGCTGGTGCCGATCAGTGTAGGTGCGCCGTGACGGCCGGTCGAGGGCTGTGTCGTGCGCCCCGCGTGAGCCGCCGCCGGCGGCCCGCCCGTTCGCTGAGACCGCATCTGCCGACTGAGACTGTGGGTGACGACCGCGGTCTCACCCGCCAGGTGCAGTCTCACGGTTCTGGGCCGGCGGCGGACCGGCGCGCGGGCCGGCGGCGGGCCGCCGGGCGGGCGCCGGGAGCGCGGGTCAGCCGCGGGCGGCCCACCAGGCGCGCAGGCGCTGCTCGGCCTCGGCCTCGTCGACGACGCCCTCGTCGAGGCGCACGTCCAGCAGGAACCGGTACGCCTCGCCGACGACGGGCCCGGGCGGGATGCCGAGGATCTCCTGGATCCGGTTGCCGTCGAGCGCCGGGCGCATCGACTGCAGCTGCTCCTGCTCGGCGAGCTCGGCGATGCGACGCTCGATGTCGTCGTACGCCGAGCGCAGCCGCGCGGCCTTGCGCTTGTTGCGGGTGGTGACGTCGGCGCGGGTGAGGATGTGCAGCCGGTCGAGCTCGTCGCCGGCATCCCGCACGTACCGCCGCACCGCGGAGTCGGTCCACGCGCCCTCGGAGTAGCCGAAGAACCGCAGGTGCAGCTCGATCAGCCGCGTCACGGCGCCGATGGTGTCGGAGTCGAAGCGCAGCGCCTGCAGCCGCTTGCGGGCCAGACGCGCGCCCTTGATGTCGTGGTGGTGGAAGGTCACCCCGCCGCCGGGTTCGAGGCGCCGCGTGGCGGGCTTGCCGATGTCGTGCAGCAAGGCGGCCACGCGCAGCGGCACGTCGGGTGCGGCATCCGGCGTGCGCTCGCCCTCGAGCTCGATGGCCTGGCGCAGCACGGTGAGTGAGTGCTCGTAGACGTCCTTGTGGTGATGGTGCTCGTCCACCTCGAGCCGCAGCGCGGGCACCTCGGGGAGGAACTTCTCCATCAGCCCGGTCTCGACGAGCAGGCGGATGCCGCGCACCGGGTCGTCGGCCTGCAGGAGCTTCACGAACTCGCCCTGGATGCGCTCGGGGCTCACGATCGACAGCGTGTCGGCGCGCTCGGTCATCGCCGCCACGGTCGCCGGCTCGACGTCGAACCCGAGCTGGGCGCTGAAGCGCGCGGCGCGCAGCATGCGCAGCGGGTCGTCGCCGAAGCTCACCGCGGGGTCGATGGGGGTGCGCAGGATGCCGGTGACGAGATCTTCCACGCCCCCCGACGGGTCGACGAGGGTCGGCCCGGGAAGGCGCAGCGCCATCGCGTTGACGGTGAAGTCGCGCCGCGACAGGTCGCCTTCGAGGTCGTCCCCGAACGCGACGACGGGCTTGCGCGTGGTGCCGTCGTACTCGTCGGCACGGTACGTGGTGATCTCCACCTGCTCACCGCGCACGCGCGCGCCGATGGTGCCGAACTCCCGGCCGATGTCCCACTGCGCCGTCGAGACGGGCGTGACGATGCGCAGGATGTCGTCGGGGCGGGCGTTCGTGGTGAAGTCGAGGTCGTTGGTCGACCGTCCCAGCAGCGCGTCGCGCACCGGCCCGCCCACCAGCGCCAGCTCGAAACCAGCAGCGGCGAAGGCCCGCGCGAGGGTGTCGACGACCGGCGACGCGGCGAGCGCGCCGATGCGGGCGAGGCCCTCGGCCATGTTGAGCATGGGTTCGAGCCTACCGAGCGGTCCTGCGCGCACGTCTCGACAACCGCTCAGGCGAACTGCAGGAACTGTGTGAACAGCAACTCACGCACGCGAGGGAGAAGGTCGGCGCGCAATTCGGCGGCATCCACCTCGAGCAGCTGCGCGATCGCGTCGACGAGCACTCCGACCGGCAGGTCGCCGTCGCAGGCGCCCACGAGACCGGCCAGCGCCGGGTCGACCTCGAGCACGCGCGCGAAGGCGCCACCCTGACGCAGCTCGATGACGCTGGGGTCCTCCGCACCGGGCAGGTGGTGCCGTGCCTCCGTGACGTCGGGGGCGACCTGCAGCACACACGCCGCCAGCGCGGCGTCGTCCAGCCCGGCCAGGCGGTCGTGGACGGCCAGCGCCGCCGTGAGGTGCGGGCCCAGCGCCCCGCCGACCGGCTGCGTCACGCGCTCATAGCGCGCGAGCGTGGGTGCCGAGCCCCCCGCCCGCCGCAGCAGGACGTACCCGAAGCCCACCGCCGTGACGCCCCGCTCGGCGAAGTCGTCGAGCCACGCCCCCAGCAGGCGCTGCGCGTCGGGCGAGCCGGGAGGCGTGCCGCCGTCGCGGGTCCACAGCTCCGCGTAGGCGAGCGGGTCGAGCACCTCGCGCTCGAGAACCCAGGCATCCAGCGGCACGGCGGATGCCGCGACCCACTGCCGCACCCGGTCCAGCCCGTCTTCTCCGTCGCGGTACTCCCAGTTGCCCAGCAGCTGGGCGACCCCACCGGGCGCGAGGTGCGCACCCACGCCACTGACGACCTCGGCCACGAGGGCGTCGCCGACGAGCCCGCCGTCGCGGTACTCGTATGCGGGCACCCCCTCGCTGCGCGGCGTGATGACGAACGGCGGATTGGACACGACCCGGTCGAACTGCTCGCCCGCAACCGGTTCGAACAGGCTCCCCCGCCGCTCCTCGATGCCGTCGAACCCGTTCACCAGGGAGTTCAGGCGGGTGAAGTGCAGCGCCCGTTGCGACACATCCGTCGCCACGACGAGGTCGGCGTCGCGTCGCGCGCGCAGCGCCTGGATGCCGCAGCCGGTGCCGATGTCGAGCACGCGGCCGACGTGGCCGGGCAGCTGCAGGCCAGCGAGCGTCAGCGACGCCCCGCCCACTCCCAGCACGTGGTCCTCAGGGAGCGGTCCGCCCAGTGCCGCCTCGTCGAGATCGCTCGCGATCCACCAGTGGGCATCGCCGGCGTCGTCGCCGAACTCCTGCGGCCTGATCACCGCGCGGGGCACGACGTCACCGGCATCCGTCATCGCCAGTTCGAGAGCGACCAGGCCGGCTGCGCCCGTCTGCGGCAGCGCCGCGTCGACGACCGCCACCGGCTGACGCAGCCCGAGGACGAGCAGCCGGGCCAGCACCGCGAGCGCGTCGGACCGGCCCGCGAGCGCCCGTTCGGCCGGCAGCCGCAACCCACGGGCGATGGCCCCGTCGGCGGCCTCGCCCCAGGCGTCGCGCAGTGCGTCGGCGGTGAACCCCGCGGTGGCGAGGTCGGTGCCGAGAGCGCGGCAGAGGGCGGGATCCGGAGTGCAGGGCATCCCTTCATTCAACCCTGCTTCGGGCGGATCGCCCCGCCGTTCGGGAAGCTCGGAGGGCTCCCGGCCTAGAATCGGCTGATCGTGCGGTCATGAATCGCACCCGAACCGAAACCCGCCATGACCGACATCTCCGCATCGCGCCGCCCGTGGCATGCCGCACTGCTGACCGCGCTGCTGGTCGTGCTGACGCTGGCGCCCGGGCTCACCGCCGGCGCGACGACGGAGGATTCGGATGAGACGCGCGGCACCGCTGCGCTGCACCTGACCCTGTCACCGGTGGGCAACGGGGTCGTGCGGCCCGGTGACGCGCTCTCGGTGTCGGTGACCATCTCGAACGAGAGCCCCCTCGACACCCCGCCCGCCGACATCGGCCTGGAGCTCGGCGCGACGCCGCTGGCGGACCGTGCGGCGCTGGCGTCGTGGCTGGGCGGCGACGGCAGCGGCTACGACCTGACCGCCGTCGGCTCGGCCGTCTCCGATCCGGTGGATGCCGGCGGCCGCGGCACCACCGGCATCCTCGTCGCCGCCGACGATCCGCAACTGGCCGGCCGGGCCCCCGGCGTGTACCCGCTGCGGGCCACCGCGACGAACGCGACGGGAACCCTGGTGTCCACGAGCGTCATGGTCGTGCCCGACGACGCCGCCGGCGGCGCCGGTGTGGGCGTGGTGGTGCCCATCACCGCGCCGGCGACCGAAAGCGGGCTGCTCACGGCCGATGACCTGCTCGCCCTCACCGCACCCGACGGCGAACTGACCGCTCAGCTCGAGGCGGTCGCCGGCAGCAGCGCCATCCTCGCGATCGACCCCGCCGTGCCCGCCGCGGTGCGTGCCCTCGGTTCCAGCGCTCCCCCCGCGGTGACGCGGTGGCTGCAGCGGCTCGAGGAGCTGCCCAACGACCGGTTCGCCCTGCAGTTCGGCGACGCGGACATCGCCGCCCAACTCGACGCCGGCCTGCCCGCGCCCCTGCAGCCCACCACACTGCAGCCCTACCTGGCCGCGGCGGACTTCGTGCCGGCTGCCACTCCTGGCCAGACGCCGACACCGACTCCCACGCCCACCCCCACCGAGGCGGTGGTCCCCGCGCCCGCGCGCGTCTCCCCCGGAGCGACGACGCCGGGAGCGGCCGCTTCCCCCGAGGAGACGGCCACCCCCACGCCCACCCCCACTCCGACGCCCGAGCCCACACCGACCCCCGAACCCGAGCCCGGACAGCCGGTGTATCCGACGCTCGAGGAACTGCTGTCGGTCGACGCGACGCGCGACAACGTGTTCTGGCCCTTCGGCGGCACCGCCGGGGCGGGCGTCGTCGACGCGCTGGGAGCCCTCCGCGGCGACGCCGACGACACCGCGAGCCTCACGCTCGTCCCGTCGGCCACGACCGCGCAGGGGGCGCGCACCGCCACGGTGCCGGCCCGCGGCAGCGCCGGAGCGGCATCCGTGCTCGTCTACGACTCGGCGATCTCCGCCGCCCTGCGCGCCGCCTCGCTCCGCGACGAGACCACCCTGCGCGGTGCCGCGTTGGCCGAGGCCACGGCGCACCTGTCGTTCGCACTGCGTGAGACGGGCGGAAAGCCTCTGCTCGTCACCCTCGACCGCGCCGACGGTCGCTCCCGCGTGGGGCTGTCCACGGCACTGGCCACGGTGGGTGCGGCCCCGGGGGCGACCCCTGTCCGCCTCGACGCGCTCGTCGCCGCCGAACCGACGGCCGTGAGCATCGCAGAGGCGACGGCCGACGAGGCTCGCGTGGCAGCGGTGACCGAGCTGCAGGCCGAAGAGGCGTCGCTCGTCGCGTTCTCCACCGTGCTGACCGATGCCACGGTGCTCACGGCTCCGGAGCGGGCCGAAGTGCTGCAGCTGCTCGGCGGTGGCTGGCTGTCCGACGCGGAAGCGTGGCGGCAGGCCCTCGTCGCGCACCGCGAGGCGACCGCCGCCACCCTGGGCGCCGTCAGCATCCCGCAGCTGACCGACATCAACCTCGTGGGCAAGAACGTGCCGCTGCGCATCTGGGTGCGCAACAGCCTGCCGTGGCCGGTGGATGTGATGCTCATCGCGCAGCCGGGAGACGCCAGAATCCTCGTGCAGCGGGGAACCCCCGTGCAGGCGGAGCCCAACAGCAACACCCGCGTGGAGATCCCGGTGGAGGCACACGTCGGAAACGGCGAGGTCGACATCCGGTTCGAGCTGCTCTCCCCCACCGGCGTCCCCATCGGCCAGCCGCAGAACGCCACCGTGATGGTGCGAGCGGACTGGGAGATCATCGGCATCGGCGCCCTCGTCACCGTCGTGGGCGGGCTGCTCACGATCGGCCTCATCCGCACCGTGCGACGGCGGCGTGCGGGGACGGCGGAGGACGACGTTGAGAAGGATGCCACGGCAGACATGGATGCCGCCGACGTATCGAAGACGGCGGGCGACGACCCGCAGAGCGGAGCCTCATGAGCATCGGCCGGGCGAGCGTCATGATCGGCGCCGGAACGCTCGTCTCGCGGGTGACGGGGCTGCTGCGACAGATCGTGCTCGTCACGGCGATCGGCACTGCGATGGCAGGCGATGCCTTCGTGGTGGCGAACCAACTCCCCAACGCGATCTTCCTCATCGTCTCGATGGGCATCCTCACCGGCGTCATCGTGCCGCAGATCGTCGCCGCGGGCCGCAGCGACGACGGCGGCGAGGCGTTCATCTCGAAGCTGATCACCTTGGGTGCGGTGGTGCTGCTGGCGATCACCGTGATCGCGGTCGCGTGCGCGCCGCTGCTGGTCTCGCTCTACGGCGGTGGCTTCGCACCCGAGCAGCACGCCCTCGCCACGGTCTTCGCCTACTGGTGCCTGCCGCAGATCTTCTTCTACGGCCTCTATGCGCTGCTGGGTGAGACCCTCAACGCGCGGCGCGTCTTCGGCCCGTACACGTGGTCCCCGGTGATCAACAACATCGTGTCGATCATCGGCTTCGGCGCCTTCATCCTGCTCTACGGCACGACGAACTCCATCGAGGGCTGGGATGCCGCGATGATCGCGCTCATCGCCGGCACCGCGACGCTCGGCATCGTGCTGCAGGCGGTCGTCCTGCTGCTGTTCTGGCGCCGCACCGGCCTGCACCTGCGGCCCGACTTCCACTGGCGCGGCATGGGCCTCGGGGTCATCGGGCGCCTCGCCAGCTGGACGTTCCTCATGGTGCTCGTCGGGCAGCTGAGCGCCCTCGTGCAGTCCGCAGTGCTGTCGGTCGCCTCGCGCGAAGCTGCCGCCGCGAACATGGTCACCGGCAACGCGAACCTCATCTTCATGCTGCCGTACTCGATCATCGTGCTCTCGATCGGCATCCCCTACTTCACGCAACTGAGCGAGCACGCCGCCGACGGCCGCATCGACGACATGCGGCGCGACATCGACACCAGCATCCGCTCGATCGGCGTGCTCATCGTCGGCGCCGCCGCCGCGATCGCGGCCGCCGCTGTGCCCGTCTCCCGGATCTTCACCAACGACGCCCCCACCGCCGTCGAAGGCGCCCTGGTGCTCGGCGGCTACCTCGTGGGACTCATCCCCATCGCGGTGCTGTTCACCATCCAGCGGTCGTTCTACGCCCTCGGCGACACCCGCACGCCCTTCGTCTTCTCGCTCGTGCAGGCCGTCATCGTCGCCGTCACGGCGCTGCTGGCATCCACCCTGCCCGCCGGGCTCACGGCGGCGGGCATCGCGCTCGGACAGTCGATCGCCCTCACCGTCGCCCTCGTCATGGCGGCGGCGCTGCTGCGACGCAAGATCGGCCGACTCGCAGCGGGGAGCTGGCTGCCCGCGCTCGGCAGGTTCGTGCTCGCGGCCGTCCCCGCAGGCGCGGCCGGCTGGCTGGTCTACTTCGCCGTCGGCGCGCAGGACAGCTGGATGGTCGCCGACAAGCTCCAGGGCGCCCTCGGGACCATGCTCATCGGCGCCGTCGTCGCCGCGGTCTACGTGGGCATGCTCGCCCTGCTGCGGGCGCCCGAGCTGCAGGTGGCCCTCGGCCTCGTCCGCCGCGTGCTGCCCGGCAAGCGCTGACTCCGCGCCGCGCGGCGCCGCCGAGGGCGGCTGGAATGCCCCGCGGTTAGCATGTGTTGAAGACAGGAGCGGACGGCCCCTCGTCCGCCGTCGAAGGAGCAGCACACGTGCGTCAGGTCATCATCATCGGTTCGGGTCCCGCCGGCTACACCGCCGCCATCTACGCGGCCCGCGCCAACCTCGAGCCGCTGGTCATCGCGAGCTCCGTCGAAGTCGGCGGCGAGCTCATGAACACCACCGAGGTCGAGAACTTCCCCGGCTTCCCCGAGGCCATCATGGGCCCGGACCTCATGGCGAAGATGCAGGAGCAGGCCGAGCGCTTCGGCGCAGAGGTGCTGTACCAGGACGTCGTGTCGCTGGATCTGGACGGCGACGTCAAGACGGTCACGTTGGGCAACGGCGAGACGCATCAGGCGTACTCCGTGATCTACGCGACCGGGTCCGCCTACCGCAAGCTCGGCGTGCCCGGCGAGGAGCGTCTCTCCGGCCGCGGGGTGTCGTGGTGCGCCACCTGCGACGGCTTCTTCTTCCGTGAGCGCACGATCGCCGTCGTCGGCGGCGGCGACTCCGCCATGGAGGAGGCGACCTTCCTCACGAAGTTCGCCTCGAAGGTGTACATCATCCACCGCAAGGACACTCTGCGCGCGTCGAAGATCATGCAGGAGCGCGCCTTCGCGAACGAGAAGATCGAGTTCATCTGGAACAGCGAGGTCGCCGACATCCTCGGCGACGAGGCCGTCAACGGCGTCGTGCTGCGCTCCACCACCGGCGGCACCACCCGCGAGCTGCCGCTGGACGGTCTGTTCGTCGCCATCGGCAACGACCCGCGCACCCACCTCGTGCACGACAAGCTCGAGCTGACCGCTGAGGGGACCATCTGGGTTGACGGACGCACCTCGCGCACCTCGGTGCCCGGCGTGTTCGCCGCCGGCGACGTCATCGACCCGACCTACCGCCAGGCCGTCACGGCTGCCGCCAGTGGCACGGTGGCCGCCCTCGACGTGGAGCACTACCTCGCCGCCCGCGGTGAGGCGGCCCTGCCGGAGAGCGACGTCGCGCAGATCGATGGACTGCCGGATGCCGCCACGGTCGGCGCCTGAGGAACAATCCCCTCCGCTCCGGCGTTGCCTCCACTGACAGACTTCCGAAGGAGATCATCATGACAGCCCAGGCCACCACCTCGTCCAACTGGCAGCAGGACGTCCTCGACGCCGACGGCCCCGTGCTCGTCGACTTCTGGGCGGAATGGTGCGGCCCGTGCCGCATGGTCTCGCCGATCCTCGACGAGATCCAGTCCGAGCACCCGGGCAAGATCACGATCCTCAAGCTCAACGTCGACGAGAACCCGGATCTTGCGATGAAGTACCAGATCACCTCGATCCCGGCGATGAAGGTCTTCCGCAAGGGCGAGGTCGAGAAGACGATCATCGGCGCCAAGCCGAAGTTCGCCCTCGAGCAGGACCTCGCCGCCTACATCGGCTGAGACACCACACGAAACCCCCGGTCGGATCTTTTTCTGACCGGGGGTTTCGTCGTCTCTGGGCTCTCTGCTGCGCAGCGCGGCGGTCAGGATGCCTGTACGCGCACCGTGGCATCCCACCGTCGGTACGGCTCCGAGCCGAGCAGACGCCACACCGCCGTGGTGAGCGACGGGTAGTCGATCGCGATCTGGCGCAGCACGCGGTAGTTGCGCGCCTCGGTGGGGCGGGTGCCGCCGTCTGCCGCGATGTTCTCAGCGCGGAGAATCAGCACGACCAGCTCATCGACGCTCGGCAGGTCCTCCATGAAGTCCCAGGGATCCTCGCCGGCGCGCAGCCGCTCATGGATGAGCACCGAGAGCTCGTCCGCCGCCTCGGCGCGCAGCACTTCGACGCTGGCGCGGCGAGGTACAGAGCGGTCGGAGTCGGTCATGTATCCAGCCTACGCTCGGCTGGAGACACCGGGCTCACGTCGTGCCGAACTCCGTCTCCCCGATCTCGGCGAGGATGCGATTGAGGTCCTGAATGGTCGCGAAATCGATCACGACCTGGCCTTTTCTTGCGGAGATGTTGATCTTGACACGGGTGTTGAGGCGATCGGCCAGGCGCTCCGCCACCTCGTCGAGGTGAGCGCGGCGCGCCCCGGCCTTGGGCGCCGGGCGACGCGATCTCCCGGCATCCAGGCTCTTGGCGGCAGCTTCCGCCGCGCGCACCGAGAGGTCCTCGTTGACGATCTTGTCGGCGAGGCGCTGCATGGCGTCGGCATCGTCGAGCGACAGGACGGCGCGGGCGTGACCGGCGCTGAGCACCCCGGCCGCGACGCGCTGCTGCACGGGCACCGGCAGCTTCAGCAGACGGATGGTGTTGCTGATCTGCGGACGAGAGCGCCCGATGCGGGTGGCCAGCTCCTCCTGCGTGATGCCGAAGTCCTCCAGCAGCTGCTGGTAGGCGGAGGCCTCTTCGAGCGGGTTCAGCTGCGCACGGTGGAGGTTCTCCAGCAGCGCATCGCGCAGCAGGTGCTCGTCGTCGGTGTCCCGTACGATCGCCGGGATCGACGTGAGGCCGGCTTCGCGGGATGCGCGGGTGCGCCGCTCCCCCATGATCAGCTCGTACTTGCCCTCGGCGTTGGTGCGCACGACGACGGGCTGCAGCACGCCGAACTGGCGCACGCTGTGGACGAGCTCAGCGAGGTCGTCGGTGTCGAAGTGCGTGCGGGGCTGGCGCGGGTTGGGGACGATGTCGCTCGGGTTGATCTCGATCAGGCGGGTGCCCGGGATCGCCACGAGTTCGACCGCGTCGTCCGCCGCGGTCGGTGCGGGTGCAGACGGAGCCTCCTCCCTTGATGCCTCGGTGGTCGCGGCGGAGGTGTCCGCGCCCTTCGGTGTGACACCGGCATCCTTCGCCTCATAGGCGGCGGACCGTGAGGCCGTCGACGGCATGGCTCCACTCGGGAAGAAGACGTCGACCGGACGGGCTTCCGATGACTCCGCGGTCGGGATGAGCGCCCCGATGCCTCGACCGAGACCAGTTCTCTTCGCCATCAGGCTGTTCCTTCGTTCTCGTGTGTTTCGCCGCGTCGGATGATCTCCACGGCTGCTTCCCGGTAGGCCACCGCGCCGGCGGAGTGCCCATCGTAGGCGATGACCGTCTGCCCGAAGCTCGGCGCCTCGGACACCCGCACGGAGCGTGGGATGACGGTGTCGAGCACCTGCTCGGCGAAGTGTGCGCGGACCTCTTCGGCCACCTGCTGCGCGAGCCGGGTGCGTCCGTCGTACATCGTGAGCAGGATCGTCGAGACGGTCAGCCGCGGGTTCAGGTGCTTCTGGATCATGCGCACACTGCCGAGCAGCTGGCTCAGTCCCTCCAGCGCGTAGTACTCGCACTGGATGGGGATCATCACCTCATCCGCGGCGGTGAAGGCGTTGATGGTCAGCAGCCCCAGAGACGGCGGGCAGTCGATGATGACGAAATCGAGCGGCTGGTCGACGTCTGAGAGATAGGTCTCGAGGGCGGTCTTCAGCCGGTGCTCCCGGGCGACCTGCGAGACGAGTTCGATCTCCGCGCCGGCGAGATGAATGGTGCTCGGCGCACAGAAGAGGTTCGGGGACTCAGGGCTCTGCTGCACGATGTCCGCGATGGGGAAATCGTCGATCAGCACGTCATAGACGCTCGGCACGTCCGCCGTGTGCGGGACGCCGAGGGCCGTGGACGCGTTGCCCTGCGGATCGAGGTCTATCACCAGCACGCGAGCGCCGACGGATGCCAGCGCAGCGGCCACATTCACCGCGGTCGTGGTCTTGCCGACCCCGCCCTTCTGGTTCGAGACGGTGATGATGCGGGTCTTCCCGGGAAGTCGCACATCGACGCTCTCCAGCGCGCGGCGCCGCGCGCTGAGGTCGGCGAGTTCCCGCGCGAGCGGTGCGTCATCGAGGGAGAAGGCTGCCGAGTCGGCGGCATCCTCGGGTTGTTTCACGTGAAACATCCTTCCGTTTTCGCTCGACGAGACACTCTCTCCACCCTACGCGACACCACCCCCACTCCCCGCCGACGTCGCCGGATGCACGCTGATATCGGACGCCACCCGCGCACGCGCGCGGGTGGTGCGCGGCGATGGCTCCGTTCCCCCGCGCGTTGGTCGCGTCGCCTCGCTCGCCCCCGGCGGTGCGGCCCGGCGCCGACGTGACGGAACCACTGCGTCCGCGCCACCTCTGGGCATCTCAGAGGGCGCACCGGAGCTGAGTGAGGTCTCGCCGCGGTCGTGCACCGCATCGAGGGACGATGCGATTGCTGGGCCACCTGTCGCCGCGAGCACGAAGGCCGGGCCGCGCCGATCGAGACAGCCGCCCCTGGGTTCACCGCGTCGCATTGTGCACAACAGACACGGGCGCGCCCGCCTGATCACGCCGGCCCTGCGACCCACAGGGCCGAAACGTCGGCGATCGATACGCCGACCTCGACGCATGTCACCTCCGCGATGCCGCGGCCATCTCCGCTGCCGCGACCGAGCCACAGAGCACCCGCCACTCACCTCACGCGAACTCTCCGACCACCCCTGTCCCCTTGCCCCCGTGGGGACCGCCCGCGCATCTGACCCCGTCGGATCACGGAAGCCAGGAGGGAAAGGCAGCGAGTGGGCGTCTTGGTTTCACGTGAAACACCCGCGCGCCATCCCGGGTGGCAGCGCGGCCGGAGCGGGCAGTGCGCGACCCGTCCCGGATCGTTTCACGTGAAACGCTGGGCCTCGTGCAGTAGGGCTGGACGCATGACCGGGGCACAGACGGCGCTTCGGTCCGGGGACGGAGCTATCGCGAGGCTGGCTTCTCCCGCCTGACGCCGGAGTGCTGGAGCAGAGCGACAGAGCTGCCGATACCGCAACCGATACAGACGGCTGGGTGGCCAGGGAGCCCCGTCCCTATCGCGCGGTCGCGGACGCTCCATGCCGTATGCCTGTCGCGATTCCCATGAAGCCGGCTGCCGCCCCCGCCCTCCGCCGTAGATGAGTCGCGACGGGTGACCTCGTCGCGACTCTCCTCCTCACGCGTCAGAGCGCACGCGGAGGAGCGCCGGCCTTGTCCGTGACGGTCGCGAAAGCCTCCGTACCCACCTATCCGCGTATGGCCGGCACGCGCTGAGCCGCGTGACGGATGAGTTCGCCATCAGCAATGTGCCTCGTCGCCCGCACATCACGTGAGCGAGATGGCGGTTGAGGCGGTGCCGTGCATCCGATGTTTCACGTGAAACGGGGTGGACGATCAGCGCGTTTCCACATCAACTCGGCATTCGGGCAGCGCACACGCACGGCTTCGGCGCCCACACAGACGTTCGCCGGGCACCGGCACGCGGATCCGGAAGCACCACTCCCCCGCCGCGTCGCTCAGACGGCGGAGGGGTCGGGGTTGCACACACGAGCCGTGCCGCTCTGCAGCATGAGCGGATGTTTCACGTGAAACGGCTGCGCCGCCCGACCGCGCTGAGTCAGCGACAGGCTGACGAACGGGGGCACGGGGCGCTGTCGACGCGCGCCCGATCCATCCTCGGAGCCATGATTCGCGCGTCACCGGTCTGCAGGACCGAGTTCCGTCCGCTCCCGGCGTGCACGACATCGCGACCACGCCGCTCCTCTCGCGCGCCGCAGCACGCGCACAGCACACCGCACGCTCCGTTTCACGTGAAACGCCCTGCCAGGAGCGTGCACTGGTCCCGAGATGAAAGGCCGGTATGACTCACGCACTGACGCCCCAATGGAATCCACCACCGGCGAGCGGCCCGAGCACCCCCGACAACCTCAGTGCGCCCGCGCGCCCCTCAAGCTCGAACCGTCGCGTCGGGTGCCCACGCAGCGACCGGTATGCAACCGGACTCACGCATGGGACGCACGCTCGATTCTCGGCAGGCCAATCCCCGCCGGTTCGCGTGATCTGCCATGCACGGCGCGGTGATGTTTCACGTGAAACGTCGCGTACGGGGGAGGAGCGTGGGTCCCCAGAGGAGGGAACACAACGCGGAGGCGAGGCGGAAGAGTCGAGCACGAAGAACCTCCGTGACCACGGCCTGCCCCCCGAGGGGGCTGGCGAGCCTTCACAGGGGCGTCGCTCACTGACCGTCACGTGGCCCCGCGGCCTGAAGTGAAAAGCGTGCTCGTTTCACGTGAAACATCACGTGAGTGCCGTCGCCTTTCAGCAGGGCCGCGCCGCCTTCGCGGGTGGGGTGAGGTCGCTCCCCCGCCCACGGGCCTCTCGGATGATTCGGCACCACTGCGCAGAGTCGACGAGCATCGGTGCACGCCACCCGTCCGCGCCCCACCCCAACACCGACTCGCGGCGCGTGTCCACGCACACGTCGTCACCGACGTCGTCCGTCGAACGCGCCGCTGCCAGGACGTCAGCGCCCGGCGCACGCGATCCGTCGGGCACGTACTTCGCAGGCGCGGGTCACCCGGCTGAACTCCCATCCCTCACCCCCGCGCGGGCTGACGTACACGACCGCGACACCGAAGGGGGTCGTTCTGCGGCGAATCTGCGCTCGAGTGGGCTGAAAACCGACCTGCCGCGCATCGCCGGATCGCCCGGAGAATCGCTCTCACACAACTGAAATCGGGCTACATCTGCCGCTCGAACGGGCTCGCGTACCGATGAGGCGAGCGGAGCTCGGCCGGAATCCCCCGTCGAGGAAACCCGGATGGGCTCAGTGAGTCATCGACTCGGCGCGCGAATCACATCATGCGATGCACAACCGGGTTCCCCGGCGCCCAACGCGAACCGACGTCAGCGCACCGTTGCGCGAATGACCCGTGTGGGTTCGTCGACGAGACCCTCGCCCACCGGCTCGACGCGGACATCGCTCAGCTTGTACTTGCGGATGACCTTGTCCGCCGCCGCGATCTCATTCGCGGCGTTCGCACCCTTGAGCAGAATGAGTTCGCCGCCGTCTCGCACCAGCGGAGCCGTCAGCGGAACGAGGGTCCGCAGGGCGCTCACCGCGCGTGCCGTAACGGCATCCAGCACCGGGCCGCGCTTCCAATCCTCTGCTCGACCGCGCACGACCTCGACGTTGTCCAAGCCGAGGGCATCCACCTGCTCGTTGAGCCACACCACCCGGCGCTCCATCGGCTCGATCAGCACCCATTCCACGTCGGGTCGAGCGATCGCGAGCACGATTCCGGGCAGGCCCGCGCCCGAACCCACGTCGCCGACGCGCCCGCTGAACAGCGGCGCAGCCACGGCGCTGTTCAGAATGTGCCGGCTCCACAGACGCGGCAGCTCGAGCGGGCCGATGAGACCCCGCTCCTCGCCGTGCTGCGCCAGCGCGTCAGCAAAAGAACGCGCAAGGTCAACGCGGTCACCGAAGATATCGGCGGTGACCTGGGGTTCCTCTTCGAGGTTGTTCACGCGCGGCGAATGACGGTGTGTCGTTCCGCACCCTCGCCGTACGACTCCGAGACGAGGCCGCGCGCCGACACCACATCGTGCACGAGCTTGCGCTCGTAGCTCGACATCGCCGGCAGAGACGCCTGCGACGCTCCCTCATCCAGCCGGGCGATCGCGACATCGACGAGCTTCTCCAGCTCACGCTGACGCTGCTCGCGGGAGCCCCCGACGTCGAGGATCAGCCGCGAGAACCGACCGGTGCGGTTCTGCACGGCCAGACGCGTCAGCTCCTGCAGCGCCTGCACGGTGTCGGGATGACTCAGACGCGAGAGCGACGAGGAGTCTTCGGCTTCCACCGACACGTACGCCCGTCCCGCGCGCACATCCAAGGCGAGATCGCCGTCGATGTCAGCGATGTCCAGCAGCTCCTCGAGGTAGTCGGCGGCGATGTCGCCTTCCTGTTCGAGCTGCTCGACAGTGGCATCCGCGGATTCAGGCGTGAGGGTCATGTCGATGTTCCTTCGTAGCTCAGGACTTCTTCGGCGGCGCGGGCGGCGTCGTTCCGGGGCGGCCATCGGTGCCCTTTCCGTCCATGCCGGCGGCACCACCCTTCGGCGGCTGCTTCTTCGGTGCTGCCGGCGGCGTCTTGCCCGCGGGCTTCTCGCCGGCACCACCGGAGCCTTCTTTGCCGGCCGGCTTACCGGCATTGCCGGCGGCCTTCGGCGGCTGCTTCTTCTTCGCGCGCTGCTTGCCCATCGGCTGCTGACGCTTCGGTGCGGCGGCGCGAGCACGCTCCGCCTCCTCCGCCAGGCGGCGCTGCTCCTCCTGGTACTTCTCCAGCGGAATCACGCGGCCCTTGGCATCCAGTGCCTTGCCCTTGCGCGCCAGACGCTCCTCGCGCTGCTTCGCAGCGTCGGAACCCGGGGTCGGGAGGTTGCGGATCACGACGAACTGCTGCGCCATCGTCCAGAGGTTCGAGGTGAACCAGTACATGACCACGCCGAGCGGGAAGAAGACACCCGAGAAGATGAATGCCAGCGGCAGGACGTACAGCATGATCTTCTGCATCTGGTACGCCTGGCCGGTTTTGGCCTCGGGCGACAGGTTCTTCGAGATGATCTGCAGCTGAGTGATGAACTGCGACGCGATCATGAGCACGACGAGGATGACGAGGATGATGACCGTGGCCGTCTGACCCTCGTTGATCGCATCGATCATGTTCGTGTGCAGCGGCGCGACATCGAACAGCTGGGCGTCGTAGAACTGCTTCGTCAGCTCGGTGTTGAGCAGTCCCACACCACCGACGCCCCACTCGGCGTGCTTCTTGACGTCGCTGAGCGTGTAGAACATGCCCAGCAGAATCGGCATCTGCACCAGCAGCGGCAGGCAACTCGACACCGGTGTCGTGCCGTGCTTCTTGTACAGGGCCATCGTCTCGCGGCTCATGGCCTCGCGAGAGAGCTGGTCCTTCTTGCCGCGGTACTTCTCCTGGACTTTACGCAGTTCAGGAGCGATTTCCATCATCTTGCGCTGGCTCTTGATCTGCCGCACGAAGAGCGGGATCAGCGCCGAGCGCACGACGATCACGAGACCGATGATCGAGAGCACCCACGTGGCACCCGCGGCCGCGGGCATGCCCACCGCGGTGAACAGCCAGTGCCAGAACACCAGGATGAGCTCGACGAGCCACTTGAAGGGCCACATCAGCGTGCTGAAGAGGTCGAATCCCTCACCCGGCGGCGGTGTCGTCGGGGTGGGCACCACCGGGATGGGGGTGGCAGCGAAGAGATCCAGCACGGATCAGTCCTTTCCGGAGGGCACGACGAAGCCGTGCCGGGTCAGCTCGTGACGGAAGCGTGGGTTCGGCGGGACGTCGTCGATTCCGCCGGCGGCCCAGGGATGGCACCGCCCCAGACGTGCGGCGGTGAGCACAGTGCCCTTCGCCAGGCCGTGCTGCTGCACGGCACCCACCGCGTACGCCGAGCACGAGGGGTAGTACTTGCAGACATCGCCGTACAGGTGCGAGATCGTCGCCCGATAGCTGTGCAACAGGGCGAGCCCGAGGTTGCGGGGGACGAGTGGAAGGCCGCGCCACACCTGGGTGGGTTCGAGCGTCGCCTCACCCACCGAGGCCATGGGGAGCGTGGACGTGCTCATGCTGCGGCCCGCTTGGCGAGGCAGCGCCGGACGTCTCCGCGCAGCTGGTCGTACGGAGCGGTGGCCGCGCTGGGCAGGGCGCGGATGACGATGTCGGCACCGGATGCCACGTCGTCGACCACCTCTGCGCACACGGCCTTCAGCCGTCGGCGCACGGTGTTGCGCACGACGGCGCCGCCGACCTGCTTGCTGACGATGAAACCGAATCGCGGCGCACGGTCACCGACGGGACCCATGACGTAGGTGACGGTGTGGGATCCCCCACACCGTCTCCCGCCACGGACGACCGCTCGGTACTCGACGCCGCGTGTGAGGCGGTTCAGCCTCGAAAGCACAGCTTGCGTCAGGCGGAGAGCTCGGTGCGCCCCTTGGCGCGACGAGCGGCGAGGATGCCACGACCGGCGCGGGTGCGCATGCGGGCGCGGAAGCCGTGCTTCTTGGCGCGGCGACGGTTGTTGGGCTGGAAAGTGCGCTTGCTCATGAGGATCACTCCGGATCGGCGGTCACCGGAACGCTGGGACCGGGGACGCGGGTACAGGGGACTGCCCGAACGGGCATACGTCAACCGATTAAGGGTACGTCGCCACGCCCGAGAACTCAAACCGGCCAGGAGGGGCACACTTTATCCACCGACCGGGCGCTCGCCTGGCAATGACACGCACCCGCGCCGTACAGTGGATTTGG